>JACRCD010000081.1 GCA_016219175.1 Deltaproteobacteria bacterium | reverse complement strand
CTGACAGCCGATCCGGTGGGCGTACGGAAATTGATAAATTGATGGCCAAGATACACGAATGTAGTGCCACTACGAAAAATTTAAAGACGTAACGTGCTGATTATATTAGGCAAATAATTTATGCTGTTAAACTTGGGCTAAGACTTTATGGGAACCAACCCATTATGAAGCTCAGGAGCTATTTTCAAAAACTGATCACAAAAAACGCTGGTGGATTTGAAACTGAAATTCAGGCAGATGACCAGAGGGTATAAGCAGGCCAGTAGATGAAAGATATCCACTGGCGGTCTCAATCCAAAATGAAAATAGGGAACTTGAGATACTTCCTAAAATTGTTCATTTCGAAGTGAAAAAACGGAACTGATTTATATAAAGTGACTGTCCAGCCTGTCCTTCAGCAGACAGGCGGTCAAGCGCAACAGTTACCATGCTGCCGGCGTAAGGGAACTCCTTCAATTTATAAAAAAAAGGCCGCTTTCCAGGAAAGCGGCCTTGGTGCAGTCATATTATAATAGTTGTTGGCTGATAAGAATTCAAAGCTGCCTGAATCAGACAGTCAAGTCATCCCGCACGACTTTGCGGGGGCCGCCATGGCCGGCCGTGCTCCAGTCGCGAATAGGGGCAATGGCGTTCATGGCTTCGGCATTGCCGATTCTGCCCAGACGGTCATGAATCGACTGCCAGATGCATTCAACATCCTGGTGTATCTCGCAGCGGCCATTCACTGAACCGCCGCATGGTCCGTTCATCAGGCTTTTGGCGCAGCGGGCCACCGGGCAGAGTCCGCCCGTCAGATGCAGGACGCAGTTGCCGCAGCCGGCGCATTGTTCGGTCCAGACGCCCTGGTCGGCGGAGCCGCCGAAGAAGCTGGTATTGACACCAGGGTACACCTTGGTGCTGGGCAGAAGATTGGCGATAAAATTGACGCCCACCCCGCAGGCCATGGAGATGATCGCATCGTAGCGACCCTGCCACTGATCAATGGACTGGATATATTCCCTGTCGCACTGACGCACCAGGGTAGCCTCGATGGTTTCAACCTTTTTGCCTTGTTTCTGCTTGCCAAGCCGGATGAGCGAGGCGAGAATCTCCACCTCCCGCTCGCCCCCGGCTGAACAGACGGTTACGCAGCCGCGGCAGCCGAGAACGAGAATCTTTTCCGCACTGTCCAGCATGTCCATGATCTCATTTAAGGGTTTTCGGTCAGCGATAATCATTTTTTCTCCCCCTTCAGCGGGCTCGGGCCTAATTTGGTAATTCTCTTATTCATGGTCTGGGCGGCTTCGACAAATTCGGGGTGAAAGCCTCTTTCCAGATGAAACATTTCAATTCTTTCCGGCTCAACCGCCAGCTCGGCCAGAGCCTTTTTCACGGCGTTGACTCTTTTTGCCGCCCGCTGGCTGCCTTTGATGTTGTGACACTTGTCAGCAGGGCAGCCGGCGACATAAACTCCGTCCGCGCCGTCTTCAAAGGCCTTGAGCAGGGTGCTTACCTGCAGTTTGCCGGTACAGACAAGCCGGTTCAGGGTGATATTTTCCGGCATGCCGTCCTCTTTCAGGCCTTCCTTCCCTTCGGCAATGATCTGCTGGGAAGTGTAATGGCAACAAAATGCTTGGATATTGGGGGTATAACTCATGCGTTTCTCCGCGCCCGATTTGATCTTAGGGACTTAGAAATTTTCAAAATACCGTTTATCCGTGTCGTCATGCCAGCATGTTTTTAGCTGGCATCCAGTGATGATTTGGATTCCGGTTTAAAACATGCCGGAATGACGGACCCTTCGAGACGTGATAAACGGTATATCAACATTTGCTAAATCCTTTATAGAGTTTAGTAAGGGTTAAATGCCGCAGGCGGCAATTAATTTTTCATCCTCTGACTCGTTGAGCCGGATGGCCTGAGCCGGGCATTCCGTCACGCAGATGCCGCAGCCTCTGCACTCCCTGGCGTTGATTTCCGCAACTCCCTGAGCGTCGATCTTTGGTATCTCCCAGGGACAGACCCTGACGCAGGTCAGACAGGAAACACAGAGGTCGCGTTCCACCCAGGCTGATTTGCCCTTGTCGCGAAGATCCTGCTCGGTGATCATGCCTTCCTGCAGAGCCAGGTCCCGCAGGGCTTTCATGATATCGGCGAAACGCACGTCCTGCGGGCAGACAAAGACGCAACTCCGGCAGCGTGAGCAAAACCAGAGCAGATCAGAGCGCAACACCCTTTCCTTTAAGCCCATGCGGATCATGTGAATGATTTTTCTCGGGTCAAAATCAGGGATGGCCTGACTCACCGGACATATCCCGCTGCATGCCCCGCAGGAAAAACATCGATTCAGATATTCTCCACCTGGGATATCAGTCACCTCGGCGCTGAAAGTCGCATGGATCTCTTTACTGGCGATTCCCATTGTTTTCCTCAAAATGAATGTATGAAAAAGTAACTGCTCAGGATTCGAGGCTGAAGCGAGAAGGATACGCCCGCGATTTGCGCGGGGCGTCTGACTCATAAGCCTATTGTCAGTCACTCCAGCTGAGCAGCTTAAAAAAGAGACAAATTTTCAGGGCAAACGGTTCCTGGCTGAAAAAACAGTACCGATGCTAACCAAAAGCGCGCGGTTTGTCAATATTGCCGGGCAGGCAAAAAAGAAATAACCTGTTGCTTTTGTGGGTATTTCTACTGGCGCAAGGGTGCGTTCCCCTCCCGAACTCTCAGACCAGGAGGCGGAATTCCCCCTTGCCGAGCAGGTCGTGCAGGTGCAGCATGCCCGACAGCTGGCCCGCCTTGTTTTGCACAGGGAGTATGGTCACCTCATGACGCTGCATGATGCTTAACGCGTCAGCGGCCAGCAGGTCCTCTTCTATGGTTTTGGGCGAGGGGGTCATGATATCCTTGGCCTGCATGCGGTCCAGGTCGACGGGCGCGGGCATGCTGATCTGCCGGCGCAGATCCCCGTCCGTAATGATGCCGCGGAGTTTCCTTTCGTCATCGGTAATGAGAACCGCGCCCAGGTTTTTTTCGTTCAGGATGCTGATTGCCGCCCGCAGGGAAGAGTTGAGGGAGGCAACAGGCATGAGCGGTCCGGTAATCATGACTTCCTGGACCTTGATTTTAAGCCTCTCTCCCAGGCTGCCGCCCGGATGGTTCTTGCGGAAATCACTGGCCGCGAATTTCTTTTTTTCAATCAGCACGACGGCCAGGGCGTCACCGAGCGCCAAGGCGGCCGTGGTGCTGGCCGTGGGGGCAAGCCCCAAGGGGCAGGCCTCTTTCGGCACCTTGGCCGACAGCACCACATCGGCAAAGGACGCCAGGGTGGAGTTGCGGTTGCCGGTCATGGCGATGGTCTTTACCCCGCGTTTTTTCAAGGTCGGCAGCAGCATGTTCAATTCCGTTGTTTCGCCGCTGTAAGAAAGGGCGAGCACTACGTCATTATGGTCAACAATGCCCAGATCACCATGCATGGCCTCCACCGGATGCAGAAAAAAGGAGGGGGTGCCCGTGCTGTTGAAGGTGGCGGAAATTTTCTGGCCGATGATGCCGGATTTGCCGATGCCGGTAATAATGACCCGGCTGGGGCAGTTCATGATGAGGGCCACCGCCTTGTCAAAACCGGCGTCGAGCTGCTCGATCAGGGCCTGGATCCCCTGGGCCTCAATCTGTAAAACTTCCTTGGCGAGATCAATGGACATGATGAGTGCCTGCTGGGCTCAGCATTTGCCGAGGGACAGCTTGTGAAAGCCGGTATCGGGCTCCACCGGATAGGTATTATTAAAACAGGCCAGGCAGAACGAGGCGGCTGGCATCCCGGTTGCTTCCACCAGCCCTTCCAGGCTCAGGTAGTGCAGGGTGTCAAGATGGAGAAAATCCCGTATTTCATTAATGGTTTTGTTGGCGGCAATCAACTGGGTCTGGGAGGGAAAGTCAATGCCGTAATAGCACGGATAACGGGTCGGCGGACAGCTGATGAGCATATGCACTTCTTTGACTCCCGACTCGCGCAGGGAGCGGATACGGCTGCGGCCGGTGGTGCCGCGGATAATGGAATCCTCAATGATGACGACCCGTTTCCCTTTGAGAAATGAACGGACCGGATTCAGCTTGACCCGCACCGAGAAATCGCGCATGGATTGCGACGGCTGGATAAAGGTGCGGCCGACATAGTGGTTGCGGATGACACCCATCTCAAGCGGAATGCCGGAGGCCTGGGAAAAGCCGATGGCCGCATAGTTGCCCGAATCGGGAAAGGGCATGACAAAATCCGCCTCAACCCGGCATTCCCGGGCCAGGATCTCTCCCATTCTCTTGCGGCAGGAGTAGACATTAATGCCGAAAATATCACTGTCCGGCCGGGCAAAATAGACATGCTCGAAAATACAGAAGCTGGGCGAGCGTTTTTCCTGGGGAAAGAACGATTCGAGCCCGTTTTTGCCGATTATGAGCGCCTCTCCCGGCTCAATATCCCGGATGTAGTTGGCCTCGATCAGATCGAGTGCGCAGGTTTCGGAGGCCACCACGTAGGCGCCGTTGGGTGTTTTGCCGAGACAGAGCGGCCTGAAGCCGTTCGGGTCACGAACGGCCCCCAGCTGGTCCTGGTGCAGGAGAAGAATGGAATAAGCGCCCTTGATCTGCCTGAAGGTCTCGGTAAGGGCCTCTTTGAAGGAGAGATGGCTGGCGGCGGCCAGCAGATGAACAACCACCTCGCTGTCCATGGTGGACTGGAAGATGGAGCCTTTTTTTTCAAGATCGTCGCGCAGTTGCCTGATGTTGACCAGATTGCCGTTGTGGGCCACGGCGAAAAATTGATCGCGATGGCGGGCGATAAAGGGCTGGGCATTGATAATAGTTGAGGCGCCCGTGGTGGAGTAGCGCACATGGCCAACGGCGATATGGCCTTGCAAGCGCTGCAGATCCTTTTCGCTGAAAACTTCGGATACGAGACCCATGGCCTTGTGTTCAAGGACCTGGCTGCCGTCCGTGGCGACTATGCCGGCGCTTTCCTGTCCCCGGTGCTGCAGGGCATAAAGACCGAAATAGGTTAACTTCGCAGAGTCAGGGTGGCCGTAAATGCCACAGATTCCGCACTCTTCGCGGGGACGCGGTGAGGTCTCTTCGCAAGACATGTTTCTGTCCTTTTTTACAAACCGTTTATGGCTGGTCTCAATGTCAGATTTTGGGCATTGCTGCATGGGGAGCCCTGTAGTTTATGAATCTGTTGAAAAAAAGGTATTATTATACATTTTTTATAAAAAAAAGGGAATTTTTTTTGTCATTGCCCGGAATGGTCCCGCAGCCGAGCGGGAGGGCTTTGAGCAAGAGGGCGCTAGACTATTCCTGGATATTTCTGTTCACTTCGATCTGGTGTTTCTTCAGATTTTTCCATAAAGTCACCCTGCTGACCCCCAAAATGCGGGCCGCTTCGGATTTATTGCCTTTTGCCGATCGCAAGGCCTTCAACAAACGCTGTCGTTCGTCTTCCGCTTTGTTTAGCTGGGACTTGATCAGCGGAATGTTTAACATCTTTGTCTGGGCGGCAAAATGCGGGGGCAGGTGCCGGGGTAAAATTTCATCGCCCGGGCAGAGGACAAAAGAGTATTCCATGGCATTGATCAGTTCCCGTATATTGCCCGGCCAGTTGTATTGACAAAGGAGTTCCAGGGTCTCGCGGCTGGCGCCGTGGATCTTTTTGCCGGTTTTATGGCTGATGCGTTCAATGAAGGCCTCGGTCAGGGCGGGAATGTCCTCTTTTCGTTCCCGGAGCGGCGGGAGGTAGATGGGGATGACCCCGATGCGGTAATAGAGGTCTTCACGGAAATGACCTTCGCGGATAAGTTTCGGCAGGTCTTTGTTGGTTGCCGATATGATGCGGGCGTTAATGGGGATTGGCTGATGATCGCCGACCCGCTCGATTTTATGTTCCTGAAGCACCCGCAGCAGCTTCGTCTGCAAATTGTGGGGTATGTCGCTGATCTCGTCAAGAAAAAGGTCCCCGCCGTTTGCCGCCTCGATACGCCCGGAGCGCAGGGCGTCCGCCCCGGTAAAAGCGCTTTTGGCGCAGCCGAACAGTTCGCTTTCCAGCAGGTTTTCATTTAAGGCCGCGCAGTTGACTTTCACATAGGGGCCGTCATGTCTGGCGCCAAGCCGGTGCAGGGCGGAAGCGACCAGTTCTTTGCCCGTGCCGCTCTCTCCGTAGATAATAACCGGGGCATCCGAGCGAGATGCGCTATTTGTCAGGTCAAATATGTTGCGCATTACCTCAGAGCTGCCGATCATGCCCTGGAAGCCGTCCTCATAATGCAGATGGCGCTTCAGGAAATTGATGACGCGGTCCTTTTCTTCCAGGGAGCTCAGGTCGGTCAGATTCTCAACCGCGCCAACCACGGCGCCGTTTTCATCCTTCAGTATTGTGGCGTTTTTGAGAACGGTGGCCGGAGAACCATCCTTGCGGCGGAGGATGCATTTCAGGTTTCTGACTTCCCCCTGCCGGAACAGGGTGCAGTATTTGCCCTTGCCCCGTTTTTTGAGGACGGAGCAGCTGTCGCATTCCAGGATGTCGCAGCTTCTGCCGATGAGCTCGCGCCCCTCATAAAGCAACAGGTTTTCCATCGCCTTATTGACGTAAAGAATTTTGCCCGATGGGGCGATAAGCATCAGCCCCTCAGTCATTGTTTCGAAGATTTTGTAACTATTTTCACCTGCCAGCAGATCAAGCATCAGAGTGCGCGCTCCATTTGTCTGTAATTCCAAGGGGTTCTTTGTTCGGTTGTGGGTGTGTGTTAACTGTTAACGCATGTGCTAATAAATGTAAACTCTGTTGAGTCTCTTGCGAAATGACGGCAAATTGATTTTATGTCATACTGCCGAGCCTCATATGGTATTCGCCAGGGAAGAAGCGGTAGGCTGCCTGGGCTGCCGTGGTGATAATGGGCGGCTGGACTGGCTGGTCTTTGGCTCTGGCGGTGATCCGATGTTGGCAAAAGAGGCGGCGGGAGGAAAATAATAATTTTTTTTTTTGATCTGACTGCTAAGATAGAGCCAGGAACACTTTTTGATGGCGTTGTAAAAAGTTCGATCTATCGCGTTGCAGTGCATTCTTGTACGTTCGGCATCCCGCGGGTATAGCCTCACTCGCAAAAATACACTAGGCCTTGTATATCAAACTTTATTACTTAGTCATCTTGGCGCTTTCGCCGGCTTATTACGGGTTCATCCTTTTTGCCGGGGCCTGGTTTTTTTGCCGGGCGGGAAAGGCGGCATAACTCAAGCAATGACAACAGGACACGGACCATGGCAGACAATGTTGAAGATATCTCGATTAATTATGAAGAAGATGGGGTGCAGATCGTTAAGGAGATCGACAAGGTAATTTTGTCCAAAGGGGCATGGGCGACCATTATTTTCCGCTACCAGCAGTGGGACAGTAAAGCCAATGACTATGGCCTTGATCGCTACACCATCCGCAGATATCGTAAGCTGCAGGGCGCCTATCAGGCCCAGGGTAAATTTAATATCTCCAGTAAGGACCAGGCCCAGAAGATTGTTGATGCCCTGCAGGGCTGGATATCCTGAAGGCAGTCAGGGAAAAACGCCATTTCCGCCACCGGCGGGAAGAAGACATGAAAGAAAATTTCAAAATTGATTATATCAGCTTGACGGCCGCGCATTTTACCACCTTTCCCCAGCCGGAACAGAGCCGGAAAATTGCGCGGAACAATCTGCATGATCTTGCCGACCGCGCGCAAAACGTCCGGCAAGACATCGGCAACCGGGCGAAGGCCAGAGCCCTGGAGCAGCTGAAGGGGGGAAAGGTGAACGTGTATGGTTAGAGGGGAAAGTGGGTTTGCCTGCGCGCGCGCCTCTTTGCCTTTTTGCTTGACAGGGCGTCGGGCAAAAATTAAAAAAAGGCGCCATTCTCCTAAAGAGAAGCTGCGGGGTTGAAGGCTTTCTGATGAGGTTTTGGTGGACAAGGAAAAAAAAATGTTCCCCCGGTACCCATTGCGGCAAACACGGTTGCGGCAAAAAGTGTCAGGCGCTCAGTGAGATCAGTCCGGGGAAGAGTGTATGCGTCAAAAAGCACCATGCCCGCGGGGCAGACCGGCAGCGCCTCCTGGATCTTGGTATCATTCCTTCCGTAACCGTCAGTGTGGTGAATAAGGCCCCGCTGGGCGGGGCAATACAGTTGCGCATCGGCGGCATGAATCTTGTGCTGAGCAGGGAAGAGGCGGAGCTGATAGAAGTTTATATTGATACCCCATGATTGTCTCCCTTATTTCTGGCCCACTGCATAACGTTCTTGTGAAAAAAAACGTTTAGGTTGAGCATGTTGTATGGTATCTATTTTGTAGTAGTGCTTTAATGTGGGATGGCAATAATTAACCTGACGCGGAGATGATGTGCATGCCTGGAGTCGCTGCTGAGCAAGAGCTGTACCACGCCTGTCGGATTATCTTTGGTGCCGAGCTGACAGTTTCCCGTGAATTTCTTGAATATATTCAACCTGCCGGGGTGAAGAGCGCTTTTCGCAGAAAGGCCATGGAGATCCACCCGGACCGGTTGATCGGCAAGGATGAGCTGACAAAAAAAAGAAATACCCGACTGTTTCATGACGTGCGGCAGGCCTATGAAAAATTGCTGCAATATCTCCAGGCCAGGGATAAGGGGTTCCGGTTTCCCGGGCTCTGTCCACTTCCTCCCGCACCATCCGCCTTTACGGTCAAGCGCAATCCGGCCCCATCCAGGCAGCAATGGGGGCGGAAAGCCGAATCCCGGCCTGATTGTCCTCCGGACTCACGGGACTGGCAAAAAAAATATCGTGCCGGCCCGTTTGCCCGCGGTGACGCCGGACAAAAAGCTCCCTGTCAGCCCGGCCGCCATCGCGGCCCTGTTCCTGCCAGGACGATGCTTTTTGGCCACTATCTCTATTATGCCGGTCAGGTCAGCTGGCAGAGTATTGTCAAGGCGGTAATGTGGCAACGGACCCAGAGGCCGCGGCTCGGAGAAATCGCCAGAGCGCGCGGCTGGCTGAGCAGGGAGGATACTTTCCTCGTCTTGACGGGCAGTCACAGCTCTTCCCTGCCCTTTGGCCAGCAGGCCGTACGGCAGGGATTGCTGTCGCGGACCCAGCTCCATGCCCTCCTTGCCGAACAGCAGCGCCAGCATAAAAAAATCGGCGAGTTTTTTGTCAGGCAAAAGCTCATGACCCCCCTTCAGCTGGAAGTGCTTCTGGCGGATTTCCGCCGTCATAACGCCAGGCAGTCCAGCTTCCGATTCAGCCGGAAAGATAGTGATATATAACAACCTCATATATCTCATCGTTGTCATTTTTGTCCTTACAACCAACGGTGTCCCTGATGCTCCCCAGATTGGGGCTGGTTTTGCCGCCCTGCTTTTCCTGCTGAAGGGATTGTTGTTTTTTCTGCTGGTAAGATTCTCCTATGCCGGCAGCCGGGCCATACATGTCCCGGATTATTTCGCGGCGGAACAGAGACTTTCCATCCTGGCTATCATCTGGGTGGCCATTGACGTCTATTTTCTTGACTGTCAATATTATTTTGCCTTGTTGCCGGGAGCGGGCGTGCTGCCTGTTCTGGTCAGCCTCGCCGGGCTCATGCTTTTTTTTCTCTATCTCTCTCTGGTCTGGGCCGGGGCCAGAAAGAGCTATGCCCTGGCCTTCGGCAGGAGGTACTCGGCTGTCGGTTTTATCAAAAATAATTTAAGAAACAATATTCCCATCATCCTCCCATGGCTGCTGCTTTCCTTGCTGGCCGATATCCTGCTTCTGCTGCCCTTTCCCGGGCTGAAGGGATTTTTGCAGTCATCCTGGGGAGAGCCGCTTTTTTTTCTCTTCTTTTTCATTGTGCTGGCCGTGGCCTTTCCGGAGATCGTCACCCGGCTCTGGGGGTGCAGGCCCATGCAGCAGGGGTTGGTGCGCAGTCATATCGAGGACTTCTGCCGGGGGCATGGTCTGCGCTATGCGGATATCATGATCTGGCCTCTGTTTGAGGGCCAGGTTTTGACTGCCGGAGTAATGGGTCTCATCAAACGCTTCCGCTATCTGCTCTTCACCCCGGCCCTGCTGAGAAATCTGACCGTTGAGGAGGTTGACGCGGTCATGGCCCATGAAATCGGCCATGTCAAACATCATCATCTCCAGCTCTATATGTTTCTTTTGCTGGGATTTAGTCTCATTGCCCAACTCGGCTCCTATCTTTTCATGTATGTTTTGTTGAAATCAGACTATTTTTACCAATTAAGCGGGTTGCTGGGGAAAAAAACGGATGCGGTCCTGATATTTGTCAGTACCTTTGCCCTGCTGGCCTTGCTTATTTTCTATTTTCGCTTTATTTTCGGCTTTTTCATGCGAAATTTTGAGCGGCAGGCCGATCTGCATGCCCTTACCAGTCTGGGCAGCGGCCAGGGCATTGTGGATGCCCTGGAAAAGGTGGCCTGGCTCAGCGGCAATATCAGGGATCTGCCGAGCTGGCATCATTTCGGCATTGCCCAGCGGGTTAATTTTCTCAACCAGTGCGAGCGTGATCATTCCCGCATCAACCGGCACCACCGCAAAGTCCATGTGGCGCTGCTGCTCTATTTTTTTGTTCTGATCGGCACGGGCGCTGCTCTCTGGAAGATGCCGGATGATCTCCTGCAGCGCGCTCCCCTTGATCATCTGGCCAAGCTCTATGGGGAAAAAATAAACGAGCAGCCGTTTAACCCCCTCTGGCTTCAGTTGCTTGGCGATCTGCAACTGGGGAGAAGCCTTTATGCCGAAGCGGTTGCCTCCTATGAAAAGGCCCTGCTTCTTGCCCCGGACTCCTCTGAGATTTTAAATAATCTCGCCTGGGTTCTGCTGACAGCCAAGGATGCCAAGGTTGCTGATGCACAGAGGGCGCTCATGCTGGCAAGAAGAGCCGCTGAATTGAAACAGGCAGGCTATATTCTGGACACCCTGGCTCAGGCATACTGGCAGAATGGTTTTATTGAGAAGGCCCGGCAGGTTGAAAAAAAGGCGATGAACCTTGATCCGGAAAATAGTGAATATTATGGTAAGCAATTGGAAAAATTCGTCTCGCCACCGCGTGATTGATCATGAAAACAGAAGTGCATGAGAAAAAAAAAGGTCTGGTGCTGCTGTTCACCGGTGATGGCAAGGGGAAATCGACGGCCGCCTTCGGCCAGGCCTTGCGCGCGGCAGGCCAGGGATTGCGGGTGTGCATTGTCCAGTTTATCAAGGGGCATGCTCGGACAGGTGAGGCCAGGGCTTTTGCGGCTCTGGCCGACAAGGTCGAATTTCACGTCAAGGGCAGCGGCTTTACCTGGCAGCAGCAGGACAAGGAGAAGCTGATTCGGGTCGCCAGGGATGCTTTTGCTTTTGCCAGGGAGAAAATCATGAGCGATCATTTTGACATGGTGGTGCTCGATGAGCTGACCTATCTGGTCAGCTATGGCATGGTGGATGAGGCGCAGGTTATTGAGCTGATCAGGTCTCGGCCCGCGGGGTTGCATCTGGTTATCACCGGCCGTGATGCCGGCAATAAACTGGTAGAGGAGGCTGATCTGGTTTCCGAGGTGAAGATGATCAAGCATCCTTACTCGGCCGGGGTGAAGGCGCGGAAAGGCATTGAATTCTGATGACGTGCCGCTTGTTTTTTTGAGGGAGGCCCCGATTTCAATTGCCGATGCCGCGGATAATTGCCACGGGGGTCTGGAAGTTCAGGGCTGAGAGATCCTTTCCCTCTGCCAGGGTGCGGCCAAGCATGGCGCCAAAACGATAGGCCTCTTCCAGTTGTTTTTTCTCGTGGCCGTACCTGGGGTAATATCTGCCGATAAATTTCGATCTTTCCGGCGATTTTCCGGCAAGCTTCAGGAAGACCCCCAGGGTGCGCCACGGTTCCCTGGCGGCATGGGTAAAGACAATGCGGTTGGCCACCGAGGCGCCGTTTTTTTGCAGCAGCGATCGCAAGCCGTACCAGTGCATGCGCCAGTATCCCCGGCAGGAGATGAGTGGAATAACCGCCTGATTGGCAAAAAGAGTGCTGCCGTCCCGGTCAAGAAGGGCCAGCACCGGTCCGCTTGGGTGATAGGACCAGGTGGGGCCGGCGAGAATGATGAGGTCATATCCGTCCCGGCACCTGTCTGATAAGGGGGCAATGGGCATGCGGCTGCGGAAGAAGGTCACCAGCATCATTATCACCGTGGCCCTGATTGATCCGAACGGAAACCGTAAAGGCTTTAGGGGCCGCAATCTCTCCGTGGTCACCGATATCCCGGCTGATTCCAGACCATTGGCCAGTCTGGCCAGCAGGTTGCTTGTCTGGCCGCTTAAGGAAAAGCAGATAAGTAATGTTTTCTTTACCTCGGAAGTATTCATGAGTAATCCTTTTACCCTATGAACAGGAATTTTTCATTATGGAAAAAGTCTATGATGTCGTCATTATCGGGGCCGGCATTTCCGGCCTTGCCGCTGCCCATTTTGCGCAAAAATTTGCTCCTGCCTGTGACGTCGTGCTTCTTGAGGAAAGCGGACGCGCCGGCGGAGCCATCCAGTCATTCCATAAAAACGGCTTTGTGGCTGAATGGGGCCCCCACGGCTTTCTGGATAATGCGGTTGAAAGCAGGGAGATTCTGGAGGATACGGGACTGTATGCCGAGGCCCAGCAGGCGCCCTTAGGGGATTTCCACCGTTATGTCTGCCACCGGGGCAGGCTGGTGCAGATTCCGCAGAAACCGGGAAAAATTCTGTTCACCCCGCTTTTGCCTTTCTGGGGCAAGCTCAGGGTGCTGGGGGACCTGTGGATCAAGCCGGAGACAAAGGATCAGACCCTTGGCCAATGGGCCGGCAGACGATTTGGCCAAAGTGTGCTGCCCCTGGTTGATGCGGCGGTAACCGGCAGTTTTTCCGGTGATTTCAACCGGCTCAGCATTGATGCGGTCATGCCCGGTCTGCGGGCTCTTGAACGTGAGCATGGTTCCGTCATCCGGGCTTTGCTCAAAAAGATGAAGGAGAAGAAAATCACAAGTGCCGGGAAGCTGCCGGCCATGAACAACTTTGCCCAAGGGCTTGAACGGCTAATCGAGGTGCTGGGGCAGGGGAAAAATATCATATTCGATGCGGGGGTCACCTCGGTCGGCCGGGGGCAGGATTGCTGGCGGCTTGAGACCCGCCAGGGAAGGTTTGCCGCCAGAAGCATCGTCCTGGCCCTGCCGGTAAACAGCGGCCTGCGGCTCCTGTCACCCTTGAAAACCCCGCCGCTTGCCGAAATACCGGTGTCAAGAATCTGTAATGTGGTGCTTGGCTATGATGGCGCCGCCAAGGTGCCCCACGGTTTCGGCTATCTGGCCCCTGAATGCGAGAAGCGCTTTACCCTGGGGGCGTTGTTTTCCTCGCACATGTTTCCCAACAGGGCGCCGCAAGGCCAGGTGCTGCTGGAGGCCCTGGTGGGAGGCCGCCGGCACCCGGAGAGGCTTGAGCTGTCTGATGAGGAGATCATTTCTTCGGTTTGCCGGGACATCAGGCAACTGATTGACCTGCCGGAGCGGCCGCTCTTCAGTCAGGTGCTGCGGCCCGCAAGCGCCATCCCCCAGCTTGAGATGGAGCACCTGAAAATGCTCGACTACCGCGCCGCCCTTGAGCAGGAGAACAAGGGGCTCTATATCTGCGGGTTCGGCTGGGACGGCGTCGGCATCAATGATATGGTGAAGTCCGCCCGCAAAGCGGCGGAGGCCATCAGCGCAGGCGGCAGAGGGGCAGAGGCTGTCGCCCCGGTGAAACCGGTTTACTTCTGATTCGTTACAATAAATTGTAACTATCCAGCTGTTTAGACTGTAGACTGTAGACTGAAGGCTATAGGACTGTCGGTACTGTCGTATTACATAATTTTAGGCGCTTTTACTTCAGTCTACAGCCTTCAGCCTATTTCCCTGGGTAATTACAATAAATTTTTCTCAAGCTTCTCTTCCAGAAATTCCACCTGACGGCGGATACTGGTATTTCTCGTCCTCTTATCGGTGATAACCCTGATTGAATGTACCACGGTGGAGTGATCCCGGTTAAAGACCTTGCCGATATCGGCAAGGGGCAGCTCGGTGTATTTGCGGGAGAGATACATGGCGAGTTGTCTGGGGAAGGCCAGGGACTGCTTGCGGGATTTCGAACTCAGTTCCGCCACGTCAACCTTGAACTGGCCGGCAATAAAGTCCCTGATCACAACAGGGGAAAGCTGCCGGTTGTTGCCGACGATATTCGTCAGCGTTTCCTTGATCATGGTGAAATCAGGCGGCGTTTTCATGAGCGAGACCTGGGCCTTGAGGCTGACGATGGTGCTTTCCACCTGGCGGATATCCCCCTTGATGTTTTCGGCAAGGTAGATAATCTGTTCCTCGTTTAAATAGAGAGAATTGACGTCCGCTTTCCGGCGGATTATTTTTATCCGCGTGTCCATGCTGGGCGGATTGATGGTGGTAATGAGTCCGGAAGAAAGCCTTGAGCGGATGGCGGCGTCGATATCAGGAATCTCCCGGGGGGCCATGGAGCTGGTGAAGATAATTTTTTTTCCGGTTTCAAGAAGAATGTCAAGCGCCTCGGACAGTTCCGCCTGGGTTTTCAGGCGGCCGGCCAGGGTGTGCACGTCCTCAATGAGCAGGACATCGCACTCCTTGTGGTACTTGTTTTTAAAATGGTTCATGGTGTTGTTCTTAATGTTTTTGACCATTTCAGCCGTCAGTTGCTGGGCGGTGAGGTAGTTGAGCCGGGCGGATGGCCGGTGCTCAATGATGTGATGGGCCACCGCGTGGGTCAGGTGGCTTTTGCCAAGACCAGTTCCCGCCTTCAGATAGACGCAACGGCCAACGGATGAATCGTTCATGGCAATGTCGGTGCAGGCTGAGTGGGCCATGATATTGCAATTGCCGATGATGAATTCATCAAAGGTGAAACGGGGATGCAGGGTTCTGATTGATGACTTTACCCTTGGCATGTCCGGCAGCCGCACGGGCTCCACGGTTGGAGCTGCAAGCGCCAGCGACTTGCCTGGTTCAGCCGTGGTTGCCCGGAAGGTTGGCCGCACTTCGCTGCGTCCCAGGGTATGCAAGGCTTCCTGGATTGTACTCAGATATTTTTCCGTCACCCAGGAACGGAAAAAAGTATCCGGGCAGATGATTTCAAGCGTCAAATTATCCTTTACTTTTCCAGATAATGGGGTGATCCAGAGCGAATATGCGCTTTCTGGGAGTTTTTCCGCTAAAATTTCTGTAATCTTTCGCCAAAGCATAGATGTTCCCGGAAGAGATGTATTTGCAATAGTTAAAAAGGATAATCAATCAGATAAAATTAAGGGTCCGTTAAAATTCTGTTTGCTTTTATTAAGAAAAGCCGCTGACTGTCAAAGACAATTATGGCCGATTTTCGATAAAAAAAGCTAAAGTTATCAACAGTATTTATACCCTTGCCAGGCAAGGAGCAGAAGGGGGGGCCGCCTTAACAATACATTTTAGCGCGGGTTTTGGCTGCTTGCCGAAAAGCGTATATAATCCGGGGGCTAATTGGCTTTCCGCTGTTTGGCCGCAGCATTTAATTGATTCCTGAATCGCAACTTTTTCTCTTCATTGCTCTTCATTCCTGCTTAAATCTCGCTTTTTTTCTAAATGCCCAAGACTTCATCAAGATTTTTTTGGGCTTTTTTTGCGCCCGGCGAGGAAGCAAAAAGGAGAGTTCGTGTCAAGTAAAAAAAAGAGAAAATAATCATCGCCTGGACCTCTTGGTGTGTCTCGAAAGAAGACTGTTTGCGCTCTATGTTTGGCAGGGAATCGGGCATAAAGGAGTTTTTGAGGTCAGGACTGTAAATTTTTTTCCTGGGAACGGGCAATGAGATTTTGTAGGAATGATTGCTGTTTGCAAATATGATGAGCCGGTATTACCTTTTTGTTTAAAAGAGAAAAAGAAATTAACGACAAGGAGCTCTCATGGTGACACACAGCCAAAAAATAGAAGAACATTTCATTGCGGAAAAACCCTTTTATCTGCCCCAGAAAAATGAATTACCGGTCGCGCTGGCCGCATATGCCAACGGGCTGCCCCTGCTGCTCAAAGGGCCTACCGGCAGCGGCAAGAGCCGTTTCATGCAGTTCCTGGCCTGGACCCTGAAGCGGCCGTTGATTACGGTGTCCTGCCATGATGACCTGTCGACCAGCGATCTGGTGGGACGCTATCTGATCAGAGGGGGGGAGACCTTCTGGGTTGACGGGCCCATGACGCTGGCGGTCCGGCATGGCGCCATCTGCTATCTTGACGAGGTGGTGGAGGCGAGAAAAGACACGACCGTGGTTATCCATCCCCTGGCGGACGACAGACGCCAGCTGGCCATCGAGAAAAGAGGCGAGCTGCTGACCGCCCCCAAGGAGTTCATGCTGGCCGTTTCCTATAACCCCGGCTACCAGTCTGTTTTGAAAGACATGAAGCAGTCCACCCGGCAAAGATTCGTCGCGCTTGAACTCAACTATCCGGATCCCGGGCTTGAGGAAAAAATTGTCTGCCATGAGGCCGGGATTGACGAGCAGCTGGCCCGGTCCCTGGTGCGGATTGCGGCCATGACCAGGGGACTCAAGGACGCCGGTCTGCAGGAGGGGGCCAGCACCCGGCTGCTGGTTCATGCCGGGTTGCTGGTTAGAGAGGGGATTCTCCCGCGGGATGCTTGCCATGTCACCATCACCCAGGCCTTGACCGACGATGATGAGCTGGTTGGGGCAATCGATGAAATGATCAGCTCTGTGCTATGAGGAAGACGGCATGGAAAAAACGACAGCCGCAAGCCTGCGGCATATCATTCCGGACAGTCAGCTGAACGAGTGGGAACGCGAGGAGCTGATTGAACAGCTGACTGTCTATGACCCGCGGCTCAGGCAGGCAGTGCTTGAGCAGATTGCCATCATCTGGCCGGTGAGCCACTCGCTCTGTTTCGCCTTTATCGGCCAGCTGCGGCAGGGGCTCGACTGTCTGGAAGAAAAGCAGTTGCCTGAGTGGGTGAAGGGGATATTGGCTGCCTATGAGGCCGGCGGTCTGCAGGCGGCGCGGCACTATATGTCTGATGTTGAAAATAATTTTCTCTGCCGGCTCCGCGGGGAGAGCGGGCTGCTCTTTGCGGCAGCCCGGGGCAAGCTTGCCCACTATGTCCGGGGCATTTCCGGCCGCGGTTTGCAGATTGAGGCCGCGCCAATTGTCGCGACGGATACCGCAACCATTTTTCTGCCTCGCGAGATATCATTTTACCAGGATAACAGCGAAAATTTTCAGGTCTATAAACTGCTTGCCACCTACCAGTGGGGATTCATCAGCCGGGATCTCTACTGCCAGAAACATGGGGCACTCTCGTTGCCGGGCAAGGAAGCCGAAGGCGATGATGCGCTGGAGCGCTACTTCCGCTCCTTCGGGAACCAAGCGCTGGCCCAGGATATGTACCATCTGTTGCAGACGGTGCGCGTCTCCGGTTTTCTGCAGGCGGAATTTCCCGGTCTGATGCGGGACCTGCGGCCGTTTTTTGCCCTTTTGCGGGTAAGCCGTCCGGATTTTCAGACCCTCTCCGGCGTCAATTATCTTTTTGAGCAGGCCAGACATTGGCTGCTCGGCTATCTGGGTGATGACCGGACAATCAACATCGATGGCCATCTGGCCGAAATTCTGGCAGCCGCGCGGCGGAATGAGGCAAGCAGCGCGGACCTGCTTGCGGCTGCGGCCGATTGGTATCGTTTCTGCTCTGCTGATGACCAGTCATACGCTCCGTTGCCGCCCCTGCTTTTTCAGGGAGAATTCCGGCCCCGGGAAGCGCATGGCGCCCGCCTGGCCAGACGGGCAAACGCCAGGCAAAAATTTATCGAGGCCCTGGCCGCGATCTTGCCGCCGGCCTCTGCCCCGGACAGCACTGAAAGCGAGGAGGAAGAGCCGCAACCGCCCGCCGCCAATGTGGTGGAAAAGGGCGCCACTATCTCGCCCCTGCCGCCTGCCAAGGCGGGAAAAAACGAAGCGGAATTCCCCCAAACGGCGGAGCCGCGTTTTATCTGTCTTGATGATGAGCGGATTGCCCTGCCGGAAGAGTTGCGGGAATTAGCCAGGGAAATCGAAGAGGATCTCGGGGGGCTGCCTTCTTTTTATATTTCCAGCGCCAGCCAGAAGGCGGGAGGCCGGACCTCGGGCCGGATAAAGGGACCTCGGCAGGACGACGGGCAGCCGCTGCAGGGCGAGCTGCTCTATAATGAATGGGATTTCCGCCGCCAGGGCTTCCGTCAGGACTGGTGCCGTCTCATCCTGAAAAAAGTTCATCCGGTCAAGGGGACCTTTGTCAGCAGCACCCTGGAAAAATACCGTGGTCAGATTATGCAGCTCAAACGGCAATTTGAGATGATGCGCACCCAGCATCTCTTTGTCGGCCGGCAGAGGGACGGGGATGATGTGGATCTTGACGCCCTTATTGAGGCTCATGCGGACGTCAGGGCCGGAATGGTGCCCTCGGAGCGGCTTTTTATCCGTTTGCTGCGGGATAAGAGGGATATTGCCGCCCTGTTTCTGGTGGATATGTCATCTTCCACCGAAGGGTGGGTGGGCACGGCGCTGAAGGAATCGCTTGTCCTGTTAAGCGAGGCCCTTGATTCCCTGGGCGACCGCTATGCCATATACGGTTTTTCCGGCATGCGGCGCACCCGCAGTGAGGTCTATCATGTCAAGGGCTTTGATGAGCCATACTCCGAGGAGATCAGGGGACGCATTGCCGCCATTGCCCCGATTGACTACACCCGCATGGGGCCGCCCATCCGGCATTTTACCGGGGTGCTGGCCAAGGTTGATGCTAAGGTGCGGCTGCTTATCATCCTCACGGACGGCAAGCCGGAGGATTATGATGATTATAAGGGCGAGTATGCCATCGAGGATACCCGCCATGCCCTGATCGAGGCCAAGGCCGCGGGCATCCATCCCTTCTGCATCACCATTGATCGCGAGGCCCAGGATTATATGGGCCACATGCTGGGGGAAATCAATTACACCTTTATCGATGATGTCCGGAAGCTTCCCCTGCGCGTGCCGGAGATTTACCGCATGCTCACCAGTTGAGGCAAGGGGGCTTGTGGTATTTTACTTGTCCTCCACCAGGTAATCCTTCAGCTTTTCCAGCAGGGATTCGGGCAGTTCTTCCTTATAAAGGAAGGCCTGCGCCTCTTCCCCGGTGATCTGCTGTTTGATCTCAAGCGGCAGGGAACGCAGGATGGCCATTCTCTCGGGATCAGGTTTTTGCTTGCGCGGTTCTTCTTGTTGCATATCTTCTCTCCCCCAAAAGGCGTTGATTAAAAGGTAATGATCCGGTAGCCTTGCTCGATAAATTTGCCCATGGCCGGATGGCCGGCTATGTGGCCGACCAGGGGCAGCCCTTCCTCCAGCACCGCCTCCGTGACATTGAGTTTGGCTGAACAGGCCTTGCATGCGGCCACAATGAGTCCTTTCTCTTTCGCCTGCCGGTAGAGGGGTTCCAGGAAATGTCCCTCTTTGCTCATTAACGGCACAAGCTTGACCGCATCACCCTCAATGACGATTTTGCCCTCCAGCCCCCTGTCATGGAGGTCAAGGGCATTGAGCAGCACATGGATGAAACACAGTGGTTCACCCCGGAAGGCAAAAAGAACGATTTTTTCTGATGTCATGGTTTCTTCCTCGCATTGTTACGCGGCGCCTCCCGTCAGGCGACCAGCAGCATAATGGCGCCGAAGGCCAGGATCAGGCCGCAGATCTCCTTCACGGTAAGAGGTTCCCGCAAAAAGATCACCGCCAGCAGAACGGAGATAAGGGGGTAAAGGGCGGTCAGGCTGACGACCACGGAAATTTTGCCCTTCTGGGCTGCCGCGAAAAAAAAGAGGGTGCCCGTCATGCCGGCGATGCCTGTCAGTATGGCAAATAGCACCCCTTTAGGCTGGAGTTCCAGCCGGAAATCGATGAAAAAAAGAGTGATCAGGCCAACCAGAATGGCCCCGATCACCTCGTATACCAGAGCGCTCTGCGGGGAGATGTAGCTGACGGCAATTTTAGGGAAAAACCCCCAGAAGCCATAAATAAACATGGCAAGTATTGCTGACAGCAGCCAGTTATCCATTAATTTTCCGCGGATCATGAGGCCGGAAAACAGGTATCATTGACCGAAAAAAAACCTTTTGTCGCCGGCGTTAAGATTTTTCGTGGTGTCAGGGGTGTAAATGATGATCTGATTTCCTTCTCCCCGCCTGATCGGTGTCCAGGTGAGCCATGAGTACCACAGCCCGATTTTGTTTCCATCCTGGTCCAGGATCACGGCCCCGAAGTACTTGTTGCGATCGCGGTATCTGTTGTCTATCCTGTCCATCCATTTTTTCAGCTGCCCCGGGGTGAGGTCGATCTTTTTCCACAGGCTGGGCGTAAGCTGGAATTGGTTGTCTATGGCCATGATGGCATACGGTTCGGCCTCGGGACCGATATAATAATAGGTATGGTTGTCCAGCACCTGGCCGGACTCGAATATTTGTTCCACCGAGATCTTGAAATCCAGACTGCCGTAGGAGCCGGTGGCGCAGGCGGCAAGGAAGGAAAGGAACGTGCACAGCGCGAGCAGGAGGAGTGTTGTCTGTAATCCTTTGTGTGGTAAGTCTGTGAGGTGACGAGATTTCATGGTTTTCCCCCATTCAGAAAGTTCGTTGCCATAATTCTATCAATAAAAAAAGAATAAGTATCTAAAATATTGGTCCTCTCGTCATTAATGGCAACCGTCAATTGTGGTATTTTTGGTTCTCCCGGCAAGATCAGTAATTTTTTTTTGGGCATCGTGTATTCCTACACCGTCAAGGTGAAGGTAAAAGAGAGGCGGAAAAGGTCATTATTTTACTTGTCCGGGGCTGTTGTTTTGTAATTTAATCAAAATTGAGGTAACTATCTCCGGATCAAGGCGATAAACGGGCTTGATGCGATTTCTCACCAGGCACGGGGGATCATTTCCGTCCGCGGACGGCTTGATAGTTCTTGATTGACAATCATTCTCGTGGCTAATCGTTGCGTTGTGCGGATAGAAGAAAAGGCGGGGAGCGGATACAATGAATAACGAAAATAACAGGCAAAAAATACTCTTTCTCGGCTCCAATGTGAAGATCCGCAACCTGCCGATTAAGGAGGTCAGCCTGATAGAGGAGGGCAGTCTGCCCGCCTACGGCTATAATCCGGGTGATTTTGTGGAGCTGCTGGCCGGCAAGGTGGCCATTGAAAACGGTCGGCTGGATCAGACCCTCACCTGGCTGGCCTCCTACCTGACCGCGGCCAATCTGAGCCCGCAGATCACCACCATGGCCTACGGCGAGCAGAAGGACATCTTTCAGATCTTCAGAAAGCGGCAGCGGCCGCAGATCGATAAGGATCACGGCTGGTTCATGGTGCATCAGATTCTGCCCTTTGCCGGTCGCGGCACGGATGAAATGGCCCTGGAAATAACCGGGGAAAACAGGGAGAAGATGAGCGGCCATGACGGCATCATGGTGGTCGACGACGGCGGCTGTCCTCCCAATATCGCTGCGGAACTCAGGGAGATGAACCCCGCCGCCTGGGTCATTGCCATGGGCATCAGCGTGGCCCATTGGCTGGAGTGGGCAAAACACTTCGGCGAGAATTTCGTGCTCTTCGGCCGTTTGTCCGACCTGGAAACCACCCGCATGGAAATGGACAGCTCCGTGGTGTGGGAATCCATTGTCGCCATGGCCCTGCGCGCGCTGCGCTCCCCGGAGGTGGGCATCTGGGATGGGGCCAGGGGCTGCTTCCGCTGCCATGTCATGATCGAGATGTTCCCCCATGGGCTTCTGTATGTCAGCCCCAAGAACGTCTTTTTCCGCCACCGGGAGGGCAGTCTGCCGGAAAAAAGTTCTCCCCGCCAGAAGGGGTCGGTGCCTGCCTATGACACCCTGATCACCTCCATGCTGGCCATGGATTATATCCGGCTGGGAGAACTGGTCAGCGGCCGCAGTTTTTTCTGCGATTTTTCCAAAAGAGCCCTGCTGCACTGGCAGCTGCTCTATGAGCACGGCTACTATTTCAATGAATCCCTGGAGCTGCCGAACCTGGATTTCACCGCCACCTTCCCGGATGGCGCCCCCTGCTCGTTTTTGGACTGTCACGATCCGTTTTTTATTGAGTTGCCCGGCTTTTCGGCGGAATTCGACAAGAGTCTGGAGCTCGTTTCCGCCCAGGAGTGGAACAGGGGCAAGATGGCGGCGTTGCGCTCCTTTTTCGACCAGAGCGGCTGCCATTCCTCCCATGAATGTTTGCGGGTTGCCGGCGCGGTGCCGCCCGGCTATATGGATGTGATTCTTGAGGTTCTGCATTATCTGAAGGAAGAGGTCAGCCGGAAAAGCGGCTTCAGTCAATTACGGATGTTTCATGTCGGCCATCTGCGCACCACGGACCCGGCGGAAATCGGGCCGGTGCTGACCCTGCAGACGGTCATGGATTCCTATGTCACCAAGGAGAGTTTTCAGCGGCCGCTCTGCATCGGGGTCTTCGGCCCTCCCGGCTCGGGCAAATCCTTTGCCGTCAAGGAGGTGGCCAAGGTCATCGGCAAAAAATTCGATCAGGATCCCTTTGATTTTTTTGAATTCAACCTGACCCAGTTTGCCGAGCCGGATGAGATCAATTCGGCCATCGATCTGGTCCGGGCCTCGGTGGCCAAGGGCAAGGTGCCGATAACCTTCTGGGATGAATTCGATTGCCGCTATGGCGGTTATGAATTCGGCTATCTCCGTTATTTCCTGCCTTCCATGCAGGACGGCGTGACCTATGTGCATGGCATTCCCTATTACATCGGCCGGGCCATCTTTGTTTTTGCCGGCGGGGTCAAGACGAGCTGGCAGGCCATGGAGGAGATCCTGAGCAAATCCACGCCCCAGGAATTGCAGCAGGCGAAAACGCTGAAGATTCCCGATTTCATGAGCCGGCTGCGGGTGGTGCTTGATATCGACGGTATTGATATCCGCGAGGAGCTGCTGCGCGACTCGGCCTCCGGCGAGGAGCTTGACGAGCTGCGCCGCATTCTGCTGAAAAGGGCGTTTATCATCGCCCATCAGATGGATACCCACTGGAAAAAGGCGGCCCGCAAAACCTCGGGGCTGCTCTTGCGTCTGCTGATTGCCAACTACAAGTTCGGGGCGCGCTCCATTGAGGCGGTCATCGAGGCCAGCCGCGCCGCCGAGCGTCTGGTCTATGGTCTGCCGGAGCTGATCAGCCCTTCCGGGGCCCGCATCCATGCGGACTGGCGGGTGGATTTGGAAAGGCGGCTCGATCAGGTCAGAAAAAAACAGGGATTGCGTTCCGTCTGGTAAATTTGTAACAAGTAGAGGCTCTTGCAAAATGAACTTGCGTGTCATTCCGAACGCAGTGAGGAATCTTTAATTGCCATGATTTTATTAGATTTCTCCCTTCGGTCGAAATGACAGGAGGCACTCTTTTGCTTATTTTGCAAGAGCCTCAAGTAAGGAGTGAAATCGTAATAAGTCGTCACCCCGGCGAAGGCCGGGGTCCATTCTTTTGCACCCGCCGGATCTCCTTTACGGCTCCTGCGGCTGCTCCTTGCCCACGTACCGGTCAGACTGCCAATAACCCGCGCGCTCTTCACCCCCGGCAAGAGTTTCCGCACCATAGCCATGTCTTTGCCCCTTCCGCCATGCCCCGGCATATTTGTATCCGTCCGGCTTGGTCATGGTGCCTTGGCCGTCCGGCAGGCTGTTGCTGAAGCTCCCCGCATATTCCTCGCCAGTGCGCGGGTCGCTATATTTGCCCTGCCCATTAATTTTTCCCGCGTTGAACGTGCCGGTAAACTGGATGCCGTTCGGCAGGGTAAGTGTTCCCTGGCCGTGCCGGAAGCCTTTTTTAAACCCTCCTTCATATCTTACCCCGTCGGGTTTTATATAGTGGCCCTGTCCATCCGGTTGATTGTCCTTAAAGGCGCCGGTGTATTTCACGCCATCGGGAAAGGTAAAGGTTCCCTGCCCATTGGCGCAATCGCCTTCACTGCATTGCCCGAAGATTTGCAGGGGCAACAGGAGGAGGAGAGAGAGGGTGAGCATAAAGAGTCGTATGTTATTCATTTTTTGCACCTTTTTTGTATGTTATTCCACGTTCGAGAAACAGCGCGGACATTCTTTTCGTTTTTGCGACGCCATCAATCATAACAGGTTCGAGCGCATCACCGCCAGAGAAAGAACATGAATTGGAGGAATCGCCGCTGGCGGTGAAAAAATTGTATTGATGAATCAGCTCAGATAAGGTATAAAAATCACTTCTTCAAACAAAGCACCCGTAGCTCAGCTGGATAGAGTGCCGGACTACGAATCCGTAGGTCGCACGTTCGAATCGTGCCGGGTGCGCCAAGAAAAAATCAAGGGGGTTAACTCGAATCGGGTTAACCCCTTTTTTTGTCTGTGTCTGAATCCGTGTGAGATTTTTTTCTTGCCTGCTCGTACGTCATCATGGCGAAATTTCAAAAAATATTGCTGTCGAGCCTCTTGCAGAATGACGGCTCTGCCCATTCCGTCATTCCGGGCAAGCGCAGCGCGACCCGGAATTCATTGCGCGTGCTTGATTCCGGCTGGAGTTTATCCTTGCGGAAGCGAGGGCCGGAATGACGAGGGCAGATCACAGCTGTTCATTTTGCAAGAGGCTCTGTCAATTCACATATTGATGAATTGACAACATCCATTAGCATTCACAATGCTGCCCGTCTGCCCACATGCTGGGCAGGGTCTTATTTTTGCAATTTTCCTTGCGAATTGTTGCCTTTAATGGGATAGTGTTGGGATCTATTGGGAAACATGTTGACTTGCAATTAAGTATGGTGTCCCCGGAATTGCCCGGAATTGGTGTCGATCAAAGTTCAGTGGCCGCCGCTGGTGAGGCTGGTCGTTGAGCACCGCCGTGGACATGCGCAAAAAGGTATAAAGGCATTGAGAAGAGGACATTGGCTTCGGCTTGGACTACAGGAAGTTGGCGGATCTTGGCTTCGACAAGAAAAGAGGAGCTGACGACTTCGAGTTCGGACAACAGGAGCACGGCGGACTGCTGGCTTCGGCGAAACTGAAGTAAAACACTTGGCTTCGGCGCGGACTCCGGGAACTTGGCGGACATCGGCTTCGAGGAGAAAAAACGGCGTCTTCGGCTTGGACTACGGGGAGGTTGGCGGTTTTTGGCTTCGACAAGAAGAGAAAGCTGACGGCTTAAAGTTCGGACAACAGAAACGCGGCGGACATCGGCTTCAAGAAGAGAAAAATCAGCTTCGGCGCGGACTGGGGGAACTCGGCGGATCTCGGCTTCAAGACATGACTTTACAAGCCCGACGGAAAAGCCCAACTAAAAAATTAACCTACCGCCGGGGAAGCGACAATCGGGAAGTCGGCGCCGTTGGCCGGCGCAGGTTATTTTGACGTTAGATTTTGACAAAGCAATGTGAGGAGTAAAATAATATGGCAGACCAATGGTTAGGTATCGTCGTGGCGGGTGGGCAGTTGTCTGCAGTACACCTGGCAATTGATAGCAACAATGCCGTGCTCAATAATCAATTCACGTGGAAATTGCAGTCGGGAGATGAAGCAAAGGCATACGCGGCAATGTATGAAAGGGTGAAAGATTATGTTGCGAACAACGGCATACAGAATGTTGTCCTTAAAGCAAGCGCTGTTGGTCAGAACAAACCAACCCTTGCCCATCTCAAATCTGCCGAGCTTCGTGGCGTAATTTCCGTTGCGTCTGTGGCTGGCGGAGCCACAACTAATTTGGTGCAAAAGGGGACTGTCAGTCGAACATTCGGTGACCGCAAAGTTGATGAATATGTTCAAGACGATTCCTTCTGGGCAAGAGAAGCGTTAGGAGAACTTACAAAAGGAAGACGTGAGGCAGCAATATTAGTACTTAGCCAAAGGAGTTGAACTTGTGAGGGTAACTATTTCAGCATTGCGGCTTGGCCCTGAGATCGGTAGTGGAAACTTTGGTAAAGTTCACGAATGTGAACATCCGGTTCAAGGTAATATTGCGGTAAAGTTATTGGAGAAAAAAGCAGGTGAGCCTGACTCTGATTGGCAACAAAGGAAGATGGACTTGCTCGCAGAAGCTCAGCACCTTAAAAATGCTGAGCACGAAAGAGTGGTGAGAGTTTTTGACGTTGTACATGATGCGCAGGAAGACAGGATCTATCTATCTCTGGAACTTTGTCAAGGATCATTGGGCGAATTCTATGAGCAAGGTCCTCTTGATATTGCATCACTTAGAACCTATCTAAATGACACAGCAACAGGCCTATGTTGCATCCATAACAGGGGAATACTTCATCGTGACCTCAAACCCATGAATATACTGGTTGGAACAGATGGGAGAGCGAAACTGGGTGACTTCGGCTTAGTGACAGATAGGCTTGTGTTGGGCTATGGGTCAATGGCTGGATATTCTGACCACATTGCATATGAGGTATGGCAGACTGGGCAAACTAGTAAAAAAAGCGACATCTGGGGGTTTGGAATGACCGCCTATCGTCTCCTACTTGGTAAAGATTTTTATGAGTCGTTGCCTTTGCCCCGTGACGAAGTCAGACTTGGCAGCTATGCTTCTAAGCTCCGATGGTTGCCGCACATTCCTAAACAGTGGCGGTCGTTTATAAGAAAATGCATGACAGATAATCCTATTGATCGCTACCAAAGTGCGGAAAGCATGCAAACAGCCATCAGCAGTCTACCGATCCAACCGAATTGGGCATGTCAATACTCGTCAAACCTAACGACATGGACACGTGTCAAGGGTGATCGCGAGATAGCCGTCATACACTCTGTTCTTTCTCCGCGCAAACATGAGTGGGAAGCCGTTAGTAAACCTCTGAACGGATACGGACGTGAACGTAGGTTGGCAGGTTCTGGTGGAATGGTATCACGCGCAGACGCAACTCGAAAGCTTGAGGCTTATCTGACAAGGAGATAAACCATGCAGGTACTACGACCAATATGCAGCTATTGCGGAAATGTGTATAAGAGCGAAGA
Source organism: Deltaproteobacteria bacterium (assembly GCA_016219175.1). Lineage (GTDB taxonomy): Bacteria > Desulfobacterota > Desulfobulbia > Desulfobulbales > SURF-16 > SURF-16. The sequence continues at coordinate 4,932 of JACRCD010000081.1, read as the reverse complement.
TGATGTCAACACGGGAAAGTCATTCTGCAATAGGTGTTCCAAAGCAAGAGCTGCATTTGCCAAGCAGGCTTTTTTGGGTCGCCGGACCGTTGTTGTTGCAAATGGTAAATATGTCGTATCCAAACGAAAAAAAGAAAAGAAATCAAATGCGATAATCTAACAATTGGGTCAACCAGACGGCGGGGAGCAGCGTTGCGCTAGTCGCGGTAAGTTCAGTGGCCGCCGCAGGTTACCCTTGGCGTTATGAGGTCGAATCGTGAGGCGGCGCCGAACTCGAAAGCAGTGGTATCAGTATCATCTTGAGAAGGCCCAGCGGGAGGAAAAAGGCCGAGTCGAGAGTATTTACGGTGGCGAGCTCCGAGCTGTCAAGGATGCCCAACAACAGGCGTGGAAGGCGTACACGGAAGCTCGGGAGCGTGAGCCCCTCCGATCTCGATTGCAGTCGTTTCTTGGCATAGATTCCACGTACCGGATGGATGTTCTCTATCCCCTCAAGAGCGATGCAGCAGTCGCGGCCCGGGCGCTGTCTGATGCCGTTGCCCGCCATCGCATGCGATTAGAAGAAGCCGAGAAACGTGGAGCGGCGTACTATCACGAAGCGCGTGAAGCGCGAAAGCTTGAGGCCGAGGCGCGGGTACAACGGGTCGCCTATAAATAAGGGGCTATCATACCTAATTTCAACCCTATAATTCTGGTGGCGGAATTGGTGGCTGTTTTTCCTCTGTTCTGCGAAAAGTTTATTTGCCGGGAACAGCGCACACCATGTCCAGCAAAACCAAGCTTTTCAGCTAATAAAAACTAAGGATGGTTGCCTTGGGAGCTGAAACCCGCGACTTTCCACTGCACACGGTGCTGGTTTGTGCAGGTGAGCTTTTCATTAAGCATCAGGCATTGACTGTGTAGCCTGAAGGGTTGCAATCTGTCAGGATTAAATCGTTCCAGCATAAGGGACTGGAAAGCTTTTTCTATTCCGGCGCAAAGAAAGGCATTATGCCTGAACATGCCGGCTGACGCATATGTCGTAGATCAGGATGAGGCTCTTGCAAAATGAACTTGTGTGTCATTCCGAACGCAGTGAGGAATCTTTAATTGCTAGATTTTATTAGATTTCTCCCTTTGGTCGAAATGACTGGAACCACTCTTTTGCTTATTTTGCAAGAGTCTCTGACGACTACCATTAAGAGGTGGCATATGGGAACAATGAGACGGCAACCAACACACCCCGGCAATATTTTAAAAGAAGATTATTTAAAACCTTTATCCATCACAATTCAGGAAATGGCTACAATATTGGGTGTTTCGCGCAAAACATTATCAAAAATCATCAATGAGCATGGAGCTGTCACGCCTGATATGGCATTACGGCTATCCAGGGCATTCGATACCACCCCTGAATTATGGCTGAATCTGCAAAGAAATTATGACTTATGGCGTGCGTCTCATGACTCGAAAGCATGGAAAATGGTGAAACCTGTGCTCCCCGCCCTTATTAATTCTCACGCATAAAAAATCAATGTCGGTGTGAGAAACTGTGTGAGAAAAAATTTCTGCCAAGTGGAATAATGATGAAAGTTGCGCGGTTTGCGGGAAATAAATTTCTAGTTATTTCAGTAAATTGCCAAAAGATGAGGGTTTGTTGTCGATTCGTTCTTATTTCTTTCTTCAAAGAAGTTCTCCCGCTCGGCCAAGCATATTGAGTTCTTCTTTTTTTCTTTATTGAACACAGTCCGACTGTTGGGCGACATAGCTTTCACCGGGCATGAGAACTCTCACACTCACGTCCGGCGCCTTTTTGGCAGCTAAGGCGACGAATTCATCAGCATTCGGCGCCAGCATGGGGAAGGTACCATAATGCATGGGTATTACGGTTGCGGGCCTGAGCAGATTCAAACTTTGGGCAGCCTGCCTGGCATCCATGGTAAAACCGCCTCCAATCGGCAACAAGGCAAGGTCTATGGGATAGAGCCGTCCCCAGAGCTGCATGTCCGAAAAGATAGCGGTATCACCGGCGTGATAAATGGTCGGGCCGTTCGCAAACTTAACAATGTAGCCAACGGGCACGCCGCTCTCCGACGAATGAACGGCAGGGGTCATGATGAGCGTGAGCCCGTCAATATCAATCGGGCCGCCGATATCCCGGCCAAAGCCAAAATTTAAAACATGATCCGCCGGAAGGTTATTCGCCAACAACTTGGCAGCCGTCTCGTATACCGCAACGACCGTCGCTCCTGTTGCCTGTGATATGGCGATAGTGTCACCCAAATGATCAAAATGATCATGGGTGACTAAAATGAGATCGGCTTCGTCAATGTCCTCAAGCCTTATCGGGCATACCGGATTACCTGTTATCCAGGGGTCGATGTAAATGGTCTTTGTGTCAGAGGTCAGTTTAAACGCAGATTGACCCAAAAACGTGACAGTAACATTGTTTTCTTGGCCTGCATACGCAGCCGTTGACACAAACAAAACCAGAGCAACAATCATCCCAAAACGCGACATGATTCTTTTCATTTCTACTACCTCCCATAATTATTTTTCACATCAGCCGAGCAGGAGCTCCTCAGTTCAACTCCAGACAAAACGATAGCGATCGTTATCATCGCCGCGGATAGGCGGTCATCCCTCCGAACAGGGAAGGGGACGACGGTATCCTGGAACAATTCCGCAAAAATGAATTGCTGTTGCCAGTAGAATAAAACGAAAAACAGGGATTGACTTGAATGAATCTGCTATTGTTGATGAACTCGTAAAAAGTCGGCGACAAAGCCCAGATGGCTAAGTAACAAAATTTGATATACAAGGCGTAGTGTATTTTTGAGAGTGAGGCAATACATGTGGTATGCCGAACGAACAAAAATGCGCTTCAACGCAGTAGATCGGATTTATGCCCTTCAGGGTATTTTTTACGACGCCATCATTGTTGAAACAATTGCATTTGGCTGGAAACTACTCTGAAAAACAGGAAGTGACTTGCACGAACTGGCTGAGGTTGGAACAGTGGGACAGCGTAAGGCCAAACATGCTTCTGTATGTCCGGCTGAGGTGGGCGGAATCTGAAAAGCCGGCGGCATGCGCTGCCTCGGTAAGAGACATCTTGCCTTGCGCGATCATTCGCATAGCCACCAATACCCGCTGCCACAGGACATAGCGCCGGAGTGGAATGCCGATTTGCTTGGAGAACAGATGCATCAACCGGCTTTCGGAAAGGCAGGCATTACGGGCAAGCTCCGCGATAGTCACCTTTTCGGAAAAAAGTTTTTCCTGCACAAGGGCCATGACGCCCCGGATGCGCGGGTCAATCGCTTCCATCGCGGGGGCGGCATAGCCTCCAAGTTCTGTTACGATCTTTCTGTAGACATCGTGAGCCTGAGCGCATGGTCCGAGAAAATTGTCCGGCTCATTGAAAACTCCCCGCAACCTCTCGAGAAGAGGGCCATCGAGTATTTTGAAGTTTTTGTCTCCCAGATGATGCCTTGCAATCGCTCTGGCAACCGCTTCTTCACGGTCAATAAAAAGGTGGGCCTGCGTATCAGCGGAGCTGACCAGCTGGTGGCGGCGGTCTGGCCCGATGATCACCCCGCCGCATTTGACCGGGGCTTTGTCGATCCGCAGGTCAAATTCCCCCTTCCGGTCAATAATCACCTGCAGGGCGTGATGCATATGCTCGGTGACATTTTCCTCGAGTCGTCCCAGATACAGAAAATGGCCGCCCCAGAGATAAACGCCGTATTTTTTCGTTTCATTTTCCATAAAGTGCCTGCCGTGAAAGAGTGCCACCCGTCTTGTCTCGCTATCCTATCAGCATTACTTAGCAATTTGCTGAATTTTTCACAACCAAATTCATCTTCGCAACGAAAAAAACTCCGGCTATCCCCGTCAAGTCTCAATAAATTGCCAAAAATGAGGGTTTGTGAAGCGCCGAGTTAAAGGACCACGAATCCGCAGGCCGCGGGTTCAAATCGTGCCGGGTGCGCCCAGAAAAAATCAAGGAGTCAATTATGATGATACCCGCAAGGTACAGGCAGGCGGGAGCCCTTCAGCAATAAAAGAGCGGACGGCGGTTCAGCATCCCTTGGGCAGATAGGGCTTGAACAGATAGCGGATCTCTTCGAGTGCGTCGCGGATCACATAGGGCATGGCCTTGGCGTACATGTCCAGAAAGATGACGGCGTTGATCGAGGAATCGGTTTCGGTCGCGGCCCGTATCCGTTCGGCAATGGTCTTGTTGACGATCTGGATGTTTTTGTAAATCTCCTTCAGGCCTTCAAACTCCAGATCGATTTTTTCATGACACTGATGACGGAAATACTGGGCAAGAAAATACATGGACGAGGCGCGGTAGATGGTTTCCGCCTCGCTGGCCAGGGGAAGGTGGAAACGGGCCATTGGCCTGAAAAAAGCGGTATGGGGGCAGCCGCTGGTTGCCAGGATGAGCCCCATCATGGAGCCGATAGCCCTCTGGGCGGTGGTCTTCTGGAAAATGGTGCGCTCCGGGGTGCGGATTTCCACTCCCAGCTCATCATGCGAGGTGAGACTTTCAAAACCGTGGACAATATCCACCAGATGCAAGGCGGCCGGGCAGTGCGGGTGTTTGGCGGCATTCAGGGGGCAATGGACGCACTGCAGAAAATTCAGGGCTGTCCAGGGGGGCTTGCCCTCCGTCTTATTGATCAGCTGTAGAGTTTTGTCATCAATGTTGATGACGAAGGTCTTCTGGTCGCGATTTTGGAAAGTGAAAATATATTCGGTGGTTAGTATAGGCATTTATAAAACCGTCTCCGGTAAATACATAAATTTGACCGTCCCGCTATAACAGTCCTGTTGCGCATCCGAACCGGCGCTGGCCCGGGAAACCGCAAATAACCTGCTACACTATAGCAGATTTTGCTAGGGGCAATGAATAAAATTCACATGGATGGGATATAAGGGACT
>JACRCD010000080.1 GCA_016219175.1 Deltaproteobacteria bacterium | reverse complement strand
GTTCTGCTGGATGACCTGGTCCAGCTGCTGGATGGCCTTGTTGATCTGCTCGGCCCCTGAATCCTGTTCCTTGCTTGAGGCGCTGATCTCCTGCACCAGTTCGGCGGTCTTCTGGATATCGGGCAGCATCTTGTTTAACATGTTGCCCGCTGTTTCCGCGATGGCCACGCTGCTGGTGGAGAGCTTGCTGATCTCGCCCGCGGCGGACTGACTCCGTTCCGCGAGTTTCCTGACCTCCGAGGCCACCACGGCAAAGCCCTTGCCGTGTTCGCCGGCCCTGGCCGCTTCAATGGCGGCGTTTAAGGCCAGCAGGTTGGTCTGGCGGGCGATCTCCTCGATGATGGAGATCTTGGTGGCGATCTGCTTCATGGCGTTAACGGTTTCGGAAACGGCCTTGCCCCCCTCCTTGGCGTCCGAAGAACTTTTGACGGCGATTTTTTCGGTCTGCATGGCGTTGTCGGTATTCTGGCGGATGTTGGCGGCCATCTCTTCCATGCTGGCCGAGATCTCTTCGGCGCTGGCCGCCTGCTCCGTCGCCCCTTGCGACATCTCCTGGGCCGTGGCGGACAGTTCCTGGGAGCCCGCGGCTACGTTGTCGGCTGCCGCCTGCACCTCCATGACGACTTCCTTGAGTTTAGCCACCATGGCGGACAGAGATTCCATCAGCTCGTCGTTGTCGCTGCGTTTTTTGAGTTCCACCATCAGGTTACCTTGGGCCACCAGGCCCGCGGTGTCAGTGATCCCTTTGAGCGCGCCCACGTTGCGGGTGAGAGCGGTGGCGATCTTGGCAAAGTTGTCGGCAATGGCCCGCGTGTCATCATCGGCCGGGGCCACCGTGGCGTTGCAGGACAGATCCCCGCTGGCGAGCATTTCCAGGTTGGCCAGCAGTTTGTTCACCTCGCCATTCTGGTAGGTGGCCTGTTTTTCCGCTACCCGGGCTGCCTTCTTAACGGCGGTCAGGTCGGTTACCACCTCAAAGGCGGCAATGGTGTTACCGCTATCGTCTTTGATCGGGATGCCGAAGTAGCTGATGTCAAGGTTGAGTGAGCCTGGATGGGCATCGGTTTCGCTGGTGGCGAGCTGGCTTGCACTCATGGCCCGGCCGCAGGCGCACTTGTCGGTCTTGCAGTCCGAGGTTCTGAAGTGATCAAAGCACTTGGTGCCGGCGAGTTGCTGCTGGTTCCTGTTGCCGGCCTGGGCACCGGCCTTGTTCATGTACAGTATGCTGAAATCCCGGTCAATGATCATGGCCGGCGCGGGCATGACGTCCAGTAAACCGACCAGCCGGTCGACAATGGTATTGATCCCCTGAATCAGTTTTTTGTAATCGCCCTGGTGTTTTTCCGCCTCGGCCCGGGTGTTCAGCCGTCCTTCCATGGTGGCCTTGCCGAGCATATCGGCGTCATCCGTCAGGGCGCGGATGGCGCTCACCATCTTCCGCGTGGAGGTGGCGAGCTTTTCAAAGTTATCGGCAATGGCCGTGGTGTCATCGTCCGCCGGTGCTACAGTGGGGTTGACGGTCAAGTCTCCGGCGGCGAGCATTTCCAGGTTGGCCAGCAGCTTGTTCACCTCGCCATTCTGGTAAGCGGCCTGTTTTTCCGCCACCCGGGCCGCCTTCTTAACAGCGGTCAGGTCCGTTACCACCTCAAAGGCGGCGATGGTGTTGCCGCTATCGTCTTTGATCGGTATGCCGAAGTAGCTGATGTCAAGGTTGAGCCCTCCGGGATGGGCGTCGGTTTCGCTGGTGGCGAACTGGCTCGTGGTCATGGCCCGGGCGCAGGCGCATTTCTCGGTCTTGCAGTCCGATGTTCTGAAATGATCAAAGCATTTGCTGCCCGCGACCTGTTGCTGGCTTCTGTTGCCGGCCTGAGCCCCGGCTTTGTTCATGTACAGAACGTTGAAATCCCGGTCAATGATCATGGCCGGCGCCGGCATGGCGTCCAGCAAACCGACCAGACGGTCGACGATGGTGTTAACTTCCCGGATTAAGTTTTTAAAATCACCCTGGTGTTTTTCCGCCTCGGCCCGGATGTTGAGCCGTCCTTGCATGGCAGCCTTGCCAAGCATATTTGTGTCGGTCGCCAAGGCGCGGATGGAGTCGACCATCTTTTTCATGGCGGCCATGACGCTGGTGGTATCGTTTGCTTTCAGGGTGATCTGGCGGGAAAGATCACCGGCGGCAACCAGGCTGGCGAGTTCCCCGAGCTCTTCAGGGTCCGCGCCGAGCTGACGCAGAATGGAGCGGGCCAGGAAGAAGGCGGTGGCCAAGGCCAGGACAATGGCCCCGCCGCCCAGACCGAACATGGTGTTGCGTGAGGTGACATAGGTATCGGAGGCTTCCACGTAACGCATATTATTGCGTTCCATGTTGTGGAAGAGCAGTTCCGCGAGCTGCTCTTCCACCAACCGTTCCGCGGGGCCGCCCTCTTTGCTCCTCAGCTGCGCCGCCTCTTCCATTTTGTTGGCCAGGGCCAGGTCAACAATCTCGTTATTCACGTTTTGCAAACTGCCGATGGAATCCTTCAGCTTATTTATTACGGCAAAACCCTTGGCGTCACCCGGATTTGTCATATCCTCAATTTTTTTGAGGTCGTTTGTGTATTTTTCTCTGAACTTGTTGATGCGCTGTTGGTATTCCTGCAGTTTTTCCGGGTGATCCGCGAGGATGATGTTTCTGATATTATTGCCGATTCTGGCAATGTTCATATTGGTGTCATGAACTAAATCCATCCTGGCCATGTTGACTCTGAGAATCCGTTCCGTTCCGGCTTTTGTTTGCGACATCCCCTGAACACCGACCCAGACCAGAATCAGCATGATCGCCGCCACTGCTATAAATCCCGCCCCCAGCCTTCTGCTGAGATTCATGTTCTTGAACATCTTCCGACTTCCTCCATCTGTTAATTATGGTTGCTGGTTTCCTGGATGTTCCGCCGTTGGTTTGCCTGGTTTTTCACAGTCACTCCCGCATGTTGCCCACGGTTTTTTTTTATCATACGCTGTCCTGGACAGCCAGCAGATCATGCGCGGAGAAGACCTTGTCAATATCAAGGATCATGACAAAATCGTTGTTGATCTTACCCATGCCTTTGATGAATTCGGTGTTGAGTTTGGTGCCGATATGGGGAGCAGGTTCAATGTTAGCCGGCTCCATCTCCACCACCTCCTGCACGGAATCGGCCAGTAGGCCCAGCACGATGACTTCGTCCTCCAGGTTCACCTCAACCACGATGATACAGGTGTCTACCGTCTGCTCCGTACAGGTCATGCCGAAATCGAGCCGCAGGTCGATGACCGGCACCACCCCGCCACGCAGGTTGATGACGCCCCGCATGAATTCCGGGGTTTGGGGGACCTTGGTGATGGAGGTGAATTCCAGGATTTCCCTGACCTTGGCCACATCAAGGGCAAAAATCTCCTCGGCCAGCTTGAAGGTCAGATACTGCACGGTTTCCGTAATTGCCGCCACACTCATGGTAAACCTCCTTGCTACAGGTTGTTTAGGCTATTAGCTATCTAGGCTGTAGGTTGCCGGACTGTTAGGGATAACGGTCTCATGAGCTAAAACTCTACAGCCTGAACGCCTTCAGCGCAGAAAATCAGTACTTTTCAAATTCTTCATCCAGGTGATCAGCGCCCGCTTGCGCCCCCAAGTCGAGGTGTATTGCCCCGGCTTTCTTGCCCGTCTTGGCGGATTTGGCGGATTTGGCGGCAGCGGTGTGGGCCACGGGATGGTGACCGATGGCCAGATGTCGTGCCGTGCTGTACCGGGGCGCGGCGGCAACAGGCTGACGCCGGCCCGTCTCCAGGGTGAAGAAGGCGATGGTGGCTTTGAGCTGTTCGGCCTGGCTGGACAGCTCCTCTGTGGTGGAGGCCATTTCCTCGGCCGCCCCGGCGTTCTGCTGGATGACCTGGTCCAGCTGCTGGATGGCCTTGTTGATCTGTTCGGCCCCGGCATCCTGCTCCTTGCTTGAGGCGCTGATCTCCTGCACCAGTTCGGCGGTTTTCTGGATGTCGGGCAGCATCTTGTTTAACATGTTGCCCGCTGTTTCCGCGATGGCCACGCTGCTGGTGGAGAGCTTGCTGATCTCGCCCGCGGCGGACTGGCTCCGTTCCGCGAGTTTCCTGACCTCCGAGGCCACCACGGCGAACCCCTTGCCGTGTTCGCCGGCCCGGGCCGCTTCGATGGCGGCGTT
>JACRCD010000013.1 GCA_016219175.1 Deltaproteobacteria bacterium | reverse complement strand
TCTCCGCTATCTGTCGGACAACTACGAGACGGCGGCGCAAAAGGAGCTGGGGCCGGATTATCCCAAGCTGGAAACAGGCGACCGCCGCACCCCGCTGGCCGTGTGGTATGAACAGAACCCGGACGATGACATCGTCGAGTTTGAAAAGCAGATGCGCCGCAAGACGCATTATGTGATCCAGCCCGACTACCTCTGGGGCAGCATCGCGGAGCTGGCGCGCACCCAGGACGGAGAATTGCTGCACACCCTGCAAAAAGGGTTCGACTACATCGAGAACGAATCATTCGCCAGCACCTTTGGCGGCTTGTTCTCCGAGATCAATCTGAATTCGGAAAAGCTGGGCAAGGGCTACGAAGCCCGCAATGCCAAGCTCTGCACCATCATCAAGGCGATTGCCGACGGGCTGGCGCAGTTTTCCACCGACAAGGACACATTGGGGGACGCCTATGAATACCTGATTGGCCAGTTTGCCGCCGGTTCCGGCAAGAAGGCGGGCGAGTTCTACACGCCGCAACAGATTTCCAGCATCTTGTCGGGCATCGTTACGCTGGACAGCCAAGAGCCCGCCACCGGACCCAAAAGGCATTTGGACAGCGTTTTCGACTTTGCCTGTGGCTCAGGCTCGCTGCTTCTGAATATTCGCAAACGACTGAAGGACGCAGGCGGCACCATAGGCAAGATTTTCGGGCAGGAGAAGAACATCACCACCTACAACCTGGCGCGCATGAACATGCTGCTGCACGGGGTGAAGGATTCCGAGTTCGAGATTTACCACGGCGACACGCTGACCAACGACTGGGATTGGCTTCGCGAGATGAACCCGGCCAGGATGCCGAAGTTCGACGCCGTGGTGGCCAATCCGCCATTCAGCTACCGCTGGGAACCAACCGAGGCGCTGAATGATGACATGCGCTTTAAGAACTACGGCTTGGCGCCCAAGTCCGCCGCCGACTTCGCCTTTTTGCTGCATGGCTTTCACTACCTGAAGCCCGAAGGCGTGATGGCCATCATCCTGCCCCACGGCGTGTTGTTCCGGGGCGGCGCGGAAGAGCGCATCCGCACCAAGCTCCTTAAAGACGGGCATATCGACACGGTGATCGGCCTGCCCGCCAATCTGTTCTTCTCCACCGGCATCCCGGTGTGCATTCTGGTGCTGAAAAAATGCAAAAAGCCCGATGACGTGCTGTTCATCAACGCCAGCGAACACTTTGAGAAAGGCAAGCGACAAAACCGCTTGTTGCCGGAACACATCGACAAGATCATCGGCACCTACCAGTTCCGCAAGGAAGAAGAGCGATATTCCATGCGGGTGTCGATGGAGCGAATCGAGAAGGAAGGATACAGCCTGAATATCTCCCGCTATATCAGCACCGCCACGCCCGATGAGGAAATCGACTTACAGAAAGTAAATACTGAACTGGTTGATTTGGAGATAAAGATCGTTGAAGCCGCTGAGAGGCACAACGGCTTTCTCAATGAGCTTGGGTTACCTCCCTTACCTCTTACAAGTCAGAAAAAAAGTTGACACTACCGACTGGTTGCCTTCAGTTTAACCATGCGCGTAGTGCCAACACTTTTTTTGCATGCCGTATTGTGCCGAAATCGTTAAACTATTTTTTTTGAACTGTAGAAGATGGCTTTAAGCCAATAAGTTTGGGGCCTTTAATTCCCCTTGAAATGCAGGCCCCCAAAGCGGACAGTACCACTAACTGATATACAGGTTCGTAATATAAGTCCCAACAGAGAAATTAAACTTTTTGACGGTGAGGGTTATTTTTACCTGTTACGCCATCCGCTGGAAAACCATGGAGGCGGATGATATACATGCTGTTTTATTCAGGGTTTTTCAGGTTACATTTTGTTGAGTTTGTACAACGTTGACACCCGTTTTGGACAGCGCGTAAGCGAGGGGAGTGGTCTGTTTCAGGATAGCGATTGCCGTTTTGTTTTTCAAATTGCCCTTGGCTTGTTTTTTCAGCCCCGCAATGTTGCGGATGACATCCTCCATTGAATAGCTTCGGGGGCCTGGTTCTAAGACGAGCACTGCCGTGCTCAGGCTTAACAGGCCGAATTTTTTCTTTTCTCCGGATCTGTCCATCGCAAGGATGAAACCGCGTTCTCTATCGGCTTGATCGTATAAACTCTCTGTATATGGGTGGAATTTCGCGATAATTTTCGCTATGTGTCCGCAGATTTCAGGTATCTCTCCTTGATGGAGGCTGATGCCGGCGAAAAAGTCATCGCCGCCAAGGTGTCCGGCGAAATTTTCTTTTCCAGTAGAGAAGACGGCATTTCTCAGGAGATCGGCGAACATGAGAATGGCGCGATCCCCGCGACGGAAACCGTAATAATCATTAAATGGTTTGAAATCGTTAAAGTCAAAATAGATGAGGGCATGGCCCGTGGTTTTATCATCATAGGCCCGGGCGAGAAACTCTCCGATCAGGCTGTTGCCGGGCATCTTGGACAAGGGATTCTGGTCCCTGGCAATGGCTAGGTTTTTTTCATTCAAAATTTTAATAAT
>JACRCD010000078.1 GCA_016219175.1 Deltaproteobacteria bacterium | reverse complement strand
TGCCTAAAGTTGTGGTACTTTCTGATCAGATAAAACCTTTCACTTTAAGTACTTTAGGCATTTTAGGCACTTTAAGTACTCAAACCGGTAACAAGCCAGAATCTGAGATAGCGGCTTAACTTATTGAAATTACGTTATGGCGTCAGGAGCTCTGAAATTATGGTCAACTCATGGTCATAACGGCTTGGAACGGACTTTACCGCCGATGACAAACGCGGCGCTTACCAGAAAAAGATTTTTAATGATATATTGGCCCTCAAGGGTAAGCCCCAAAGGGAAGGAGGTAAAACAGATTTCCGGGAGCAGAATCAGGGGCAGGAATGTGCCCGGCAATTGAATCAGGAGGAGCAGAAGGGCAACCCTGATAAATGGTCGAAAGAGCAGAGCCACGCCAATGGCAATTTCCCACCAGCCAAGCACGATCACAAAGGGCTCTGGCCGGATCCAGTAGACCGTCCTTTTTATGAGTTCGATTTCAGGACTGATTCCCATCGGTTTTAAGGCCCCAAACCAGATAAAAATGAAAGCCAGGGAAATCCTCATCAGGAATTGACAGTATTTATCCATCCATCCGGCAACAAGACGATCTGCCTTATCAAGCCAAAGATACATGTTAATCCCCTCCCCTGCTTCATAACCGCTTCGTCTTTTGTGGTAATGTCGATCTACGTTTCGGCGCTGAATCAATTTGAAATCAAAGGGAAAGACCTGGCAAATTTTCAATTTGGCATTCACTCCGAGCCTCTTGCCAAATGTTTGTCAGCCCCGGATGCTTTTACCGGAGATCCATTTTTTTCAGCTGTTTAGATTGCTCGCTTACAGGAAGCGAGGTTTAGGAGGAAACGCAAAACTTTCAAAAAAAGAGAGAGGTTTTAAAGAAAGTTGTAAGCGAGCAATCGAAACAGCTGAATGGCGCGGAATAAGTTTTTTTAAGGTTTGTCCCCCATTGATGCATACGCTTTCCCCGCAAACCGCGGCAGGGAAATGTGTTTTAACAGCAACCTTTCGAGTCTCTCAGTTTGATTTTCAGTAAGTTTTCCAAAGGCAATCCGCCTCTGCATGACAACACAGGAATTTAGCGGCCGGGGCCGGGGAACAGCCGAATCAGAAACCGTGGTAAACGGAATGCTGTCTATATAGTCATCCCTCCCCCCGGAACTGAAAAAAAGAACGCCTTTATCCGGTGTTTCTTCGTTTAAACTCTCTTTGTCGAATATGTACGTAAAAAGCAGCCCGCCCATGCTGATATCGATGATTTTGCCAAAGTCGCCCTGAAACACATAAATTATTTTTTTGGGCCTGAACCTGGGGTATTGCCGGCGATCAGGGCACCTGACAACGGTATTTATTTTTTCCCCCATTGCCTCGCTGTTGCCACTGACCTTGACCTTATCAATCATTGCCCTTTTACCTCCTCGCCCAATATTTTTTTTGGAGCCTGAACCCTGATGAACTCGTAAAAGACCCGGAAAGACAATCAGATGGCTAAGCACAAAAGTTTGATATACAAAGCGCGGTGTTTTTTCCAGGGGCTCGACAATACATATGGTATGTCGAGGTCCTGAAAAAAGCCTGCAACGCAGGAGGCTCTTGCAAAATAAGCAAAGGAGTGGTTCCTGTCATTTCGACCGAAGGGAGAAATCTAATAAAATCAAGGCAATTACAGATTCCTCACTGCGTTCGGAATGACACTCAAGTTCATTTTGCAAGAGCCTCGCAGTATATCGAATTTTGTTACGTAGCCATCCGGGCTTTGTCGCCGGCTTTGTACGAATTTTTTAAAAATTGACAATGTAGTTTTTTATAGTAGATAAAAGCGATAAATAAAAATGAATAATATGAATATATTTAATCAATAATTTTGATACATGCGCGGTAAGCACAAAGGATTCACAATTCTTGAAATCGCGGGGGATGGGTGATGACTATTACCATTAGACAGCTTGAAATTTTTGCCGCCGTGGTGGAAACGGGGCATGTGACACAGGCAAGCGAAAAGCTTTATTTAACCCAGTCCGCCGTGAGCATGGCCTTGAACGAATTGCAATATCAATTGGGAGGGCCTCTCTTTGACAAGAAGGGCCGCAAACTTCAGCTCAATGACCGGGGCCGCTTTCTGCTGCCGCGCTGCAAGAAGATACTGAACCAAATCAGTAATATTGAGACACTGATGGGTGAAAAATCCGAAAATATTGTGGGTTACCTGGAAATTGTCGCCAGTTCCACTATCGGCAACTATGTCTTGCCGTATCTCATAAGCGCCTTTATGCGTATGCATCCTTCGGCCCATATCAATATGCTGGTCTGCAACACTCGCCATGCCATGCATTTAATTGTTGAAGGCAAGATGGACCTTGGTTTTGTGGAAGGAGAAGTCAATCACGAAGAGATTCGAGCAATACCCTGGTTTCAGGATGAGCTGGAGGTAATAACCGGCCCGTCAAGCGAGATAGCCGGTAACTCTGTGTTTCGCGTGGGTGATGATATGCGCAAATGCAAATGGATTATCAGGGAAAAGGGATCCGGAACGGCGCAAATCTTTAAAAAGAAACTCGGCCGGCATGTGACAGAGCTCAATGTGGTCATGGAGTTGGGCCATACCGAGGCAATCAAGAAGGCTGTGGAGTTTGGCAGCGGGGTCTCCTGCCTGTCAAACTTAACCTTTTGCCGCGAGGTTGAACAGGGCTGGCTGAAAAGTCTTCGCATGGAAGGACTTGACATGAAAAGACAACTGCGGATAATTCACCACAAAAATAAGGCCATGACTAAACTGATGGACGAATTCATCAGTTTCTGCTCCGTAATCAACGAATGCAGTAACGGCTGTGTCTGTCTCTCCTCGCCGTCCAAACTACAACAAATGGTAGATTACTACGAAAAAAACAGCACGTTTGTAGCCTGATGTCCATTTCGCAATGCCTCAAAAGGGAGCTGCGACAACATGCCGCATTGAAAAGGTTTTTTTTTCCGCCCAAGATTGATCTAGTCGTCCTTTTACGATTCATTATAATCTGGGGAAAAAGCCCTGAACAAATGCACCCATTTATCTTGACCGGGTCAGGAAGGTACTTATGGAATGAAACGCAGAGCATCCCGGCTGTTTCGCCGAGGAATCGCCTCCATGGTGTGAACACTGGTCCCCCCTGATATCGGAGAGAAGAATATGAGTATTCTGAATTTTATCAACATCAAAAATCTGCGCATCGGCAAGCGGTTACTGGCCGGTTTCGGCATCATGTGCGTGCTGCTGGTGGGGTTGACCCTGGCAGCCCGGGTAGGGGTCAACAGGTTGCTGGTGGTCATGGATGATTCGCAGCGCATTGCAGACAAGGTCGCCTGCGCCCTGGTGATGGCCGATGGCTTGAACAAGCTCTATACCACTCAGGGCGCGGACATATTGTGCGTCAACAGCGCGGAACGCGACGCCAACAACGTAAAGATGGTGAAATACCGTGAGCTGGCCAGCGCAAAGCTTGGCGAATTGAAACAAACCGTCAAAACGGATCAGGACAAGCAGATGCACCTCCAACTGGAAGAGACCTTAACCAAAATCCAGGAGGAGAACAGGCAGGCCATGGAGATGGCCCAGGATTTCCAGGGGGGCGATGGTCTGCGGGTCTATAATGAGCAGTTCGGGTCGAGCCTGGTCAAGCTCGATCAAGTCCTGGAAAGCTATACCAATTATGTCCATCAGCGGCTGGAAACGACGAGGCAGGCGGCCGTGGCCGCGACCTTCTGGGTGCATGCCATTCTCATCTCGGCCTGCCTGATTGGGCTGACCCTGGCCTCTCTGTTCGGCCTGGTCATTACCCGAAGCATCACCAAACCCCTGAAGGAAGGCATCAACCTGCTCAATGCCATAGCCGATGGCGATCTGTCCCGTGAGGTTCCGCCGGAATTACAGTCCCAACGCGATGAGATCGGTGAGCTGGCCAGGGCCATGGGCAAGATGTCCCTCAGCCTGCGGGATATTGTGACCCGCATCGGCCGGGAAGTGACAAAGCTCTCCGCCGCGTCAACGGAATTATCAGGCGCTTCCCAGGGCATGGCCTCAGGCGCGGAAGAGCTCACGACCCAGGCCTCAACCGCTACTGCCGCCACGGAAGAAATCAGCGCCAATCTGAATGTGGTCAGCACCACCTCCGAAACCATGGGCGGACAAAGCCGGGATGTGGCCCATTCGGCTGAGGAGATCAGTACCAATGTCAATTCCATCGCCGCGGCAGTGGAGGAGATGTCCGCCTCCATCCAGGAGGTTTCCCGGAACTGCGCCCAGGCCCAGCAGATGGCGGAAAACGCCAGTGACGCAAGCAACGACGCCAGAGAGAAAATGACCCTTCTGGACCAGGCGGCCCGGGATATCGGCAAGGTTATCGATGTCATCACGGAGATCACGGAGCAGACCAAGCTTTTGGCCCTAAACGCCACCATTGAGGCGGCCAGGGCGGGTGACGCGGGAAAGGGGTTCGCCGTGGTGGCCAGCGAGGTTAAGGAACTGGCCAAACAGACCGCTGACGCCACGGGGAAAATCGCCAGTCAGATTCGCGACATGCAGGGCAGAACAACAGGGGTTGTCAACGATATCCAGCGGGTGACCGAAATCAACAAAAAGGTACATGAATATACCTATACCATTGCCGCGGCGGTTGAGGAACAGACGGCAACCACGGGCGAGATTTCCCGCACCATAGCAGGCGTGGCCCAGAGGACCTCGGAGGTATCGAACCTTTCCCGTGGATTTTCCGTGGCCATTGAGCAGAAACTTGTCAGCGCCATCAGGGAGGCCGCCACCGGCGTTGACGAGGTTTCCCGCAATATTCACGGCGTCAACGATGTTGCCCAGGGATCCGCTCGGTCGGCCAGCGGAATCAATGTCTCCTCAAACGAACTGGCCCAGCTGGCCAATGAACTCCAGACGCAGGTTGACAAGTTTAAAACCAGGTAATGCCTTTCGTCGGCGGCAGCGCAGCGGCGAAGGGAGCGGCGCGAATGCATCCTGGAATGAGCAGTTACAACGGTATTTGCGGAAAGGAGGTGCCCAAGCGAAAGTACGAGCGTTTCAAAAAGGTATCGGTCGTGAAATGAAGTGCACAAACAATGAAACATGCAAAGGGAGGAAGCCAATGAGAGGAAAGATATGGCAATGCCGGGTCACCCTGGCGATGCTGCTGTTTATAGCCGGACTTGTTATGGTTGGTGCTCCGGGCGCCGGGGCGGAGACCACTCCGCACAGCGCCGACATTAAGAAGGCCATGGAGGAAATGAAGGCTGAGGCGGCCAAACTGGGCGCAGCCAAGATGGAGGGCACCCAGCTCTTTTTCGGCAGCACCAAGATCAATGGCAACTACGACCTGGTTGATGCCCTGAAAACCAAATACAATTGCACGGCCACCTTTTTCGTCAAGAAGCAGGATGGCTTTGTCCGCATCAGCACCAATGTGATGAAGGACGGCAACCGCGCCATCGGCACCGTGCTGGACCCCAATGGCAAGGCCATCGCCGCCATGCGCAACGGAGAATCATTCTACGGTGTGGTCGATATCCTGGGTAAACAGTACGATACCGGTTACGAGCCCATCAAAAACGGGGCCGGGGAAACCATCGGCGTGTACTACATCGGCTATCCGCTGTGAACAAAAAAATCGTATAGTCAAGATGGCGTCGTAAAAAATACCCTGAAGGGCATAAATCCGATCTACTGCGTTGTAGCGCATTTTTGTTCGTTCGGCATACCACATGTATCGCCTCACTCTCAAAAATACACTACGCCTTGTATATCGAATTTTGTTACTTAGCCATCCGGGCGTTATCGCCGACTTTTTACGAGTTCATAAGTCAAGGGTGGGCACGGATTCATCATGCCCACCGGTTTTCCGGGTTATTTCACTCACGCGCGCAACAAACGGCCGGTGCGCCCCCTTCTACCGGCTGTTAACAGCCCAGGCCAATAGTAACGATGGAGCGCTGTGATGTCCCTGCCTCCGCAGGGGGACATCACAGCGCGTCAGTCCGCCGCCCCTCTCCCGCCACTACTGATCATCCGCGAAACTTCCCGGAGCATGGCGGGTCTTCCTTGCTTCCTGCCCTCTGGAGATTGCCCATCTTCTCCCTCCACCTGTTTGCCGTACCATCCTGACCCGCGCAAAGGATCGTCGACAGCATTTTCTGGGCAAATATTTTGATTTTTGGGGCAATTAAACCAACCGATTGGGGTAAATAACCCAATCGCCTATACAGGGTAAAGAGAAGGCAAATGGTCAGCACTATAACCAACTGGAATAACAAAAGAAAAAACCTCACCACAATATGGCGTCTCAGGCATTTATTTTGCATCCCTATAAAAAAACTGAATGATAAAAACTGAATTGAAGAAAAACAGGGAGGAGAAATTTATGAGAAAAGCAGCGCGATACTACGGGTTATCTCTATTGTCAGTACTGTTATCCGCGGCAACAGGCCAGGCCATGGACCAGCCGCACTGGTATCCCACCCTGCCCAACGGCTGCACAAACTGTCACCGGCATGGCGTCATGAGTTATGCCGAACCCTGCACCTACTGCCATACCGCGACACCCGACCTTGGCGATCCGTATGTCATCCCCGCCCCGGAAGTCTCCACCCACTCCAGCACCGCGGTGGACAGCGGCAAATACGGGGTCTGGTCCATAGGCTGCCGTGGCTGTCACGACGAAGACAAGTCTGATCAGTTCGGTTATCTCTCCCCGCTTGTTCAGGGAACATTTTCGTCATACACGCAAATTCCGCAGGGCGGGTCCGATGTCCTCTATGTCTTCGCCATTACCGGCCTGGCGGTAAACGATGCCGAATGGGCCGATCCCGCCCGCTGGAGCGCCAAGACCGGACCAAACCGCGGCTTGACTCTCTGGATAAAACGAATGTCAGGTTCATGGTATTCCCTGGTCATCAAGGATGCAACATCGAGTACGATAACCGCCAGGGGCGATTCCTACTACGCTCCTTTTGATCCGTCCGCCTCCTTTGAAATACATTACGGTCAGTTGATTGATAATTATCCGCTTCCCTACGGCGGTTCGACACGGGTGGATGTTGTCTTCAACGGACCGGCAAGTTTTGCCAAAAATGACGGGCTGGCGGGAGACATAGACAGTGACGGGTTTGCCGACGATTCCACCCCTGACGGCATTTGCCAGATATGCCACACCGAGACGCGCTACTGGCGCCGGGACGGAACCCTGTCCACTCACAACGACGGCAGTAACTGTACCGGCTGTCATGATCATACAAAAGGCTTTGGGGCCAACTGTAACTCCTGCCACGGCAACCCGCCGGTGGTGGATACGGCCCAGGGCGGCGACGGCCTGGTGGCCATGCCGTCCGAAACCGGGTCAGTCACAGCCGGAGCCCATGAACTGCACGCCACTCCCTCGGGCTTCAACTTCGCCTGCGATATGTGCCATGCGGGCGGCATGCCTGATTCCCCTATCTCGGGCAACAACAAGATCCAGATCGGCTTTGGCGTCAATCCGGCCGGCATCCCCTCAAGCTATGACGGCCAGGCGAATCTGGCTGTCCCTTACAGCTATGAAGGAACAGGCAATACCACGGTGACAGGCGGCAACAGCCTGACCTGCGCCAATGTCTACTGCCACAGCAACGGGGCCTACATCTCCACCGGCAACTTCAATTCCCATGTCACCCCCTCCTGGAACACGCCGGGGCCTCTGGGCTGCGACAGCTGTCATCCCTACCCCATGAGCTATGGGCCGGAGGATCCGCGCAAGGATACCCACGCGATGCACACCTCCAAGGGTTATGGCGACTGCGGGCTTTGTCATTACGCCAATATCACCAACCACACCCTGCACTCAAACAAGGTCTATGACGTCAATCCCTCGCCCACCTTCCAGGGCCGCCCGGCGGACGGGGCCGTGCCTTTGAGTTTCACCTATGCCTTTGCCCCCGGCGGCGGGACGTGCTCGTCCAACTCCTGCCACGCCTATTGGGGCTATTCCGATCCGGCAAAATGGGGGGTCAACACCGAGCTGGTGGTGATTCCGTATCTCAGCGGGCTGCCTTCCCCGGATATCGACCGGACCGTGACCTTTGACGGCGGCCGGTCGGCCTGCTACGAGAACGTGGACGGCGTGCCGCAGGAACGCACCTGCACGTACACCTGGGATTTCGGGGGCAGCGGCAATGTCACCGGCGGCAACGGCAGTGATGTCATGATTTACCAGTACGCAGCCGAGGGGACCTACACGGCCTCC
>JACRCD010000079.1 GCA_016219175.1 Deltaproteobacteria bacterium | reverse complement strand
GACAAAGCCCGGATGGCTAAGTAACAAAATTCGATATACAAGGCGTAGTGTATTTTTGAGAGTGAGGCTATACATGTGGTATGCCGAACGAACAAAAATGCGCTACAACGCAGTAGATCGGATTTTTTACGACGCCATCATCTTTAATATCGCAGTAGAGGTTCAATAATGGAAAAAAGATTCTTGCCGGTGGTGGCGCTCATGTTTCTTTTCCCTGCGCCGGGATTTGCCGCCACTCCTGTCATCGGCGACTGGGACGGCGATGGCCGTGATAATGTCGGGGTGTTCAGCGGCAACAGGTTTTATCTTGATACGGATGGTGACGGAGCGGCGGAATATGCTGTTTCATTCGGACGGAGCACGGATTTGCCGGTCATCGGCGACTGGGACGGCGATGGTGATGATAATATAGGCGTTTTCAGAAGCGACCAGCGGCGTTTTTATCTCGATGCAAACAATGACGGAACCTCGGATATCACCGTTACCATCGGCAGATCATCAGACATGCCCGTTGTCGGGGATTGGGATAGTGACGGGAAGGATGATGTCGGGGTTTTCCGTCCCGCCGATCGCCGTTATTTCATGGATGCTAATGAAGACGGCATTCATGAGCGTGCCGTAACCATCGGCAGATTGGGAGATTATTCCCTGGTCGGCGATTGGGATGGCGATGGTGTTGACAGTATCGGCATCTTTCGTCCCGGCGGCAGCCGATTTTATCTCGACGATGACGACGACGGAAGTCATGAATATGCCCAGACCTTCGGCGCCCAGGGTGATGTGCCGGTTATCGGCGACTGGAATGGAGACGGGCGGGATGATATCGGCCTCTATCGTTCCTCAACGAATACCTTTTATCTCGATGAGGACTTTGACGGGGTGGCGGAGTCGATTGTTCCTGCTCCGGCGGATGATGACGGGGACGTCCATGCCAATTACCTGGGCATGACCTTTAACCGTCTTCCCGCGGGGACATTCATCATGGGCAGTCCGTCAAACGAGTTGGGCCGCTACACCCATGAGACGCAGCACCAGGTGACCCTGACCCAGGATTTTTACATGCAGACCACGGAAGTGACGCAGGAGCAGTGGCAGGCCGTCATGGGAGATAACCCGTCCTATTTCTCGTCATGCGGAGGTGATTGTCCCGTGGAGGTGGTGTCGTGGCAGGATGTGCAGGATTTTATCGCCGCCTTAAACGCATTGACCGGAGAAAACTACGGCCTCTCCACCGAGGCGCAATGGGAGTACGCTGCCCGGGCAGGAAGCACAACCGCCTTGGCCAACGGCAATTTGTCCGTAATTGAGTGTTCCGATGACGCCCACCTGGAGGCCATGGGGTGGTACTGCGGCAATGCGGAGGCAACCCAGCCGGTGGCCCGGAAACAGGCAAACGCCTGGGGCTTGTATGACATGCACGGCAACGTTCTTGAATATGTGCAGGACTGGTACCAGGAAGACCTTGGTTCAGGCAGTGCGACCGACCCGACCGGCCCCTCCTCCATGCCCACATCGGGAGCGCTCCATGTGGCGCGAGGCGGCGCCTGGTATTTTTACGCCAGACTTGCCCGCTCGGCATACCGCTATGATCTCTGGTATGAGTCGCATGCCTTCAGGTACCTTGGCTTTCGGCTTGTTTGGCATCCTGCCGACTGACCAATGATGTGTATTGAAAAAACTGAACTCAAGCCGCCGTTTTTTTTCAGAGGGAAACGGAGGGGCAAATTCGACAGCAGTGATCGTGCTGGAACCGAAACGGCAGAAAGGGGCGGCTCAATCTCGCCTGTGGTTACGCGTAAATCATCTCCCCGCCGGTGAAGCGGGAAAAGAATTCATCCATAATCGGCGTCATGTTCGGCTTGAAATTCGGCACCTCCGGCAGATTCTGGTTCTGCAGAAGAAATTCATCCACATCAAATATGAAGCTGTCAGGGATCGTGGCGCGGATGCCGATGCTTTCAACCAGGAAATTGGCCAGGGAGACGATCCGGGCGCCGGCGGGAGTGGTCAACTGCCCCTCTCCCCTGTGGTGGGAGCCCACCGGAATGGTGATGGCTTCAGGCAAACCCCAGGCCTCCAGCAGGGTTTGGCCGACCAGGGCATGATCGGTCCGCAGCATGAAATGCTCCAGTTCGATTATTGAGGAAAATTTTGTACACCCCTTCTTCTCGGCGCAGGCTGCCAGCAGCGGTCTGTTTAAAATAACCTTGCCGATGTCATGCAGAAGGGCCGCGGTATAGACGGTGTAGGTGTTTTCCAGTCCGGCATTCCTGGCCATTATCTCCGCCAGAATGGCGCAGGCCTGGGAATGATTCCAGAGCTCCCGGGGTTCAAGGTCATAGGCTTCCTGGGGCGAGCTCAGTATTGCCGCCGAGGCGCTGGTGATGGCCAGGACTTTAACCATATCGTAGCCAAGGCGGACAATGATGTCCCTGATTGAGGAAATTTCCCGCATATGGCCGAAATAGGAGGAGTTGGCCATTCTCAGCATATTGGCGGTCAGATTGGGATCCTGTTCTATTTTTTCCGTCAGATCGTCAGCGCTGCAGCTCAGGTTCTGGGCCTTGGTCAGAACATCCAGGGCAATATCCGGACGGGGTATCAGCTTGTCTATGTCAACTATAAACTTTTTTTCAATGTTCATGGGCTGTTCTCTATTCCCGGGTCATTTGCTGGAAGGTTTACGAATAACTTCATTGGTTAATACATCAATAATTTCCTCACTGCCATGGGAATAACCGGGAATTTTATCTTTTTTCAAGTAATCCATCGGATCGAGCGGCTCATGGCGGCGTGGGCGGGCATTTTGCCGGGGTTCATCCCTGTCTGTCCGCGTATTTGCCGGTTCATCATGGTATGTCGGCGCAGGCGTGGATAGATCCTGGCTTTGCAGGGCGTTTGTTAATGATTCGATGGCCTGGGCGATGTCGGCCGCCAGTTTCGGATCGCTTTCATAGACTGTGGCATTGGCCCGGCACAGGACATCAAGGCAATTTATCAGCACTTCGGGCTGCATGTTCTCTCTGCTCTCTTTTTGCATATGCCGATCTCCACAAACAGCTTGACGAATGATACCCTGCTGTGTTCTGTATTGATAATTAAGCAAATTTTACGCCAATTTGTAATAATAGTGTAACTCCTTCCGTATCCTGGTTTTTTTCTTTTTTCCTCTTGCAAAAAACTTGGATTTGCCGAAGGATGACGCAATAATTTTTTCAGGAGGAAAACCATGAGAAAAAATATTTTTATCCTTTGCCTTTTCCTGTTTTGTTTTTCCTGGGTTGACCGGAGTTATGCCTTTGACGATCTTGCGGTGCAGACCACCCGGCAGCCGGGAGCGAAACTGAGTTTCCAGACGCTTAATGAAAGCAAGGTGCTGGTGTCGGTTTTAAACGAAGAGGGCGAGGCCGTTCTGGGCTTGACCAAACAGGACTTTCAGATCAAGCAGGGGCCCAAGACTGCGGAAATCCTCTCGGTGGAAGACGTCACGGAGCAGAGGGATACCGGACTCAATATCGTCCTTGTCGTGGATAACTCCTATTCCATGAAACAAAGGGGGGCGATCGATCCGGTACTTGCCGCCCTCAATGAATTTCTGTCTCTCATCCGTCCCATTGATGATGTTCATGTCATCACCTTTGTCGATCCGCGCAATGGCGGCACCTTGGATTCCGACCAGCCCCGTGTTTCCACCAGAGTTACCCGGGGCAATGATCCGGCCCTGCTCGGCATGGCCCTCAGGGACAGCTATATCCCCGACCAGACCGCGGGCACCTATCTGTATGATGCCATGCGGAAAGGGTTGGAGATCGTCCGCGACATGCCGGAAAAAAGTCAGAAGTTCATGATTGTTTTTTCGGACGGGGAAGACATCAACAGCACCGTGAAGCCGGGCGATCTGGACTTGGCCGTCCGGGGTCTGTCCAATTTCGTGGCCTTTGCCGTGGATTATATGGACCGGCCCGGTCTGGACCCCTTTCTGCAGTCCTTTGCCCAGGGCAACCACGGGCTGATCCGTAAAGCCCGGTCCGCCAGTGATTTTCTCCCTATCTTCCAACAATTTTCCACCACTATCTTTCATCGCTACGCGGTCACGTACCGGTTCCTCAACCCTCCGAAGGGAGCGGTCTCCCTGGCGCCGTCCACAATCAACATCGAGGAGGTCACGGTGGTGGATAGTTCGCCCCTGCTGAATTACATCTACTTTGAAACGGGGAAAAGTGAAATCCCCGAGCGCTACAACCTGTTTCCCTGGGCGAGCGATACGGAGGATTTCTCAGAGGAAAAGCTGGCGGGAACGATGGAGAAGTATCACCAGGTATTAAATGTGCTCGGCAAGCGTCTGGTGGTGAATCCCGAGGCGCGTATTAATATCGTGGGCTGTAATTCAAATACCGGCGAGGAAAAGGGCAAGATGGAGCTGTCCAGAAACCGGGCCTTTGCGGTCTTCTCCTATTTCAAGGACGTGTGGGGCATCGATCCGGCCAGAATGGAAGTCAAGGTCCAGAATCTGCCCACGGTGGCCAGCACCGCCAGGGTGCCGGAAGGGGTCATCGAAAATCAACGGGTTGAGATTTATTCCGATCACCCCGCCATACTGGATACCATCAACAGCACTTATATGCAGGCGGAGATGGGGGCCGGGGTGATCAACGTGGCGCCGGCCATTGAGGCGGAGACCGTGATCAAGAACTGGAAGATTACCCTGTTCGGCGGTGATAAGGAACTGACGGTCTGGGAAGGGAAGGGCGAGATGCCGGCCCGGTTTACCTATG
Organism: Deltaproteobacteria bacterium; assembly: GCA_016219175.1. Classification (GTDB taxonomy): domain Bacteria; phylum Desulfobacterota; class Desulfobulbia; order Desulfobulbales; family SURF-16; genus SURF-16. The sequence continues at coordinate 68,101 of JACRCD010000079.1, read as the reverse complement.
ACGTCGCACCCCTTGGCATTGACACTGTCGCCGCGCTCGGCAAGATCAGCGCCGATGTTGAAGTGAGCGACAATGAGGGCAATGTGTTCAGGACATCGGCTGATGAGCCGGTCAGGATAAATTTTATCCGGCGGGAGGAGCGGCTGGCCCAGAAACTGGAATCCAAGGTGATAGAGAAATATGGGCTGATTCTCTTTGAGTTCGACCGCTCCGACCTGAAAGACCGCAATCAGGTCATCGTCAACCGGGTCATCACCAGGATGGCCGCCTTGCCGTCAGCCCAGATGAACATCTCCGGTCATACGGATATCATCGGCAAGGAAGAGTACAATATCGACTTGTCCGGGCGCCGCGCCAGCGCGGTCTACGGCGCCATGCTCGAAACGGGCATGGCCGTCGGCTCGCAGATAACCCATGAAGGGCTGGGCCCCAACAATCCGCCTTACGATAACAGTATTCCGGAGGGGCGCGCGCTGAACAGGACGGTGATCATCACCCTCACCTATACGGAGTAATTCCCTGCCCGTATGTCCGAGGCCATGACGTATCCACTGCATGGCATGCATCTCATTGATGCCAGTGCCGGGACAGGTAAGACCTATACCATTTCAGGCCTGGTGGTGCGGCTGCTGCTGGAAAGAGAGCTGGCTGTCCGCCATATTCTGGTGGTGACCTATACCAGGGCGGCCACCGAAGATCTGCGTCTGCGGGTCCGGCAGATGGTGCGGAACTGTCTGCATGCCTTTGAAAACGGGGTTGGCCAGGATGATTTTGAAAATGGCTTGCTGACCCAGGTGGAGGACCATGGACAGGCCGCCTTGCGGCTGCGCTGCGCCTTGCAGGAATTTGACGAGGCTGCCATTTTTACCATCCACGCCTTCTGCCAGAGAATGCTCCGGGAAAATTCCCTGGAAAGCGGGGCACTGTTTGACACCGAACTGGCGCCGGATCTTGAAGATCTTCTGCGGGAGGTGGCCGCGGATTTCTGGCGTCTGCAGATAAATCGCTTTCCGCAATCCTTTCTTGTTTTTGTCCGGCAGAAGATTCTGCCGGACAATCTTTTCTTTTTTCTTAAAAAAATACGTCCAGGCCTGCACCTGTTGCCGGAAAGTGACGGCTTAATTCTGGAACAGCTGGCTGAAGGCGCCTTGGTGGCGGATATCGAGCGGGATATCAATCGGGGTTTTGCCGCTTTTTTTCGAGTCTGGCCGGAGGCCCGGGATGAGGTACGGCGCCTGCTGCTTGACAGCACCTCCTTGAACAGAAGGTCGTATCCCACCGAAAAAATATCCGGCTGGCTGGATGAGATGGAAACATTCTGCCGGGAACAGCCGGACAATCCTGGAGAGTTGCCGGAATTTTTTGAGAAATTTGCCAGCGACAGTCTGGCTGGGGGTACCAAGAAGGGTGGCGCCGCCCCGGATCACCCCTTATTTGCTCTCTGCCGGGATATCCGCGCCGCGCACCTCCGCTTGCAGGAGCTTTTCAGCCAGGGCCTTATCGCTTTGCGTCATGAGGCTGCTCGTTATGGACTGGCGGAATTTGACCGCCGCAAGATGGAAAAAAATGTCTTTGCCTATGATGATCTCCTCATGAAGCTGAGGCAGGCGCTGACAGGCGAGCGCGGCAAGCTGCTGGGTTCTCTCATCCGCACCAGGTTCCCGGCCGCCCTCATTGATGAATTCCAGGATACCGACCCTGTCCAGTATGAAATTTTTTCAACGCTGTACAAGGATTTTTCTGAAAATCTGCTCTACATCATCGGTGACCCCAAGCAGGCAATCTACAGCTTCCGGGGCGCGGATATCTTTACCTACATGGCGGCCATAAGTGATGCGCGGTCAAGTTTTCATCTGAGCCGCAATTACCGCTCCGAACCGGGGCTCATTCAGGCAGTGAACGTCCTGTTCTCTGCCGCCGTCAAGCCCTTTGTTTACAGCAGAATCCCGTTTCAGCCGGTGAGCGCGGCTGAAAAGCACAGGGATTATCTCACTGTCATGGGGTGTCAGGAGTCCCCGCTGCAGCTCTGGCAGATCATGAGACACCCCGGGGAAACCACCGGCATGGCCAGGGAGGAGGGGCAAAGAAGGATTCTGGTTGCCCTGGCCGCCGAGATTTGCCGTCTGCTGGCGCTGGGCCGGGAGGGGCAGGCCCTCGTTGGCGACAGACCGCTGGGACCGCGGGATATCGCCGTGCTGGTGCGGGAGAACAACGAGGCGAGATTGGTGCAGCAGACCCTTTGTCAGGCTGGCGTGCCCTCGGTGCAGCAGAGCATGGAAAGCCTTTTTGCCACTTGGGAAGCCGCCGAGCTGCAGCGGGTGCTGGCCGCGGTGGCGGAACCGGGCAACGGACAACGGCTCCGTTCCGCCCTGGCCACGGATATGCTGGGCGGAACCTGCGGGGCAATCGTGACCCTGGAGCAGGATGAAAAGAGCTGGAGCCGCTGGTACTCGTCTTTTCTGCGCTATCATGACTGCTGGCGCGAAAATGGCTTGGCGGCCATGTTGCGTCTCCTGCTGGCTGAGCACCACGTCAGGGTGCGGCTGCTCCGGTTTGGTGACGGCGAGCGGCGGCTGACCAACATCCTCCACCTTGGCGAGGTGCTGCACTGTTATGAGCGGGAGGAGAAAGCCCCGCCCCCCCTGCTGCTTGATTATCTGGCCGCCAGGATGGCCGCGCCGGAAGGGAGGGGGGAGGAGTATCAGTTGCGGCTGGAAAGTGACGCGGAGAGGGTGCGGATTGTCACGGTCCATCGCGCCAAGGGGCTGCAGTATCCGGTGGTGTTCTGTCCTTTTTCCTGGGCTGGTTCCAGATCAATCAAAGACGTGGTTTCCTTTCACCAGCGGGAGTGCGGTGATGCGCCTGCCCTTGATATGGGCTCCGGGATGGTTGAAGAGCACAAGGAACTGGCCAGGGAGGAGGAGCTGGCCGAGAATATGCGACTGTTTTACGTGGCGGTCACCAGGGCCATACACCGCTGTTATCTGGTGTGGGGCGGCTTTCATGGCGCGGAAAGTTCGGCCCTGGCCTGGCTTTTTCATGGTGATGGCGATCTGGCAGGACTAAAAAAGCGTTTCAAGAAATTATCCGATGAAGAGATTACAGCCGAGCTTGGGGAGAGGATCAGGTTGGCGGATGGCGCCATCGCCCTGGTGCCCAAGGAAAGTATTGTGCCGCTCCCCATGGGCCGGGCGGGAGAAGAAACGGGGGGACTATCCCGCCGTCATTTTGGCGGGACGATTACCGCCCGGCAGGTGACGAGTTTTTCCGCCCTTGCCAGCCAGGGCAGGCACGGAGAATCTTTTGCCCCTTCCCCTGAATCCGGCACTGTCTTTGACTTTCCCCGTGGGGCCGGGCCGGGCACCTTCATGCATGATGTTTTTGAGCATCTTGATTTTACCTGGATAACCGGTAAGCCTGAGCAGTGCCGGGAGCTTATCGTCAAAAAACTTGTCCAGCACGGTTTTGCACCAAAATGGCTGGACCCTGTTTTTGCCATGGTGCAGAACGTGCTCACTGTCCCGCTTCTGCGGGACCTTGTTCTGCGGGACGTCACCCCGGAGAAGCGGTTAAGCGAGCTTGAGTTTTATTTTCCCCTCTCCGCCGTTTCCTCAAGGACGGTCCAGGAGATTCTCCGTGAGCCGGGGGGGGGTGATCCGGCTTTCTCCCTGCCGGAATTTTCCGTGCGGAAAGGGTTTCTCAAGGGCTTTATTGATCTTGTTTTTGAGCGGCAGGGACGTTTCTATCTGCTGGACTGGAAATCGAATTATCTTGGCTCCGCATATGATGATTACCGCCGGGACAGATTAACCGAGGTCATGGTCCGGGAACGATATATTCTCCAGTATCATCTCTATACCGTGGCCCTGCATCACCACCTGGAGCAGAGAATAGGAGAGTACCATTACGACGAGCATTTCGGCGGAGTGTTCTATCTTTTTCTGCGCGGGATCAGCCCGCGGCATGGTTTAGACTGCGGCGTCTATCATGACCGTCCTGATGAAAAACTCGTGCACCGCTTGAGCCGGGTGCTGGTGTCCCATGAAAAATCATAATTTTTCCGCGCTGGAGAGCCATTTCGCGGACTTTGTCCTGGGACTGGCCGGCCACCCCTCTCCCCTGCTTGCCCTGGCGGCTCGGCTTGTCTCGCGGCAGGTGGCGGAAGGTCATATCTGCCTTGATCTCGAAGAATTCTCCGGGCGTCCGGTTCCCCTGCCCACCGGGGAGGAGGCGCTCTGCCCGCAACTGGACTTCTGGCTCCGGGAACTGCGCAACAGCGGGGTGGTCGGGTCGCCGGGGCAGTGGCAGCCTCTGATTCTTGATCCGCCGCTTCTCTATCTTCAACGCTACTGGCAGTACGAGCATGAGGTGGCGGCGTTTATTTTGTCGCGCAGCCGCATGGGGCCTCAAGTCCTTGACAAGGACGGGTTGGAGAAGGGAATTTTAAGGATGTTCCAGGCAGCGGACAAGGCGGCAAGCAATGAGCCGGACTGGCAGCGGGAGGCGGCGCGCAAAACCCTGGCCAGCCGGTTTTGTGTGATAAGCGGGGGGCCAGGGACCGGCAAGACAACCACGGTAGCCAGGATCCTCGCCCTTTTTCACGAATTGAATCCTGATGAGGAAAGACCGGTTCTGCTCGCCGCTCCCACCGGCAAGGCGGCGGCCCGGCTGCAGGAGGCGATCAGGTCCGCCAAGAGCGGTCTTGACTGCGCCCCGCGGGTAAAGGCGGCGATTCCTGAAACGGCTGTCACCCTGCACCGGTTGCTGGGCAGTTCGGCCGGGGGAAGGCGGTATCACGCCGGCAACCGGTTGCCGGCAAGGCTGGTGGTGGTTGACGAGGCCTCCATGGTGGATCTGCCACTCATGGCCTGGCTCATGGCGGCGCTGCCCGAGAGCTGCTCCCTGCTGCTGCTCGGTGATCACAACCAGCTTGCCTCGGTGCAGCCGGGGGCGGTGCTGGGGGATATCTGCCAGGGTTTGCGCGACGGCGGCTTTTCCCACATGCTTGCCGAGCTGAAGCGGACCTATCGTTTTTCAGGGGCAAGCGGCATCGGGGCCTTGAGCAGGGCGGTGAACAGCGGCGACGGGCCAGGGGCGCTCGCCGTTTTGCAGGATGACCGGTTTGCCGATGCCCGCTGGGTAGACATTGGCGAGGACATGGAGCAGTTCCGGTTGCGGGTTCTTGACAGGATACGGGAGCACCATAAGCGGATCGTGGCTGCGTCTTCCCCTGGCGAGGCGCTGAACGTCATGGCTGAGTTCGCCGTCCTCTCCGCCCTGCGCCGGGGGCCATGGGGAGTGGAGAACATCAATCTGCTGGCCACGGAATTATTTGCCCCGCCGGGCAGCGTCTATTTTCACGGCTATCCGGTCATGGTCAGCCGCAACCAGTATGAGCTGCAGCTCTATAATGGCGATACCGGGTTGATTGTCCGGGATCCGGAGGCTGATGACGAATTGCGCGCTTTTTTCCCTGGGGCAACGGGGATACGCCGGCTGCTGCCCGCCAGACTGCCCGGCCACGAAACAGCCTTCGCCGTCACCGTGCATAAGAGCCAGGGCTCGGAGTTTGATCATGTGCTGTTGATCCTGCCCCGGGAATCATCCCCCGTGCTGAGCCGTGAGCTGATCTATACGGCCGTCACCAGGGCGGTCAAATCCGTTGAGGTGTGGGGTGATGAGAAGATCTTTATGGACGCGGTGGGCAGCCCCACCAGGCGCAAGTCCGGACTGGTCAAGGCGCTTTCGGGCGAGTAGCGGGATGGGGTTGTGTGCCCATCGGCGAGGTGTTCAGCATTATCGATTTTTGAGCCGGTGTGCTTTCTGTTTTTCCAGAAGAGCCCAAAATTCCTGCGGTGTCACAATGGAAATGTGTCGGTAGGTTTTGAGTGTCAAGAGGTGGGTGTCCCCGGAAACCAGATAATCCGCCCGTCCTTCAAGTGCGCAGGCCAAAAACATATTGTCGTCAGGATCGGCTGAAACCACCTCCACAACCAATTTCCCCGGCGTAATAACGGCAAAGGCGGCAAGGCTTGCGAGCAAATCCTCCAGTTCCGCATGAGCAATCTGACGGGCCGATAACAGTTTGGCTATTTTGGGATAATGGAAAACCCTGCGGATTTCGATGAAAATGGGCGGAGAAAAAAGAAAGGTGAACGCTTTGTCAATCCCCGCGCGCAGAATTTGGGCCGGTACACCTTGCGGGGAAAGGATACCACTCACCACGACATTTGTGTCTAAAACGGCCCGGATCATTTTGTTCTGACGGCTTGGATCGCTTCGGCAATGAGGCTGTCAGTTTGATTGGTATCCGGCTTATCGCCGATTTTATCCCAGATTTTCTTGAGATTGCCCGCCGCTGCTTCCCGGGAATGGAGCAGGACCTCATAGTCATCCATGGAAATAAGGGCGGCAACCGGTTTGCCGGCCCGCTCGATGATAATCTCATCCCCTCGATAGACGATTTCATTGAGTAATGCCCCGAGCCCCTGGCGTAGTTTCATGGCACCGATGGATTTTGTTGGCATGGAATACCTCGTAAGGTTGTCATGGTTGCTATAACCATATAGGTTGATATGGTTATTATATGGCATTTCACCCTTTCGTCAAGCGGATAACCGGTTTGAAAGAAGAGTTTCCGGAATATTGAAGCGGTTCATTAATCCGGATTTTGTATGTTTTGAGATAACATGTCAGGATTAAAAGAGAAAATGACAGACAGTGAGAGTTTGTTTTCCGGAAAGGCGGAAAATGAAAAAAATGGCATTGGCATTTTATTTATTAAAAACAATATGTTGCTGTTTGGTATGTTTGTTGTTTATTTCGTGTCAGGTATCTTTGCGACGCTTATTGTGGATACAATGTCGGGAAACCTGTCCCGGCAAAAAAGCTTGATCCCGTTTTCACGGGGATGAAGAATAGCGCATGAGGCCCAATAGACAACTGGGTAAGTTGATTAATCACAAAAACAGAGAAAATTATGATGAAAACAATAAAGGCAATGATGACAGGGTTGCTGGTGATGATGGCTTTTTTCGTCTCCGTGCTGACGGTTTCCGCCTTTGATCAGTGGCCGGACACAGGTCAGGCCATGTGTTACAACGACACGGTTGAGATTCCCTGCCCGCAGCCGGGCGAACCCTTCTACGGCCAGGATGCGAAGTATGGTGGCCCGGCCAGGTCCTACACCAAGCTGGGCTATGGCGATGTGGAGCTGCCGGACACGGCCACCTACGCCGATGGCTGGCTTGCCACCCGCGACAACGTCACCGGTTTGATCTGGGAGATGAAGACCGATGACGGCGGGATCCACGACAAGGACAACACCTACACCTGGTGCGATTCAAATCCCGCCACCAACGGCGGCGATCCGGGCGTCTGCGGGGAAGGCACCGACACCGAGGATTTTGTTGCTGCCGTCAATGATGCCGGTTTCGGCGGTCATGATGACTGGCGGCTGCCCACGGTGAAGGAGCTGTCCTCTTTGTTGGTGAACTCCGGTATCTCTCCGGCTATCGACACTGCATATTTCCCGGGCACGGTGTCGTCCTACTACTGGTCGTCTACTACCGGCGCCTACTATGCGGACGGCGCGTGGTTCGTACATTTCTACAATGGTTACGTCCTCAACGACGATATGTCAAGTAGTTACTATGCTCGCGCGGTTCGAGCAGGACAGGCTGGGTCATTGGGTGATTTGGTCATTAACAACGACGGCACGGTGACCGACTCTGCCACCGGCTTGATGTGGCAGCAGTGCAGCATGGGGAAGACTTGGAATAACGCCACCCAGGTCTGCGACGGAACAGCCACACGCTTAACCTGGCAAAACGCCCTGGAGCAGAGCGAAAATCTCAACCTGGCCGGCTATGACGACTGGCGGCTGCCCAACCGCAACGAGCTGCAGTCGCTGCTGGATTATTCACGTATCTCTCCGGCCATCGACACTGTATATTTCCCAGGCACGGTGTCGTTCGCTTACTGGTCGTCGACTACTTACGCCAGCATTACGTACGGCGCGTGGCTTGTGGATTTCTACTATGGTATCGTCGACGGCTACTATAAGTCCTACAGTTGCTATGTGCGCGCAGTTCGAGCAGGACAGGCTGGATCATTGGATGGTTTGGTGATTTCCGGCCTGACCCCGACCTCCGGCCCGACCGCGGGCGGCGCCACTGTAACCGTCACCGGCGGGAACTTCGGAGCCGGGCAGGGTACAGGTTTCGTGACCTTCGACGGGGTGGAGGCAACAATCATCTCCTGGAGCAATACTGAAATCGTCTGCGTCACCCCACCCTGGCCCGTGGGTGCTGTTGACCTGACCGTGACCCGGAATGACGGAGACAGCGCCACCATGGCCTCCGCCTTTACATTCACCGACCCGGTTGACCTGGACGGCGATGGAGATGTGGATGGACTCGATGTGGCGCTTTACATCCAGTCATTTCAGGAAGGAACCGCTGACCTGACCCTGGCTGTCTTTGTCTGGAGTTTTGGGCGATAATGGCGCGCAGGTATGTGGCATTCCTGCCGGGAGGGGTTTGTTGTCCTACTCTATTGCCGGGGTAGGGCGGCAAATCATTGCCGTCTTTTTCCGCCGGTATGGGAATAACGAGTTGCTCTTGCCGGGAAAGGTTTCCCGACCTGCTTAGCCGCCTCTCTATCCTCCTGTATAGCCGTTGTTTCTGTTTCTACTTGCCTAATGAAAAATTCTCTGTTAAGTTTTCACTCCGTTTAAACCGTTTTGAAGTTTTTTCAATTCCGGGCTGTTTCTGTTCTTTCCCGTTGTCTCCCCTGAGAAAGTTGATATGCTTTGTTGCTGCGGCCAGGCTAACTGCTGCTGAGGGGATACCTTTGTGTCCGCGGCTGTCTGGCGTTTACCCGTGCGGATGGTTAATGGTAACCGCCTAGGTGGAGACCGAAAGACAGGAGGGCGAGGCGACATATTAAGTCAGTCCAGGTAGCCCTATAGCCTACAGCCTAAACACCCTGAGTGTTAACGATTAATGTTGGTATGCCCAACGAAACGAAATAGATGAGGTGATCTCTTGAAAAAGAAGATAATGGTGGCAAATCGCGGCGAAATCGCCTTACGGATCATTCGCGCCATTCAGGAGCTGGGCCATGTGGCTGTGGCGATTTATGAAACCCCGGACAGCGCGGCCCTCCATATCCGGGTGGCGGATGAGGCCATCTGGATCGGCGACGGTCCCCGCCGTGATTACTTAAATATCGCGAAAATCATCAAGGCGGCCAAGGATCATGGGGTGGATTGCATTCATCCCGGCTACGGATTCCTGGCTGAGAACCCTGATTTTGCCAAGGCCTGCGAGGAGGCGGGCATCATCTTCATCGGTCCTCCCCATGATGTCATCAGCAAGCTCGGCGACAAGGTTACGGCCAGAAAGATCATGGCCGAGGCAGGCATTCCCATGGTGCCCGGCACGGAAAATCTCTCCCAGGGGGAGGCCGGCCTGCGGGAGGCCCTGGAATTTGCGGCACGATACAAATATCCCGTCATGCTCAAGGCGACTGCCGGCGGCGGCGGCAGGGGCATCAGGCTTATCGAGACCGACGCGCAGCTCAAGGAGCAGCTGCCCATGGCCAGATCCGAGGCCAAGGCGGCCTTTAATAACGATAATGTCTATCTGGAAAAGGTGGTTCTTAAACCCAAGCACGTTGAAGTGCAGATCATCGCCGATAATTTCGGCAACACCGTGCACCTGGGCACCCGCGATTGTTCCATCCAGCGCCGCAATCAAAAACTGGTGGAGATTGCCCCGTCCATGATCAAGGATAAAAAGCTGCTGGATCAGATCTGTGACACCGCGGTGCGGGCCGCCAAGGCGTCCAATTATTTCAATGCCGGCACGGTCGAATTCCTGGTGGATAAGGATTATAATTTTTATTTCATGGAGATTAACACCAGGGTGCAGGTCGAGCATACCGTCACGGAAATGGTGAGCGGCATCGATATCGTCCGCACCCAGATCAAGCTGGCTTTGGGCCGCAAGCTGTCGTTTGCCCAGGATGACATCCGGCTGCGCGGTCATGCCATCGAGATGCGCATCAATGCCGAGGATCCGCAGAATGACTTCATGCCGGAGGGCGGCAAGACCGTTTCCGTCTACCGCTCTCCAGGCGGGTACGGGGTCCGGCTGGACGGTTTTGTCTACCAGGGTTTTACCATCCCCGAGGTCTATGATTCCCTGCTGGTGAAACTGACGGTTTTCGGCTTCACCTGGAACGAGACAGTGGACCGGCTGCGGCGCTGTCTGCGCAATTACACGATAACCGGCCCCAAAACCACCATCCCCTTTTATCTGAATCTGGTCAACGACCCGGATTTCCAGCGGGGGGATTTCGACACCTCCTACCTTGAGACCCATCCCGACCTCTTTAATTACAAGGATGATCCCAGCGAGGTGAACAAGCTGGCCAGGCTGATCGCGGAAATACATTTTAAGAAGGAAAATAAATACGCCATTTGACGGAAGGAGTCACCATGGACCGAATCGTTCAAGGTATGCATAGCGGTGAAGTTTTAAAAAGAGTACGCGAGGCAAAGGGATATTTCATCACCAACACCGCGCGTGACCTGTCCCAATCCGACTTCAAGAACAGAATCCTGCTCCATACGGATCTGCTGGCGGCTGACCCCCGCGAGCGGTCCGGCTATTTTTCGCTGGAAATCACCGGCGGCGCCTCGGTGCATGTGGATATCCTGCGTAAACAGGTTGATCCCTTCCTGAAGCTGAAACTGCTGCGGGAAAAGATGCCGAACACCATGTTTCAGACCCTCTGTCGCGGGGTGAATCTCTTCGGTTACCGGCCCTATCCCCAGAATGTCATCCGGCTGACCGTGCGCGAGTTTGCCAAGTATGTCGATGTCTGGCGCGTCTTTGACTTTCTCAATCACGTGCCGAACATGCAGGCGGTGTTCGAGGAGGTGCAGAAGGCGGGCAAGCTGCTGGAGCCCAGCATCTGTTTTTCCACCGGGCCGCAGCACACGGATGAGTATTATGTCAAGAAGGTCGGCGAGATCCTTGAGGTCACGGGCCAGGATATTTCCCTCTGCATCAAGAACCATGGCGGACTGGGAACCCCCAAACGCATCGGCGAGCTGGTCCGGGCCATCAAGGATAAATTCCCCGAGCTGGTCGTGCATTACCATGGTCACAATACCGACGGCAATGACATCGGCCGTATCACCGCCGCGGTGGTGAACGGCGCCAACATCGTCGACGCGGCTGATCACGCCTTTACCGGCTACTTCGGCCCGCCCCCGATTCTTTCCGTCATCCAGACCTTGAAGGATTACGGCTACACAGCCGTGGGCGTGGATGAGTCCGCCGTGATCGAGACCTCCGAGGTGCTGCGCGGACAGCGCCAATACTACGAATACTTCGAATCCCAGTTCAAGGGGTTTCTGCCCACGGTGCAGATTCATAAGCTGCCGGGCGGGGCCATGGGCAGCAGCTTTGAGCAGGCGGTTAAAGGTAAATTCCTGAATAAAATGCCTGAGATCCTCCATGAGGAACTGCCCAAGGTGCAGCAGGAGCTGGGCAACTGGTGGAGCGTGACGCCCGGTTCCCAGATCCTCTGGACCACGGCGGTCAGCAATGTGCAGGGCGGGGAGCGGTACGGTAACTGCTCAGGCGACTTGAAAAACCTGCTGCTCGGCAAGTATGGCCCGTTCCCGTTCTATTGCCCGGAAGACTGGATTTACGAAAAGGCCTTTGGCCCGGACTGGCGCAAGATCGTCGAGGAGCAGGGCGGCATCGAGAAAATCGAGGACATCGATATCGACAAGGAACGCAGGGTGCTGCAGGACAGGCTTGGCTACGAACCCACCGAGCAACAGCTGGTCACCTATCTCCAGCATCCCAATGACGCGGTTGAGTTTTTCAAGTTCGAGGAAAAATTCGGCAAGGTCTACGTGCTGCCGCCCTCAATTGTCTTCAAGCGCGGCGGTTTTGCCCTGGGGGAGACCCTGCAGTTTGTCGATCACAACGGCAAGGATCATATCATCGAGATCGGCCCTGCCCAGAAAAACGAGGACGGCGCCACCAGCATCTATCTTAATGTCGATCATTACCAGCGGGTCTTCAGCATGGCCGCGGAGACAAAGGACGAAGGCGTTGCCAGGGAGGTAGCCATGTCCAAGAAGGAGATTCAGGATCTGGCCAAGGTCGGCGACGTGCGGGCTCCCTTCGGAGCAAACGTCTGCGAGATCAGCGTGGCTGAGGGGCAGGATGTGGCTGCCGGCGACAAGCTGGTGGTGCTGGAGGCCATGAAGATGCAGACCCCCCTGCTTGCCGCCGTGGCCGGCAAGGTTGCAAGGATTCATGCCAAGGTTGGTGATGCCTTGAAGCCGGGCGGTAAAATAATTGAGCTTGCCTGCGAGGTCGAACCGCTGCAGTGTGCTAAAAAATAGACGTATCTGCTCAGAGTTCGCGTATGCAAACGATGAAACTGTTTGCATACCCTACGCAAAAATATAGATTACAGTGGTAGAAGGGTGGGCACGGTTTCATCGTGCCCACCTGGTTTATCGTGGTGGTGCCGTCGGTGTGCTGAAGAGATTCTGTATTTTTTCTGTGCTCGGCGGGGCGTTGCTTTAACAGACAACGTTTTCGCCGATCTCGATCACCGAATTCTGTGAACCGAAGGAGTTGTCCTGACGATTTGGGTTTGATGGATCCGTCCACCATTGCCCATCGACAATGAACTGATATTCGTATCTGCCCGGTTTCAGTTTCAGCATTTTGCTGTATTTCCCGTCCTTGAATTTCCGCATCTGATGTTCTGTCGCGTTCCAGTTATTGAAATCTCCCGTAATATAGACTTCCTTTGCATCCGGAGCAGTCAGCGAAAACTCCGTGGACTGAATGGTTTTCCTTTTTGAGCCGGGATTCGTTTTTGAGCCTGCCGTCTTGCCCGTTGCCTTGGTTTTGCCTGCCATTTTTTTCCTCCCTGTTTGCCGGTTTCTATACTTTATCAGTAAGTCGTTGATAACCTCTCTATATTATTTATTTATAATGGATTGAACAAAAGTTCATTGTCAATCAAAAAAAATGAGAAAAAGGAAAATGTGTTAGGGGTTCTGTCCGCCGCAGCGGCTGCATCGCCGTTGCGGTTTTTCGATCACCTCTAACTAATTAAAAAAATAAAATAAATATGATTTGACTTGGTTAATTGTCCCGTGAAATAATCCCTCTGTGTATAAAATAAAGATGGAGATAACCAGGGAGAATTATTTATGAAAATTGATCTTGGCCCAGTGACCAGACTCGAAGGCCATCTCAATGTGAAAACCACTATCAGCGATAATGTGGTTGAAGATGCCCAATGCGTGGGAGAGATGTTCAGAGGATTTGAGGTTATCCTGCGCGGCAGGGACCCGCTGGACGCGCAACAGGTCACCCAGCGTATCTGCGGGGTCTGCCCTTATGCCCATGCCATTGCCTCTTCCTATGCCCAGGAGAAGGCGTATAATCTGGCTGTGCCCGCCAACGGCCGCATTCTGCATAACCTGATACAAGGGGCTAATCATCTCTATGATTATCTTCTTCATTTCTACCAGCTTTCCGCCCTCGATTTCGTTGATGTAACCGCGGTGCTCCAGTACAAGGGCGCGGACCATGATCTGGTCAAGGTGAGGGAATGGGTGAAGGCTGAGCTGGCCTCGGGCAAGACCTATCCAGCCGCGCCCTTTCTGCCCCGGTTGTCAGGAAAGTATGTGGACGATGCGGAGGTGAATATCGGGGCCTTGAAGCATTATCTCGAAGCCATGGAACTCCAGAAAAAGGCGAACCGGGCCTCTGCCGTTTTCGGCGGCAAATTTCCCCACGCCACAGCCATTTTCCCGGGGGGCTGCTCCCAGACCCCGGAGCTCGATCTCATTGTTACGTATCAGGCGCTCATTGAGGAGGTACGGGATTTCATCCACCAGAAATATATTCCCGATCTGGTTACCGTGGCCAAGGTTTTCCCGGAGTACTGGCACATCGGCCAGAGCAAGGGCGGTTTTATGTCATTCGGGCTGTTGCCGCTTGGACCCCAGCCTGACAGCAAGCAACTTTTCGCCCCGGGCATCCTCTCCGGCGCTAATGTGTCACCTGTTGATTTCGGCGCTATTACCGAGGATGTCAAATACGCCAGATACTCTTCTCCGACCGGCCTTACCGTGAGGGCTGGGGAGCTTGTTCCGGATCCGAACAAGGCTGCTGCCTACTCGTGGGTGAAAGCGCCCAGGTATAACGGGCAAATGGTCGAGGTCGGCGCTGCGGCCAGGGTTCTGGTGGATTACCATCAGGGCAACAATCCGCAAGTCAAAAAGCTTGTTGATCATTTTGCCACCCTTGCCGGCATTACGCCGGATAAACTGAATTCCGTGCTCGGACGGCATCTCAGCCGGGCCATATGCGCCGCGGTTATCGCCGATTTTGTTCTGGAGGAATGCGAAAGGATCGAGCCGGGGAAACCAGCCGGCGCGGAGATCCGCATCCCGGCCACCGGCGAAGGATATGGCGCCACCGAGGCGTCCAGGGGCGCCCTGCTGCACTATATCCGTTTGCAAGACCATAAAGTCGAAAAATATGAATGTGTGGTGCCGACCACCTGGAATTGTTCGCCCAGGGATGATAAGGGCAATCCAGGGGCGCTGGAATCCGCCCTTATCGGCACCCGGGTGGAAAACCCGGATGAGCAGATCGAATCCGTCAGAATCGTTCATTCTTTTGATCCCTGCCTGGCCTGCGCCGTGCACTAATTCAAGGAGTAAAACATATGCTTGATAGACGTGAGTTTGTCAAACTGGCCGCCGTATTAAGTTCGGCCTTTAGTGTCGGCGTTTTGCCTGAACCGGTTGCCGCTGCCTTGAAAAAAATTGACCCCAGGTCAATCCCCAAACTTCTTTATTTGCAGGGGCAATCCTGCACGGGCTGTTCCATTTCTCTATTGCAGGCGGAATCCTCCTCCGCCCTCACCATGATTACCGATTTCTCCCAGCTCGCCTTTCATGCGGATCTCTCCGCCACCTCAGGCAAGCAGGCCATTGAACTGATCGACAAGTTCGTTTCCGGGCAGGCGGGTGAATACGTTCTGGCGCTGGAGGGGGCTATTCCCGAGGCCATGCCCGAGGCCTGCGTCATTGGCCATAAGACACTTGCCGCCTATCTCGAAGAGGCGGCCGCCACCATGAGCGCGGCGGTGGCGATCGGTACCTGCGCCTGCGACGGCGGCATTCCGGCGGCAGAGGGGAATCAGACGGGCGCCATCGGCTTGCAGGAATTTTACCGCAAACATAATATCGCCAAAACGGTGGTGAACATAAGAGGCTGTTCCGTTCACCCGGACTGGGTATGGCAGACCATCGTCCATCTGGTGAAAATAGGTCTGCCCGAATTAACGGAAGGCGGCTCACCCAGCCGTTTCTATGGACGCACCGTCCACGAAACCTGTCCCCGGTATCACGATTTCCAGCAGGAAATGTTTGCCGAAAAGTTGGGTGACAAGGGGTGCCTTTTCAAGCTTGGCTGCCTGGGGCCGCAAACCCATGCCGACTGCTCTTCCCGCTGGTGGAACGGCGGCCAGACCTGGTGCATTGACGCCAATGCGCCCTGCATCGGCTGCGCCTCACCACTCTTTGCCCGGAAAAAGAATATGCCTTTTTACAGAACAAATCGGCAGGGATAACGATTGATGGCGTCGTAAAAAATCCGATCTCCTGCGTTGTAGCGCATTTTTGTTCGTTCGGCATACTATATGTATAGCCTCACTCTCAAAAATACACTACGCCTTGTATATCGAATTTTGTTACTTAGCCATCCGGGCTTTGGCGCCGACTTTTTACGGATTCATCAACGATTAGGAGATATCAAGATGGCCAAGACACCGTTAGCAGATTTGTCGATAACCATAAAGCTGGTGATATCGGTTGTTGCCGTGCTTTTTGCAGCTCTTTTCTCCGGCACGCTCTTTTTGAACAGCTACGTGAAGAAAGAGATGACCAACGCCTATATGGATTCCGTTGAAACCCTTGGCATATCATTGCAGCAGGGGGTGAAGGATTCGCTGGAAAGAGGGCAGATGAAAAACTTCCAGAAGCTGCTGGAGAATCAGAAGCAGATCAAAGGGGTTATCGACGTCTCCCTGTATGACCGGCAGCTGGTGGTCAATGTTTCCTCCTCCGGCGACGCCCTGAAGGGCCGCCCCCTTGATCAGGAATTACAGGACGAGGTGAAGACCGCGCGGGAGCCTGTCTGGAAAACAGGCGCCTCCGACGTGCGGATATACACCCCGCAGATTGTTACCCCGGACTGTATCCGTTGCCATCCGTCCTGGCAGGAGGGTGAACATGGCGGTGTTATTGCCCTGACCTTCGATCTCACACCATTGAACGACTCCCTGACCAAGCAGAATATGATGCTGAGCCTGGGCAGCATCGTTCTCCTTATTTTGATCAGCGGAATGATTTTCATGCTGGCGCGTTCCATCACCAAACCCGTGGTCCTCATGACCCACGCCATGGAGCAACTGGCGGACGGCGACATAAACGTGACCATCCCCGCCCAGGACAGAAAGGATGAGATCGGCAAGATGGCGGACGCTGTCCAGATTTTCAGGAGAAACGCCGTGGAAAGGCAGCGGCTGGCGGCCGAGAATGAGGCGAACAAGCGGCAAGTGGAGGAGGAAAAGGTAAAACTCATGAACCAAATGGCCGATGACTTCGAATCAAGCGTCGGCAGCTTGATCACCGGGGTATCAGCCGCGGTGGCGGAGATGGAAGAGACGGCCAGGGTCATGTCAGCCAACGCCGAGCAGGCAAGGAAAAAATCAAATGATGCGGCTGCTTCGGCCGGCGAGACATCAGCCAATGTGCTCAATGTCGCTTCATCCACTGAAGAGTTATCCGGCTCGGTCGGTGAAATAAATAAACAGGTAAATCAATCCGCGGAAATTTCCAGACAGGCGGTTGAAAAGGCGGAACGATCCAACAAGCTGGTGGCGAGTCTGGTTGACTCATCCCAGAAGATCGGGGAAGTGGTGCAACTCATTACCGAGGTTGCCGGCCAGACAAAGCTGCTGGCTTTAAATGCGACCATCGAGGCGGCAAGAGCCGGGGACGCGGGCAAGGGCTTTGCGGTTGTGGCCAACGAGGTCAAGGAATTGGCCAAACAAACCACCCTGGCCACCACGGAAATCAGTGATCAGATCAGCGGCATTCAAGGCGCCACCAATGATGCGGTGGAGGCGATTCAGGATATCAGCACAACCATTGAGGAGCTGAGCAGGATTGCCGCCTTAATCTCCGGGGCTGTTGCCGGCCAGGAAGATGTGACGCAGAAGATCGCCCAAAGCACGCAACAGGCGGCATCCGCCACTCAGGACGTCTCAAAAAACATTTCCGTGGTGGCCGAGGCGACTGAAGAGACGGGTGATGCGGCTTCCCGGGTGCTGGGCGCTGCCTCTGAATTGTCCAGAAAGGTGCAGCTGCTGCACGGAGAAGTTGAAAATTTTCTCGGCCAGATCCGTTCTTCATAACGGCAATATGATTGTACATCGCTCTGGCCGGGATAAGGATATTCCCCTGACCGCATGATGCGAAAACGATTTGTCCAGCCGGCAAAAATAGCGGTATTGCTCCTCTGGGCGGTACTGTTTGGTGTTCTTCTCCAGCGCGATTATTTTGTCAACAGGCTGGCGCTGCATGAGGATGCGGCCCTGGCCAAGGCCAGGCAGGAGAGCTTTGCCGGCGTTTATTTTAAGGAGGAGCGCATCGGCTATGTGAAAACCATTCTGCTCAGGCAGGATGACGGGCTGGTCAAACTTTCCCAGACCGCCTTTCTCAATCTGATGGTTCTGCAAAAAAATTACCCGGTGCGGATGGAGGTTGAGGCGCATCTGTCAACCGGCTATGCGCTGCGTGACTTTGATTTTTCCATGTCCTCTCCCTTTTATACCATGCAGGCCAGGGGCAAGGTCTCGGGGAGAAAGATTGATTTCATCCTGGAGACCGGCAAGGAAACAATCACCGACTCCATCATGCTGGATTCGCCGCCCTTTCTTTCCCTGAATCAGCGGGATTATCTGCTCAGACAAAACCTGCAACCCGGCGACAAGGTGAAAATTGCCTATTTCGATCCCCTTTCCCTGAGCGGCAAGGATACCCTTATTGAATACCGGGGCCTGGAAAAAACGCTTATCAATGGGCGCATTTTTTTGCTCCATCATTTTGAGGAAAATTTCCAAGGCATCAGGATAAACAGCTGGATTGACGAGGAGGGCAAGGTGATCAAGGAGGAGTCTCCGGCGGGTTTTGTTTTTCTGGCCGAGCCCGAGTTCAAGGCCAGGGATATCAGCAGAAAGGGCGAGGATATTCTGCGGAGCGTGGCGGTGCCTTTCGCAGGCGATCTCCCTGACTTGGCCGGGCGGGAGGAGATGGCCTTCCGGCTGGTCCTGCCCGAGGAAACCCAGTTTGATCTGCAGGGCGGCAGGCAGCAGCTGCAGGGGGATATGGTCACCATCCGCCGCGAGGCTGTTCCTGCCCTGGAGGCCGGAGTCTGCCCCGGCTTGACGGACGAGCTGGCGGCAAGCCCCTATGTTCAGGCCGATCATGAAAAGATCGCGGCCCGGGCCGGGGAGATAAGCCGCGGTCTTGACTCTCCCCTGCCGAAGGTGAGAGCCATTGCCCGCTGGGTCTATGAGAATCTGGAAAAAAGACCGGTGATCGGCATCCCCGATGCCGTGACCACGCTGGCGACAGGCGTGGGGGATTGCAATGAACACGCCGTTCTTTTTGCCGCCCTGGCGCGCAGCGCGGGCATACCTGCCCGCATAGCGGCCGGAGTGACATTCCACCAAGGAGCGTTTTATTATCATGCCTGGAATGAGGTGTGTGTGGGCGACCAGTGGTTGACCCTTGATACCACCAGGGATCAGCTGCCCGCCGACCTCAGCCATATCCGTTTTGTTATCGGCGAAACCAAGGAGCAGATGAAGATAGGCGGACTGCTCGGCCGGTTGCGGATTCTCCCGGCGAACGGCGCGGCCGGGGGTGGTGAAGAGGGAGAGGCGGGAGGGAAAAAGTAGTGCCGGGCCAGGAAGAAAAGAAGTTACTCGTTGTTGAAAATCTGACCAAGCGTTTCGGCAGTTACATTGCCGTGGATCATGTCAGCTTTTCCCTGTCCGGGGGGGAGATCTTCGGTTTCCTCGGTCCGAACGGGGCGGGCAAAACCACCACCATCAAGATGCTGGCCGGGCTTCTGCAAGCCGATGAGGGGCGGATCGCTCTCCGCGGCCTGGACATGGGTGCCAACCCTCGGGAATGCAAGAGGCTGGCGGCCTACATACCGGACAGGCCCTATCTCTATGAAAAGCTGACCGGTTACGAATTCCTGCAGTTTGTCGCCAGCCTCTATGATCTTGCCCCTGAGCAGTTTAGCCGCACCGAATATTTTCTGCGTTTATTTGATCTGCTCGACTGGCGGCATCATCTGATTGAGTGCTATTCCCACGGCATGCGGCAGAAAATCATCATGACCGCCGCCTTCATGCTTGACTTGCCGCTGATTATCGTTGATGAGCCCATGGTCGGACTAGACCCGAAGAGCGCCAGAATCGTCAAGGAACTTTTCAAAAGCCATGCCCGCAGGGGCAACAGCATCTTTCTTTCCACCCATTCGCTGGAAATCGCCGAGGAGCTCTGCGACCGCATCGGTATTATTCTGCAGGGCAGACTGCGGTCGCTGGGCACCCTGGAGAGTCTGCGCCGGGAGGCGCGGCTAGTTGATTCGGATCTGGAGGAGGTCTTTCTGGAACTGACCGGCGCCGAGGATTTGACCGCCATTATTTCCGCGCTGAAAAAACAATGACAGGTGACATGTATTTACGGCTGCTGACACCCTTTCTGCGTACCTCGCGCAACCGTTTTTTTCCGGCTGGCCGCTTTCCGGGCAAAAGCGTGGGAGTCATCTGTCTGGGGCTGCTGATCTGCCTTGTCCTCTATCTCGTCTCTGTTAAGGTGGTCGGCTATTTTCACAGCCAGAGCGAGATCGGCGTCATTCTCAGTCTGAAGATCTTTCAGATGGCCTGGATCGTCGTCTTTGCCATGCTCATATTCTCCTGCATGGTTTCCTCCGTATCCACCATCTTTCTTTCCCTGGACAACGAAATCATCTTTGCCGCGCCCGTGGATCCCGCGGAAATTTATTTCATGCGCTATGTGACCACAACCATCCATACCTCATGGATGATGATTGTTTTCTCCGTGCCGGTGTTCGGGGCCTACGGGCGGGTGTTTCAGGCCGGTTATTTTTACTGGCCGCTCATGGTGGCCTGCGTTGCCTGCACAGCGCTTATGGCTTCCGGTTTCGGCATGATGCTGACCGTGATGCTGGTCCGTTTTTTTCCGGCCCGGCAGACCAAGGATATCATTTTTTATCTGTCGCTCTGTTTCGGCATTTTCATCTATATCATCTTCCGCATGCTGCGGCCCGAAGATCTGGTCAACCCCGACAAGTACGCCCATTTTGTCGAGTATCTCTCGGTCATTTCCCAGCCTGCCGCCCCCTTTGTGCCCGCCGCCTGGTCCGCCAATCTGCTCTCTCTTTACCTGCTGGATGGCAGGGTGGACTGGCTGCTGCTCGGTCTGATCGTACTGGGCGGACCTTCTCTTTATTTTCTGGGGGAATGGGCTATGCAGCGTTTTTTTCTTACGGGCTACAGCCGCTCCCAGGAGTCTTTCGGGGGCTTCCGTTCCTTTACCCTGACGGGCGGCTACCGTCCTGGCACGGCAAAGTGGATTTTCAGGAAGGAGTCAAAGGCCTTTCTGCGGGACTCGGCCGAATGGTCGCAGCTTTTCATGATCGGCGCCCTGGTGATTGTCTATCTTTACAGCTTCAAGGCCCTGCCCGTTGACCGTTCTCCCCTGCAGACCGAGTATATCACCAACCTTATTTCCTTTTTGAATGTGGGCATGACGGGTTTCATCATCACCTCGCTGGCCGGACGTTTTGTTTTTCCCTCTATCGGCGCGGAGACGCAGGCCTTCTGGCTGATCCTCTCCTCGCCCCTTGGGGTCGGGCGCTTTCTGGTCTACAAATTCCTCTTCTACAGCATCCCCTTCACCCTGTTGTCCCTGCTTTTGGTCATCACCTCGGACGGTTTGCTGGCCATCCGCGGCCCCATGTGGTGGTTTTCCGTGACGGCCAGTGTGATCATCTGTCTGACCGTTGTCGGCATGGCGGTGGGTTTCGGGGCGATGTACGCCGATTTCAAGGCGGAAAACCGGGCCGCCGCCCTGGGGGGCATGGGGGCGCTGCTTTTTCTCTTTGCCGCCATGACCGTGGTCTTTGTTATTCTCTGCGGCGGGGCCTGGCCCATGTTCCATCTCATGCGGCAGTGGATTGGTGGCCGGGATATCTACTGGGGGTATAAGGCGTATCTTGCGCTGTGGCTTCTCTTCTCCGTGCTTCTCGGAGTATCATGCGTCTTTATCAGCTGGCGCGGAGGGTGTCGCGCCCTCCGCCGCTGAATGGGACTTGCCGTGTATCGGAAATGGGATGATTGCCATGGTTTCGCTGTTTCCGGTTTTCTCTAAAAAATTCCGGAATTCTGAAAAAAATGACCACCGTTCAAGCTGTGAAAAAATACAACCTTCTGATTCCATTGACTTTGTCGTTTCGCTGGAAACGAGGCATTGAAATTGCTAGGTTTTGCTTTACTTGCAGCCGGTTATTTGTTAAACATGCGGCTCTTGCAAAATGAAATAAAATTACCCTGCCGTCATTCCCGCGAAAGCGGGAATCCAGAAAACACAATGGATTCCTGGTCGCGCTGCGCTTGCCCGGAATGACGAAACGATCCTTGTCGTCATTTTGCAAGAAGCTCACATGGTTTCGTGTATCCGTTTCCTTGCCATGGGCGGCCCGGGCATGACGAAATTTTTTCAATGATTTCCGTTGGTTCATGATAAATTTATCCGTGGAGAAAGACAAATGAAGAAAATGGTTTCAGGATTGGCTGGTGCGTGCGTGCTGGCATGGGGCTTTTCCGCTTATGCCGCGCCGATCGATCTCGGCGCCTTCCGCCACAACCCTCTCCTTTGATTATGATCTTGCCCTGGGTGATTCGGACTTCGGGGATTACCTGCAATTCAAGGTCAACGCCACGGAACAGTGGTAAGTTGACTCCTCCGGTTCCGGCCGCGTCTCTTTCGATCTGACACCCTATCAGGGTTCCGTTATCTCCCTCGACTGGGGGCTCATCTGGAATGGCGATGATTCCGCCACGACAACGGCCCGCATTGACAATATCGAAGTTGCGGCAACAGCGCCCGTGCCGGTGCCTGGCGCCCTGCTGCTCTTCGGCTCCGGCCTGGCCGGGCTCTACGATTCGGCGTGCAGGCGACGGAAAGGAGGTCTACCATGAGTGGCTCGCCAACCATTACCCGCAAGACCAGTGAAGAAATGCAAGCCGCTGCCCTGCGCGGCGAATCGCAATCGGACTGGGAGCGCGTCCGCCGTGAAAAGCCGCGGGCATCGAACCGGCCGATGATCCTGACTCGCCAGACGCCACGGCCCTCATGCGGACGGAAATTGCCAAGCTTAAACGCGGCAGGGCGCCGGGAAGCGGCAACAAGGAATCCACAACCGTCCGCTTCGACAAAGACATCCTTGCCGCCTTCAAGGCCACCGGCAAGGGCTGGCAAACCCGCATCAACGACGCCTTGCGCGACTGGCTCAAGGAACACAAGCCAGTTTGAACACAGGAGATTGGGGGCACCATTAAAAGGCCCTCATCAGGTCTTGAGAAATAACAACTGTTTGTCATGCCCCACGCAAAATACCGATATGAACCGAGCCATTGCCGTTGATTTTTACGGCTCCCGGCGCTGGATGGCTGTTATCCTGGCCAGATGTTTTTTGTCATAGGAGAAAATTTCGCTCACCTGATAACGTTCCATTGTCGCCACGATATAGCCGTCGATGAAATCAATGTTTTGGGCCATGTAATACTCGATGGCCGTTTCCACCAGATTGCCGTTGATGACCTCAAGGCCCGGAGTGGCGAGGATGGCCTTGATCATTGGACCGATGGCGCTGTTGTCCAGTTTGTAGAACGATTCGAGAACCCAGACTACCTCGGCCAGCACCAGCTCGGTGGTCAACAGCCGCTCCTTGCCGCTCGCCGCCAGTTCCAGCAGCCTTTCCACCCTGTCCGCCTTGGCCGGATCGTCGTTGGTGAGATAGCGGATAAAGACATTGGCGTCGAGGAATTTCGCCTTCATGACATCTCCTCAATGGTGCGGCGGCCCATCGCCTCTTTGGCGGCCTGCCGTTCCTGGTCAGGCTCCCCGTTTCCCCGTACCGCGCCGCGAAAATCCCGCAGTGTCTTTACCGGCACAAGGATAATCCTGTGCCCTTCGATGAGGAAATCAACCCTGTCGTTCGGGTGGATTCCGTATTTTTTTCTGATTGTTGCCGGAATCGTAACTTGGCCTTTCGTGGTTACCGTTGAGATCATTTTCCACCTCCTGTTGGATGTCTTACTTTTTATGGTATGGTAAGAAATGATTGGCGTCAAGGGTGAAAAACAATTGAGGTGGGGTCTTGAAAAGTCAGCCTGGCAGGCTGGGTCAGGCCTCGGGCCGTAACTCAACGTCATGATGCGGCAGGGAGAAAACGTCGGATGATACTTTACCCGACACTACAGAGCCCTATAGGACTTCATCCAGGCCGAGAACTCCTCGGCACTGAGCGGTTTGCTGAAATAGTAGCCCTGGAGGATGTCGCAGCCCAGCTCCTTCAGGCGCATCGCGGTTTTCTTGTTTTCCACCCCTTCGGCCACCACCTGCAGGCCCAGATTGTGGGCCAGATCGATGGTCGCCCGTACGATGGCCGCGTCGTTTTCGTTGCTCAGCATATCCAGCACAAAGGACTTGTCGATTTTTACCTCGCTGGCCGGCATTCTTTTCAGATAGGCCAGGGAGGAATAACCGGTGCCGAAATCGTCAATGGAGATGTAGGTGCCCATGGCGGCAAGACGGGTCAATATCTCCAGCGCCCTTTCCGGGTCCTTGATGATGGAGCCTTCGGTGATTTCAAAGGTTATGTATCGCGGGGCCAGGCTGCAGGAGGCCAGGGCGCCGGTGATCACATCGGGAAGTTCCGTGTCGAGCAGGGTGGAGGGGCTGAGGTTGATGGCGACGCTGAGTTGTATATTCGCCCTGTGCCAGCTGACCGCCTGTTCAATGGCGCGTTTTAAAACCCAGAGGGACAGCTGTTTGATCAGTCCGGTCCGTTCAGCCAGAGGAATAAATTCATCGGGCGGCATGAAGCCGTGCTGGGGGTGCTGCCAGCGCACCAGGGCCTCGACGCCGGTGACGCTGTTGGTCTTGACGTTGATTTTCGGCTGAAAGTGCAGCCGCAGTTCGTCGTTATCGATTGCCTGCCGCAACTCGCCCATCAGGGTCAACCGATGGGGGCTGTGCTTGTCGAGATCGGTCGAGTAGATCGCATAGCCCTGGTTGTCCTGCTTTGCCGCGTACATGGCCACATCAGCCCTCTGCATGATGGTGTCCACATCCCTGCCGTGATCGGGAAAGATGGCCACACCCATGCTGGCCTGCACGTCAAGCTTGAGTCCCTCAAGGGTAAAGGGAGAGGTGAAGGCCTGCTGGATCTTTTTCAGCACCACGAGGACATCATGGTTTTCCTTGATCAGGGGCAGAAGAATGGCGAATTCATCGCCGCCGAGCCTGGCCAGGGTGTCCGACCCCCGCACGGTCCCCTTCAGGCGGAGGGCCACATGTTTCAGCAGCCGGTCGCCGTTGTAATGGCCGAGGGTATCGTTGACCTCCTTGAACCGGTCCAGATCCAGGATGAAGAGGGCGATTTTCCTGTTTTCCTCCCGCAGGCCGACATGGATGGCCTGATCCAGCCTGTCCCGCAAAAGAATTCTGTTGGGAAGATCGGTGAGCTGGTCATGGGTCGCGTCATGGGATGCCTGATATTCCAGGGCCGCCGTCTGGCTCCGCAACTCATTGGTCTGGTCAATGACCATGGTGCTTGCTTCGTAGGCCATGATGGAGCTGACATACTGCCCCCAGAAGGCGAAGATGAACGGCATGGCGTCGAGTATCCACAGGGTGGCGTTGGTTTTTTGCGCCTTCAGGATGCCGGCAAGCGATATTTCCCCGGACTGCAGGTAGGAGTTGAGCAGGGTTGCGGCCAGGATAGCCATGAAGGCGATGATTACCCCATATACCGCATACTTGGTGACCCGGGCCTTCATGATGTGCACGTTGGATTTGAGGGATTGGCCTAATCTTTCCATAGAGGTGTCATGGTGAGCATGTTTTTAAATGGACTCGTCGTTTGCACGAGCGGATTGGCTGAGCCGGCGTCTGCCTTTTTGATTATTAAGGGGAAAAAAAAGGAATGTCAAAGAAAAGATTAGACGTTTGTCAGGTAAGGGCGAACTTGGCAAGCACCCCTTCCAGGCCGCCGTTCATGAGCGGTTTTTGCCAGGCGGCCCGCAGGCCGATTTCTTTTACCAGCTCGGGCTTGCCCAGATAGAGATAGGCTGCCTGGCAACCGCGCTGCTTTTGCAGAAAATGCCCCAGGTCCCGCATGAACTGCTCCGCCCCCTCTTTTTGTTTCAGGCGCAGGCCATAGGGCGGGTTTGTGACAATGATGGCTTTGCCGGGCAGGGAAACATCCTGGTATTTCTTGTTTTTGATGACGATTTTGTCACCATGGGGCAGCAGTTTCAGGTTGTGCTGGGCCGCTTTCACCGCCTCGCCGGAGGAGTCGCTGCCGGAAAGCAGGCCGCCCGGCGGTCTGCGGATTGCGCTGTTTGCCTCGGATTTGATCTTTTCCCACAGCGTCCGGTCATATTCGGGCATCATCTCAAAGCCGAACTTTTTACGCAGATAGGCCGCCGGAATATGGCAGTAGTGCATGAGCGCCTCGCTCAAGATGGTGCCAGAACCGCACATGGGGTCAACCAGGGGGGCGCCGCCATCCCAGCCGCTGAGGCGGATGACGGCGGCGGCCACTGTCTCCTGCATGGGCGCCTCCACGCTCATCTGCCGGTATCCCCTGCGGTGCAGGGAGCCGCCGGAGGTGTCCAGGCTGATAATGGCCCGGTTGCGTTCAATGCGCAGATGAAACCAGATATCCGGGTTCTCGGTGTCCACATCCGGCCTGATGCCGCGGCTGTCCCGGAAATGGTCAACGATGGCGTCTTTGAGGCAGAGGGCCGCGTACTGGGAGTGTTTGATGCTGCTGCCGGTCACGGATGCGGCAATGGCAAAGGTGTTTTTCTCGGACAGCAGCTCGTGCCAGTTGATCTTTCTGGCCGTTTTATACAGATACTTGGTGCTGTGGCAGTCAAAGGTCAGCAGCTGGGCCAGGACCCTGGTGCAGAGACGGGACATGTAGTTGACCCGGTAGAGCGTGGCAAGATCAGCATCAAAATAAACGCCCATGAACTTGGGGGTTACCTCAAGGCAGCCTAAGCCGGCAAGCTCCTCGGCTCCATGTTTTTCAAGGCCACGGGCCATCTGGGCAAAGTATCTCTGTGTTTTCTGGTAGGTGAACATGGGCAAAGTGTAGTCCGGATCAGCGGCTGGCAGCCCGCTTTTTGCTGGTCAGAAATTCCAAGGTCTCTTCATCGTGCAGCCTGTAGCCGCGATCCAACAGTTTCTTAAATTCCCCGGAGATATGGGCAGGGGTGGGCAGGGGCATGATGACCGGCAGATAATTTTCGATCGGCAGCATGGGGGCGATGGCCATCTTTTTTTCCAGGCTCTGGGCCATGCCGATTTCCATGCCCCCCTGCATATCGCCCATGGCATGGCTTGCCCCCAGGGAGCGCAGAAAACCCATGATGCTGCCCAGATCGTTCTGCTGATAGAAGATTTTTATCTCCTCGGCGATATCCTCATCGCTTTTTTTCAGCTCCTCAAATTTCAGGCGGTACTGTTCGGTATGCAATTCAAGCCTCTCATAGCAGTCCAGCCCCAGATTGTTAAACCGTCCCGATCTGGTCAGGCCGTGCACCCTGATCCCCTCAAAAACCCTGTTTCTGATGGTGGCGGACTCCTTGAAGTAAGGATCGTAGAATTGCTTGCTGTCGAGTCCGGTCATGGCGAGAAAGGCGCCAATGAGCTCCTCGTCTTTCAGGAGGATATAGATGCGGATCAGGTCAAAACTGATCCTTTTTTCCAGGATGAAGGCGTGATGCTTGATCTCGTTTTCCAGGGAGAGCTTATCCTGCTCTATGAGCTTGCGGAAACCGAAATAGCGGTCGGCGATATCCCTTTTGACCTCGTAGGCAATGACTTCGTCGATTCTAACTGGCATATAAACCTTGTCCCAAGTTGTATTCAGCTCGAGACCGCGAAGGCAAGCGAGCAGCGACGAGACAGTACATGGAGTACGGCGAGGAGCCGCGCAGCGCAGCCGGCAAAGGTATTGAGCTGAAGGCGACTTGGATTAAGCGAAGGTGACAATATTGAACCCTTTCTCAGCCGACCAGGGTCTGCTTGCCGCAAAGCCCGCGATTTCAAAAAGAACAACTTCCAGCAGCAGATACGTCTTGCTCCCCCGGCGCAAACAGCCGGTGATGGACTCCCCATGATGGCCGAGCACGGCATGGAGGTGGATCTTCGGTTCATTGTTTTCATCCAGGTAGATGCTGCCGCTGCCCAGGGTCTCCCGGGCATTTCTGACCTCGCGCCAGACAGGGTCCGGCGGCATGACGGGTTCCCTGGGGCCGGTGACCACATCAACCTCCCGCAGGCCGCCGATGACCTGAAACCAGCCGTTGCGGATATTTTCTTTTTTGACCAACTCGGTCAGCCCGCCGAGAAAGTCTTCGCCATCGTCAAAGCGGATGGAAAAGACCCTGCCGACAGTGCCTGTACGGTAATCCATATTGTATTTCCTGCGGTCCCTCAGCCTACAGCCTATAGCCTACAGCCTGATTTTTTTTATTGTTCCTGCCATTTTTTTCGTTCCGCCGCGGCCTTCAGGAGCCGGAAAATCTCCCGGCTATGGGCCACGCTGCGGTTTCTGGTGTAGCGCCAGGCGGTCTGGCGGACCATGTCGATGTCAAGTCCGGGGAGCATTTCCGCCGCGGAATCAAGGGCCGGACTTTGCCACTCCCGGTCGGGTTCCTCGTCCGCATCCGTTGAATCACGGGATGCGGCCAGGGCATCGTTGATGATATTGTCCCGCAGGTTTTCCAGTTCGTGGAACTCCTTTTTCTGCTGCAGGTGTGATCCTTTTTTCTCGGAGAGAAAATCAAAGAGCGGTTCCGGGTCAAGCTCGCGCAGATTCTTGGTCAGATATTTGATCTGCCTTTTCCTGGCGCCGGCTTTCAGATTCCGGGCGGCCAGGATTTCTTCTTTGATAAAATCCTCGCAGGGGAGTTTTTTTATCTCCTGGGGCGAGAGATCAGCCAGCTCCGCGGCCAGTTCTTCGATGTTTTTGGCGCGGCGTTTTTTTTCTGATTTAGACAGGATATATTCCATTATTTTAGTTGCTATCTCTCTTTATGCTACGGTAGTATGCTATGCCTAAAGTCGGTCCTTGATTCATCTAACCTTAAAGTCGTCGAGGAAGCAAAGATTTATTTTATTCTTCGCTAGAAAAGGAACGTAACTACCTTAGGGAGATAGACTGGAGGTTTCTAGGCTGTAGGGTTGTCGGTACTGACATTTATTATGTCTCTTACCGCCTGTCCTTCAAGCTTGCAGCCTACAGCCTAAACACCTGAGTACACTTGCAAAGGAACAGGTTATGACAGCGCGAAAATTCACCGTTACCCAGCCCACCCAGATACGTTTCGGCGTCGGCGCCATCGATGGTCTTGCCCAGGCCGTGCAGGATCTCGGCGGCACAAAAGTTATGCTCGTTGTTGATCCCAATCTCAAAAGCGTCGGCCTGCTGGGCAAGATAACCGGCTCGCTTGACAGCAATAACATTAAATATAAAATTTTTGATCACGTTGATCCCGAGCCCGGCCTGAAGCTGGCCGATGAGGGCAAGACCCTGGCCGCCAAGGCGGGTTGTGACTGTGTGATCGGCGCGGGCGGCGGCTCGGCCATGGATGTGGCCAAGGCCATCAGTATTCTGCTGACCAATGGCGGCAAGGCCGTGGATTATCTCGGCCTCGGCAAGATCAAGAAACCCGGGGTCCCCAAGATCATGGTGCCCACCACCGCCGGTACCGGCGCCGAGGTGACCTTTACCGCTGTTTTTATTAATGAAAAGACGAAAAGCAAGGGCGGCATGAACGGCGATCCACTTTATCCGGATATCGCCGTGCTCGATCCGGCCCTTACCCTCACCCTGCCCCCCAAGGTTACGGCGGCTCCGGGGATCGACGCCTTGACCCATGCCCTGGAGGCCTTTGTCTCCACCCAGTCCCATACCATATCCGATATGTATGCCCTGGAGGCCATCGAACTGATCAGCGGGAATCTGGCCATGGCCTATGCCAACGGCAACAATATTGAGGCGCGCAGCGCCATGCTCATGGGCAGTCTGCTGGGCGGCAAGGCGCTGGCCACCGCCGGGGTCGGGCTGGTGCACGCCATGGCCTACCCCCTGGGCGGCATGTTCAACATCCCCCACGGCCTGGCCAACGCCGTGCTGCTGCCCTTTGTCGTTGATTACAATATTATCGGCAATCCTGAAAAATTTGCCCGGATCGCCTCGGTCATGGGCTACGATGTCAATGATCTTCCCTTGCGCGAGGCGGGTCAGACTGCCGTGGAAGCGGTGTACGAGCTGAATCGGGATGTGGAGATCCCCGGCAGCCTTGAGGCCTTGGGCATCCCGGCCGCCAAGATCCCTGAGATGGCCAGGATCGCCTTGACCGTGACCAGGCCGGTGGAAAACAACCCCCGCAAACCGAGTCTGGAGGATGTGATCAGGGTCTATGAAATTGCCCATAAGGGGTGGTAGAGGACCGGTCTTACTGGCCCAACTGGTCAGACTAGTCTAACTGGTCTAAGAGAAACAGTACAATAAGACCAGCAGGACTAATCAGACCAGCCAGACTAATCAGACCAGTAGGGCCAATAAGACCAGCCAGACCAGTCAGACCAGTCAGACCAGTCAGACCAGTAGGACTGATATATAAGGAGATAAGCAATGCCAGGTTTTGAGGTTTTTGGAGAGGAAGAGAAAAAAGAGATCATGGAGGTGCTCGACACGGGCGTCCTCTTTCGTTATGAATTTCCCGAGCAGCGGCGCGGGGTTTACAAGGTGCGCACCTTTGAGGAAAATTTCGCCGGGTACTGCGGGGCTAAACATGCCCAGGCCGTGACCTCGGGCACGGCGGCCCTGAAGGTTGCCCTGACCGCGCTCGGCGTTGGCCCGGGGGACGAGGTGATCACCCAGTGTTTTACCTTTGTCGCCACCTGGGAGGCGATCTTTGATGTCGGCGCGGTTCCTGTCTTTGCCGAGGTTGACGAAACACTGAACATGGATCCCGCTGATCTGGAGAAAAAGATCACCAGCCGCACCAAGTGCATCATCCCGGTGCACATGCTGGGCGCCCAGGCCCGCATCAGGGAGATCAAGGTTATTGGTGACAGACACAACATCCCGGTGCTGGAAGACACGGCCCAGGCCGCCGGGGGAACGCTTGACGGCAAAGGGCTGGGCACCTTCGGCGCCTGCGGCACCTTCTCCTTTGACGCGGTGAAAACCATGACCACCGGCGAGGGCGGCATGATCATCACCGACAGTGAAAAGCTGTGGCGCGACATGTCCGAATATCATGATCACGGCCATGACCACGTGCCGAACCCTGGAACCAGGGGCGGCGAGGGTCGCAGTTTTATCGGTTTTAATTTCCGCATGATGGAGCTGCAGGGCGCCATCGGTCTTGCCCAGCTGGCTAAACTTGACACCATGATCAGCAGCCAGAAGAAGAACAAGGCGGCCTTGAGGGAGGCCATCGCCCAGATCCCCGGCGTCACCTTCCGCACCATCCTCGATGAAAAAGGTGATACGGCGACCTTTATCGCTTTTTTCCTGCCGGACGGTGGCAAGGCAAAGGCGGTGAATGCGGTGCTTGCTGAAAACGGGGCCGGCGCCATTGCCTTTGGCGCAAACACCTGGCATTTTTACCCGAAATGGGAGCATCTGCTGGCCGGTTCCACCCTGGCGAAATCAGGCTGGCCTTTCAACGGACCGGACGGCAAGCGCAGGGTGGTCTATGACAAGGAGGCCTTGCCCGTCTCGGCCGCCCTGATGGATCGTCTGCTGGTCTACCAGGGTCCGGTGAAATTGTCCGAACAGCGGCTGGCGCAGATTACCGCAGCCGTCAAAAAGGCGGCTCAGATTTGATGCGGTACAGATGGTAGGGCGCGCAACATCTTTTTGTTGCGCACGCGGTTGAAACATTGCGGCATAACCGGTGGGCACGATGCACCCCGTATCCACCCTGCAAAAAAAACAGACGTTATAGTGCGCTAGGGTTTTGCCGTAAAATAAATGTCGAAGCGGCTGTTCTTGCCGGCAATGACCGTGTCAGGCTTGCGGCCTCCAAGAAGGGGCGCCCCTTTGGGACGTTTGACCGCAACCCGTGTCCCCTGATGCTGTAAGGCCCACTCCAGCAACCCGGATGCGTCGCTGTCGTCGCCCACCAGGGCCCGCACCAGACGCATTTCTTTTTTCACCAGGGCGCTTTTGCTCCGGTGCGGGTACATGGGGTCAAGGTAAATGACATCAGGCGAGGGGATCACAGGGGCGAGTTCGAGACAGTTGGCAGTGGTGATGCTGATCCGGGCCACGATAGCGGCCAGTTCCGCCACGCGGGCAGCGCGCCGCAGGCCGTCTTCCAGCAGGGCGGCGATAATCGGTGAGCGCTCCATCATCCGCACCCGGCAGCCGAGGCTGGCCAGGATGAAGCCGTCCCGGCCGAGCCCCGCGGTGGCGTCAAGTACGAAGGGGCAACGATTGGCTTTGAGTCCGGCGGCACGGGCCAGCGGCTCTTTCCTG
Source organism: Deltaproteobacteria bacterium (assembly GCA_016219175.1). Lineage (GTDB taxonomy): Bacteria > Desulfobacterota > Desulfobulbia > Desulfobulbales > SURF-16 > SURF-16. Next base: position 36,071 of record JACRCD010000079.1, on the reverse strand, counting down.
CCCCCGCCGAATTGTCTTCTGTAGACCAGCTCGGGAGCGGTAAAGTCGACATAGACCGGACCCGGGGCAGGTCTGCCTGTCTGCCGCAGTTCCAGTCTGGCCTCTGTTACGGCCAGCAGAAAATCGTACCGCCCGCTGTCCGCGGTCAGGGGGATTCCCAAGGCGGCGGCCAAATTTTCCGCCTGCTCCTGTTGCTTTTGCGCCTCGCGGATCACCGCGATTTTTGCTATGGTGTCAGCCATCTAATACCATGTAACCTTTGATCATTTTGAGTGCGCAACGGTTTTTTGTTGCGCACGCGGATAGAAACGCTACGATAAACCTAAACACCTGAGTCGTTACTCGATAAATTACATTATGGATCTGAAACATAAACTGGAACCCAGGGTGGTGGCCATTATCCCCGCCCGCTATTATTCTAACCGCTTTGAGGGAAAACCCTTAGCAAAAATTAAGGGCAAGCCCATGATCCAGCACGTTTACGAGCGGGCCATGGCCTCTCCCCTCCTTTCCAGGGTGGCGGTGGCCACCGATGACGAGAGGATTGCCGATTGCGTCCGCTCCTTTGGCGGCGAGGCCGTCATGACGAGCCGCGACCATGCCTCGGGAACCGACAGGCTGGCCGAGGCCGCCACTGTCATGGATGTGCCGGAGCAGGATGTGGTGGTGAATATCCAGGGCGACCAGCCCCTTTTCCCCCTGGAGGTGGTGGAGCAGGTGGCGCGCCCCCTGCTCGATGACCCGGCCCTGCCCATGGCCACCCTGATCTACAAGATCATCCGCAAGGAAGAGATCCATGATCCCAACCATGTCAAAACGGTTTTCGACCACAACGGCATGGCCCTGTATTTTTCCAGGGCGTCGATTCCCTATCAGCGGGATCCGGACAACCCGCCGCCCCCCACCTATTATAAGCACTTGGGATTTTACGCCTACCGCAAGGGCTTTCTGCTGACCTTTGTAGGCCTGCCGGAAGGGGAGTGGGAGCGTTTTGAAAAACTCGAACAGCTGCGCGCCCTGGAGTATGGCTACCGGATCAAGGTGGTGTTGACCGAGCATGATTCCATCGAGGTGGATACGCCAAAAGACCTGGAGCGGGTGGAAGAGATGCTGTGAAGCAACGCTCAAGCGTTCAAACGTTCCAGCGTTTCATCGTTTCATCGTTTGAACGTTGGAACGCTTACACGCTGAAACTTTTAATCAATCATCATGAGGATACAGACTATGCGCAATAAAATAACAATCATCGGGGCGGGAAATGTTGGGGCCACGGCGGCCCATTGGGCGGCGAGCAGACGCCTTGGCGATATCGTCCTGCTTGACGTGGTGGAGGGCGTGCCCCAGGGCAAGGCCCTGGATCTGCTGCAGGCCGGGCCGGTGGACGGCTTTTCCGGACATATCAAGGGTTCCAATGATTATGCTGATTCGGCCGATTCCGATGTGGTCATCATCACCGCGGGGTTGGCCCGCAAACCCGGCATGTCCCGCGACGATCTACTGGCCAAGAACGTGGCCATTGTCAAGTCTTGCGCCGAAAACGCCGCCAAGCATTCCCCGCGGGCGGTGCTCATCGTGGTGACCAACCCCATTGACGCCATGGTTTATACCGCCTTCAAGGTTTCCGCCTTTCCCAAAAACAGGGTGGTGGGCATGGCCGGCGTGCTCGACTCCGCCCGCTACCGGACCTTCCTGGCCGAGGCCCTGGGTGTAGCCCCCCGTGATGTCAATGCCATGGTCATGGGCATTCATGGGGACAACATGCTGCCTTTGATCCGCCTGGCCAATGTGGCCGGGGTGCCGGTTACGGATCTCCTGTCCCGTGAGCAGCTGGACGGTATTGTCAAACGGACCCAGCACGGCGGCGCCGAGATCGTCAATCATCTGAAAACCGGTTCCGCCTTCTACACCCCCGGACTTGCCGCGGTGGAAATGGCCGAGGCCATTCTGACCGACAGCAAGCGGGTGCTGCCTTGCGCCGCCTATGTGGAAGGGGAGTTCGGCTTTTCCGGCTGCTTCCTCGGCGTACCGGTTGTGCTCGGGGCCGGCGGGGTGGAGAGGATTTTGCAGTTCGCCCTGACTGATGAGGAAAAGAAGGCCATGGCCGAATCCGAGGCGGCCGTCCGCAAGCAGATGGCTGATACCGGTCTGTAATTCCTTTTTTTGCCATGAGTCAAACAGCAGACGATCCGCTATCGGTCCGGCTGAAAGAGCTGGAAGAAAACCGAATTTCACCTCTGGACCTGGTGCCGAGACGCAATCTGGTGGAAAAGCTCATTGAGCTGGTTCTGGTCGGCCCGCCCGCGGCGCCGGATCGTCTCGCTTCCTCTTTTGAAGAAATGGCGGCCGCTTTGCGCGGAGTGGATACCTCCCATCTGCGGGTGGCCGTATTCGGAGGGGGAAGCGGGCTGTCCAATGTTATCGGCGGCGACAGCCGCAATCCCGCCTGGCCTGCTGATCCGTTTCAGGGCATCAAGGAACTCTTTCCCAATACCAGCGCCATTGTCTGCGTGACCGATGACGGCGGCTCCACCGGCGAACTGATGAAGGACCTCCCCATCATTGCCCTGGGGGATATCCGTCATGTCCTGCTTTCTTCCATCCGGGAAAAAAACCTGAGCGAAACCTATAGGCTGAGCAGTGAGGAGTGCCGCCAGACCGCGGCCATTCTCCACTCTCTTTTTAATGTCCGCTTCAGCAGCCGGCCCTCATCCGTCAACGACCTGCTCGGCGGGTGTCTGTCCCTGTCCGGCTTGCCGCTCAGGATGGCGGGCGAACTTTTCAGCCTGCTTGACGCGCTCTTTGGCGATCCCCGCCTGCTGCCGCTTCTTAACAGGCCCCATTGCCTGGGCAATCTGCTGCTGGTCGCCGCTGTTTACCGGACGGTCGGCCAGGGCAAGAACGTCTCTCCATCTGATTTGCTGGCGGGAATAAACCGGCTGGCGAAATTGATCGGCGCCCGGGAAGGGGGGGTGCTGCCGTGCACGACGACACCTGCCCATCTGCGTGTTTTGTACAGTAACGGGGTGGTGGCCAGCGGCGAGAGCAAGACCGCCACCGCCCGGCGCAACACCGCCGTTGATCGGGTATTTGTCGAATTTGCCGATGAACCCGCTGTGCCCCGTGAGGTTTTCGATGCGGTTTCTTCAGCCGATATCATCGTCTTTGCCCCTGGCAGTCTTTATACCAGCATCATTCCTATTATGCAGGTGCCCGGTCTGGCCCAGGCCGTGCGGGAAAATCAACATGCCTTGAAAATTCTTATCGCCAATCTCTGGATCCAGAAAGGCGAGACCGATCTGGTGCTGGAGGATCCGCACCGGCGCTTTTACGTGTCCGACCTGATAAACGCTTACCAGCGCAACATCCCGGGCGGCGTCAGCGATCTTTTCGATCATTTGCTGGTGATGGGCATGCAGGATATTCCCGGCAGCATCCTGCAGAGTTATGCCGTGGAAGACAAGGTTCCTATTTACCTTGACCGCGGCAAGGTCTGGCGGATGGGATTTGCTCCGGTTGAGGCGCGCATCTTTTCGGAATCCGCCCTGAAAATAAGAAAGGTACAGCATGATCCGGTGGCCCTGGCCAAGGCAATCAAGATCATCATGGCGGTGCGGGATCATATCCCGCGTGAGGCAATGACCAAGCTGCCTCCGGCCTACCAGGTTACTCATTCAGTCAGAGGGGACCGTCTGACCCTTGACCGGCGCCGCAATCTTTTTGGCGGTTACTTGCAGAAATGGGATCTGGATAGCGGGATAAAGAATCAGCTGGAGGATATATTCTGGCGCCACACCGACATCGGCCTCGATCATCTGCAAAATGTTGCGGGGCTGCTGCCTGTTAAACGGGAACAGTGGCTGCGCAGCATGAGGTGGGACAGCGTCTTTTCCTATTACGATCCTGTCGATTGCCTGATAAAAATCCGTGAGGATGCGCTCCGCGACCCCGTGGCCTTTGAATGCGCCTTTCTGGTTGCCCTGGGGCAGTCGCTGCTGGGCGATTACGCGGCGCGCAAGGAGATGCTGCCGGTCGAGCAGGGCGGGGCAGTGGTGGGAAAGATATATCGCCTCACCCTTGAGCCCGAGGAGTCGAGACGCTGCTTTTTTTCAACTGACGAGCTGGCCCGTTTCCTGCGCATGGTGCGCATGAACCAGGCTGAAAATAACAATCTGCTCTATACCCGGCTGATCAGCGGTTCGGAGGGATTCACCCCCCCCGGCATGCTGATGGGGCTCATCTATGCCTGGTATCTTGACAGCCGTTACGCCTCAAACATTGAATACAAGATGGCCATCGCCCGCATCCCCATGACCGGTCTGGTCAGGGAGCAGGTGAGAATGCTCAATCGTCGCATGGATACCATTGAATTCTTTCGAAAAGTTGTTTTTGGTCACACCTCTCCTGTCTTTGAGGAACAGCTGCCCCTGACTGACTGATTGGTCTTTTAAGGGGGCGCTGGACTTTCCGATGTCCTGCTACGACATTTCGCCACATTACAAAACTGCAACGTTGTGATAATAATTGTGTACAGAAAGTTGTAGATGTCACGGTCACAGGTAACGGTTTTCCTTGCGACACCAATTTCCATGGAGCTCCCAGCTCTGGCCAAATGCCAAGCCCTGTCACATCTGCCATAAGCACGGCGGTTATGTTTGTGTCGCCGGCAATTCGGCCTTTTAGACTGTTCGAGTTAAATAGGTGAAATGGGGCGGCCAGATTGGCGTCATGACGGCGTAGTTCCACCCCGCACGGGAATAATCTCTTTATGGCCGTCCCGCGCTGCTGGCGATTTTTCCCTTCCGGCCGGATCAGGCCGAAAGGTCAATGCTGTATTTGCCCGGTGACATGCCTCCTGCCGCGGCCATTGGGGCCTCCTGGGCAGGTTTTTGCGCTGTGGGCTGGTTTTGCGGGGCAACAGTCTGGGAAGCGGGAGTGGTGGTCTGCGGCTTGCTGTTGGTTGCGGTGGCTGACTCGGGAGTGGCAGGGCTTTCAGCGGGGGTCTCCGCCACAGCCTTTGTCTCGCTTTTTACCGGGGCGGCTTGGCTTGCCTGCGGCTCCGCTGGTTGCGGGGGCGGAGCGGCGGCTTCCTCGGCCGAATCAGCCTCTTGCACACCCTGTACCTGAGCCGGACCATTCTGCTGATTTTCCAAGGTGTTCTGGGTTTTCAAGCCGGGGTTGACCTGGCTGGTGTTTTCCGCGGCGGCCGAGGCGGTATTTTCCTTGGCCTGTTGCCTGTTTAATGATTTTGCCTCGGCGGACAGGGAGACCTTGTCGTTTGCTGACAGCTGGACCGGGGTTTCGGTCTGCGGCGTGATTTGTTGTTGCGGCTGCGTTCTGTTCTGGCCGTCAATTTCAGTAGGTGTCTTGAATGGGATGTTGGATGCTGAATTGGTAACCTGCATAACCTGCCCCCTTACCTAAGTGGAATAGCAATTTGACAAACCATAATTTATATTAATTATTAAATACCGGGGTGTCAATCATTTGCCAAAACACCAGTGAAAAAAGCACCCGACATCCTTATCTCAAGGCGGCTGCCCTTTGCCTCGGTCCTTAACGGCCGAACAGTCTGCCGAGGACTCCCGTCTTGCTTTCCTCTTCCGGTTCCGGCAAGCCAAGACTGCGGCAGATGACCACCTCGACCGCGCGGTCCTCGCAATCCTTGCCTTCGGTGACGATTTCGTCTCCAACCAGGATGGCCGGGGCCACCGGCAGATCAAGGGCGAAATATTCGTCAGTCAGATACTCGGCCTTGGGTTTGGATGTAACTTCAATGGCGACGTCATATTTTGTGCCCAGCCTGGGCATCATCTTGTTGAAGTGCTTTCAGGGCCCGCCGTTGGGTTCGTTCAGAAAAAAATGGACTTTCAGCATGATTTCCTCCTTATTGACTTATTTGTGTGCCATGCGCTGGCGGATAATGTTGTCGAGTTCCTGTTCGTCGATGTCCCGGCCTTCGACGATAATATCTTTGCCGATCATGACGGCCGGCGCCTTGGGAAGACCCAGGTCGGCGTAGGCCATTGTCTGGTATTCCTGGCGCGGCTTAGCAATAACCTCAATGGAAACGGCATCATTTGTGCCCAGCCTGGGCAACATTTCCTTGAAGTGGTTTCAGGTCTTGCCGTTGGGTTCGTTGAGAAAAAAACGTATTTTCAGCATAACTTCCTCCTTTATTGGATTTTATCCAGCCATTTGACAAACTCTGACGGCGGCATGAAATCAACCAGCCGCATATCGCGCCGCTCAACGCCGCTCCCGTCCAGAAAGGCAACGGTGGGAACCCCTCTTACGTCGTAGTCCTTGACAAGCTGCTGGTAGACGGGATTGTTGCCCTCGGTGAGATCGATTTTTACCATGACGAAGCCCGCGGTTTTTTTGACGACCGCCGGATCGTGAAAGGTGATCTCGTCCAGCTCCCGGCAGGGCGCGCACCAGGTGGCGTAGAAATCCATGATCACCGGCTGCCCCTTGTTTCTCGCCTGGGCAAGCACCTCTGGTGAATAGGGCTGCCAGGTGACCCCCTGTCCCTGGAGGACCCAGGAAGCGGCCAGAAAAAGGGCAAGAGAGACCCCGGCAATGCCGGCGCCGTTTTTTATCCAGGCAAAGGCCCGGAAGGCTGCCTTGCTCCGGTCGAGCCAGCCCAGATGAATGCCACCGGCCAGGGCGATCAGGATGTAGATAACGACGCTTGCCGCCTTGGGAAAGAGCGGTCTTACAAAATAGGCGGCCATGCCGACCAGCACCCAGCCCATGGCCTTCCTCACCCAGTTCATCCATTCGCCGGAGCGGGGCATTTTTTCAAGTCTGCCGGAAAACATGGCCAGGATGAACAGGGGCAGTCCGAGGCCAAGGCTCAAGGTGAAAAAAACGATGAACCCGAAAACAGGGTTTGCCGTGCTGGCGACCCAGGTCAACAGGCCGAGCACGAAAGGGCCGATGCACGGCGCCGCCACCACCCCAAGGGTCATGCCCATGAAGAAGGTGCCGAAATAGCCGGCATAGCTTCTGGAGGCGGCGCGGGTTAAGCCGGTAGGCAAGCGCAGCTCCCAGAAGCCGAAAAGGCTGCTGGCGAAAGCAAGCAGCACCACGGCAACCGTGGCCAGCACCCAGGGGTTTTGCAGCATGCCGCCCATGAGACTGCCGGTCATGGCGGCCACCACGCCAAGGATGGAATTGGTCATGGCCAGGCCGGTGATGTAACAGAAACCGTGGGCGAGCAGTTTCCCCTGGCCCTGGCCGCTGCGGCCGCCGAAATAGGACACCGTGATGGGGATGAGGGGATAGACGCAAGGGGTAAGATTGAGCGCCATGCCGCCGAGAAAAATACCGGCCAGGGTGAGAACAAACGCCCAACCCTGCATCAGGCCCTTGGCCGAAGCCGCCGGGGCCAGGGCGGGATCGGTTTTATTGTGACCGCCGGCCGTTGCCGCCGTTGGCAGACCCTTTGCCTGCCACTCGGGAAAACCCAGCGGGTCACGGTACACATTATTGTAACCAAGCGAGACAGCCACCCGGGCTGCCGAGTCACTTCTGACTCAGGCCAGTCCGGCTCAGTAAAAGACGATATGTTTTTCCCTGTCCTGGCCCAGGAACTGTTGCAACTCTCCACGCTTGGTCAGACGGGCAAGCCAGGTGGGCTCCATGGGGAAGTTCACCGCCCCGCTGATGTGGCCCGCCGCATACTCCCATTCCTGGCGGGTATCGACCAGCACTACGCCCGCGGGATGACGGTTGAGCATGTCCCGGAGTTCGTCGCTGTTAATCAGCCGGTAGCCGCCGCGCACCGCTTCCTGTTGCACATCGGCCAGGGTGGCGGCTGCCGCCGTTCCCATCACCATGGGGCTGAGAAGCGCAACCAGAAACAGGAACACAATTCGCCACGGTTTTCTCATTGTCCACCTCCTGTAAATTTTCCTTCCCTCCGCAGCTTCGCCAGCAGAAAAACAGCGCCGCTTTTTGACAGCCCGAGCTTGTCGGCCAGCTCAACGGCGCCGGAGGCGGGATGGATGTGCAGATACGCCGCCACCTCGTCTTCCAGCTCATCGAGCCAGTTTTCAAACAGTACCAGGATGCCGGGATCGGTGATCGCCATCAGTTGTTTGGATTGCGCCACTTTATGCACCAGGCTCTGACACATCTGCGTTGGATCGACACCTTCGTCCATGCATTCGGCCAGTCAGAGGTTCACCATGCTGGAGAGCTTATCGACCCCTTGCTCTTCGATCATGTCCGTGACAAACTTGACCCTGGCTTTTTCATCCAGATGGGCCAGGATTTTTTTTAGGGCCGGAGTCAGCAATGAAAGGGCTTTGGCCGGTTCAAGGTGGTCCAGGATTTCATGCAGTTTTTTTTGTTCCTTCATTGCCGTTCTCTTTCCAATTAAAAGGAGGTTCGCCTGGCGAGCAGGTCGGCCGCCAACGCGCCCAGGTCGGCCAGGATTGAGGCGATGCGCTGGTCCGCCAGTTCGCAGTAAACAAAAGGACCGTTCCTCTCCATGGTCACCAGCAGCGCCCGTTTCAGTTCCTTGAGATGGTGCGAGGCCAGGGGCTGAGAGATACCCAGTTCCTCGACCAGCCGGGAAACCGGTTTCTTTCCCTGGGCCAGGGCCATGATGATCCTCAGCCGGTTTTCGTCCCCCAGGGTTTTGGCCAGAAAGGCCACACCCTGCGGGTCCGTTTTCGCTAAGCATTCCCGGATGTCCATGGCGGGGGGTGTTGGCGGTTGTCTGTTCATTCGTTTTGTTTATGCGGTTTTTTTTGTTCGCAAGACGGTATTGGGCGGTATTTTCTGAAAACTAATATATAAATATATATTTATGCGTTGAGCTGAAAATGTCAAGAGGTTCCTTCATTAATTTTTTCCGCAAAGAAAGGTGCGGGAGCAGGTTGATGGCTTGATCAGCCGGGAAAACCGTTATTAATAGACACAAAACAGTTGGTTGTGGTATAGCGTTTGATGAATTGTCAAGTTGCCTTCCCAGGGCCATGCCCGGGAGGAATCCTGGTGTTACGGCAGTTCCGGACCCCGGCCTGCGCCGGGGTGACGGCGTGGGGCGGGCGATTTTTTTTAAAATTACTGACATTGATCCGCAACGAGTAAACTGAAACCGCGATGAATCGGATGAAACCTTTCCTTATTGTCCTGGCCCTGCTTCTTGCCTGTCTGCCCGCACGGGCGGATGGGAATAAGAAAACTATCCTCTGCACCACCTTTCCCATCTTCCAGATTACCCGTAATGTGGTAAGCGGCAATAGTGCTGTAACGGTGCAATTAATGTTGCCGGCAGCCCTGGGTTGCCCCCATGACTATGCCCTCACTCCCCAAGACATGCAAAAGATAGCCAGGGCCGACGTGTTGATCGTCAACGGTCTCGGCATGGAGGAATACCTGGGCGCACCGGTAAAAAAGGCCAATCCGGACCTCAAGGTGGTCGACAGCTCCGCCGGAATCAAGGAGATCCTGCGCTATGCAGGCCAGGATGACCATGAAGAGGCTGACCGCCAGGAACATGACCATGATCAGCATGGCGGGGTAAATCCCCATCTGTTCACCAGCCCGCGGTTGGCCGGCCGGCTGGCCATGAATATTGCGGCCGAGCTTGCCGAGCTCGACCCGGCCGGCGCGGCAACCTTCCTGGCCAATGCCAAGGCGTACGAGGAAAAAATGCAGAAGCTGGCGGACGATTTTTCCGCTCTCGGTAAACGGCTCGGCAACAACCGCATCGTCACCCAGCATGGCGTTTTTGATTATCTGGCCCGCGATATGGGGCTGGAAGTCGTGGCCGTGGTCCAGGCCCACGCCGGACAGGAACCCTCGGCAGCCGAGATGTTAAGGATTGTGAAAATCATCAGAGAGAAAAAGGCGGGGGGGATCTTTACCGAGCCTCAGTATCCGGCGAAGGTGGGGCAGACAATAGCCAGGGAGACAGGCGTGGCTGTCGCTACTCTGGACCCGGGGGCCTCCGGTCCCGAGAACGGTCCCCTTGATTATTACGAGACAGTGATGCGGCATAACATGCTGGTTCTTGGCAAGACCTTGGGCGCAAAATGATCAGGATAGACAATGGGCCACTGGCTAAAGCCGCCGTCACCTTCAAGGAAGTGACTGTGACCAGCAGCGGAGTCAGCATCCTCGACCGGGTCAACGCTTCCGTGCCGCGGGGCAGCTGGACCGCGGTCATCGGACCGAACGGAGCGGGCAAGAGCACCCTGCTGCTGGCCCTGCTGGGCATGATTCCTTATCATGGTTTGATCAGTATCGCCCCCGGGGAGAAGGCGCCGAGGATAGGGTACGTGCCGCAGCGCTTTTCTTTTGACCGGGGCATGCCGATTACGGTCATGGAGTTCATGCTCATGGGGCGTCAGCGTTTGCCTTTCTGGTTCGGGTGTCGCCGGGGCATGGCAAAGGCGCGGGAGCTGCTTGGCGCGGTGCGGGCTGAAGCCCTGGAGGGACGCAGACTGGGCGCCCTTTCCGGCGGAGAGATGCAACGGGTGCTCCTGGCCCTTGCCCTGCAGGAGGAGCCGGATCTGCTCGTGCTCGACGAACCCACGGCCGGCGTTGATATGCAGGGTGAACAGATCTTCTGCGAGTTGCTTGATGAGCTGCGCCGTGAAAAAGGCTTTACCCAGATTATGGTGAGCCATGATCTGGCGACGGTCACCCATCATGCGACCCATGTCATCTGTCTGAACCGCCGGGTTGCGGCCGAAGGTCCGCCGCGCCAGGTGTTGACAGGCGAGACCCTGACGGCCATTTTCGGGCTGCACATGGGGCTCGTTGACGCCCACGGCATGCCGGAGGGAGACACGAGCTGTACGGCCGCCTGCTGCAGGAAGAAATTCCATGTTTGATCTGACTGTTTTTTTCGACTTGATCCCCCTGCTTATTCCCTGTGAGTGTCTGCAATCGCGCTTCATGCAGCAGGCCTTGGTGGGATTGGTACTGCTGGCGCCCATGGCCGCGGCCATGGGGGTGCAGGTGGTCAACTTCCGCATGGCCTTCTTTGCCGATGCCATCAGCCACTCCGCTTTCGCCGGAGTGGCCATCGGTCTGCTCGCCTCGGTTGATCCCCACCTGACCATGCCGGCTTTCGGCCTGTTAATCGGACTCGGCATCGTCGCGGTGCAACGGCGCAGTATGCTTTCCTCGGACACGGTGATCGGGGTCTTCTTTTCGGCCCTCATTGCCTTCGGTCTGGCGGTGGTGAGCAGGGATGCCAGTCTGGCCAGGGACATGCAGCGCTTCCTCTATGGCGATATCCTCACCATCGGCGAAGGAGAGATCCGCTGGCTCATCCTGCTCTTTATCACCGTCATGGCATTTCAGGCCTGGGGATATAACCGCATGCTCTATATCGGCATCTCGCCCACCCTGGCAACGGCGCACCGGGTGCGGGTCGCTGCCTATCAGTATGTCTACGCGGCGCTCCTGTCGCTGGTGGTGACCTTCTCGGTCTGGGCCGTGGGCGTGCTGCTGGTGACGGCCCTGCTTATCGTCCCGGCCGCCGCGGCCAGGAATTTCACCCGTTCGGCCGGCGCCATGTTCTGGTGGGCCCTGGCTATAAGCGTCACCTCGGCCGTGGCGGGGCTTCTCGTCTCGGCCCAGGAGTGGGCGCGGAGCGCTACCGGGGCCACCGTCATTCTTTTTGCCTTTGGCTGGTTTGTTCTGAGCCTGTTTGCCACTTTTTTCACCAAGGACCATTCTCTCTGATTCTGATAACCCTCATCCCGCGAGCAAGGAACAACGAGGCATGAAAGAGAGTTTCATGAAAAGGCGACAGGCATTAGTGAAGGGGCTTTTTTTTTCAATGCTTGCCGCCCGGACTGGTCCCCATAAATTCCGTAAGGAACCATTTTCATCTTTCGTCCTACATGCGGTTTGTGTATTATTATAAATCATGGCACTTGAATCATTCCTCCATAATGGCGCCTGGCCGGGACGAAAGGGCATGCGGGTCGTAACTGTCCGTTGTGCTTCTTTATTGCTGGCTATTGCTCTCCTCGCCCTGTTGATGCTGGCCCCCGCCGGTACCTATGCGGAGAGCAGTACCGTCAGAATTGGCGTCCTCGCCCATCGCGGTTTTGATGAGACTATAAAGATTTGGGCGCCTACCGCGAAATACCTTACCGAAAAAAATCCCCAATATTCATTTGTTATTGTCCCGCTTGATTTCCAGCAAATAGGTCCGGCCGTAAAACAGGGCGCTGTTGATTTTGTCCTGGCCAACACCTCTATTTATGTCGAGTTGGAAGCGGCTTATGGCGTGACGCGCATCTCTACCCTGAAAAACAAAAGCGGCAAGGGCGCTTTCACCGTCTTTGGCGGGGTGATCTTTTGCCGAAATGACCGGCAGGACATCAAGAACCTTGAGGACCTCAGCGGCAAGTCTTTCATGGCTGTTGAGGAAACCTCTTTCGGCGGCTGGCGGGTAGCATGGCTGGAGCTGAAGAAGAAAGGCATTAATCCTTACAAGGAATTTGAAAGTCTGCGGTTCGAGGGCACCCACGACAAGGTTGTATACGCGGTAAGAGACGGCAAGATCGATGCCGGCACGGTACGCACCGATATCCTTGAACACATGGCTGATGAAGGGCTGATTGACCTTAGTTCTTTCCGCATTATCAATGAGCGGCATGTTGAGGGGTTTCCCTATGTACTCAGCACACCTCTTTATCCTGAATGGCCATTTGCAAAGGTCGGCCATACCTCGGATGACTTGGCCCAGAAGGTCGCCATTGCGCTTTTAAGCATGCCGGAGGACAGTCAAGCGGCAAAGAGCGCCAAAATAGCCGGCTGGACGACACCTCTCGATTACCAGCCGGTACACGAAGCCATGAAAGAGCTGCGGGTCGGTCCTTACGTTGACTTCGGGAAAATAACCCTGACCGAGGTTTTGAAGGCATACTGGTATCTGTTTGTCTTAAGCATTGCCGGCTTGACCTTTATGGGTCTTGTCACCTCGTATGTTCTCAAGCTCAACCGGAAGCTCAAGCAGTCCAATAAATTCACAAAAACCGTGCTTGACAGTATGAATGACGCTATTTCAATTATTGACGTCAATGACTTTACCATCGTGGATGCCAACAGTGTTTTCCTGAAAGAGTTTGGATTCAGCGAGGAAGAGACGATTGGCAAAAAATGTCACGAGATAACCCATCACAGTTCCGAGGCATGCCAGTCGGCGGACGATATCTGCCCATTGTTGGACTTGGAAAAAAACAACGGCCATTCGATGGTAGAGCATGTGCATTATGCTAAAAATGGTAAGAAAGCATATGTGGAAGTCTCCACCTCACCGATAAAAGATAATAATGGGAATATCATCCAGGTTGTGCACGTATCGAGAAACGTTACCGAGCGCAAAAAAAATGAGGAAGCCTTGCAGCAAAGCAATGAAGAACTAAAATTCCTTAATAAAGAGCTGGAGAAGGCCTTTTCCGAGCTCAAGGCTGTGCAGTCCCAGCTGCTGCAGCGGGAGAAGATGGCGTCCATTGGTCAGCTGGCGGCAGGGGTGGCGCATGAAATCAATAATCCCATAGGTTTTATCATGAGCAACCTCGGGACCCTGCAAAAATACGCCGGTAAAGTTTTCGAATTTATAAGAATTGTTGAGGGCTTAGCCCAAAAAAATCCGGACAGGCTGGTTGCCGGTATTGAGGAAAGCAAGAAAGCACTGAAGATTGATTATATCATATCGGACATAGAAAGCCTGGTGGCGGAATCCCTTGATGGGACGGAGAGAGTGAAGGATATAGTCCAGAACCTCAAGGTTTTCGCCAGGCTTGATGAGGCGGAATTCAGCATGGCGGACATCAATGCCGGCTTGGAAAGCACGATAACCATAGTCTGGAACGAATTGCAGTACAAGGCCGAGCTGAAAAAGGAATATGGGGATATTCCACTGACAAAGTGCAATCCCGGCCAACTGAACCAGGCATTTATGAATATCCTGGTCAATGCCGCCCATGCCATAGAGAAACAGGGAATGATAACGGTCAAGACATGGAGCGGCAAGGAACATATATATGTCTCAATCGCGGATACCGGCTGTGGAATTCCCCAGGACAAGATAAACAGGATATTTGAACCTTTCTTCACGACCAAGGACGTTGGCGCAGGCACTGGTCTCGGACTGAGCATAGCTTATGATATTATCAAGAAACACAACGGGGAGATCATGGTCGAGAGCGAAGCGGGCAAAGGGACAACATTCACGCTGAAACTTCCCATCGTTGTCACCTAATATCGGGGTGAGGGGAAATCCCACAGGTTTTTATTCTGACCATGCCGGCCACAAACCACTGTCCCTGCAACTCTGGTCCGCCATTTACGCAATGTTGTAAATCATTGCTTGCCGGTGCTCGCTCGGCAATAACGGCGGAAGACTTGATGCGGTCACGCTACACAGCCTATGTTGTTAAAGATGTCGGCTACCTGCTCAGGACATGGCATCCATCCACCCGGCCGGCTGACCTTGACCCGGCTACCATCGCCGACTGGCAAAGTCTGCAAATAATCAGGACGGAGAAGGGATTGGCAACCGACAATGAAGGGATAGTCGAATTCATTGCCACTGCTCTTTCCCAACAGAAAATCCTGAGCCTGCATGAAGTCAGCCGTTTTGTAAAAGAGGATGGCCACTGGTTCTATGTGGATGGGGACATCAAAAAGAATTCTCCACCCGCGGCGCATGCTGCAAAAAAAGCCGGGAGAAATGATCCATGTCCCTGTGGGAGCGGCAAGAAATTCAAGAAGTGCTGTGGTCCTTGATTTCAGGTAATCGTAAATAGAGGCAGCGAGGACCGCTTGAAAGAGGTGGGGATGTATTTGCCTGCTGAATTCTGGAGGTTTTGCCCTGTCGTCAGCGGCCATGCAGGAAAAGCGTGGGATTTACGGGGACCGAACATACAAATAAAAAAGGATTCAGGCTAACTGCCTGAATCCTTGGGTAAATAAAATGGGGTGAGCGATGGGACTCGAACCCACGACCATCGGAGCCACAATCCGAAGCTACCACCAGCTGAGCTACGCTCACCATCCAAAAGTTAAAGAATGCTTTCTTTTGAAGATTGAGATTTATAATAGATTCGTAGTTCAATAGCAAGGTGAAAATGTCTCGACCGCGAGTTTTTCATTTTGCTTTTGGTGAAGAGCGAAGTCAGGAGATCTCCTTGCCGCAGTGCATGCACATTTTTGCCTGGTTTTTAATGATTTCAGCGCAGTAAGGGCATTCTTTCTTGAAATTTCCCTGGAGAACCCGCTGGATGGATATATTGGCGCGGTGTTCTATATCCGGATTGGTAAAGGTGTGGTTTCTGATGGGATCGATACAGGCAAGATCGTTTAGGTCAACAAGGCAATCGCATGATCGTATCCTGCCTTCCAGCCCGGCGGCTTCATCAAGAATAAGTTTGAGAGCGGGTTGCAGATTGTGCTCTTTTATGCAGGCGTCTAATCCGTGCAGGGCCTCTTTTTCTTCCTGATAGCGAACGTTTTGTTTTTTGACAACCTCAGGGTCGATCACGCATCCGGTAAAGGCCTCCGGGCTTCCCACCATGAGCGTGCCGCCTTTCTCTTCACCGGGAAGCAGCATGTAACGGTACGATCCGGAATGCCCGTATTGATCTTCAATATGCTTCCAGCCCCTGGCATAGACCGGGCAATTGTCGTTTAAACAGACAAACATGACTTCACATCCCCAGCCTAATCCGTCGCCAATATGAAACGGCGGTGTTTCGCAGCAGGACAGGCGTTCCTTGCAATGCGGGCAGTAATGATTTTCTTGGGCATATTTAAGACAGGAATCATAAGACAGCATATTTGGTGCTCCTTTGTTTTAAACAAAAAAAATTATTTCCCTGTTGGCGGGGATAAACAAGCACTCCCGGACTGGGAGGAGGATAGGGTTGTCATTCAAGAAGTGGTGCGATTTTTGCTCAATATATGTGTTGTAATGCCCCACGCTATAAAGACAATGAGAACTAATTTGTTGTTTCCATGCTTTTTTTTCATGATAATTATTAACTCATTTGGATCAGGAAATCAACCTGGAATGAATGACCATTCATGATCCGGGCGCCTGCTTACGAGAAAATGAATTTGCTTTAACGTGTTAAAATTAAAAAAAATATTTTATACCAATGCGTCAAGTGTTAGCTGGGTGGCAAAGAAAACAGATTGACTTTTTACCCATTGGTAAGTAAATATTTCTTTATTATTTAATTACGTTTTTAATTTATAACAAGCTGTTATAAATTATTTTTTTCAATGTTTAGTCGGGCTGGCGGCTCAATATTAAACCTGCGGGAAAGTTGTCTGTCGATACCTTATACGAAATAACTTTTAATTGAAACCTTAGTGGTTAAAGTAAAAATGGCTCATATACAAAGTTCCAGGTATGCCGATTCCGGCGTTGATATAGATAAAGCGAATGACTTTATATCGAGAATAAAACCGTTAGTTGCTTCCACCTTCCGCAGGGGGGTTCTGACGGATATCGGTGGTTTTGGCGGCCTGTTTGCCATAGGTGGCGACCGGTTTACCGATCCTGTCCTTGTTTCATCCACGGATGGTGTCGGCACAAAGTTAAAAATAGCCAGTCTGTGCAACAAGCATGACACGATAGGGATTGATCTTGTTGCCATGTGTGTGAACGATATTGTTGTCTGCGGTGCCCAGCCGTTATTTTTTCTGGATTATTTTTCCGTGGGAAAACTCGATCTTGATGTGGCAACGGATGTCGTCAAGGGTATTGCCAAGGGTTGTGAGATTGCCAAATGTTCCCTGATCGGCGGCGAGACGGCTGAAATGCCGGGGCTCTATAATTCCGGTGATTATGATCTGGCCGGCTTTGTCGTAGGTATTGCCGAACGTGATAAAATCATTGACGGTTCAGAAATTAAAGTGGGGGACAAACTTGTAGGACTTACCTCCAGCGGCATTCACAGCAACGGCTATTCGTTGGTGCGTAAGATTTGTTTTGAAGAAATGGGGCTGTCTGTTACGGATCGCGTGGATGATTTGGGTTGCACCTTAGGGGAAGAACTGCTCCGGCCTACCAGGATTTATGTTGAAACCCTGCTTAATCTTTTCAAAAATTTTAAAGTGCGGGGTATGGTGCATATTACAGGGGGCGGGTTCACCGATAATATCCCCCGCGTTCTTCCCAAAGGCACAAAGGTGATTATCCAGAAGGGAAGCTGGCCTGTATTGCCGATTTTTCAATTTCTTCAGAAAAATGGTAACGTTTCCACCGATGAAATGTTCCGGACCTTTAATTGCGGAATCGGCATGGTTTTGATAATTGACTCGCGTGTTGTTGATGATGTTACGCAGCAACTGATGGCCCTTGGTGAATCGCCATATGTTATCGGCGAGGTTGCGGCCAGAAAGGACGATGAAAATCCTGTCGATTATATTGAATGATGTAATGTCCTCCGGAAATTTCCGGTTTTAAATTCGCAGGTCTCTTCAAACGGGGGCGTCGAGTATATTTGCCGCTCTGTCTAAACGAAGCATGTCGCGATTTTTCGTGCTTATTTTGCTCAAATAGCACATCTCGCTGGCCCACTGTAACGCCTCTTTGTTCGTAGCGTGTGCAAATGGTTTCATCGTTTGCACACGCGGATTGCCGCCCATGAAAATAATCCTTATGCAGCCCCCGATCCAGGATTTCTATGACACCGATGTCAGGCTGCAGCCTCTCGGCCTCTGCTTTTTAAAGGCAGTTCTGGCGGAACGCTGTCCCGAGGTCAAGGTGGTTGTCCGGGATTTTCATCACGGCTGGGGGCGGCGGACCATTCCCATCCCCCGGGAACTCGGGTATCTCAAAAAATATTACTCCCAACCTAACCAGAGCCCTTTTTCGTCATTTCACCAGTACTATCATTTCGGTCTGTCCTTTGAGAAAATCGCCGAAGAGATAGCCAAGGAAAATCCTGACCTGGTGGGCATTTCCGCGTTGTTTTCCCCATATTACCGGGAGGTGTTTGAGTGTGCGGCGGCAATCAGGAACAAAACGGCGACGCAGATTGTGATCGGCGGCGGGCAGGCCACCTGTTCCCCGCAACTGATGCTCGGCAATGCCAACATCGATTTCATTATCCGCGGTGAGGGTGAGAGACCCTTGGTGGAGCTCGTAAAAGCACTGCGGTCAGGAGGCGATCTGGGCCAGGTTCCCAATCTCGGCTATAAAAAAGACGGTGACATGCGTCTCAACCCCGTTAGTGCAAATTATCCCTTTGCCGAGCTGCCCGCGCCTGACCTGTCCGATCTTCCCCTGGACAGATATTCTTATAACCACGCTCCTTTGACTTTTATCCAAAGCTCCCGAGGCTGCCCTCATCGCTGCTCCTTTTGTTCCGTGCACCAGGTTTTCGGCCGGCAATACCGCAGGCGCGGTCCGGAAAAGATCATTGCCGAAATGCAGCAGCGCTACCGGGAAGGTTTTCGGGTTTTTGATTTCGAAGACGATAATCTCACCTTGGACCGCCGGGAGATCCTGGCCTTATGCGCGCTCATTCGGCAAAATTTCAGCGACCGGAAGATAAGCCTGCTTGCCATGAACGGCATATCCTATCAGAGTCTGGATCAGGAGGTGCTGACCCACATGCGCCGGGCCGGATTTGCCCGGCTGAATCTTGCCCTGGTCAGTTCCGACCAGCGGGTCCTGAAAAATATTAACCGCTTTCAGGACACGGACAAATTTCATGGGGTTATCCGCATGGCGACAGAGTTGGGATTTGAGCTGGAAGTGCATCAGATTATCGGGTTGCCCGGCGAAGAGTTGTCAAGCATGATCCGCACCCTCGTTGTTCTGGCGCAACTCCCTGTTTTGATAGGTGTTTCGCTATTTTATCTGACCCCTGGGGCGCCTATCGCCGCTTCATTTCCGGAGATGACGGCAGGGGATATCTTCAGATCCCGTTCAACAGCCATGGCCGTCACCAGCGCGGCCTGCGGCAGGGATGATCTCTTCACCCTCTTTACCACGGCAAGAATAATCAATTTTTTAAAGGGGTTACCGGTTGATGACATACAACTTACCGATATATTGGAGGAAAATAATTGCGGTCAAGGCAGAGTGGCAACAGGGGTTGCCCTCCTGCGGAAACTGCTCACGGAAAAAAAATTATATGCGGCAGGCAAAAACGGGTTAAAATTGATTCCCAGGTTCCGCTACGCGCTGTTTGAGAAAATCCGGGCTGAAGCAGGATTCATCACCACCCAACGAAACAAGAACATCCATGTCGCAAACGGCAGCAGGCAATGAGAGTCGCATGAGCAGAGAAGAGAGGCTCCGCATAATCTGCATGATGGGTGTCTGCGCCCTACTCCTTGGCCGTTTCTGCTTCGCTTCGCCGGTTGAGGAAGAAAACAGTGAGCTGGTCCGCAAGGCGGCCGCAGCCACCGTGATGGTACTGGTTCATGACGAAAAAAGCAGCAGACAGAGTCAGGCCAGCGGATTTTTTATCAGTAGCGATGGTGAGGTCATCACCAATGACCATGTTATGGCAGGCATAAGCCGCGCCTCAATCAAAACCAGTGACGGCGGGATATTTGCGGTCTCAAGGGTGGTGGCCAGGGATGTCAGGAGTGATCTGGTCAGGCTGGCTATCCGGATGCCCCCGAATTCGGTCACCCCCTTACAGGTCAGCTCGACACCGGCTCAGCAAGGCGACGCGGTATTGATCATCGGCAATCCGGCCGGAGAGGAGGGGGTCGTCTCCAGGGGGACGATTCTCTCTTTGCCCTCGGTTCCCGGTTTCGGCCACCTGCTGCAAATATCGGCAGCTATCAAGGCAGGTTCGAGCGGCAGCCCTTTGCTCAACAGCGAGGGTGAGGTGATTGGGGTGGCCGCTTTCCAATTCTCCTCCGGGCAGGGATACAACTTTGCCATTCCCGCCGCCAAGATTCTTGCCATGCCGGCCGTTGATGAACCGCTTGCCGCTTTTCAGGAAAAAGGAGAAACCGGGCAGACGGATGAAGAGATGTTCCAGCAAGGGAAAAAAGCCATGGAGGACAAGCAGTATCAACAGGCCCTGGCGCTTTTCACCGCGATTTTGACGAAACACGCCACGATCGGCGGCAACCTGTGGAGGGGATGGGAGGTGTGGTTCTATGCCGGCACCTGTCAGGGCAGACTGGATATGCACCGGGAGGCGGCATCTTCCTTCAGACAGGCCATCAGCCTCATGCCCGACATCTCTTTAAGCCATTACAGCCTGGGAGTGGCGTACAGCCATCTCGATCTTCTGCCGGAGGCAAAAAACGCCTACGAACAGGCCGTCAGATTACAGCCTGATTTTGCCGAGGCTCATTTTAACCTCGGCCTTACCTGTTGGCTGCTGCGTGATGTGGCGTGCTTCATGAGCTCCTCCCGGATTCTCAACAATCTTGAGCCCGCACTGGCGCGTCGGCTGGCCGCTTCCCTGCCCGGACGGGAAGAGATGGAAGCAGGCGAGCAGCCGCCGCGGGAGTAATTGAACCATGCCTTTGGAAGACAGAGAAAAGCATTGGCATGTCTATATCGTCCGTTGTCACGACGGATCGCTCTATGCCGGTATCGCCAAAAATCTGGAAGAACGTCTTGCCGCGCATAACTCCGGCAAAAGGGGGGCAAAATATACCAGGTCGCGCCGGCCGGTGCGGCTGGTATACTGTGAATGGGCGGAATCCAGGTCCGCGGCAGCCAAACGGGAATATCAACTAAAAAAGATGCCCCTGGAAAAGAAGAGAGAACTCATTATAGCCGGCGCCGCGGCGGAGTGGTCCGCGGACAAGCTGAAATGAGCGGCGGGTTCTGTCCTTCCTTCAGTGCCGGGCTCGGCGGCGTTGCCGCACTATCGGCAAGACGGAAGGAATATCCGGCTGCCAGCGGGTCAGCAATGCGGTAATGCAGAATTCTTCAAGCTCCGCCAAGACAAAAAACGCCGTGGCAAGGTGAAAGGGCCATGATGGTCCTTGCAGCAGCATGAGCAATGTGCTGCTGCTTAAAAGCAGGGCCGACAGCTTGGCGCCCCTGGTGTGGTAGCTCGTCAGGCGGCGAAACTTCACAAATCCGAAAATAACGGGTATAGTGAAACTGACCAGGGCGGTAGCCACATACCCGGCCTCCCTGATGATAATTTCCGGCCACAGCCACCATATGGAAAGAGGAACCGTCAGGTAGATAGCCACATCGGCCATACTGTCGAGCCTGGCCCCCAGCTCGGACACCAGCTGGTATTTCCTGGCAAAATAGCCGTCCAGCAGATCCGTTGCCAGCGCCAGAATAACAAAAAAAAGAAAAAGTTCCGGCCTGGATGACCAGGCAAGGAAAAGCAGGAACGGTGACATGATCAGCCGGGACAGACTGAGTATATTTGCAATGTTTACCATAAAAGTTTATTAGATATTCTTTGCCCGCTTGTCAAGATGGATCGGCAAAAGGATTGGCAAATCGACAATTTCGCGGCCGTCGTTTATAAACAGGATACAGCCGAGGCCAACAGGATAACAATGACGAAAAATAGAAAATGCCACCTCATGCGGCGGCGAAAGTTTTTGTTTGCAACCACCGTTTTTCTCTCGCTGGCATTCATAAACGGCTGTGCCGGGACCTCCGGTGAAAACATGGGGGCGGCATCTTCCCTCGATACGGGTGCCCGGAAGATTGACCAGCACTCCGGGGACATACCATTGACCGTGCCGAAAAGTAGCAAGCAGCAATTCCTTCTTGGTTCCCCGCAGACCATTTTCACGGAGAAAAATTTCGTTGGCGCGGGCCGTTGCGCTTTATGCCATGCGTATCTTCAAGATAAAGAGGGGCTCGACATGTCCATTAACAATCACTGGCGCTCGACCATGATGGCCAATGCCGCCAAGGACCCATTATGGCGGGCAAAGGTTGTCTCGGAAACCAGCCGTAATCCGGCCATCAAACAGGTGATTGAAGAAAAATGCGTGACCTGCCATATGCCCATGGCCTGGACGCAGCTCAATGTCGACCCTCGGGCCTACGGGGCAAAATCAGCAATTACCGCTTATGATGCCTTTGCCGATCCGGCATCACCACTGCATGACGCCGCCTTTGACGGGGTATCCTGCAGCCTCTGCCATCAAATCCAGGATCAGGGTCTGGGCGCCAAAAAAAGCTTCAGCGGCAAATTCGGGATCGACACCGTAACCCCGGCCCCGGATCGCCCCATTTTCGGTCCCTATAAGGAAGTGGTGGCCGAGCCCATGCGGACAGGCCTCGGCTTCACCCCGGTGTACGGCTCCCATACCAATGATTCCGCCCTCTGCGCCGCCTGTCATACCCTCTACACCCCATTTCTTGACTCCGCCGGCAACATCGCCGGTGAATTTCCCGAGCAGACCCCCTATCTGGAGTGGCTGCACAGCGAATTCGGCGAACCGGCCGGCACCCGGCATAATATCGAGGAAAGTGTCGGCAAGGTGAGGACCTGCCAGGAATGCCATATGCCTCACTCAAAGGCCGGCGGGGTTCTGATTGCCATGCCCTCCCACAAGGAGTCCACGGAAAAAGATCATTTTTCCCAGCACCATTTTGTCGGCGGCAACGTCTTCATGCTCAATATCCTGCAGGATAATCTTGAAACACTTGAGATCTCGGCCCCGACGAAAAAAATTACGGAGACAAAGAAGCGCACCGCCGTCCAGTTGCAGCAGCAAAGCGCATCGCTTTCCTTAATCGACGGTTCCGTCGAGCGCGGCATGCTGACCACCAGCGTTGTTCTGGAAAGCAAGGTCGGGCATAAATTCCCCACCGGCTTCCCCTCCCGGCGCGCCTGGCTTCATTTCACCGTGCGGGACGGCGGCGGCGCCGTCATTTTTGAATCAGGAGGGGTGGGGGCTGACGGAACAATAGCCGGAGATGACGGCGATGAAAAAATGTCCTGTGAACCTCATTATGATCTGATTACCGGCCCGGACCAGGTACAGATCTACGAATCGGTCATGCAGGACACGGATGGCAAGGTGACCTTTACTCTGCTGCGCGCTTCCGGCTATATCAAGGACAACCGGCTGCTGCCGAAAGGATTCGACAAGCTGACCGCCCCGGTGGATATTGCGGTAAAAGGCGAGGCCGCAACAGACGGCAATTTTACCGGTGGTTCGGATCTGGTGACCTATCAAGTTCCCATCGGCGGTCATCCCGGCCCATTCAGGGTAACGGCGGAGCTGCTTTATACGACGCTCTCCCGCTCCTTTATGCAGGATCTCGGCCGGGATGGTTCATTGGCCGAGGTTAAACGTTTTGTCAAATTTTACGATGATGCAGATAAAACCCCGGTTACCGTGGTTGCTGCCACAGGGGTGATAAGGTAGTTCTATGACGTATCGCGATCGTTCCCGTTTGCTTGATCTCTATTTTTCGTTGACTTATTTCGTGACCCTGGCCTTCTGCTCGTCTTTCTTGCAGAAAACGGATTTTCACAATGTAAAAACCGCATTTTTTTCCCTGGCGGTCTTCCTGACCTACGGTTTTATTTATCTACTGCCGGCCTATGTCAGCACGAGATTTTTTCATTACCTGACCGGCAAGACGTTTGGCAGAAATGAAAAAAAACAGCTGTCCTCCGTGCTGACCCATGGGCTGGCCATCGCCACGACCTCATTAACCATCATCCTGCTGTACGCGGATCGCACGATTTATAATCTGCTGGGATTTCATTTCAACGGCTTTGTCTGGAACCTGCTAACCACCCCCGGCGGCATTGAATCCATGGGGACCAGCGACGCCGCCTTTCTGACCTACGCCCTTATTATTGGCGGCATCATATGCACGCTTTCCCTGCTGTTATGGCTTCTGCATGCCTTTGTCACCCGCGGACTGCCGCACCCCCCGGGCAAACAACAGAAGGTGTATCTGTATTTCGCGGTTATCTTCCTGATGCTCACCTGCGGCGAAAGAATTACCTATGGGGTCAGCCACCTGCAGGGTTACAGCCCGATCCTGGTTACCGCCAATTATTACCCCCTGTACCTGCCCCTCACCTTCCGCGGTCTTGCCCAGAAAATGGGGATTGACGTGGCCCGCAAAGACAATCTGTCCATTGACGTCAGGTCATCTTCTCTGAACTATCCCCTGCACCCCCTGCAGGTAGCCCCACCGGCCAAGCCCCTCAATATCATCTGGCTGGTGGCGGAATCCCTGCGCTGGAACATGCTGGATCCGGAAATCATGCCGGAGACATTTGCCTTCTCGCAAAAAGGCAGACGCTTCACCCAGCATTACAGCGGCGGCATAGGCACCAGGGAGGGCATGTTTTCCATGTTTTACGGACTCTACAGTCATTGCTGGTTTTCCTTTCTGGCCGAGAAGCGCAGCCCGGTGCTCATGGACGAACTGCAGCGTCAGGCTTATCAGTTGAGCATGTACACCAGCGCTGAATTTTCCTATCCCGAATTTGACAAGACCATCTTTGCCAAGGTGCCCGACGAGAGGCTCCACAAGCATAATGAGGGTTTCGGCTGGCAGTCCGACCGGAAAAATATCACGGACATGCTTGATTTTTTGAAAAACCGCGACACGGCAAAACCTTTCATGACCTTCATGTTTTTTGAATCACCCCATGCGCGCTACTATTTCCCCGAGGAAAGCGTTATCCGCAAGGAGTACCTGAAGGAATTAAATTACGCGACCATGTCCCTGGAAAAGGATATTGGCCTGATTTTCAACCGCTACGTCAATGCCTGCCACCACCAGGACAGCCAGATCAAGAGGGTGCTGGATTTTCTTGAGCAGGAGCATCTGCTGGATAATACCGTGGTTATCATCACCGGTGATCATGGCGAGGAGTTTATGGAAAAAGGGCATTGGGGGCACAATTCGAATTTCGTCGAGGAGCAGAGCCGGGTTCCACTCGTCCTCTATGTGCCGGGAACCGAACCGGGGGTGGAGGATCGCATGACCAGTCATGTCGATATCGCGCCGACCGTCATGAAGCTGCTGGGCGTGCAAAATCCCCCGGAAGACTATTCCCTGGGCTTTGATCTGCTGGGGGAACAGCGCCGCCAATATACCGTGCTGTCCGACTGGAACAGGATCTGTTATGTCGACCGGAATTACAAGGCTGTTTATCCTTATAAAGGACCGCCCGTACAGAACATCATTACGACGAAAAATGACGAACCTGTTGGTGATGAGGCGGCCTTTAACGCATCAAGCCGCGACAATCTCGTAAAAGTAATGGGTGAATTAGGGAGATTCAACAGGTGATGGCGCCGTAAAAAATTCGATCTACCGCGTTGTAGGTTTTTGACAGGTAGAAATGAAAAAAACCGCAAGCTGTTCGCGCGCTGTGGAAGCTATTTCCGTGGGGGTGCGCAACGGCTGTCTGTTGCGCACGCGGTTGGCAATAAACTAGGCGGGGATCAGAACGAGACACCAGACCACAACGGCCTGCAGAATCACCAGAAACACGGCGGCCGACGCCATGTCCTTGGCCTGGCCGGAAAGCTGATGATATTCCAGGCCGACCCTGTCGACCACCGCCTCCACGGCGGAATTGAGCAGTTCGACGATCAACACCAGCAGCAGGCTGCCGGCAAGCAGCGCTTTTTCCACCCCGGTCCCGCCGAGCAGCAGGGCGACGGGAAACAGCAAGACACAAAGCAGCAGCTCCTGACGAAAGGCCTCTTCCTGCTTAAATGCCGCTTTGAAGCCGGCAAACGAGGACTTCCAGGCCCTGACCAGACGACGAATTCCTCGGCCGTTTCTCTTTTGTAAATCATGCTGCATATTTTCCATATACCTTTTCCCTTTATGGTGTTTTTTTGAAATATCGGCTGCAACAACTTCTTAACCAAAGACAAACTTTTGCAATGTATCAGCTCTCTGCTTTCTGAGCAAGAACAGCCGCATCACATCAAAAAATTATCCCCTCCCGCCTGTCCTTTCGCCTGCAGCCCGCAGTCTGTAGCCTAAACACCCGAGCAGTTCCTTTTTTTTACTTCACATCCTTATTTTAGAGTGTAAGATAGAATAAGCAAATAACTTAATCAACCCGCATGAGACTGAGGCAAAACAGTATGGATCCTTTCAAAAAACAACGGCTTAACACATTTGACGAGATTGAAAGAGAATTCGGGCGCATGCTCCGCAACATGTCCACCCACCGCATGTTTCCCTACCTTAAAGAAAATCTGGCCACTGCCACGGATGTCTATGAAACGGTTGATGATTTTGTCATTTACATGGAGGTGCCAGGTATTGATCCGGATAAATTGGCCGTACTGGTCAATCATGCGCAGGTTATTGTTTCAGGAGAACGGTTAAGGCCGAAATTTGAACATACAACCTGCATTCATCAGCTTGAGGTGGAGTACGGGAAATTCAAGCGGACAATTCCGCTTGCCGGTCCTGTTGACGCGGAGGCCGCCTCGTCAACCTGTAAAAACGGATTTCTGCTGATCCGCCTGCCCAAGAAGAAGGTGCCGAGTCAGATCCGAGTTGCAATCAAAGGAGAGTAAGGGGAGAGACATTTGACATGAGTGATGATAAGAAAGGAAGTTCCAACGTAGATCCCACCCAGATTGAAATACCCGACATACTGCCAATCCTTCCCCTGCATGGCTTTGTTTTTTTTCCAGGCATGGGTTTCCCGCTTCAGGTAAAAAGCCAGCAATCAAAACAGCTTATTGACGACATCCTGCTCAAGGACCGGTTGCTTGGGTTGGTAACCCATAAGGCCACCGAGGGAGAACCTGACCAGGTGACGGGAGAGCATCTCTACACCATCGGCGTTGCCGGATACATCCACAAACTGATAAAAAACAGTGATAATGCCTATCATGTCCTGACTAGCGGTTTTAAGAAAATCAAAATTATCGAATATGTACAGGAATCACCCTATTTGAGCGCCAGGGTAGAGGTTCTCCCCATGGATGAGACCATGGACCAGGAGTGCGAGGCCCTTGATCTGAACCTGAAGACTCAGTTTAAACAACTTGCCGAACTCGTCATGCTTCCCCCGGAGCTGGTCATGACCGTTGAGTCGTTGACCAACCCCTTCCATTCCGCCTTCCTTATCTCTTCCCAGCTGCATATCACCCAGGAGGAGGAGCAGGCCATCCTGGAGATCGCCAACCTGAAGGATCTGCTGCGCAAGGTGACCGCCAACCTGAACAAACGGCTTGATACCGCCCAGATGAGCCAGGAGATCCAGAAATCCGTCAAGGAAGACATTGATAAAAAACAGCGGGAATTTTTCCTCCGCCAGCAGCTGCAAGCCATCCGCAAGGAGCTTGGCGAAGACAATGAAAATCTCGATCTTGACGAGCTGAAGGTGAAATTTGAAAATGCCAAACTGAGCGAGGAGGCCCGCAAGGTCGCCAAAAAGGAGATGGACCGGCTGGGCAGAATTTCCCCCTCTTCCCCGGAATACACCGTTTCCCGCACCTATATCGACTGGCTGCTGGAGATGCCCTGGGAGACGTCAACCGAGGATTCCCTGGACATCAAGAAGGCCCAGGAGGATCTTGACAAGGATCATTACGGGCTCGAACGCATCAAAAAAAGAATCGTTGAATTCCTGGCGGTGCGCAAACTCAAAAAAGACATGCATGGCCCCATCCTCTGTTTTGTCGGTCCCCCCGGGGTGGGGAAGACGTCACTGGGGCAGTCGATCGCCAAAACCATGGGCAGGAAATTCGTGCGTATTTCCCTGGGCGGGGTGCGTGATGAGGCCGAGATCCGCGGCCACCGGCGTACCTATATCGGCGCCCTGCCTGGCCGCATTATCCAGAGTTTGCGCAAAGCCGGCTCCAACAATCCTCTTTTCATGCTTGATGAAATCGACAAGCTCGGCATGGATTTTCGCGGCGATCCATCCTCGGCCCTGCTTGAGGTTCTTGACCCTGAGCAGAACTCCACCTTCAGCGATCATTATCTGGAGATCAACTTCGATCTGTCCAAGGTCATGTTTATCACCACGGCCAACATGCTTGACACCGTGCCCGGCCCGCTGCGGGACAGGATGGAGGTGATTACCCTGTCAGGCTACACCGAGGAGGAGAAGCTCAATATCGCCAAAAGACATCTCATTGAGCGGCAGATCGAGGCCCATGCCTTGACCGGCGACGATATCTCGTTTTCCGATGACGCCATCCGTTCCATCATCCGTTCCTACACCCGCGAGGCCGGGGTTAGAAACCTGGAAAGGCAGCTGGCCACCGTCTGCCGGGGCGTGGCCAAGGATATTGTCACCGGTGAAACCAAGAAGGCCAACATTGACGTGGCGGATCTGGAGAAATTTCTGGGACCCATTCAGTTCTTTCCGGAGACCTCCGCCCATTCGTGGGGACCGGGGCTCGCCACGGGACTTGCCTGGACCCCGTTCGGAGGCGAGCTGCTCTTTATCGAATCCGCCAAGATGAAAGGGGCGCCCAGCCTGAAAATGACCGGCAAGCTGGGCGACGTGATGAAAGAGTCTGCCAGCGCCGCTCTGTCCTATATCCGCTCCCATGCCACGGCTCTGAATATTGATGAGACGCTTTTTGCCGAAAACGAGATCCACATTCACGTGCCTGAAGGCGCTACCCCCAAGGACGGACCTTCGGCCGGGGTGGCCATGGTGGTGTCCTTGACCTCTCTTTTCACCAACCGCCCGGTGCGCAAGGATGTGGTCATGACCGGGGAAATAACCCTGCGCGGCGACGTGCTGCCCGTGGGCGGCGTTAAGGAAAAGGTGCTGGCCGCGGTCCGCGCCGGCATCACCGATGTGATCCTGCCCGCCTTGAATAAAAAGGATGTGTCCGAAATTCGCGAATCAGTCAGAAATACCATCAATTTTCATTATGTGACCGATATCAGGGATGCCTTGAAGGTCGCTATTGTAGAGTGACTTCGGCGCGACAATTCTAGCTTTCTCATTCTCGCATTGCTTGGGTATGGCCGGCAATGCGGGCAGCAGTAATCCTCACTAAATTTTATATAAAACAAGCCTTTAACTAACCTGAGGATGGTTAAAGGCTTGTTCTATGGTGGGCCGTGGCGGTGATGTCGGTCGGGAATAGTGAATACATCTGATCTGATTTGGCTCTTCGGCGTTTCGTGTGGGTAAGCAGTAGGAAGGTTAAATCCGGTTATGGGAATTTTATATGTATGTTACCTTTGGATATCTACATGCATCATAATAGGGAGATATTTTGACTTAGGATTGTTCTGAGGGCAAGAGGCAGACTAACCCCTCTTTTCTTTTTAAGCACACATATTGTATACCCAACCAAAACTATTTACCCAGTCGCCTCTGCCACTCATACGGGTTGATCCCAACACTACCAACCGCATCGGACATTTTCCCTACGATATTTTGAGCATACGGATCTTTCAAGTCACCCAACCAATAAAATCTGGAAATCGCTGTTGTCTGTCGGCCCCGTTGAGCCGGGGCTTCATCTGCCTCAAATATATAAAAATTGTTTTCATTGTTAGCAGTAATGGCATGGCCAGAGGTGCTTGTGAATTCAAAAATGGCCTGGTTTTTTGGCTTTGGTTCAAAAAAGAGTTTTTTCTCAACGGGAGCATGATCACTACCCACTGTGTTGACAATTAGACACTCTTTTTGCTCACCTTTTCCAAGCTCAAGGAAGGGGAAAATACGCTTCTCCGCATTGTCCAATCGAACACTTTCGCATCGTGGTTGTAAACACAGAAATACCTTTCCGTCTGCAACTCGTTGGAGAACGGTACCAAGTGTAAGTTTCGGCACCCAGCCCTTTGGAGGTTTCCTGAGTCCAAAAGACTCTCGCTTGAATGAAGTCAACCGTGCAAATTCATGATTGGATTTTACCCCACCCACTTCTTCACCATGAAGAAATTGAGGTATGAAATTTTTATCCAAAGTAGGTGCTTTTCTCCCTTGAATCTTATTACGTCCTGCCCATTCACTTTTGACGCCAGCTATAAACGATCCTTGTCTTGTGTCTTCCGCCGAAAGCAGAGTCGAAATCTGTTCAGATGCTGCCTTGAATTCACCATAATTCAGGAAGCCGTCAGAGTCGAGGCGAGAGGCAACCCATAATTCGTTCTGTTCTTTTCCGACGTATTTCGTTCCGATTTTGGCCAGTGCCAAGATCGATCTGATTTCTCCGGCTACGAGATCTTCACAAAACTCTTCCGCGTCCTCTGGATAAGGCAGCAGACAGCGGTGTCCAACTAGCGCCGAATCCAAATCTTTGTGCAAAACCGTGAGGAGATGATGAGTACCTTCCCGAATCGCGGCAATGGCCCTGAGTGTAACTGACGGGAGTAGACCATTATTCAGCCCGGCGAACAGTTCATGCAGTTTTTCGGGAAGTGCGTCAAAATCAACTGGCTTGATATTGGGGATATTATCTCCAGCCGCTGTTTTCAGCAGGACCGTAATCTTCAAAAAACGATTTTGTATGGTGAAATTTTCGGAATCCTTGCTAATGGGATCGACCTTTTCAAACATATCTTTGATATGCTTGAAAAGGTCGTCAATAATACCACTCGGCACATTTTCTGCAGTGTAGATGCTGATTAATCGGAGACGTCCGCGCTTTTTCAGATCGCCTTCGATAATTCCTTTAATAATCTCCTTAGCTTTTTGGCCCTCGGTCTCACCTGGTTTTTTTCCAAGCGCCCAATCGACGACGACAATATCGGCGATCGAAGCCACGGTTATTGATCTTTGTACAACTTCTGCATCTTCAAGATCAGGGCGAATGATTGAACAAACAACACCTTTATCGGCAAAAGCGTTGATCAGAGGTTTAGCCATCAAAATATTTTTACTAAACTCTTCGGGTGGTTTATCATCGTCTCTCCCATTCACTGCCAATTCCGAGGGAGGAGTTTCGGATAATTCCGTTTTTTCTTGTGCAGACACTATCTGCCCGCCAAGAACTCCATATGATCGTTCCTTAATCGCTGAGGTGGGAATATCAGTCTGCCCAAAAAAATCACAGGGTTCATCACAAAAAACTGCTTCATTGTCAATCACCACGACTGTTTGAAGGAACTGGCCAGCCGCTTCGTGGCAAAATTGGTTGAAATCTTCAGATGTGTAGGTCACGCCCCCTCCTCCCCAGGTACTTCCTTTTTCTCGGTAACGATACGAAAAGTTGGCGAATTATTTTCGCCGGGATTTTCCAGAACCAAATCAAAACCATCTTTTCGGAGAGTCTCTCTAGAAATGTAAAGTCCCATCCCCCGCCCTCCGGGTTTATTGGAAATTCCGAATTCAAAAATGCGTTCCGCATCACGAATACTGATGCCGGGGCCGGTGTTGCGGACACTAAATCCCCTGTCATCCGCTTTGAGAAAAATATTTCTTTCCCCATCTTTTTGGGTGGTCAGCCAATAGATTGCGTTATCGACCAGATTGACGAAGGTTGGGAAAATGGTAGAGGGGAACCCCTTCACCACTTTGCCCTTGAAACTGTCGTCCAAAATGAAATTGATCTGGTGGCGCAGCAGCCTGCTGTCAAAAATATCAAGAAGGTACTTCGAGATATGTTCACCGCTGATTTCGACCTGCTCACGATTCAAACGTCTACTTAACGGGGTGAACAGCTTAAGGTAACTGTCAAGGTGATCAAAACTATTCTTTAATCCCGCGTAAATTTCATTGAGTTTTTTATTCGCTTTGGCCCAAGGCTGAAGCAAGCGAAAGTTTTTCCTCACACCTTTTATCACGCCTTCCAGCTCATGATGAACGATGCCCACGGCCGTACCAACCTGAGCCAAGTCGGAATAAGTATCCAACTCCTCGATCTTACTCTTCAGAGTGCTTTCCAGTGCAGCCGTTTCATCTTCAAATGATTCGTTGTTTTTTATCGCTTCCGCGAGGGAATGTACTTGATGAAGGATACTTGCAAGCGCTTCCGACTCGTAACCGGCGGTTTCCGAGATCCGGTCCAAAAAACGCTTTTGGAGTTCAACAAGTTCATCATCGGAAAGGGCCGAAGTTTCGGACTGCGAGAATTCAGCATAAATGGCGGTGATTGTTGCATCGATAGTCGCCAGACGCCGCTGTGCCTGTTCAATAACTTTTTGGGATAGTTGATCGGCTTCCTCTTTGGCTTTTCGGCTCAGGTTGGCAATCTCTTTTTTCCGGGTGGTGCTCACATCGGTCAATGCTTGACCTATGCGCCTGCGTCTATCGAGGGCCACGAAGGATCCGGCGGCCAACTCGTTAATAATTTTTTCAACCTCATTCTCAAGGGGAACGAAAACCTCTTGCTCAAGTTTTTCCAGGTTTTTCAAATAAGAATTCCAATCGCTAACCTGATTTTTCGTCAGACCGATCCCTCTGGCTTTGGAAATTTGATACTCCCCGCGTAAACGGGAGATATCCTTGCGGATTTCCGATTCCATCGCAAGCAACTCTCTAGCCGCCACCTCTGGATTTTTAATGGCACGGATGCCGTCAGCACTCCGTTGAGCTTTTTTCAAAATCTCATTTGCCATCGAACTCGGCTTACCTTCTTCTAAATTTCTGAAAAACTTATCTAATGTATCGGCAAAAGTTTTTTTCCGGTCTTTCAATCTTGATTCTCGTTTTTTTAGTAATTCAGCATCACGCACATACTGGGCTTTGATGGCACGATATTCTTCGCCGTATACCGAATCAGCTCGGAAATAATCTTTTGCAACCTGTTGGAAGAAATTTTCAAGAATCGCTTTAATCTGCCTGTATGCCTTATTGGTTCTGAAACCCTCGCGACCCGCTTTCTCAATGAGGAGGGGGTTATCAATATGGTTGACCTCAACGGCACCGAACATTCGACGATAGGTGAAAAACCAGTCTTTGTGCGCCTTAGCCCTACGGATTTCTATATTGAGGAAATCAAAACTAGAGTCTCCATAAGGGAGTATCCGAATCCCATCCTTGTAAATGTACAGCCCACCTATGAGATTGAGTTTTGTCGTCATTCTGGCCCACTCTTCCGGCGACAATCTACTTTCATTCGGATTCCCCTGGACGTAGGCCAAACGAAATTCAAATGGCCCACAGTCCGTCTTGACCCCATGCGCCTCCGGCCATGCTACTTGATAGTCCAACGCCTCTTGGCGATAAAGACTTATCTTGCCGGAGAATTGACCATATTCATTAAACTTGCCAATAAAATTATGGTCAGCCTCAGAAAATTCCTCAGGGGTGAAAAACTCTCCAGCGCCGATCAGTTCATCAATATTGCCATCTCGGCGATGGTCGCGAAAACATGTCAAGATCGCGGGTTGCAACCGATCCGGAAGCATTGTGTTGGAGAAACCCAATAGGGTTTTTATCAAAGGGGATGCGGTATGACTCTTTTCGTCAATATCTGCTTCAAGAATTGAATCGGTGGGTAAAATATAAAAATGAGTCCCATATCCATCACTGCGGAGGGATGGGTAGCCGAGATCGTCTTCGACGGCTGCGGGATCGATATTGAAAGTGTCAAGTTGGGAAAGAAGAGTAGTTCTCATCACAGGAGAGATACTTTTAGAAAGGCGTTCTACATTTTCACGTACGCGATTGACGAGTTTAGCGACAAATTTCGAGTCGGGCAATTGCCCCCCAGGCAAAGTTTCCACTGGGATTTCTATTTGATCCACATCAATACCGGGAATCTCGAAAAGTCCCCAATGAATGAAACTGACCACTAAATCACGAAGGCCATCATCCCGTCTGGCCCGGGTGAGTACCAATACTTGAGGGCCGATAGTGGCTATGGCGAGTCGTCCGATCCCTTTCTCTCCCAGAACGGGTCGCCGTTCGACTCCTTCCCCGAGAAACGTTGGTATGGGCAGCGCATTTGCATTGATTTTACTCTCCGTTCCGATGGTCAGCCACTTGCCTTCGAACTCCTCCAGCGTCATTCCATAGCCATCATCCCGCAGGACAAAGGCGCCATTTCCGCGAAAATAGTCCGCCTCAACATGCATGGCATATGCATCATGGGCATTCTTGAATAATTCGTGAATTGCGGTGGGAATACCGGCAATTTGTTGTCGGCCGAGCATGTCTACGGCACGTGCCCTGACCCTGATTTTAGCCATCATTTCTCCTTGGTATAATTATGCTTAAATCAAGTTCGGTGAATCTTTAATGGTTTCTTGAATGAGCTTGCAAATATTTTCCGGGGTTTCATGAGACCAAAATCTTTTAACCCGCCAGCCCCCTTCTATTAATGCTTTAGATACTTTTTCATCACGCTCGGCGTTCTCGGCAAACTTTTTCCCCCACCATTTTCTGTTGGCTTTAGGGATTTCCCCGTGTTCAGGGCAGTTATGCCAAAAGCAGCCATCTATAAAAATCGCAAGTCGCTTTCCCGGGAAAGCTATGTCAATAGTTGAACGGCCGAGCTTCGGTGATTTAGGTTTGTAATTAACCCTGTATCGCAATCCCTTTGCATAAAGCAGGCGACGAACCGCCATTTCTGGGCCGGTGTCCCTAATGCGCACCTTCTTCATATTCAGAGAGACTTGAGGGGATGATGGGGAGGGCCGTTTTGACATAATCACGGCTAAAGAGATGCAGAACTATTATTCGACAGTGCCGAGTAAAGAGTCTTTGCAATCCCATGCATCATCGTCGGCGGGACGGAATTACCGATTTGCGTTGCAATTTGAGAAGCATTACCCACGAAAATATAATCGTCCGGAAAGGATTGCAACCGGGCCGCTTCACGCAATGTAATCGCCCTGTCTTCTACGGGGTGAGCGTAACGCCCCTTGGTTAAATCAGTACAACCGGTGGTCAGGGTGGGAGCTACATCTCGCCACTTTAAACGGCCATAAGAGTCAGGATATGAATTTTTGTTTAAATCTTTGTGGCACCTTAATTGAAGCTGAGGCGGCAAATTATCTCGGCTGCCACCATCATGTGGGATATGCTGTAGCCGTTCTATCGTGATCACGGAATGTCGGCGGGAATAATGCAAAACATCATTTTCGATATTCTCAATACCCACGGGTGGAGACGGGAGGTTGCCAATTACGTCAAAAACGGTTCGTCGTTTAGAAAAGTTTATTTTACTCGCTTGTGTAAGAAGATCATCATTTCTTGCACCGATAAGGATCATCCGCTGCCGTCGTTGAGGAACACCCAAATCAGCTGCATCAATTTTTTTCGGTGGAGAGAGATGATAGCCTAAAGCTACCATCTTTTCAGCCAATTCGTTAAACACGGGCTGACGACCGATACCAGGCACATTTTCAAAAAAAACCAGCTTCGGTTTCAATTCCTCAACAAAGGATAAAGCCTCAAGCACAAGCTTGGCACGTTGATCCTTGGTGGATTTGTGCCTATTACGATTACTAAATGGTTGACAAGGTGCACATACCGCCAAGAGATCAAGAGAACCTTTAAGGTCATTCGCAAACCGCTTGGGGGAGATGGTTTTTATGTCTTCTTCAAAGAGATGAACTTCGGGATGATTTGCACGATATGTGGCACATGCAATGGGATCAACATCAATGGCACAAACTACTTGAAAGCCCGCCGATTTCAATCCAGCGGTAACGGCCCCGGAGCCGCAGTACAAATCAATGGCTGTTTTATTTGTGATTTTCATCGACACTCATCGTTGTATATATTGATAAATATCAATATATACAACGAATATTGATATTTTCAACTTTTCAATCTTTCCTTACTGAAAATTTGGAAGAAACCGGGCAAATTGATTTTCTTAAAAACTCAGAGTCCAAACTATTTCCAAATAATTTGCAAGGAAAATATGACACAAGAACTTTTTTGGGTAGGCAAACAGTATAAATGAGATGTGATTTGGGAAGGTTGATGTCTGGCTCACTTCCCGGAACTTAAGATGTTTCCTGATGATCTCTTCCCCGCCTCAGCCCCAGTCGAGCGAAAACCCGCTTTAACGGCGAAGAGTCATTTCATTTGTCAATTTTTAAATCTGAAATTTTTAAAGAGTAGGCAAATTGGGCAGTGAAAATCGCCTAGTGTCGTGTCACATCTCTAATGTTGGATAAAGTCTGTTCAGTTTGATCCGCGCATTTTCAGTAGTGAACTGCCAGTTAACCCCGGCATTCATCCCGTTTCTTGCTGACTCCCATGCCTTGACCTCGCTGCGCA
This sequence comes from Deltaproteobacteria bacterium, assembly GCA_016219175.1. Taxonomy (GTDB): domain Bacteria; phylum Desulfobacterota; class Desulfobulbia; order Desulfobulbales; family SURF-16; genus SURF-16. Next base: position 6 of record JACRCD010000079.1, on the reverse strand, counting down.
TAACTT
>JACRCD010000014.1 GCA_016219175.1 Deltaproteobacteria bacterium | reverse complement strand
TTTGAGTACTTAAAGTGCCTAAAATGCCTAAAGTACTTAAAGTGAAAGGTTTTATCTGATCAGAAAGTACCACAACTTTAGGCACTTGAAGTATTTTAAGTACTTTAGGCACTTTTTTTGATCTTGTATTTTGGTACCAGCATTTAATCTGCCGAGATCAGGTTGTCTGAAAGCCGCTCTTGTTGCGACCGGTGTCGGTTATTCCCTGCTGAAATTATTTATACTCAAAAAACATGCCAGCCACCCGGGCGGATGGTTCACGCTGCGCTTGCCCGGAATGACGAAACGTTCATTGTCGTCATTCCGCAAGAGCCTCTATTATTCGTAAAATTTCAGAAAACGGCATCATGCTTGATGATAACAGGGCAGCAAAAATGCGGGGCGTAAATATCGTTTGGCAATCCTGGCTGGATGTGATAATTAATAAGAGGCCATATAGTTGTTAGCTGGCGTGATTCATGCACCTGCTGGTGCATGCGCCTCTCGGGGTTGCCGAAGTGGGCAGGTTGCAAAAATATCGCCGGAAAACAGGCGCATTCCTTGCCTATGGAGGTGCTGCGGTATAATGGTATTCTAATGATGATGAATCCGTAAAAAGTCTGCGACAAAGCCCGGATGGCTAAGTAACAAAATTCGATATACAAGGCGTAGTGTATTTTTGAGAGTGAGGCTATACATGTGGTATGCCGAACGAACAAAAATGCGCTACAACGCAGGAGATCGGATTTTTTACGACGCCATCAATGATGAAAGGGGTGGGGAATTCATGCGCGCATTGTTAGTGATTGATGTCCAGAACGAGTATTTTTCCGGGAAACTGCCGGTGTCGTATCCGCCCGGTAGTCTGGACAATATTTTGAAGGCGATGGACGTTGCCGCGGCCAAGCAAATCCCCGTGGTGGTGATCCAACACGCGGCCAGGGCGGAAAACTCGCCCGTCTTCCGGAAAGGCAGTCCGGAATGGGAGCTGCATCCCGAGGTTGCCAAGCGGCGCCGGGACGTGTTGATTGACAAGAACTGGCCCGACAGTTTCACCGAAACAAACCTGGAAGAATGGCTCAAAAGCAAGGGCATCGACACCCTCACCGTGTGTGGCTACATGACCCAGATGTGTTGCGACACCACGGCGCGGCGCGCCTTCCACCTCGGTTATGTTGTTGAGTTTCTCGCCGACGCCACGGGAACCCTGTCATTTCATAACGAGGCCGGGGCGGTGACGGCTGAGGAACTGCATCGGGCCATAGTGGTGACGCAGTGCCGCTTCGGCAAGGTGCTGAAAACAGAGGACTGGATCAGCCAGAGACAGAGCGGCTAAGCCGCGAGGGTGCCCGGCAATTATCTTTCCAGACCGTGAAACTGACCACACAGCGCCTATTCAGCCTGAAATCGTGAGGTGTAACCATGCCAAGGGATATTCCGGTCAGCAACCAGAGGTTGCTGCTCTGTTTCGATCAGGATTACCGCATCCGGGACTTGTATTTCCCCCATGTCGGCCAGGAAAACCATGTCGGCGGCGGCTATATGCGGTTCGGGGTCTGGGTGGACAACCGTTTCTCCTGGATCGGCCCGGACTGGAAAAAGGATCTGCGGTATCTGGACAACACCCTGGTTACCCAGGTCAATCTCTATCATCCCGGCCTGGAAATACTGCTGACCTGCCGCGACGGCGTGGATTTTCATGCCGATATCTTTGTCCGCGAAATCAAAGTGGAAAACATGGCCGGCCGTGGCCGCGAGGTGCGGCTCTTTTTCTCGCACAGTTTTGATATCTCCGGCAACAGCGTGGGCGACACCGCCGCCTTTGACCCGAAAACAAACGGTCTCATCCATTACAAGGGGGCCCGTTATTTTCTGGCCAACGGTTGCACCGAATGCAGCGACCGTCCGCACCAGTTCGCCGTGGGCCAGAAAAACACCAATGGCCGGGAGGGCACCTTCCGCGACGCGGAAGACGGCGAACTCTCGGGCAACACCATTGCCCAGGGATCGGTGGACTCGGTACTGGCCCTGCATCTGCAGCTTGCGGCCACCTCAAGCCAGAAGGCGTATTACTGGCTGGCGGCCGGGGAAAAATGGGATGATGTCCAGCGTCTCGACCGGCTGATCAAGCATAAATCCCCGCTTACCCTGCTTAATCGCACCATGGATTACTGGAATCTGTGGATCAATAAGGAGACGCCGTCCCTGGATCTCTTTCCGGACAAGGTGGCCGGGCTCTACCGCCGCAGCCTGCTCATTTTAAATACCCAGATCGACTGGGAGGGCGGCATTCTGGCCGCCAATGACTCCGACGTGATCCTGTTCAACCGCGATACCTATTCCTATGTCTGGCCGCGGGACGGGGCCCTGGTGGCCCACGCCCTGGACGTGGCCGGCTACCCGGCGACGGCCCAGCAGTTTTACCGCTTCGCCTCCCGGGTCATTGAGGACGAAGGGTATTTTCTGCACAAATTCAACCCGGACACCACCCTGGCCTCGTCGTGGCATCCCTGGTCAACGGGCGGCGAGGCGCAGTTGCCGATCCAGGAGGACGAAACGGCTCTGGTGCTGTGGGCCCTGTGGAACCATTTCGTCATCTACCGCGACATCGAGTTCATCAAGCCCTTTTACCGGCCCATCATCAAGAACGCGGCGGATTTTCTCCGCGCCTACATCGACGCGGAAACCGGGTTGCCCGCCGCTTCCTACGATCTCTGGGAGGAGCGGCGCGGCATGCTCTCCTTTACCACCGGCGCCGTGTTCGGCGGCCTCACCGCCGCCTCACTGTTCTGCACGGTCTTTGGCGAAACTGAACGGGCGGAGCGCTACCAGCACGCCGCGGCGGCCATCCGCGATGCGGCCTCCAGGTATCTTTGGCGTCCGGAGCTGAACCGTTTCTGCCGCATGGTGTCGAGAAACGGGCAGGGGGAGCTGGTGTATGATGACACCCTGGACGCCAGTCTCTGGGGGCTCTTTGCCTTTGGTCTCTATGGCCCTGATGATCCCAGGGTAACGGCCACCATGGAGGCCATGCGCAAAACGCTCTGGCTCAACAATGAGGTGGGCGGCATGGCGCGTTACGAGGGAGATGCCTATCATCGGGTCAACCCCCGCTATCCGGGCAATCCCTGGTTTATCTGCACCCTCTGGTATGCGGACTATCTGACCGGCTCCGCCCGCCAGGAAGAGGATCTGCAAAAAGCCATCGCCATCCTGGCCTGGGTGGCGGACCACGCCCTGCCCTCGGGCGTACTCGCCGAGCAGGTCAATCCCGACAACGGCAAACCTCTGTCCGTTTCCCCGCTCACCTGGAGCCATGCCACCTACGTTACCTCAGCCAGAAAAATCATGCGTTGCCGGGCCCGGTTGCGCCGTTGCGCGCAGTGCGGCAGTCTGCCGGGGGACAAAATCGCCGGCGACGACTGGCTGGAAAAGCTGTTCAGCAAGGCCTGCAACGCCATCCGCGGCATCTGTACCGTTAAATGATGATCTTCCATGGCGCTGCCTGTCACTGGGGCAAGGCATGTCTCGCAAGGGGAATCTCTCATGAGTAATTGACAGATCAGGGGGGATTCAATAGGATGAATCTGAAGATGCTTTTGCCCGGCGGCGGGATTTTTTGCCGGACGGAAAAGCAATTACCCATTATCAATTCTGATCAGCTTGGCCGCCTTTGCTGGATAAGGTATTTTCTTGGCGCCAGTACCTTCTTGGCAATGCAGGGCATAAGAGGTCCGCAATGTTTACCAGGGAACACCAGCTGCGCGAATCATTCCTGACCATGATGGCATTGCTTGCCTTCCTGAGCGGATGCGCCGGCTTAAAGGAATCAAAGACGATTCTGCCGATCCGTGAATATGAGAAGATGATTGTCGGCAACCTTGATGCCGATTACATCGGCACTCAAAACTGTCTTGCCGCCTGTCATGAGCATGACCGGCTGAGGCTGGCCTTTGACGCCAGCACCATGGGCGCCCAGCTGCAAAAGGATTCCGGCATGCCCCTGGTGGACTGTGAATCCTGCCATGGCCCCGGCAGCCTGGCCGTCAAGGGACTGACCCCGGAGCTGGTTGAGACGAACGCCGGAAAAGGCATCAGGACCGCGTGTGATTTCCAGACATTGATCGACTTAAAAAGCCTGCCGGCCACGGCCCAGTCGCTCATCTGTCTCAAGTGCCACACGGCCAACGCCACGTTTAACCTGCATAACTGGAATGCCGGACTCCATGCCGTCAACGAAGTATCCTGCTTTGCCTGCCATAATGTGCACGCCGGTCCTGATTTAAAGGTTACCCCCCTGGCCTCGGGCCAACTTTGTTTTACCTGCCATCAGTCCGCCCAGGCCCAGTTTTCCATGCCGAGCCATCATCCCCTCAAGGAAGGGAGGGTATTTTGCGTGGACTGCCACAACCCGCATGGAGGGTTCGCCGACCAGGGGCTGCTGCAGGACGGTATCAAGGAAACCTGCGTCCAGTGTCATCCGGACAAGAGAGGTCCGTTCCTTTATGAACATGCCGATGTGGTGGAAAACTGTCTCAACTGTCACAGCCCGCATGGTTCGGTTAACAGCAAACTCCTCAACGCGCGGGAGCCTTTTTTGTGCCTCCAGTGCCATGAGGGCCACAGAATAAACAAGGAGGAGGGCGGTAGTATTTCCGCCGAGAGGGCCAGGGCCTTTTATACGCGCTGCACGGACTGTCACTCCACCATCCATGGGTCTGATGTGCCGTCAACCGCGGGAGGGGGGAGGTTTATCCGATGAGATACAATAAAAGGCATTGTATCTTGAATGTTTCTGTTGTCTGGTTGGCTCTCTGCTGCGGGGTTTTCCCCGGCATGGCGGCTGAAAACGCGGAATCAACCCCTGCCGCCGGGCCAACCGTCACCCCGGAGAAGGAAGAACCGGGTGTCTATTACGAGACGGAAGGGGACTATTTCCTGGGATACAGATGGTTCTCCAGCGAGGATTCGCTGAAAGCGGCGGAATATATTTACCCTCATTCCTCTCTCACCTTTGGTCTGGACCTGCTCTCCTGTCCCCTTCCCTACCGCTATCACGCCAATGCCGAGTTTCTCAGCAATTATGATTTTTATACGGATGCCGGTTTCGCTTATCAGGATTTGCTTCTTTTCAGAGACATTCTGGTCGGCGCTCACCATAATCTTGATCATCTGAACTATCAGTTGCCCGGGGAGCCGCCCGGTCTCGTCTACACCGACCGCAACGCGGCGGGCAGCTATTATACCGATTTTACCAGCAATCTGCTGTCGCTCAGGCTCAAGGCCGCGGATTTCCCGTTTCACACCTTTTTAAACAACCGCCACGTTGAGCAGGACGGCAAGGTTCAGCAGCGTTTTTTGCTGGGAGATTTTGATCAGCTCAATATCACTTCGCAATCACGCGATATCGACTGGAGGTCGAACGCGCTCAAGCTTGGGGCCAACAGTCATGTCGGTCCGGTCGAGATTGAATATGCCCACGATCAGGACGAGTTTAATCCGGGGCGCCACGATATTCTTTATGATTTATATCCCGCTTCCGCCGATCTTTCCAGGCCCGCCGACACCTATCCGCATAATGTTGTCCCGGAAACCGAATCAGCGGCCAATTCCGTAAAGCTGCACTCGTCCTATACCGGCGGCATTGTAGCCGCGGCCACCCTCAGCAATCTGCGGCAGAAGAACAACTATAGCCTGACGGAATCCACCACCTGGAAGGGGGCCTTTGATTTCAGCTGGATACCCGATCCGCTCATTGGCCTCTTCTTCAAGTACCGGCACAAGGATCTGGATATGGACACTCCCGAGACCGTTACCCTCACCGGGCTGAACAATACGGTAAACTATGCGGTGCGGGAGGGCATTTCCTATGACAGGGACGTCTTTTCCCTGTCCACACGGTACAGGCCATTGAACATCCTTTCTCTTTTCGGCACCTATGAATTTTCCCAGCTCGAGCGGACGGATTTCGCTGAATGGGTGGCGGTGCCGGAGCAAACCGATATCCACACCATTAATCTCACGGCGCACGCCAAACCCCTGGACAGGGTCAAGGTAAAGGCCAGCTATGAATACAAAAATTACAGCCATCCGGCCTATAATAACAGCCCGGATAACTCCAACAAGCTGCGGTTGACCACGACCTGCACGCCGACGTCCTGGCTCAACGTCTATCTGGAATACATCCTGTCCGTAACGGAGCGCGATGGTCTGCATTATCTCAATCCTTCCCCTGCGCTGCTGCTGGAGACCGGCGAAAGAGACGGGCAGCGTGATCAGTTTCTCGCCAGCCTGTCGACCGAGCTTTCCCCCACCGTATCCCTGACGGCCAGCTGGTTCTATCAGCGCTGGGATGTTGAACAGGATCTGGCTTACGGGAAATGGCTCATGGAAAACATCCCTGATCTGCCTTATATAGATGCCGGTGTTCCCTATTCCGATGAATCAAACTCGTTCTCCTTGGCGCTTCATTACCTGCCGCGGGAAGATATTACCCTGAGTGGTGGCCTGACTTACACCTTGCTTGAGGGGGAAGCCGGCTATGACGATGTCGTGGGTGGCGCGCCATTTTCCCTTTCCTCGTTTTCAGCCTTGAAGGCCTCGGAAATCGACTTGTCTTTTGAGATTATCAAAAAGCTTTCCAAGGAGTGGGACCTCGGGCTCAGATCCTACCTGGATATTTATGATGACAGGGCGTACGGCCTGTTGGACGGCAATGTATTCACCACCACCTTGAGACTAAAAAGGTATTTTTAAATTGAATACTTTACTCCGCCCGTTGCTGAGCATACTGTTTGCCGCGCTTGTCGTCCTCGCCGCCGCGCCGCCGGATGCCCACGCCCAAAAACGCATCGGCGTCATCCTGACCGGCGATATCCCTTATTATGGAGCAATGCACGAGCGCTTTATCGCCGAGCTGGGCCGAAGGACCGCCGGCGGTGAAAAAATCGAGATTATCCTGCAACGACCTTTTCCGAATGCCATATCCTGGAGCAATGCCGCCCGCAAGCTCATAGCGTTTGATGTGGACCTGATCGTGACCTACGGTGCTCCCGCCGCCCAGGCCGTCATCCACGAAAAAAGCCGCATTCCCTTGGTCTACGCCGGGTTGTACGAACCCGACCAGGCCGCCGTTGCCGGTAAGAATGTGACAGGTTGCGGTTTTAAGGTGCCTCTGTCCAGCATTATCAGATATTTCAAAGGCTTCAAAGCCGTCAATACCCTTGGTATCGTCTTCAGCAGCGTTGAGGAGGATTCCGTTCGTCAATACGAAACAATGAAAGAGCTTGCTGCCCAGCAGGGCATAAAGGCTGAGGAAATTGATATCCGGTCGCGCGTTGACCTGGATAAGCTGAAGACAAAAAACTGGGATGCCGTCTTCATTACAGGAAGCTCGCTTGTCCATCTGCTGCTTGAGGATATCATGGAGATTCTTCGTAAAGAAAAGATTCCCACGGCGGATATCTTTCCGGACTTTTCGGAAGCCGGGGTGGTGATGACCCTGTTTCAACCCGCTCATTTGCAGGGAGAAACGGCGGCTGAAATGGCAACACAAATTCTGCTTGGTGAAAAGCCCGGCAACATTGCCTCCCATACTTTCCGGGATACGGAGCTGGTGTTTAATCTGGTGGCGGCTAAACATCTCGGCATTACCTTCCCCATCAATCTGCTCATTGAAGCGACCGAGGTAATAAAATGAGACGGTGGCCTCTGTCGGCGCATGGTGTCACAAGATGGCTTATTGCCTGGGGGCTCATGTGTCTTACCGCCCTGGCAGCCCTGCCTGTTTCGGCAGCCGGGCAGACAGAGGAACTGCTGATCGGCATCGAGCCCGAGCACAACATTTTTAAGCAGATGGAACGCTATCGCGCTTTAGCCGGCTATCTTTCCGGTCAGCTTGGCGTCAAGGTCAATCTCACCATCATGAGCCGCTATGGTGAAGTGATCAAACGGTTTAAATCCCTTAATCTGGATGGAGCGTTTCTCACCTCTTATACCGCTACCATGGGGATCAGGGAGTTGGATTTGCAACCCGTAGCCAACCCGGTCAATCGAAACGGGGAGTCAACGGCGCAGGGATATATCTTTGTGCGCAAAGACAGCGGCATACGCGACGTCAAGGATATGGAGGGGAAAAGCATCGTCTTCGTCGACCCGGCAACAATGGAAGGCTACCTCTTCCCCCTGGCCTATTTGCGGCAGCGCGGCATTACGGACCCTGAAAAATATTTTAATCGATTTATTTATTCCGGCAGCCATGCCTCAACGATTTTTGCGGTACTTGATGGCAGGGCCGATATCGGCGCGGCGAAAAATACGGTTTTTGACAAACTGGTTGACAATGACCCGTCAATTGCCCAGGAGTTGTCTATCATTGCCCGATCCCCAAAGGTCCCCGAGATCACCCTCTGCATAAAAAATGAAATTGCCGGGGATTTACGGGCAAGGTTGAGTGAAGTCCTGTTGCGGATGGACAAAACGCCTCAAGGGCAAAATGTTCTCAATCAGTTTGAGGCCCTGCGGTTCATCGAGTCGAGTAAAGCGGATTTTGCCACGGTGGAAGCCATGGCGCTGGAGGCCTTGCCAGGCACAGCGGAACACGGAAAAGAGTGATGAAGAAAAAAATTATCATCTCCTTCTTTATTCTTTTTTTACTGTTTTTCGCCGGTATCGTCACCACCCTGCACATTATCAACACGACAACCGCCAATCTTACCGCTCTGCTTACCCTGCACAAGGTGGAGGTTATCAGGCAGGATCTGGTCATCAACGTCCAGACGGTCCAGTCAAATCTGTATACTACCGGCACATTGTTCGGCAAGGAGTTGGACATCATCGTGGATAATGTCCTCAAACTCCGTGACCGGGCAAAAACATGTACGGAATGCCATCATGTGCCGCGGGTGGAGCAGGAAATCCTTCATTTGCAGGAGCTGACCGAGCAGTACCAGGAGGCGCTCAGTTACTTCATAACGTCCACGGCGGACGAGCAAAGGATCAAGAGGCTGCAGACCTTTGCGGCCGATATCGGGGACAGGATCATTGAGAAGTCGCAGTGGATGGCCATGACCGCCAACGACGCCCTGCGGCAAAAAACAACGGCGGCCATGGCGGAAGTGGCTGCCTCGAAAAATATATTGATAGCTACCCTGACTTTTGCATTCTTCGTAGGCATCCTCATCTCCCTGTATTTCATCAGAAGCATTACCAAGCCCGTCACGGAACTGTTGGGCGCAACGCGGAAAATCAAAGCAGGCAAGCTGGAATACCGGATAGAGAAAAAATTAGCTGATGAGTTTGGCGAGTTGGCCGAGTCGTTCAATGAGATGGCCGCTTCCCTGAAGGATCAGTGTAATAAATTACAGGAAACGGAACGTCTGGCCGTGGTGGGTGAACTTGCGGCCGGCATGGCCCATGAAATAAAAAACCCCATGGCCGGCATCAAGGTATCCATGGAGGTTCTCAGCCAGGATTCACCTCTTGACTCCGAGGACAAAGAAGTTCTGCACCGGGTCATCAAGGAAATTGACAGAATCACTGCCCTGCTCAAAGGACTGCTCAACTACGCCCGCCCCCCCAAACCGGAGATGGTTTCCCTGGATGTCAACCAGATCCTGGAAGCAACGATTAAATCCGCCCGTTTTTCCCTGAAAACCCCGCGGAATAAGGAAAAAAGTCCGGCCAGGCAAATCGAATTCGTCAAGGATTTCAGTCCCGGCCTGCCGCATATCGTTGCTGATCCCGGCCAGCTGCAACAAATTTTTTTGAACCTGATTCTCAATGCCATGGACGCCACCTCCTCCATCTCTGAGCGGCCAGGGGTTATAACCATACAGACCCGCCAAGCCGCGCAGGGGACCGTGCGAATTTCCATTGCCGATAACGGCAAAGGCATAGAGAGCAAAGCGCTTGAGGAAATATTCAACCCGTTTTTTACCACCAAGCCGCAGGGAACCGGACTCGGCCTGGCCATCACCAAGCGTCTCATCGAGCAGCATAACGGCGGCAGTATTGCCGTGGCGAACAATCCGGATGGGAAAGGAGTGACCTTTACCATCACCCTGCCGGTGGAACCAAGGAGCGACGAGGCGGAACAGTGAAAAACAAAGGCGTATTTTTTTCTTCGTGTTGCCGGCCGGCTCTGCAACTCCATGCATTCATGGTCATTTGTGAAATGAAGGCGAGACCAATGATATGCGGTCCGAACCCCGCAGTGAAAAAATGAAGCCCTTTTTTTAAAAATACGATATGCTTTTGCCCCAACGCCGGGAGAGCCTCCCGCGCCTGCATCAGACAAATGACCTCCGTCCCTTTTACTTTGTTAAGGAGCTGAAACTGTGCGTTTACCAGGAATGAGCAAGAAACATATCTTCTACGAGTTGCTTGAAAAACAGGCGAATGCGGCAGTCAGCGCGGCCAAGGAATTTTACCGGTTGTTCAATGACTTCGGCAATCTTGCCGAATACGCGGCGCGGATCAAGGAGATAGAGAGCGAGGCCGACCATATTACCCATGAGCTGGCCAGAAAGATCGATAGTACCTTTGTCACCCCGCTGGATAAAGAAGACCTGCATGCCCTGTCCGGGGAGCTGGACGACGTGACCGACCGCATTGAGGGCTGCAGTGGCAGGATGGCGCTCTATCAGCTCACCCAACCACGCCCTGATATGGAAGCTTTAGTCGCGATGCTGGTGCAAATCACCGAAGCCATGCTTGAGGCGGTGAGCTCACTCCGCACCAGGCCCAATCGGGATGCGGTCCAGGGTCTTTTCATCCGTATCCATCAGATCGAAAACGAGCATGACGCCGCGTTCCGCAAAGCCCTTGCCGGTCTGCTTAACGCCCCGGACGCCGATCCGATTAACGTCATTAAATGGAAGGAGATATACGATCGGATAGAGACGGCGGTGGATAAATGCGAGGATGTCGCCAATATTATCGAAAGCGTGGTCGTGAAGTATGCTTGAGGTGTCGCTGCTGGTCGTGCTGGTTGTGATAGGGGCGCTGGTCTTCGACTATATCAACGGTTTTCACGATACGGCCAACGCCATCGCCACGGTCGTCTCGACCCGGGTGCTCTCGCCGCGCCAGGCCATTGCCATGGCGGCCTGCCTGAATTTTGTCGGCGCCCTGGTCGCCACCCAGGTGGCGATAACGGTGGCCAGCGGCTTGATCGATACGGCCCGCTTCCAGGCCGTGGATATCCATCAGCCGGCGGCGTTCGCCGCCAAGCTGAAGAATCCCGCTGACCCGGTTTCCGGGTATCTGGCCGGACACCTTTCACCCGCAACCAGGCAGTTGCTCGAACAATATACGGTGTTGTCGGACCCTCCTGCCCGGGAATTGCTGGCCGCCATGGTGGATGACTTGAACAGCGTCATCAGGCAGGTTGATTTTTATGCGGCGGAGCGGTTTGCCGGGATACCATTGCCGGAGAAAACAGTGGCGAAAGCGCGGAATTCCGGAAAGCTGAAACCCGAGGAATTACGCAACACGAACCGTTTACTGCTGGAAAATGCCTACGCCGATGAGCTGGCCTCCAACCAGCACCTCTTCCAGGTGGTCATCCTGGCCGGCATCCTTGGCGCCATCGCCTGGAACCTGATTACCTGGAAATTCGGCATTCCCAGCAGTTCCTCCCATGCCCTGATCGGCGGATTATGCGGAGCAGCCATTATCCACGGCGGGCTGCCGTTTGTTCTCTGGAACGGCATTGTCCACAAGATTCTCATTCCCCTGGTGGGTTCTCCGGCCATGGGTTTCATCCTCGGCTTTATTTTGATGGGCGGTATCTTCAAAACCCTGGCCCACGTTCATCCGGACCGCGTCAGCGCCAGTTTTCGCCACCTGCAGATCCTTTCCGCGGCAGCCATGGCCTTTACCCATGGTCTTAACGATGCCCAGAAAAGCATGGGCATCATCACCATGGCCCTGGTCTCCGCCCGGATTCTACCGGAACCCGTGGTGCCCAAATGGGTGGTGTTTTCCTGCGCGGCAGCCATGGCCCTGGGGACATCCGTGGGGGGCTGGCGTATCATCAAGACCATGGGGCATAAAATAATCCGCCTGGAGCCGGTGCACGGTTTTGCCGCCGAGACATCGTCCGCCATCGTCTTGTTTGTGACCAGCCATTTCGGTATGCCGGTGAGCACCACCCATGTCATCTCCGGCAGCATCTTCGGGGTTGGCGCCAGTAAGCGGCTGTCCGCCGTCCGCTGGGGTGTCGCCCAGAGCATGGTCATGGCCTGGGTCCTGACCCTGCCCGCCGCCGGCCTGGTGGCCGCGCTTTCGTACGAGTTGCTCATCCTCCTGGGGCTTGGTCAATAGGGACGGGAGTCCGGCGGGCCGAACGGGGTGCGATTCCAAGGCCCTCTGCCGGCGTACACGGATTTCACGGGAAGAGTAGTACCTCCGCCTGTTCGCCCTTATTGACTCCGTCGCGGTTCCGATCAATGATGAGCAGTCCGTCCGCGGTAACCAGGGGTTTTATCAGGCCGGCCCCGCCGTAAACCGGCCAGGCCACAGGCAACAGGCTGTCAGCCCGCTGTTCCAACCGTACCCGCACATGGCCCTCCCGGCCGCCAGCCGACGGAATCTTCTCCCCGGCCTTGGCGACAATGCGTTGCAGGCCCGCGTTGCAAGCCCCGCAGAGCCGGTGCAAGAGTGGCCGGACAAAGAGGTAAAAAACCACCATGGCTGAATCGACATGGCCGGGCAGGCCAAACAGGGCGCAATTATCATGTTGGGCCAGGATGGTCGGTTTTTCAGGACGGAGGGCCACGCCGCGGGCCAGGAGTCCTGTCTGATCAAGTTCCTTAAAGACGGCCAGGGTGAAATCCCGTTTGCCCGCCGAGCTGCCGCCCGAGAGGAGCAGCATGTCCACCGGCCTGGCAATTGCCGTGCGGCAGGCATGGAGCAGTTCGGCAAAATTATCGCGGGTGATGCCGAGCGGCAGGGCAATGCCCCCGGCCTCATTTACCAGGGCGGTCAAGGTCGTGGTATTGATATCCCTGATCTGGCCGGGGTCAAGCTCCCGGTCATGGCTTGCCAATTCGTCGCCCGTGCTGATAATGGCCACAACAGGCCGTTTGCAGACGGCAACTTCCATGACCCCCAGTCCGGCCAGGGCGCCAAGGTCCTGGGGCCGCAGCCGCCTGCCCTTGGTGAGTATTGTCTCCCCTTGCTGAAAGTCGGCGCCGTGGCGGATGACATTCTCCCCTGGAGCCACGGGGCTGAGGACGGCAACGGTCGTCTGGTCAAGCGGTCTGGTGTATTCGATCATGACCACGCTATCGGCGTTTTCGGCCAGTTCGCCGCCGGTCAGGATACGGGCCGTCTGGCCCGGGTTCAGGGCAATGTGCCGCCCTGAACGACCCATGGCAATCTCACCTTTAACGGTTAACAGCGCAGGGGCTGTTGCGCTGCAGCCGAAGGTGTCGTTGGCTCTGACGGCATAGCCGTCCATGGTGGAGCGGGAAAAGGGGGGAAGGGCGACTGGCGCGGTGATGTCGCGGGCCAGAAATCTCCCCAGGGCAGCGGGCAGCGGGATCATTTCCGCCTCAAGTTCCGTGAAGTGGTTAAAGAGTTCCGCAAATTTGCTTGCGCTGATCAGATGAAAAAAATCCTTCATAACACGCGGGGGAGAAGGTTGGGCTAACCGTTAAGCTTAATGCGCAGTTCAATATCCCGCGCGTCTTCAGTAAGACTGAGGGTCTTGACAAAACCGGCCACCGTGCCGGCCAGCGCTTCCTGGGCAAATTCCTCAAGAGGTATCATGTGACCGTTTACCAGCAGCACGGTTTTGTCCGTGTTTTTCCCGGTGTTCAGCAGAAACCTTTCTTTAATAAAGGAGGCGATCTCGCGGCTTTCGTCGAGAGCGAAGATGCGGTCACAGGCAATGTCCTGATCCGTGGCAACAGCGATAATACCTTCCACCTTGCCCAGCAGGAATTGTCCGCTGTCGCGCACCACCTCGATTTTGGCGACATGGCTCGCCGTCTTAAACCCTTCACCGATGACAATATCAACATCAGGAAAATAGCGGCGGGCCAGGGTGGCAAGCGGGAGATGGTCGTTTTGGGTCATGAGCGCCATCTGGTCTGGGGCGACAAAGAGAATACCGTCAGCGCCCGCCTGCCGGTATTTGTCCGTGTCGGTTCCCGGGGCATCAAAAACAATGCCGGTCTCCTTGCTTGATTTGATGACCGCGACCCGGTAACCGTCCGCTTTCAGATGTTTCACCACCTGGGTGGCCAGGGTGGTCTTGCCGCTGTTGTGCCAACCGATGAAGGTGACGATCTGGTGGGGCATGGCGAATCCTCAAAAAAAAGAGCGGGTTTGCGGCAAGGAGACGCGCAGTGAACCGCGCGGATAGTTACAACTTTTTAGCAGAGTTAGCCAGGAAGCGCAACAGTTAGTGTCCGGGCGGATTGATCGGCTGGCTGGCGATGGCGGCATGCCTATCGCTTTTCTCTCCTTATGATAGCGTACACCGTGAGCTGCTGTCCTGAAATCGGGGTCTACCAGAGATGACCTTGTTTTTTTCAAGTGCTTGGGATATATAATTTTACACGGGGTTTATCTCTATCGCGCAAATACATTGCCACGGCATGGAAAACGGAATTTTTGCAATACCCCCATCACTCATACTCGGAGGAAAATCAATGTATCTCCCCAAAACCTACGAAGGCTTTATCCAGACATACCCGGAAATCCAGAAACAGTACCAGGAACTGGGGCAAAGTTGCCGGGAATGCGGCCCCCTGGATGCCAAGGCTCAGAACCTGGTGAAACTGGGTATCGCTATCGGGGCCAATTCCCGAGGGGGGGTGATGTCGTCCGTGCGTAAGGCACTGGCCGCCGGCGCCACCCCGGAGGAAATCCGGCACTGCGTGCTGATGGCACTGACGCTGACCGGTTTTCCCAACATGATCGTGTCCATGGGCTGGGTTTCAGAAGTTCTGGACCAGTCAAAAGACCCTGCACCGAAGAAAAAAAGCCAGAAAAAAAAGTAGCCTTGCCCGGACATGGGGGGAGTGTGCGGAGATACTTCTAGGAGGGGGTCTCCGTGCTGCTCGCCCAAAGTCCGTGTTATGTTGATATTTTATCCTCGGGATATCAATGAGAGGTCCGCGGTAAAATTTATCTTTATGGGCCGCAATATCCCGGAGACTTCGAAAATTCCTCCGCAATCATCATTTGCCTCCCTTCACTGAGCCCTCTGGTGCATCTTCCGGTCAGAATTCTCTCCATGATGACACTTCCGGTTCCTGCCTAAAAAAATGGTGCTTTGCTATCCATTTTTTTAACCTATCTCAAATGTTTGGCTTGGAACGAGAGGCGAGGTCGTATCCGCAGATGTTGCTTTCGGTTATTCAGGGTCGTTTTTACTCTGCTGGGGTGCATTTTATTGACAAGCTGTTTGACCCATGATTATTTGCCCTATTCGATTCAACCCTTGTACGGATGAGAAGGATGAAGACCCTCAGGATTGCTACATTTCTAACAACCAAAGAGGTTGCCGATCTCCTCAGCATCAACGAGAAGATGGTGTATTCGCTGGTGAGCGACAAGGGATTACCGGCGACTAAAATCACCGGGAAGTGGCTTTTCCCCCGCCGGCTGGTCGAAGAATGGCTTGATTCGCATATCCTCAATTACAAAAAATCGGAAATCGGACTTTCGTCAGACAGCGGAATTTTGCTCATTGCCGGCAGCGACGACCCTTTATTCCAAAGAACCCTTTCTCTCTTTCATGCCAACCACAAGGACATTGTGCCCTTTTTCGCCAATCTGGGCAGCATGGGAGGGCTGAACAGCCTGCGCCGCGGTATTTGTCATATCGGCGTCTGTCATCTCCTGCAGAATGAAAAAAATGAATACAATTTCACTTTTGCCGACCAGGAGTTCGACAGATCACCGGTTTTTATCAATTTCAGCCAGAGGGAACAGGGATTCCTGGTTCAGAAAGGCAATCCTAAGGGAATCCGATCGGTCAGCGATTTCGCCCGGCACGATGTCCGTATCGTCAACCGTCCGCTTGGCACGGGAACCAGACTGCTGCTGGACTATGAAATATCCGGATCGGAGATCTCGATCGCCGATATTGCCGGCTACCATAACGAAGTGCCCCGGCATCTCGATGCCGGGCTCGAGGTCCTTGCCGGGCGGGCCGATGCCGCTCCAGCCATCCGTGCCGTTGCCGGTCTGCTTGATCTGGATTTCATCTCTTTACGCTGGGAACGGTTTGATCTGCTGATCAGCCAGGAGCGTTTTTTTGAACGAGGCAT
This sequence comes from Deltaproteobacteria bacterium, assembly GCA_016219175.1. Classification (GTDB taxonomy): domain Bacteria; phylum Desulfobacterota; class Desulfobulbia; order Desulfobulbales; family SURF-16; genus SURF-16. The sequence goes on along the minus strand of JACRCD010000014.1, from coordinate 49,751 downwards.
TCAAAGTTTTCTTAGTTTTCTGCATGAGGAGGAATTCAAAAATTTGGCCCAGACATTTGTCGGTTATGATTTGTCCCTCTGCGGGCAAATGCTGTATCCTGATAATTTCAGAAATAAGGGGTAGGACATGATGCAAAGAATGCTAGCAATTATGGGGGTATGTCTACTTGGTGCGGTTTTCACAACGGCTGTCCTTGCCGAGGACAAGGTGCTGAAGATGTCAACCACTACCAGCACCGAATCTTCCGGCCTTCTTGATATCCTGCTGCCGGCCTTTGAAAAGGATACCGGGATCAAGGTCAAGGTTGTCGCCAAAGGAACTGGAGCCGCTATCAAGGATGGTGAGGATGGCAATGTTGATGTGATCTTTGTGCACGCCGTGGAACGGGAGATGAAATTTGTCGAAGACGGCTTTGGCGCCAAGCGGTATCCGGTAATGCATAATGACTTTGTCCTTCTCGGGCCTGCCGCTGACCCGGCCGGAATCAAAGGGATAACGGAGTCTCCCGCGGCCCTGAAAAAGATTGCCGGGGCGAAGGCGCCATTTATTTCACGCGGCGATGACAGCGGCACGCATACCAAGGAGCTGGAAGTCTGGAAGGCCAGCGGGGTGGCCATGGCTGACAAGAAACTGACAATGAGCAAGGACGGAAAAGATGTCGAGGTCGCCAGCCAGAGTCCGGCGGATTCCCAAGACTGGTATTTCTCCATCGGTCAGGGGATGGGCAAGACGCTGACCTTTGCCGACGAAAAACAGGCGTATACCATATCCGACCGAGGCACCTATATCGCTTATAAATACGGGAAAAAACCGGCAATCGGGCTCGAGATTCTGGTGGAAGGAGATGCGACACTGGCCAATCCTTACGGGATTATTCCGGTCAATCCCGCCAAGTTTCCCCATGTCAAGTATGATATGACCATGCAGTTTGTTGATTGGCTCACCGGCGCGCCTGGTCAGAAACTGATCGGCGGCTATCTCCTTGAAGGCAAACAGTTGTTTTTTCCCGATGTGATCAAGTAATATTTGATGGCGTCGTAAAAAGCCCGATCTACGCCTTGTATATCAAACTTTTTATTTAGCCATCTGGGAGCTTCGAGGTGACTTTTTACGAGATTATCAATATTGATGGCGTCGGGATATAACCGGGGAGAAGTGGCCTCGCGCTTCTCCCTTTTTTCGTTTGTAATGCTGACTTCACGGATCAGCCGGGCTGGATCAGATGGATCTTCTTATTGATAGTATTCAATCAGCACTTCTGTTGCTCGTCGCCTGGGACCCCGAATTGCTCTCCATAATCCGGGTGTCGCTGCAGGTCAGCGGTATTTCCACTCTTGTTGCCTCACTCTTCGGGGTGCCGGCTGGTTTTTTTATCGCCCATGGCAATTTTCGCGGCAAGCGCTTGCTGCTCACTCTGCTGAACACCCTGTTGGCCTTGCCCACTGTGGTGATCGGCCTGCTGGTCTATGCCTTTATCTCCCGCCGGGGCATTTTTGGCCCCCTTGATCTGTTATATACCCAGACGGCGATGATTATCGGGCAGGTCATTCTGGTGACGCCGCTGGTTACCTCCCTGGTTCTGGCGGCGATCAGCCGCATTGACTCCAGGTACCGCAAAACGGCCCTGACCCTTGGCGCTAACGATACCCAGGTGGCCTTTGTTATTCTCAGGGAAGCCCGTTTTGGCATCTGTGCCGCTGTTATTGCGGCTTTTGGCCGGGTTATCGCCGAGATTGGCATCAGCATGATGCTGGGTGGCAATGCCAAGGGCTTTACCCGGACAATGACCACCGCCATGGCGCTGGAATACGACAAGGGCGAGTTTGTTCTGGCGGTGGCGTTGGGGCTGACCCTGATGACCATTGCCTTTGGGCTGAACATGCTCTTTCACTTTTTTCAGGGAAGAATTAAAACCGATGTTGTATGAGCTGCGGGATGTGATCCGCGAACACAAGGGGGGCAAGGTGCTGGATCTGCCGCATCTTGAGATCGAAGCCGGTAGAATCTATGCCCTGGTCGGTCCGAATGGGGCGGGCAAGACTACCTTGCTCAATATCCTGGCTTTTCTCGACCGCCCAACCGCCGGAGAAATTTATTTCCAGGGCGCGCAAATCAACGACAGTAAGCAGCCCCTGCTGAGTCTGCGGCGGAGGGTCGTGATGGTTGATCAGTATCCGATCCTCTTCACCGGGCCTGTTTGGAAAAATGTTGAATTCGGGCTGAAAGTCCGTGGTGCTGCCCGTCAGGAAAGGATCGACCGGGTCCGTGAGGTGTTGGCCCTGGTCGGCATGGCGGGCTTTTACGACGCCGAGGCGGAAAGGCTTTCCGGCGGAGAAACCAAGCGGGTGGCCCTGGCCATGGCTCTGGCCGTGCGTCCCGAGGTTCTGCTCTGCGACGAACCCAGCGCCAATGTCGATGAGGAAAATCAGGAGAAAATCATACAGATTCTTGACAGGATGAACCGGGAGCATAACACCTCCATTATCTTTTCCACCCACTATCTGGAACAGGGCCGCAGGCTGGCCCATGCCGGCCTCGTGCTTAAGCACGGCAGACTGTCAGAGCGCAAGGATGAAGACAAATATTGTTTATGATGCAAGGCATTAGCTGACATGGTTGTGAATTTCCTCTCTTTCGAGTATAAAATCTAGATGAGAGTGTGATCAGTGGCGGGTTCCAGGCTTGTGGAGCCCGTTTATATTCAGAGGGAATGACAATGGCGGCAATCATTACATTTATCGGCTGGCATGACAGCGGAAAAAACACCCTTGCCACCCAGGTGGTCAGTCACCTGAAGGCCTTTGGTTACAAGGTGGCTGTCGTTAAATCGAGCAATGAGCGAGGGGTGGTTTTCGACACTTCCGGGTCGGACACCGGCAAACACCGGCAGGCCGGAGCGGATTCGGTACTCTTTGTCGCCCCTGATCAGATGGTTCTCCAGACAAAAAACAGCAATCTCTCCTTGACCACTCTGGCCCATCGCTATTTTCCCGATGTGGATATCATTATCGGGGAGGGGTTTACAGAGGCCAGGCGCATCTCGAAAATCGAAGTGGTGCTCGACAAGAACCAGATGCTGCGTAACGAGGTCCATGGCGTTATCGCGGTGGCCACCAACCTGGATATTGCCGGTGAATATGTCTTTCGCCTGGATCAGGCGCAAGAGATTGCCGCCTTTATCCGCAAGAGGTTCTTAAAGGACGGGAGAAAAACCTCCAGCAGTGTATCACTCCTGGTGAATGGCAATAATATTCCGCTGAAGCCCTTCGTCCAGGAGGTGTTGGCCGGGACTCTTGTCGGGTTTATCGATTCGTTGAAATTTTCCGCCGATGCCTCCGAGATCGATATCAGGATCAAGCTTGATAAATAAACAATTTTTATCCCCTTGGTCATTCCGGATTCCATCTGTCTGAGGAGCAGGGCGGCTTATGCCTAAAGTTATACGTGATATGCTCGGACGCCAGGGGCTTACCCGGGTGGATGAGGCCCTGGCGATACTGCTTGCCCGGCTGGGTACGGTTGCACCTCAAACGGATACGGTGCCGCTTGCTTCGGCCCTGGACCGCATTACCGCCGGACGGATCGTCTCCCCGGAAGATCTGCCCACCCATGCCAGATCAACGATGGATGGATTTGCGGTTCAGGCGGTCGATACCTTTGGGGCCAGCGAATCCATGCCGGTGTATCTGCGAATCACCGGCAAGATAGCCATGGGAGAACAGCCGGCCCAGATGATCGAACGGGGTTGCTGCGCCCAGATTCCCACTGGGGGACTGCTGCCGCCCGGAACCGATGCCGTGGTCATGCTGGAACACACCGTGCCCATCGACGAATCCATGATCGAAATCGTCAAAGCCGCCGGCGTCGGCGCGAACCTGATTGCCCCGGGCGAAGATATTGGCAAAAACGGCCAGGCCCTGCCTGCCGGTCACCGCTTGCGGCCCCAAGACCTCGGCCTGCTGGCGGGCCTTGGCCTGGACCAGGTCGAGGTGTGCCGCCGGCTCACGGTTGGGGTTCTTTCCACCGGGGATGAAATCGTCCCGCACACTGAAGTGCCGCCTCCCGGGAAGGTTCGGGATATTAACGGGATAACACTTTCCGCTCTTATCAGGAGGGCTGGGGCCAAGGCGACCCTGTATGGGATCGTCTCCGACCGGAAGGAAATTTTTTTCCCGGCGGTGGAAAAGGCGGTTAGCGAAAATGATCTTGTCCTCTTCTCGGGGGGCAGCTCGGTAGGAATGCGCGATCTGGGCGAGCAGGCCATTGCCTCCCTCGGGAATCCAGGCATCCTGGTGCACGGGGTGGCCTTGAAACCGGGGAAACCGATTATTATCGGCCTTACCGGGACAACTCCGATCTTTGGCCTGCCCGGCCATCCGGTCTCGGCCATGGTCTGTTTCGAATTATTCGTTGAGCCAACCATCCGCCGCCTCTCCGGTCTTGCCGCCCCGGACGTTTTTCCCCGGGCTGTCGTGCTTGCCCGCCTGGCAAGAAACATCAACTCGGCGCCGGGGAGGCGTGATCTCATTCGCGTGCAATTGTCGCGTGCCGCAACCGGCTGGGTTGCCGATCCGGTTTTAGGAAAATCAGGCGCGATAACGACCATTTCCCGCGCTCATGGCTATTTTTTGATCGACGAAGACAGCCAGGGGTTCACCCAGGATACTGAAGTCGAGGTTACCCTTTATCTATGAAACGAACTATCTATATCGCCAATAAACCGCTGGACGAGGCAAAACGCCTCTGGCGCCAGGCCCTTATTGAAAATGGTTTCTTTGCTCAATCGCCGGTGGAATCCGTCAAGGTGGATGATTGCCTGGGCCGGCTCACTGCCGCCCCGGTCTATGCCCTGACATCCTCTCCGTCCTACAATGCGGCCGCGATGGACGGTATTGCCGTGCACTTCGAAGACCTTGCCGGGGCCAGCGACACAGCCCCTGTCCGGTTGCAAAAGGGGCGTTACCAGCCCGTGAACACCGGCAATGCCCTGCCCCCGGGGTTCAACGCGGTGGTGATGATCGAGGATGTCCATCAGCTGAGCGAGACCGAGGTTGAACTCGCCATGCCGGCCACTCCGTGGCAGCATGTACGGACCATCGGCGAGGATATCGTCGCCACGGAACTGATCCTGCCCGAAGGCCACAGGATTCGCCCCATCGATCAAGGGGCGATGCTGGCCGCCGGGGTAACCGAGATCATGGTCAAGCGGAATCCGAAGGCCGTGGTCATCCCAACCGGCGGGGAACTGATTCAGCCCGGGGAACCCGCTAAACCCGGGCTGATCGTCGAATTCAACTCCCGCATCTTAGCAGGCTCCCTGCGGGAATGGGGGGCTGACGCTCATCGGGCCAACCCTGTGGCTGATGATCCGCAGAGCCTGCGCCAGGTAATCCTTGCGGCTACCCGGGAAAACGACATCGTCATCCTGAACGCCGGCGCCTCGGCCGGGACCAAGGATTTTACCGCCATGGTGCTGGCCGATCTGGGCAGGATCATGGTCCATGGGGTGGCGATCAAACCGGGAAAACCGGTGATTCTGGCCATTGTCAACAACACCCCGGTGATCGGGCTGCCCGGCTATCCCGTCTCCGCGCTCCTGACGCTGCGTCTTTTTGTCCGCGAGATGATCGCCGGATTTCTGGGCATGGAAGATCCCGCGCCGCGGATCATTGAGGCCACCATGTCCAGGCCCTTGCATTCGTCCATGGGCGTTGATCAGTTCGTCCGGGTCACGCTCGGCAATGTCGGAGGAACCTTGATGGCCACTCCGTCGGGCAAAGGGGCGGGAGCGGTTATGTCCCTTGTCCGCGCCGACGGTATCCTGACCATCCCGGCAGGCAGTGAAGGCGTCGGGGCCGGGGAAAAAGTGGCCATTGAGTTGGTCAGGCCAAAGGTGGAGGTTGACTCCACCCTGGTTTTTATCGGCAGCCATGACAACATCCTGGATCTGATCGCCAACCGGTTGCACAGAAAACGCCCCATCATCCGCATTTCGTCCGCCCATGTCGGCTCCATGGGCGGTATCATGGCTATCCGCCGCAACGAAGCGCATCTTGCTGGTTGTCATCTGCTTGACGAGGAGACCGGTGAATACAATATCTCCTTCATCAAACGCTTTTTGCCGGCCCTGCCGCTGCGGCTTATCAACCTCTGTTACCGGCAGCAGGGATTGATCGTTCAAAAAAACAACCCGAAAAATATCAAAAGTTTCGCGGATATCTCCGAGAACGGCTTGCTTTTCATCAACCGCCAAGCGGGCGCCGGGACCCGGCTTCTCACCGACAAAATCTTGAGGGAGACAGGTATCGCTCCTGATAGGATCCGGGGCTATGCCCATGAAGAATATACCCACATGAGTGTTGCGGCGGCGGTGGCCAGTGGCGCGGTTGATACCGGCATGGGGATCCTGGCCGCGGCAAAGGCGCTGGATCTGGATTTTATTCCGGTAGCTGAGGAGCGCTACGATCTTATTATCCCGGAACAATTCATCGGCGACCCGAAGATGATGGCCCTTCTTGAGCTGATGGAGTCAAACGAGGCATTCCATCAGGAGATTCTCGCGCTCGGCGGGTATGATCTCAGGGACTGCGGCAAGATTATGTACAGACAGTAACGGCCGTGATGAAAGACAAAGTAATACTCCCATACCTGTCAACCGTGATTTCCGCGGACGGCTACGTGCAACAGGAAGAAAAACTGGCCATCGAGACCCCCTATACGGTTGCCCTCAACGATGTGACGATCGGAGCTTCAATGGTTCTGCCGGTGGGGCTGGAAGAGTTCGGCGTCGGCTTCCTCTTTGGCCAGGGATATATAAAAGCCCCCGGGGAGGTGAAGGAAGTTCTTGTCTGCCCTGAAGGACGTATCTCCGTTTACGCCGATGTGGAGAGCATGGAGCCGAAGGAAGTGATCATCACGTCGGGCTGCGGCGGCACGGGCAAGATCTCAAAAGAGATGTTGACCGGGGCTTTTAAACCACTCTTGGAATGCACGATCAGCTTTCCCGAGATTAAGGACTTTATTCTTCAGGTCCTGCAGGCCTCCACGCTTAACCAGGAGACCCACTGCGTACACGGCTGCGGTCTCTGGGCCGATGGAAAACTCAGGGCTTTTTTCGAGGATGTCGGGCGGCACAATGCAGTGGATAAAATCATGGGCGCCATTCTGCTGGGCAGGGCTCCGGCCCGCGCGGCTGTCTACACAACCGGAAGGCTCACCTCGGATATGGTTTTGAAATGCGCCCGTATCGGTATTCCGATTATCATGTCACGAACCTCACCCTCTTCCTTGGGGGTGGCCATAGCCGATCGGGCAGGGGCGACCCTTATCGGCTATGCCCGGCCGGAAAGGCTCAATGCCTTCACCCATCCGGAACGGATCATCCTGTAGCCCGGATTTGAGGTGCTGGCGTTATTCGATCTTCTTCAAGCTGATCGGGTTGGGCGCCATGCGCTGGAATCCTTTTCCCTGGGCCACGATGTCGAGCGGGAGACTTACCATATCCGCCAGGTCCAATGTCATCTCCTTGAGAACCGAACTCTCCACGACCTTCACATAGGTCTGACACGCATCACAGGTGACTATCCGGTATCCAGGTTCACCCTCGGACATGATGGTGTTAAGCTTTGTCGCATCCTCGGTTTCACAGGTGGGACAACCGATGAACCGGTATGGGCCGCAGGTGCCGCAGAAGGAGCAATGCAGGCGGCGAAGGGGGCCTTCCACGATGGATGAGAGCGCCGCCCGCGCCGAGCAGAGGGGGCAGCGTCCATTCTCCCACTGCCTGCCGTCCAGGGGGTAGGCCTCCCGCCGTGCCATAAAGTAAGGCCTGCTGAGCAGAAAGAGGATTGAGGTCAGCTCATCTTCGCTGCAAGGAAGGGAGGAAATAGCGGGAAACTCGTCAAGGGGAAACCGCATGAAGTCAATTTCACCGGCTTCCAGTGCCTGCAGCAGCGGTTTAAAATCCTCTCCCTGCAGGCCGAAGATGGAAGCAAACAATCGAAAAACAGCACCCGCGCTTTCTCGCGAATATGCCCTGCCATCCTCCGGCGACATGGCCGGGCCCTTTTTCGGCAAAAGTTCGCCAGCCTTATGGTGAAAGCGCTGCCATTTGGCGTAAAGCTCCAGCGGGTCCTTGAGGTGCGGCCGTTGTTCGATCAAAGTCTGAATATCCGTGGTCATGGTTCTCCTTATGGTATTTTGGGGTGGACAAAGGTGATTGGAGCCCCGGTCAATCCTTGTTCAAGAAAAACTCGGAGCTCTTCCTTTTCCAAGGATGTGAGCCGCAGGGGCTTCAGCACGGGGTTGCCCATCCCGCCTCCGGCATTGAAAAATTCGATCACCTCGGCCAGGGTCGCGTAAATCCCGTTGTGCATGTAGGGGGCAGTCCCGGCTATTTCCCGAAGCGTTGGGGTTTTGAAGGCCTTCCAATCCTTGCGGTCCTTGGTGATGAGGTAGCGGCCGGGGTCCTCGGCCAGGGTGCGATATTCCTCGAAATGATAGACCTTGGCGACGAACCGGCGGGTCGCCGCAATCCGTGGGTCTTTCAGGTGTTCCGGGTTCTCCTGGACATGGAGAACATGGAACCGGTCGTCAGCCAGATTGACGCCGAAATGGCACTCGGAACACTTCCCCTTGCCCGTGAATATTTCATACCCTTTCAGCGCTTGCGGCGAAAGAGCGCTCGAGTCCCCGGCCAGGAACCGGTCGAGCGGGGCATCAAGCGAGATGAGGGTCCGCTCGAATGCGGCAATCGCCATGGCGATGCGTTCCCGGGTCACGTCCCCGTCGCCGAAGACCTCCGTGAACTCTGCTACATATTCCGGCACGGTACGGATCTCTTCCTCCATGAAGTCCAGGTTCTGGTTCATCTCGAAGGCCGACATCATCGGAAACAGCGCCTGCTCCTCAAGGGTTGCCGCCCGGCCGTCATGGAACAGGTATTTCTGGAAGGCGACGTTGATCAGGGTGGGGGAGTTGCGCCAGTTGCGGGTCGTGGGATAGTTCAGCGAGATATCGAGTCCGTCGCTGAAGCCCTGCCCGGGATCGTGGCAAGTTCCACAGTTCATGGTGCCGTCGCCGGACAAGCGCCGATCGAAGAAAAGCTTCTTGCCAAGTTCAACCTTGGCGGCCGTCTGGGGGTTCTGCACGGGGATCGGGACATCCCTGGCCGGCTCCAGGTGGCCGGCGGCCGCGGTTACCGGCAGACAGAGGAGCACGAAGAAGATTAGCCAAGCTGCTTTTCTCATCCCGTCACCTTGCAGTCTTGTTTAATTGTTCGTCGATAATCTTTTTGAAATAGTCGAATGGCCGCTCTCCAACAACTTGCCGGCCATTGATGTAAAAGGTTGGCGTGTTGTAGAGGTCTATTGACTCGGCAAGCTGCAAATCACGATCAATTTCCTTGGCGTGACGGCTGTTGTCAATGGATTCGGTGAATGTTTTTACATCAAGGCCCAGCTCCCCGGCATAACTGATCAGGCTGGCCCGATCGAGCTTCGGCGAGCGGGTGATCAAAATATCGTGCATCTCCCAGTATTTGCCCTGATCCCTTGCCGCAAGCGACGCCTCGGCGGCGATCCGGGCAAAATCACGGTATTTATAAGGATAGTTTTTGATCACCAGCCGGATCTTGCCGGGGTAAGTCCGCAGGATCTGCTTGACGGTCGGACCGGCCGCCACGCAGTGCGGTCACTGGAAATCAATGAACTCTATGATCGTCACCGGCGCATCAGCCGGCCCCAGGGCAGGAGAGTCGCCGACCGGGACTTCGATCCTCTTCTCCTCTGCATGCGCCAGGCCGAGGAGAAACAAAAAAACAAAGGCGATCAGGATCGGCAAAGTCTTTTTCATCATATTTGACAAAAGAGGGGAGACCGCGGTCTCCCCTCTCTCCTTGTGATAATATTGATAGAGGCCCGGTTACATCTTCCCGGCCGCTTTCATCCACTTGGGATATCTCTTCCTGGCGAGCTCCAGCGGCACCATGCCGTTCACCATGATCTGGAACGTGCCGGGGTTTGCCAGGGTGCCGAGATAGATATGGACCGGCACGGCGATAATAAAGATGCAGAACGCCAGATTGTGAACCAGATGGGCTAAAAGTATCAGGCCCGCATTATCCTGGATGAGCCAGATGGCGAACCCCGAGAGGGCGATGGCGATTCCGGCTGCCAGAATGGCCAGATAGTAAAGCTTCTGGCCGGGATTGTATTTCCCCATCGGCGGGACCTTCACCTTGTGGGAAAGGTATCCTCCCGCCACCTTGAACCATTGCCGGTCGTCGTCGTCGTATTCAAGGGCATCCTTGAAATAATGGCCCATGGAGTAGAGCAGCGACAAAACAAAGACCACGCCCAGCCAATTATGCACGGTTTTCATGGCATTGAAACCCCCGAACAGGGAGCCGATACCCTCTATCTGGAACAGGAAGCCGTATCCGGAGATAATCAGCAGGATACAGCTCAGGGCCATAATCCAGTGGTTGATGATTTCATCAGAACTTGATTTTCTTACCATCTCTGCCATATCACTCCTCCTCATCCTTGTGGGGGCCTACCGTCAGATAGTGGATCGCCGCGGCGGCAACCACGCCGCCCAGACCTGCCACGGCAAAAGGCTTCAGAACCGTGTGCCAGAAGATCACACTGGACGGGATAGCCGGATCATCCTTCATTCCGTAGAGCTTCGGCGCATCCTTGAACGCGTAGATCGAACCAAGGCCGCCCAAGTCCTGTTCGCCGTAAATTGTGTTGAAGCCATCTTTTTTGGCGGTACTGATGAGCTCAGCCCGGTCGCCGAACCTGAGCGCGCCGGTGGGGCAGGTCTTGACGCAGGCCGGTTGCATTCCCGCGTCGATCCGGTCGAAGCAGAGATGGCATTTTGTCACCTTGCCCTCCACATCGTAACGGGGCACATCGAAGGGGCAGGCGTTGACGCAGAGCTTGCAGCCGATGCATTTGTCGCGATCAAAGGCCACCGCCCCTTCCTTCGTTCTGTACAGGGCGCCGGGAGCGGGGCAGATCTTCATGCAGCCCGCGTCGTCACAGTGCATGCACCGCCTGCTGACAAAGAGCCAGCGCACGGGATTTTTGTCGGACGGCACCTCGCTGTAGCGGATGATGTTGAATGCCGCACTCGCCAGGTCAGGCGGGTTCTGGTACGTGCCGTTGTTTTTGGTCTTGATGCCCGGCAGCTGGTTCCAGGATTTGCAGGCCACCTGGCAGGCCCGGCAGCCGATGCAGACCTCCGGGGTAACCAGGATCGCTTTACGGTTTTTCGTGTTATCGTTTGCCATGGTTCACCCCCTATGCCTTTCGAACGTTGACCATGAAGGCCTTCGACTCGGGTATCATTGTGTTCGCGTCGCCCACGGTCGGCGTAAGCAGGTTTGCGCTGTCGAAGCCGCTGCCGTCCTCGGGGAACTGCCAGCCGAAATGCCAGGTCAGACCGACCTGGTGGACGGTGGAGTTCTCCAACTTGAAGGGCTTGAACCGTTCGGAGACCATCGCCACCGCTTCCACCTCGCCACGGCCGGAGACAACAATGACCTTCTCGCCGTTTTTAATCCCCAGCTCTTTTGCCAGTTCCACGCTTATCTCCACGAAGTTCTGGGGCTGCATTTCCAGCAGCCAGGAGCAGTGCCGCGTCATGCAGCCGGTCTGCCAGTGCTCCGACGCCCGGTAGGTGGTCGCAACAAAGGGGTAGCGCGAGTCGCAGGAGTAAAAGGCATCCGACTCGCCGCCGAAGATTTTGATGGTCGGGTTGATCCGTTGCTTGGACATGGAGTTTTCCTCGAGCGGACACTCCAGGGCCTCGTAATGCTCCGGGAACGGCCCTTCGTTGAGACCCGGGCCGAAAATCGAGGCGACGCCGTCCGGCTTCATGATGAAGGGGAACTTGCCGTCGGTGCCCATGGGCGGAGCCGGTCCGTCGGGGACATCGCCCACCCATTTTTTCTCCGCCTCGTTCCATTTGAGGAGCGGCCGTTTCGGATCCCAGGGATTTCCCTGCAGGTCCACCGAGGCCCGGTTGTAGATGATCTTTCGGTTCACCGGCCACGCCCAGGCCCATCCCGGGTAGAGCCCGAGGCCGGTTGGGTCATCCTTGCCCCGGCGCGCCATCATGTTGACTTCCTTGCCGTCCTTCAGGATATAGGAATTACAGTAGATCCAGTTCCCGCAGGAGGTGGTGCCGTCGGCCTGCAGAGAGGGGAAGCTCGTGACCAGATCCCCTTTCTTGCCGATGAGCTTGGGCGGCTCCACCTTCGTGTCGTACACGTCCTCGAGAAAGTAGCCGTTGATCTCCTTGGCCACGGCATGGATATCAATGTGCTTGACCTTGCCCGCCGCGTCTTTTTCGCCGTAGTCCCAGGTCAGGTTCAGGATGGGATCGGGAAAGGCGCCCCCTTCCTTCTTGTAGAGTTCCTTGACCTTGAAATACAGTTCGTTCGCTATCTCCGCGTCGGCCATTGACTGGCCGACGGGTTCAACGGCCTTGTAGCGCCACTGCGCCATCCGCCCGGAGTTGGAGATACTTCCCTCTTTCTCCACCGAGGAGCAGCAGGGCAGCATGAACACCTCGGTCTGGACGTCCTTGGGGTTCATGCCGGGACCGCGCCAGAAGGAACCGGTTTCGTTGTCGTAAAGGTTGACGTTCACCATCCACTTGAGCTTGGCCAGGGCCGCGCGCGTCTTGTTGGAATTCGCCCCCGAGCAAGCCGGGTTCTGCCCCCAGGCAAAGAAGCCCTCGAACTGGCCCTGATGCATCCTGTCGAAGAGCATGAGCCACGAACCGTTCTGGCCCACGTCCAGCTTCGGCAGCCAGCCGTAGCCGAAATCATTCTCCTTGGTTGCCGCCGCCCCGTAAATGGCCTTGAGGTAACTGGTGATGTACTTGGGGCGGTTGGACCACCAGTTGACGCTGCGCGGTTCCTTGGTGGTCGGGGTGTTCTTCTCGATGTACGTCGCGAGGTCAGGCAGGGACGCGTTGGGCACCGGGTTGTAGCCGGGCAGGATATGGAACAGGAGGCCCTGGTCCGTTGAGCCCTGCACGTTGGATTCGCCGCGCATGGCGTTGATGCCGCCGCCGGCCATGCCCATGTTGCCGAGCAGCATCTGGACGATGGTCATGGCTCTGATGTTCTGGGTGCCGACGGTGTGCTGGGTCCAGCCCATGGCGTAGCACTCGGTCCCGACCCGGTCAGGTTTGCCGGTGGAGCCGTAGAGCTCGTACACTGCCTCCAGTTTGTCCTTGGGCGTGCCGGTGATGTTCGTTACCTTGTCCAGGGTGTAACGGGCATAGTGTTTTTTGAGGAGCTGGAACACGCAGTTCGGGTCTTCCAGGGTGGGATCCTTCAGGGCTATGCCGCTCTCGTCTTTCTGGTAGGACCAGGTCGTCTTGTCGTAGTTCCGTTTCTTCTCGTTGTATCCGGAGAACAGGCCATCCAGCTCAGCCGGCCCCTTGAAGTCAGGGCTCACCAGGAACGCGGCGTTGGTGTAGTTGACAACGTATTCCTTGAAATAGAGGTTCTTTTCCAGGATGTAGTTGATCATGCCGCCCAGGAAGGCGATATCGGTCCCTGAACGGAGCGGGGCATACAGGTCTGCTTTCGCGGCGGTCTGGGTAAAGCGCGGATCAACACAGATAAGCTTGCCGCCCTTTTCCCGGGCGCGCATGATCCACTTCATGGAAATAGGATGGTTTGAGGCTGGATTCGAGCCCATGGCCAGGATGACATCGGCGTTTTTCAGGTCGATCCAGTGGTTTGTCATTGCACCGCGTCCGAACGACTCTGCCAGAGCCGCAACAGTTGCGGAGTGTCAAATACGCGCCTGGTGTTCTATGTACACCAGGCCCCATGACCTCATCAGTTTCTGCATCAGGTAGCACTCCTCGTTGTCACAGGCAGCGCTGCCGATATGGGCGATACCGTCCGTCCGGTTGACCACGAACTCTTTTTCAACCTCAAGCTCCGTGCCGTCGGGCTGTTTCTCCTTTACTTTGGCCTTGGAGACCGTCTTGAAGTTCTTGTCCCGGGCGTCTTTGACGAGGCGGGCGATTCTGTCCAGCGCCCAGTCCCATTCCACTTCCTTCCACGCCGCGCCGCCGGGCTCCCGGTACATCGGTTTCTTGACGCGGGTGTCGTTGTTCGCCATCTGCATGATGGAAGCGCCCTTGGAGCAGAGCGTTCCCTCGCTGACCGGATGATCAGGGTCGCCTTCGGTGTTGATGACCTTTCCGTCTGCCGTGTGAACGATGAGCCCGCACCCAACGGAACAATAGGGACAGATCGTCGTGGTCTGCTTGGCGTTTTTGATCCTCAATTCCTTGGCATAGGCCTTTGCGGGGTCGAGGTTGACTCCAAGCGAGGAGACCAGAACGGTGCCGCCTGACAGTTTGAGAAAATCCCTTCGTGATACTCCCATTGAAACCTCCTTTCTTGTTTATGACAAGTGAGGGAAAAAAATGAAATCCGGCATGGAGAAACCGAACCGTATCTCATAGGCAAGCAACCACGCATTTCAATCCTTTCTGAAAATACATGAAATACCATTTTCAAAACGGAGTCAACATCCGCGCGGGTTTTCGCCGAATTTGCCGCTTGTCGGCATTTTATTTATACGTGATAACCGCTCAGCGCTTGCTTCCCGTTCCGGAATTTTGAAGCGCAACTGGACGACAGATTAGAGCGTATACGTATAACTACCTATAATTTGACATTATATGTGTAATTACCTAAAAAGCAAATAAAAATATGCGTAAGGAAAAGATTTTTTTGGCATTGTCCGTTACAATGGGTTCACCGCGACGGTTGCCCTATGGCCTGTACGGTATGCTGTAGCGGAGAAAAGAAGGATGAGGGCAATGAGCAGTTATACGGGGCCAGGTGCGCGGAGGGGGGGGAGATTGACGGCAAGGAGGGATTTCATGCGGGAATACAGTGAGCTGATCCGTCGGGTTGACGAAGTGGCGCAGGCCCTGGAAAAGGGGGTTCATCAGAAACGCTTGCAGTGCAGGGCTGGCTGCCGCGGCTGCTGCACGCTGTCATCGGTGCTGCCGCTGGAGGCGGCCATGCTTCGCCATGCCGTTGCCCGGCTTGACGAGGGGCTGAGAATGCGGATACGGCATAACAGCGGCGAATCCCCCTGTCCTTTTCTGCTTGATTCACTCTGCGCGATCTATCCGAGCAGGCCGCTTATCTGCCGGACCCACGGTCTGCCCATCGCCTATGTGGATCATGCAAGACAGACTGTTGAAGTATCAGCCTGTCCGCTGAACTTCAGCGATCTTTACGAATTTTCCCAGGACGAGCTGCTTTTTATTGATCCCTTTAATGCGGAGCTGGCGCAACTGAACAGTGCATACTGCGCCGGACAGGGCATACCAGCCGAGGTGCGGGTGCTGCTGGCGGATATTGCTTGCTTCGGCATCCGAACCAATTAACTGTCGCTCAGATACGTTCTGGCCCCGACGAAGCGGTCTTTAAAGTAGCCCTTGTCAAGCGAGGCGGTCTGGATCTGCTTGCCTTTCCTGGGGGCGTGAATAAAGGTGTTGTCTCCCGCGTAAATGCCGACATGGGTGATTTTTTTACCCCCCTTGGTGGCGAAAAAGACCAGATCACCTTTTTTGAGTTCGTCTTTTTTGACCGGTTTGCCGGTATGGAACTGGCTCTTCGAGGTGCGGGGCAGGTCAAGGCCGTTTAACTGATAGACGGCCATGGTCAACCCGCTGCAATCAAATCCTTCATCCTGGGAGACGCCTCCCCATTTATAGCAGATACCAAGAAATTCGCAGGCGGTATCAAACAGTTGCTCCCTCAGGTAGTCCTCGCCCAGTTCATTTTTTTTCGCCATGGCGTAGGATTCAGGCCGGACAAGATAATAATCAGCGATAATGCCGGCCCGCAGCAGGTTTTCCGCCTGGCGGCTGGCCTCTTCCGGGGTCGGGTAATTGCCGAAGCGTACTTTGTAGAGCCCGGAGTCATGCCGGAAATAATAGGCGTTCAATCCCTGCTTTTCCAGGGTTCTGCTCAAGCGCGCGGCCTGCTCCACGTCGGTGAAGGCGCCGGCCTGGATGGTGTAACCCAACCTGAGGCTATGGGATGATTGAAGGTCAATGCTTGTTTCAGCGGGGGGGGGAGAAATGGTGCTGCAGCCTGAAGACAATAAAAGCTGGGCAAGCAGCGGGAAAAACAAGAGCCATATGGGGGACGGCAGGATGGTGTTGTTTTTTCTTCGTTTCATGTTCCCTTTTGCGTTTTTTTTTTGATAAGTAAATAAACTTATACTCAAATAAAAAAGCAGAAGTAAAGATAAAAAAAACATCTCAACGGAAAAAATAAGGCGAAAAATGATGACGGATAATGTTCTTCCAGTGGCGGCGCGATTTTTCCCGCCTCTGGAAATTGCGGGCATGGAGCCACACGGCACAGGGAAGGTCAACGACACCTTTCTGGTGAAAACTTCCGGAGCAGGGGGGCAGAGTTTCATTCTGCAGCGCATCAGTTCCGCGGTTTTTGCTCACCCGGAATGGATAATGGAGAACATGCGGGTTCTGTTCGATCATGTGGAAGGCAAACTGCGTCAGGAGCCGGAGCGCGGCTGGCGCCTGCCCGGACTGCACCAGACCCTTGACGGCCGGGACTTTTACCGGGACGGTGACGGCTCGTGCTGGCGGGTGCTGCGGTATATTGCCAAGACCAGAAGTTTTGACACAATGGAGAATGTTTCCCAGGCCCGGGAGGTTGGCCTGGCCCTGGGGCGCTTTCACCGGCTCATCAGCGATCTCGACCCGGCGCGGCTCCATGACACCCTGCCCGGATTTCACATTACTCCCCGCTATCTCGGCCACTATGACAGGGTGGCGCAAGCCGGGCGCCATGCCGCCTCCCCTGACATTGTCTTCTGTCATGATTTTATTGCCAGGCGGAGAGCGCAAGCCGGGGTGCTGGAGGCTGGACGCAGCGCGGGGAAGCTTACGCTCCGCCCTATTCACGGCGACCCCAAGCTCAGCAATTTCCTTTTTGACGAAGAAAGCGGCAAGGCTGTCAGTCTGATCGATCTTGACACGGTGAAGCCCGGCCTTATCCAGTATGATGTGGGCGACTGCCTGCGCTCATGCTGCAACAGGGCGGGCGAAGAGAGCTCCCCCGGGGAGGTTTTTTTCGATACGGAACGGTGCCGGGCCATTCTCCAAGGTTATGTGGCCGAGGCCGGTGGTTTTCTGACCTCCCATGATTATGACTATTTTTATGACGGGCTGCGGGTGATCGCCTTTGAGCTGGGGCTCCGTTTTTTCACCGATTATCTTGAGGGCAATATCTATTTTAAAACATTATCCGCCGAACAGAATCTCCAGCGCGCCCTGGTGCAGTTTGCCCTTGCCGCGAGCATTGAAAAACAGGCGGCAAAAATTGCCGCCATCTGTTGCGAGCTGAACCCGTGGGCATGACACCCCTTACAGCAAAGCCTGTTTGATCCTCGCCATGGCTTTCTGCACATTTTCATAGCTGTTGAAGGCGGACAACCTGATATAGCCCTGGCCGCAGCGGCCGAAACCGGAGCCCGGCGTGCAGACCACGCTGGCCTTGTTCAGCAGCATATCGAAAAACTCCCATGAGTCCCGGCCCTGGCCGTCAATCCAGATGTAGGGGGCATTGTCGCCGCCCACCGAGTCAAAGCCGAGTGCGGTGATCTCTTTTTTGATGAGAGCGGCGTTGCGCAGGTAGTAGTCGGTCAGCTCTCTGACCTGTTTCTTGCCGGCCTCACTGTAGACAGCGGCCGCCGCTTTCTGGATCGGATAGGAGACGCCGTTGAACTTGGTGCAGTGACGCCGGTTCCACAGGGGGTGGAGAAGCTGTCTGTTGCCCTGGCTGTCATAGGCTACGCACTCCTTGGGCACCACCGTGTAAGCGCAGCGGGTGCCGGTGAAGCCCGCGGTTTTCGAATAGCTCCTGAACTCGATGGCCACCTCTCTGGCGCCCTCCACCTCGTAAATCGACCTGGGCAGGGATTCATCGCGGATAAAGGCCTCGTAGGCCGCATCAAAGAGGATGACGGCGCGGTTTTCCCGGGCGTAATCAACCCATGTCCGCAGCTGCTCCTTGGAGATGGTGGAGCCGGTGGGGTTGTTGGGGAAGCAGAGATAGATGAGATCCACCGCTTCCGAAGGCAGGCGCGGCACATAGTTGTTTTCCCGGACCGAGTCGAGGTAACAGAGTCCCTGATAGCGGCCGTCGGCGAATATGCCGGTGCGGCCGGCCATGACGTTGGTATCCAGATAGACGGGGTAGACAGGGTCGGGAATGGCGATTTTGATAGTGGTGGAGAAGATCTCCTGGATGTTGCCGGTGTCGCACTTGGCGCCGTCGCTGACAAAGATCTCATCCGCATTGACATCCGCCCCCCGGGCCCGGAAATCGTTTTCGGCGATGGCCTCGCGCAGGAAACCGTAGCCCTGTTCCGGCCCATAACCGCGGAAGGATGCGTCCGCGGCCATCTCGTCCGTGGCGGCGTGCAGGGCCTCGATGCAGGCCGCGGGCAGGGCCCGGGTGACATCGCCGATGCCCAGCCGGATGATATCCCTGTCCGGATGGGCCTGCTGAAAGGAGGCCACGCGCTTGGCTATATCGGAAAACAGGTACGAAGCCTGCAGTTTGAGATAATTTTCATTTATGGTGATCATGGTTTTCCTCGTCTGATTCGGTGACTGACTATAAAAATAAGCAGTGGATATTAAATCAATGTCTCTTTTCTGTCAATCGCGGGCAGAGGAAAACAGTAATACGTCCAGGGGTGAAAATTCAGCGGGGCGCCGCTTCCCGGCAGACCGCCGTCTCCCCCTACTTGCCGCGGGCTGCCGCAAGATCCTGGCCGAGTTTTTTCAAGGCGGCAACGGTTTCCGGGTTGTCCTCCAGGGTGTTGATGCCCACTTTCTCCACGGTTGCATCCGGGCCGTGGATCATCTTGAGCCCCGAAAGCTGACATTGGACGCCGGTCCCGCATTTGACGCAGGGGACATTGCCGAGCACGGCAACGCCGCCCACGTAGCGCATGCCTTCTTCCATCATATAGTTCTGAATGGCCTGGAGGCCGTTTTCGCAGGCCGGCGGCATGTCCTGCTTGCCCTGCGGAATGGCGCAGGTAACAACCGCGGCCCCGGGCTTGCCGGTCATCAGGCCATGGCGGTGTCGCAGGGGGTAGAGGCGTTCCAGAAAGGCCTTGGTGCGGCTGTCCAGAGAGGAGTAGGGGGTATAACCGCCGATAATGATGACATCCGCCTTGAAGGCCTTTTCCGCCAGCATGACGCCATCGTCGTTAATGACGCAGCGGTTGCTTTCCACGCAGCCCAAGCAGGCGTTGCAAGGGCTTATTGTATAATCGCTCAGCTTGTAAAACCACTGTTTGCGGGCCATGGTAGCCTCCATGACCATCTTGACCGCGCGGTCCGTGGTGCTGTTTTTGATGGGGGAACCTGATATCCCGAGCACTTTCATGGGTACATTCTCCGAATGATTTCACTTGTGGAGTGCAAATAAAATATGCAGGACAGCCAGCTGCGGCAATACCTGCCTGCAAAGCGTTGCCGTGGCGGGGGTGGAAGGTAAGGGAATTAATGGCGGAGAGGGTGGGATTTGAACCCACGATACCCTCACGGGTATACCGGATTTCGAGTCCGGCTCATTCGGCCGCTCTGACACCTCTCCGTTGGCAACGATGCACATTCTCTGCTTAAAACAAATCCGTCTGAAAAACAATATGTAAGAAACGAGGGCACTGGAGAATTCGGGTCGAGCCGCGAAAATTTACAGGCAAAAGCAGGCTGCCCTACCTGAAACCATCCAGCCGCAGGGTGCTCTGAATCTGCTCCCGCCAGGCGCCTGGAACACCTGCCGCGTCGGCATAATCCCGCCAGCGGGAAACCGTTGCCAACACCTCGCGGACAATAGTCTCGGCCCTGCCGCGCTTCATCGAGGCGGTTTTGGCGCAGGTCTTGAAGTCTGCCAGGGTGAAGTTGTCGCGTTTGGAGTTCATGGTCATCTGATGGCTTGCGGTCCACGCTCCGGAAGGATTGAAGCTGTATGTCATATCAAAGGCGGGGGCGAGGGACCAGGCTCCGGACTTATCCATCAGGAAGGCGATGTTTTTCGTATGATCGTCCTGGTTGCGGGTAATGATGTTAAAGACCATGCGGCGGAACATCTCCTCGACGGCACTCATCGGCAAGCCGAGCTGTCTGATGACGAGAAGGGCCAGTTCGTAAGCGTAGGCGCCAGCGAGATTATAGTCATAGTGCGCCAGGGCGCAAAGCGACTGCATATGGAGTTTTTCGCCGTAGGCCAGCCGGTCGAAACGCCGGGTCATAAAGTGGCGCCTGCCGTTTTCTTCGAATAGCCGGCACTGGCTCATGGTGATGCCGGCAGCAGTTGCCATTTTTGCATAGGCATACTCAATAAGACCATATCCTTTCGGGTCTTCGAGTTCCTTGTCCTTATTGCCGCTGACTCCATCAAATTTGAGCAGCCAGTAATCGAACCCCTGTCCGGCCGGGACCTGTCCGGAACGGACCTCATTGGTCGAGGGATTCCAGGCGATAATGGCCTTGGCCCTGGCGCCGCCGGCCGAGGTGCCGACCCGCAGGAGATCTTTCAGCGTTTGGTCCCTGGGTTTGCCGGCAAATGACGCGTGTAGATTATTGCGATGCGTAAGCACCTGGGAGGCGAGCTCGACAAGGGTGTCTATCTGAATACGGTTGGCCAGCCGGGCCTTGGGGCCGGTTGCCGGCGCGAATTCCAGGGCGCCCATGCCGCGTGTGCCTGTATAGCAGAGGCGTTCCACGGCGGTGAACGATTGCGGACTCCGTCCCTGGCTGGCGAGCCAGGCGTCAATAAGGGTATTGCCGAACTTGTCCGGCAGCGAATCGGCCAGCAGCCCCGGCAGCCCGTGGAAGGTCTGCCGGGAGAGTGCGGGAAAGGTGTAAACCCTGCCGGCAAGCGGCATCATGAGCGGCGAGATCTCTATGCCGCTCGCGGCAAAGGCCGGATCGTACTCAAAGGCGGCAATTTCAGCGCCGTCAGCAAGGGAAACCGCGCCAATGGTGCGGCCCCAGAGTCTGACCTCGGCAACGGTACTCATGCGCCGTCACCCCAGGTCCATCCCTTGCCGCTTTGTTTCACCTTGCGGGGCGCGGAGGCCCGCTGGCGCTCCTTGCCCTTCAGCTTCAGCAGCTCCATCGGCCTGGGTCCTGGCTCGGGAATCAGGCGCTCCACGCCCGGCAAGAGATTTAGAGCCCGCAAAATCCGGATGATTGTCGATATCTGTGCCGAGGCGCCGGCTTCAATGCGCTCAACGGTGCGTTTGGACACCCCGGCCTGCTCGGCCATATCCGCCTGGGTCAACTGGCGGTCAAGCCGGCAACGCGCAATGCGCTTGCCTATTTCCGCAAGAATGGCAGCATCTGTCAACAGATTTGAAATATACATAATCGCCTCTTTTGTCGATTTATATCTTTAATTGATAATATATCGTCAAATATTACGATTTTCAATCTGAAATTATATTAATAGTAAATCGCCAAATAAAACGATTAAGACAATGTATTGGTAATAATTCGTAATAAAAGACGGATTAATCGTTTTTCTGTTGTGGGGCATGGTTGCAGATAATGGCAACGGGCCAGGAAAAAAGGAACCAGCTGGAAAATCCCCTGAAATGTCCTGGCAAATGAGGTATCCTATTTTGATGTTAAGGAGCGGGAGTTGTCCAGCCGGACAGCCATAGCAGGTTAGGAGCCGTTATGAAATAACTTGGACATTTATACCTATTTCGTTACGGCTCCTTATGCCGCTCATGGGAATTTAATGACGATGTTATATTGTGACAGCGGCTTAGTGAGAATAACGTTGACGCGATCAGTGCTGATTTTATTGGCGGGCTGTCTGTTGTGGGCCTGTGCGCCGCAGGAGGCGGTTTTGGAGAAGATGTCAGCGGAACCTCGATTGACAGACACCCTATTCATCACTTTTGACGGCAGCGAGCTGCCGCTGAAGACCTGGCTGCCGCCTGAGCAGCCACGGGCCGTGCTTATCTGCCTGCACGGTTATAACGACTATGGCAATTTTATTAAGGATGCCGCCCTGTGGTTCAACAGCGAGGGCATCGGCGTTTATGCTTATGATCAGCGGGGGTTCGGGGGCGCCCCGCACCGGGGTAAATGGTGCGGTCATGAGTCCATGGGCGAGGACCTCCGGACCATCATTGCCCTGGTGCAAAAGCGTCATCCGGATGTCCCGCTCTACCTGCTCGGGGACAGCATGGGCGGCGCGGTGATCATGACAGCCGACCGCCCGGAAAATCCCCTGCCGGGGGACGGGGTGATTCTGGTCGCCCCGGCGGTCTGGTCACGCACCACCATGCCGTTTTATCAGCGCTGGGCGCTCTGGCTGGGGAGGCGGATCATGCCCTGGTTGCGGGTGACCTCAAAAGGGCTCGACATCACCCCCTCCGACAATAAGGAGATGCTGAAGGCCTTGGGCCGTGACCCGCTGGTCATCAAGGAATCGCGCCTTGACGCCATCGACGGCCTGGCGAATCTGATGGACGGGGCCTATGCAGCCGCGGCCCGCTTCAACAGAAAGGTTCTTTTTCTCTATGGGGCCAGGGATGAGATTATTCCGCCCACACCCATGGCGGAGGTTTTCCAGAAAAGGGTTCAGGGCCGATTTGCAGAGCCGCAGCGGCTTCTTGTCTATGAAAACGGCTATCACATGCTGCTCAGGGATCTGCAGGCCGAGGTCGTCTGGAAAGATATCCTCTGCTGGCTGGATTCCCCTGCCGAGACATTCCCCTCGGTCCGGGAAAAGGCGGCAGCGGAAATTACCAGCCCGGAAGATGTAGAAGCTTTTATGCGCCCTCGGGCCGATTAATTAATGGTAAAATTTCACGGCTGATCCTCTTTCCTTCTCCGGGACGAGTCCTGCTGCGTGGTACAACAATCCTGTCTCACAGGACTTGTCTCAGCCTGATGCCTTCTCCTTTTTTCTCCCAGCCAACTTCCTTTTATAATCCACTGCCACACCTGTCTCATTTCTGAACCAATGAGGGAAAGGGCACCCCTGCGACAATATGCCGCAGGGGTGTTGGCGCAGGAATTGTAAAGTCATTTTTCTCATGTCCCATTCGGCTTCAACGAGGCAGCCACCGCCCTTTGTGATCTGCTTGATAAAAAAGAGAAAATATGACCGGAATGAAACGAAAAAATCACGACCCGCAGCATGGCTGGCGGAAAACAACCCTGCTCGCCGCTATGCTCCTCCTGTTCGCAAACCCCAGTCGGGCCAACACCATCCAGCCCCTGGCCCTGTCCTTGCAAGCACCCGCACCTTCCGGCGGGGCCGACTGCGATCATGATGCGCCCGCCGCCGGAGGAGGAAGAGGACCGGTGCAGGAGTCGGAGCATCGGCCGCAACCGCGGCGTACCTACTGGCTGAACAGCGACGACCTTGCTTCCGGCGCCACGGCCTGTGTCCTGAGGCCAAGCGGCAAGATTGACCGGCTTGAAGCGGATTTCAAGGCAACTTCGAGCATCTCCTTTGCCACCCCTTTGGGCGACGGCCCTTTTCACGGCGCCAACAATGTTTATGTCACGGACCAGCGGGTCCAGGATCATGAACTGGTGATCCGCACAGCCAAGTGGACAACCCTGCACCACAATTGCGGCTGGGGCCACAAACACAAATTTGATCTGCTGCGGATCATGGCCCAGTCCTGCGAAGCGGTCCCCTTGGAGATTGTCGTCCAGGACCTGTGGGACGCAAATTTTCATTCCAGGGTCACGTCAGGGGATGTCCTCCGGATCATGGTGATGTCCGCGGGACGCACTGTTTCCGGGGCAGTGGTGACCTTGACCTCCGAAAACGGGTGGCGGAAAAAGGTGATCACCGATAATGACGGCCGCGCCTCCCTGCAGCTGATCCGTGACTATTATCCCCGGCGCTGGACGGAATTCAGCCGGAAACACCGGGCCAACTTCACCCTGGAGGCGGAATACGGGGAAGAGCGGGGCGGCATGCATAATGGCCAGCCCTATGACCGGGTGCGCTCCATTTCCACCTATTCCTGGCATTACGAACCAGCCAGGCAGGATTACTCCTCCTGGTCCGCCGGCCTGCTGATCGCTGCCCTGTCCATGACAATTAGCGGCTTCGGGGTCTTCCTCTACCGGGATAGACGACGGAAACCCTATCGAAAGGTGAAGATCGATGAATAGCCTGCGCCGGGCGGTAAACAAGCTGAACCTGAGCCGCTTCCGTTTTTATTTTCAAATGGGGGCCTTCCTGCTTTTGGTTTACGGCGGGTATCTGGCCATTAATATCGGCGACCAGCTCCCCGCCTTTTCCTGCGTTTTCAACGAGCAGCGGGGCGGTTCCTGCTACCTGATGGGCTTTCAGCACCAGATGGCCCTGCCCTGGAAACAGCTTTTCACCGGGCGCGGCATTGGCGTCGCCATCGGCCTGTTGACCTTTATCGGTTTTTTTCTGCTCTTAAACAAGGCCTGGTGCGGTTTTGTCTGCCCCCTGGGGACCCTGCAGGACTGGATCACCATGCTGCGCCGCAAATTACGCATCCGCTACAGCACCTATGGGGAACCGCTGTTTAGGAAACTCTCGGTCATCAAGTATGTCCTGCTGGCGCTTCTCATCCTCATCCCCATGGGCATGGGCAACTCCGTGTTCGGCCTGCCCCGGCTCAATGAGGATTTCAGCGTGCCGTTCTGCATGATCTGTCCGGGCAGAACCGTGCTGCCGCTCTTTAACGGGGATTTTTCCCAGCTGGCCATTGATTTCAGCTCCAGGACCAAAATGATCTTGACCGCGCTCGGCATGGCGGTCACCGGTATTTTTTTGGCGGGCTCCTTTGTGAAAAAGCGGTTTTTCTGCCTGTTCTGTCCCATGAGCGCCTTGCATTATCTGTTTGCCAAGGCGGCCCTGCTCCGTTTGGGCAAGGATGGCGCCAAATGCACCCGCTGCGGCAACTGCTACCGGGCCTGTGATGTCGGTCTGCGATCCATTGCCGATGATGTGACCAGCAAAAATATGGTTAAGGATGATTGCATGATGTGCCTGAAATGCGTGGAGGCGTGTCCCGAGGAAGGGTGTCTCAAGGTCAGCTTTCTCGGGCTGCCGGTCTATGAGTCCACCGAGGCGGGATTTTTTAAACGGATGGGAAAACGCGCTAATGGAAAATGAACGTTTTGCCAGATTGGGGAAGAGCACCATGCGTCATCTCGCCATGGAGGCGCGGGAGACCCTGCAGCGATTGGCTGACTTTCCGGACAATCCGGCGGCCATGTCCTTATTTTATCAATTTTTCAGCGCGTTATTTACCGGCAATCACTCGTTGCCTGAGGCAAAGCCCATCATCGGCGTCATGTGCGCCCAAGCGCCCCTTGAGTTGATCCATGCCGCGGGGGCGACGCCGCTCAGGCTGTGCAGCGGCGCCTATGCCTACGAGCAGGCGGGGGCTGAGTTCATGCCGGCAAAATCGTGTCCCCTGGTCAAGGCGACGGTGGGCATGCTGCATGTCAACCGGGCATTATGGGGTGACGCCCTGAAAAGCGTCGTCATCCCCACCACCTGTGATCAGAAGAAAAAATCAGTGGATTTTCTTACGGACATGGGCTTTCCGGTCTACGCCCTGGAGATGCCGCCGGCCAAGGAGAGTGATGTCGCCCGTTTCTACTGGCAGGAGTCGGTCAAGCAGTTTGCCCTTGACCTGGGCGGTATCACCGGCCGGAAAATCACCCGCCAATCCATGCGGGCCGGCATCGGCAAGGTACAGCAGGGCTCATGGCTGTTCAGAAAGCTGCATGAACTGCGGCGGACGGACCCTCCTCTTCTGCTCGGCAAGGACGCCATGCTGGTGACCAATGGCTGGTTCCTGATGGAACACGATAGTTGGTGCGCGGCTGTCACCCAACTGATTGCAGAGCTTGAGCAGCGGCGGAAGAATGCCATGCCGGCGGGCAAGCGTCTGGCGCCGCGGCTGCTGCTCACCGGTTCGCCGCCGGTTTTCCCGAACCTCAAGGTGCCATTGTTGGTTGAGCAGGCCGGGGCGGTTATCGTCACCGATGAGGTCTGTTCCTCTTCCCGCCTGCTCTATGATGCGGTCTCCTATGATGAGGGGACCCTGGATGAAATGGTGGGAGCGGTGGCGGACAGATCGCTCAAGCCATGCACCTGTCCCTGTCTGACCGCAAACCGGGACCGGCTGCGCAAAATCATGGAACTTACGGAAAAATTCGCGGTGGATGGCGTGGTCTATCACGCCTTGGCCGGTTGTCTGCCCTATGAGATGGAACAGCGGCAGGTGGGCAAGGCGCTGAGCGCGGCCGGTATTCCCATGTTGTATCTTGAAACCGATTACAGCCCCGAGGATCTTGGCCAGCTGTCCACCAGGATCGAGGCCTTCATAGAGTCCATCAAAGCAAGGAAGAGAAGAAAATGAAAACATATTTTGCCGGTATCGATATCGGCTCCACCACGATCAAAATTGTCCTTGTCGATGCCGATGAGCAGCAGGTGGGTGATTTGATCACCCCGTCCGGCAGCCATTTTCGCCGGAACACCACCACCGCCTTTCAGGCCCTGCTCGACCGCCACGGCATAAAGCGGCAAGAGGTTGAGGGGGTCGTGGCCACCGGTTACGGCCGCAAACTGTTCAGGGAAGCGGATGACGTGGTGAGCGAGATCAGCGCCAACGCCGTGGGCGCCAGGAAGCTTGGCGAGCCGCACGATTCGGTCAGGACCATTATCAATATCGGCGGCCAGGATCTGAAGGTCATCGCCCTGGATGAGAACGGCAATGTCATCAACTTTGTCATGAACGATAAATGCGCGGCAGGCACCGGCCGTTTCCTGGAAATGACGGCGCGCAATCTGGAAATGGAGGTGGATGAACTGGGATTCTGTCACGCCCTGGCAACAGGCGCGCCGCTCACCATCAACAGCACCTGCACGGTATTTGCCGAATCGGAGATCATCAGTCTCCTGGCCCACGGCCACGGCAAGGCCGAAGTGGTGGCCGGCATTCATTACTCCATCGCCCGGCGGGTCGGACGGCTGGCCAAGCGGCTGGGCATCCATGGCGCCGTGTTTTTCGACGGCGGACCGGCCTTAAACAGCGGGCTGGTCGAGGCCCTGGAGGATGAATTGATGCAACCGCTGCTGGTGCCGGAGGCTCCCCAGATCACCACCGCCTTCGGAGCAGCGCTGCTGGCCATGGATTTTTGCCGCGCCGCGGGAGAGTAGGAGATGGAATGGCTTAAATATCTGATTGATTACGGCATCATAGGTCTGTTGCTTAGCATGAGTATCGTCTCCGTGGCCATCGGCATTGAACGGCATCTTTTTTTCCGCAAGGTGAAACTGGCGGACTTTGACTGCCGGAAAAGCCTGGAACTGCGCTTGACCGAAAAAATGCACCTGATCGCCAGCATCGGCAGCAATGCCCCCTATATGGGGCTGCTGGGCACGGTGCTCGGCATCATGCTGACCTTTTACAACATGGGCCAAAGCGGCTTCATGGATACCGGCAAGATCATGGTCGGACTGGCCCTGGCCTTGAAGGTCACGGCCATGGGGCTCCTGGTCGCCATTCCGGCGGTGACCATTTACAACCTGCTGCTGCGCCGGGTGAAGGTGCTGATCATGCAATGGGAGATCCTGGATGAACGAAAAGGAATTTGACACGATCAATGTCATTCCCCTGGTTGACGTCATGCTGGTGCTGCTGACCATTGTCCTGGCCACCTCAACCTTTATTGTGGTTGGCTCCTTGCCGGTGGAGTTGCCCAAGGCGGCAAGTTCCAGCCGGGAATCCCCGCGGGCCGCCTTTATTGAAATTGACCGCCAGGGCAACCTGTTGTTTGATTCCAGACCAACGACCCTGGCTGCTTTGCGCGGTTCCCTGGAAGCACTCGCCAGGACAAGGCCCGTCACCATCCGGGCCGACCGCCATATCGCCCTGCAGGTCTTTATCGATGTCATGGATCTGGTCAAGGGACTGGGCTTTACGGCCGTAACCCTGCAAACCGAGGCGGCCTTATGAGCAATATGACGCGAGGCATGAGCGGGTCCGTTTTCCTACATGGGGCCTTGCTCCTCTCCCTGCTCTCCCTAGGAGGGCTGTTGCGGGAACCGCCCAAAACCCTGGTCATCGATTTCTCCATAACCAAAACAGCACCGCCCGCCCCGGGAGAGAACAGGCCGAGCGTGGCGCCGCCGGCAGCGCCGCAGCCGGAAACGGTGGCCAAGCAACCGCCATTGCCCCCCGAGCCGCGGGTCGTGGCGCCGAAACCCGCGGTGGTCCCGGAAATAACACCAGTCAGAAAAAAAAGTATCCGGCAATCCGCAGAAACGCCGGCGGAACTCCCGCAAACCAAGCCGGTCATGGCCCCTTCCCCGGCAGTAACAGAAGGGGCAGGGAACCCGGAAAACAATAATGACAGCAATCAACAGCTTGCCTCGACAGCCCCGGATGCCGCCTCTCCGCCCGAGAATCCCGACTCCCCCTCCGGCGCGCTCTCTCCCGCGCCGGCCCCCGCCGTCCCGGAGGAGAGCGGCTCCGGGGCAGCCGAGGCAGGCGAGCGGTATGTGAAGGCGCATTTCATCCATATCAAGGAAGGAATTCAACGGAATATCAGCTACCCCCTGCTGGCCCGGAAAAAAGGCTGGGAAGGCAAGGTTCTCGTTTCCTTTATCATCTGCGAAAACGGCCGGGTGGCGGATCTCCACATCGTTAAAAGTTCCGGATTCGAGGTTCTGGATAACAACGCCGTGACCACCATTAAAAAATTGGAGCCATTCCCTTGCCCCCCGGTCCGGGCGGAACTGATCGTGCCGGTGGTCTACAGCTTGAGTTGAAGTACGGAGTCGGATCCGCTTTTTTTTAACCAGCAACCGCAACTGATTAGGAGGAATATCTTGAAAGGTCCAGACACATTGGCAAAGACCCATGGGCCGGAGAGTGCCCAACGTTTTGCAACCGGGAAAAAGATCCTGTCCCACCCGCTCATCCGTCCCGGCCGCTATCTGGCTGCGGCAGCCCTGGTGCTGACCCTGGCCGGCCCGCTTGCGGCCGAGGAAACGGAGCCCGAGGATGTACAGCTTGAACTCGACGAGGTCAGTGTCACCGCCACCCGCATTGAACGCAAAACCGCCGAGGTGCCGGCCAGTGTAACGGTTATCGACAGCGAGGCCATCGACGCGACGAAACAGTTCAATATCAAGGAGGCCTTGATCGGCACCCCGGGCGTGCTGATCGAGTCCGGCAACCAGGGCTATGATTCCAGGCTGATCATCAGGGGCGCCGGCCTGAAGGCCCCCTACGGGGTGCGGGAAATCATGGTCTTGCGGGATGGGGTGCCGGTCACCGACCCGGACAGCTTCACCCGGCTCGACATGATCGATACCCAGCTCATTGAGCGGATCGAGGTGGTCAAGGGGCCCAATTCCACCCTCTGGGGGGCCAATGCCGCCGGCGGTGTGATCAATATCATCTCCAAAAGCCCGCTGGAGCGCAGTGGCGGCGATCTGCGGCTGCAGGCCGGTGAATATGACACCAGGGGGTATCACTTCTCCTATGCCGACGATGTCGCCGAAAAATTGTATTATCTGGGCAGCATCAGCCGGCGCGAATCCGATAACTCCTGGCGGCGCTGGAACGAGTTTTCCACCACCCAGGCCAGCCTGCAGCCGGCCGTGGTGCTGGAAGACGGCTCGGTCTGGGAGAATATGATCAGTTACAGCAAGGCGGACCTCCAGCTGCCGGGCTCCCTCAACGAAGAGCAGTTCAAGCAGTACCGCCGGACCGGCGCGGCCGATGAAACAGACGGTCCCTGGCAGTATTCCGGCCGCTATTCAAAATCCTATTTTTTCAGTTCCAAGCTGACCAAGGAAATCGGGGAGTTCGAGTTTATTCCCCTGGTCTATCTCAACACCTGGGAGCACCATCACCCGGTAACCGGCCGCATCAACGATGCCGACACAACCCTTGGCGGCGCGGATCTGCAGATGAATTACCGCCATGCCCTGGCCGGCATGCAGGGCACCCTGACCTCCGGAGTGACGGGGCGTTTCGACGATCAGGATACCGATTACTACAAATACGCTGAATTCTCCACCATCCCGGGGCCGAGCGGCAGGATCAGCGCAGTGCTCTCGGATAATGCCGGCGATCTGCAGGAGGTCGAGACCAGGGAAACCATGCTTTGGGGGGTGTATCTCCAGGAATCGCTGCGCCCGACCGACCGGACCATTCTGGATATCGGCCTGCGCTATGACAGCGTGGATTTTGATATCAAATCCACCAGCTGGGGTGAATACAACTGGTCCAGGGGCAAATACATTGATTTCGCCGCGCCGGTAGAGGGCGATGTCGACAAACAATATGACGCCGTGAGCCCGCGCATCGGTTTGTCCTACAAGCTGATTGACACGCTGCACGTTTTTGCCAGCGCCTCGTCAGGGGTGCAGACCCCGACCGAAGGCGAGATCAGCGAAAACCCCGATCTCGACCTGGTCAAGGTGAAAAGTTATGAAACGGGCCTGAAAGGCAGGGGAAAAATCTGGTCGTTTGATACCGCCATCTACTATTCGCCGGTCAAAAATGAGGTGGCCAAGGTGCTGCAGGGCGGCATTACCGAGTATGTCAATGCCGGGGAAACCGACAAGCGTGGTTTCGAATTTGCCGGCACCCTGGGGCTGCTGCCGGGTTTGACGCTTGATGGCGGCTATTCCTATACGGACTACATCTTTGAAGAATTCAGCGAACCGGTGGGTTATGGAGCGGCGGCGGTCAACATGGACCGCGGCAACAATCAGCTCCCCTATGTACCTCGGCATCAGTATTCTCTGGGTTTGCGCTACCGCCACGAGTCGGGTTTCAAATGCAGCGTGCTGTCCACCTCCTGGGGTTCCTATTATATGGATAATGCCAACACGGAAAAATATGACGGCTATGATTTTGTCACCAGCCTCATGGCCGGCTATGAATGGGACCATTTTGATTTCCGGGTGAATGTTGAAAACCTTTTTGACAAGCAGTTCGCCAATGAAGTGACAAAGGACACCAGCGGTGTTGTAAAGTACACCCCGGCCGCGCCGCAAACGGTTATCGCCCGGATCGACTACCGGTTTTAAGAAAAATCAAGGCCGCCTGGTTAACATGTCATTGACGAAACAGGCGCGCTGTGGTTTATGAAAAATATGGGGCTGTAGCTCAGCTGGGAGAGCGACGCGTTCGCAATGCGTAGGCCAGGGGTTCGAGCCCCCTCAGCTCCACCATGTTGATAGTATCCGGGGCAGCCGGGCTCAATAATCAGGAATCTGGTCCGCAACCCGCCTGGGTTTGCGGGCCTTTTTTTTGCCCTCCCCAAACCGGCCACGCGGCTGGGCATAAAAGACGGCTGGCGAAAATTTTTTGCACGTTCCCCTTGCGCAACGGGCCCGGCAATGGCAAGAAGAAAGAAGGGGTTATGTGGAGCCCGAAAGGTGAAGCGGGCAGGATGAAAAGGGCCGGTTAAAGAACAAGGGATCATGAGGGCATAGCTATGGATCAGTATGAGGAAGCGCATCTTTTTGTAGCAGCCATCCGCGTTTTTGAGCACCAGCAGAAACGGCCGCCGACCGTTGAAGAAACCAGCGCCATGATTGCCATGTCCGCGGAGGCCGGCTATGCCTTGTGCCGCAAACTGAGGGAAAAGGGCATTGTGCGCACCGTGGAGGCGGCCTTCGGCTGGAAGCTCTTTGTCGACGACCATCGCCGGATTGAAGAGATTCCCCGGGGCGAGAAAAAGAACGATCTGGCCCATGAGTTGGCGGAATTCCAGAAGAAACAGCAGGATAAGAACAAAAAGGTGGAAGCCATCCAGGAGGAATTGTCCAGAAAGAGAAACGAGCAGTTTGCCGAGATCGAGGCGAAGCTGAGAAAGGAATTGCATAAACCATGATGGCGTCTTAAAAAGTCATCAACCATAAGAGAGCGACCAACGAGACAATCATGAAAATTATCATCGAAAAGCTGCCGCAAGCGGAACTGCAAGCCAGAAAGATAGAAGAGTGGCCGATCTGGGAATGCGAACCATCCACCTTTGACTGGCATTATGACCAGCGGGAACAGTGCTATATCCTGGAGGGTGAAGTGACCGTGAAGACGGCGCAGGAAGGGGTGGTCATCAGGCCCGGCGATTTCGTTACCTTCCCCCAGGGGCTTGACTGCAAGTGGTCGGTGAAGAAGCCGATCCGCAAACATTATTCCTTTTCATAAGGGCAACGGCCGGAGACGGGTTGCGGCTGATTAGGGACCGTTATAAAATAACCATTACAGATTTGATATTGCCTCTACGGCCCTTTATGCCGTTGCCACGCATGGCGTGTTACAGTAATTTATTGACAACGGCTTAGAGATCGCCATACAGTCCGCGGGTGTTTTCCCGCACTGCTTCGCGCACCGCTTCCGGGTCGATATTTTTGAGTTGGGCAATGGCCCGCACGGCCGTCAGGATATTGGCGGGTTCGTTTCTTTGCCCCGGCTCGGGGCCAAGGACCGGGCTGTCGCTTTCCACCAGCAGACAGGAGAGAGGCAGGTGTTTGACCAGTTTCTGTTTCTGGGGGGAACGGACAATGGACGGCGGCACGGAAAAGAAAAAGCCTGCCTCCAAGCCCGGCAAAGCGGCGGAATACTTGCCGTCAAAGGCATGCATCTGCACCCGCTTTGCCCCCTGTTCAAGCAGCAGGGCCACGGCTTGGCGGCCGGCGGACCGGGAGTGGACATTCAGCGGTAGGTCACGCTCGCCGGCCAGGTCGATAAATTTGCGGAAAACAACGCGCTGTAGCTCCCTGGCCTCTTCCTCCTTGGCAATCCAGAAATCAAGCCCCACCTCGCCGATGGCGGAAAAGCTCCCCGGCTGACTGCGGATAAAATTGACCAGCCGTTCCGCCTCCTCCAGGTCCGCATACCCCGGATACAATCCCGCCGCCGCTTTCAGGCAGGGGTACTCTCCGGCCAGGGCCAGGTTGCGGCGGGCATCCTCCAGGGTCTCGCCGACAAGGACGATTGTCTTGACCCCGGCTTTTTGCGCCCTGCTGATCACCTCCCGCCGGTCCTGATCAAAGGCCTGGTCGCAGAGGTGGGCGTGGGTGTCTGTGAGAAATGGGAGCATTTTCTTGGTTCATTTGAAGTTGCATTGCCGCCATGAAAATCCAGCATTGCAAGCAGGATTTTCATGGTATCATCATTGACTGGCTGGACGAGCAGGACGCCTTCCAGCCATTGGATTGTCCATTTTTTCCAATTGATAAAACAATCTGTCTTGCGTCACATGCCCTGATATCGTCAGTTCCATACCTCAACACAATCACACCAACTCATCCCATCGACAGCCGTAATGTTGCAGCCGTGCCTGTCATGTTTTTCCCAATGCCGCAATTTTCCTGATACGATCCAGGATTAACGGCACTCTCGCCTGGCTCGCCGGATCTCCAGGCATATGGCCGGAAAGGGCCTCCCGGAAACGGGCATTATCCAGTAGAGTCCGGAACCTCCCGGCCAGATGTTTCCGTAATACGTCAGGAGCCTGCCCTGTCTCGTTCATCACCTCCGGCCTGCCGTCCAGCACTGCCACGATATCTTCCATGTCGTGGCTCATTAAAAAGTCCCCGTTTCCCCGGCCGTCGAAGGCAGCAAATTTGCACGCAAGAAAATATGGCGCCGTGATCATGCGGATGCGTTTTCCGGATGGCAAGGTCTGCAATGTTGCTGTCTCATGGGCCTCCTGATACCAGGTGCTGCCAAAACCAAGCAAGGCCGGATTCGTCGGCATGACATCCAGAAGGATGCCGCCGGCTTTCCAACGGCAAATCGGGGCATTCTCGCTGGAGTCCTCCTGAAAGCCGTGCTCGCGTAATTGTTCCGCCAGACGATAATAGTCCGCCAAGGTTGCCACTTCGGTGATGACATCCACATACTGGGTATGACGAATCGGCGGCGCAGCCATATCAGTGAGCAGCAGACCTGTGGCGCATCCTCCGAGAAAAACCAATCGGTCGATCAAAACACCCAGATGCTGAACCGCAGTCTCCAGAATTTGAATATTGGGGTTATTGAGCCGCTGCATAGTGTTCCAACCGCTTTTTCAGCTCTTTTGCGGCGATCTCCCGTTCCCTGGCCCGACCACTGCGCAAGACATCCACCAGGGCCAGGAGTTCATAGAGATTTTCATCTGTCCGTGCCGCCTTGGGAGCCAGCTTATAGAGAGGCAGAAAGGACATTCCTCGCATCTCGCCCTCCGGGTCCGGCCAGACCGGGGGGAGCTCCGTGGCGGTGGCAACGATCATTTGCGCGAGGGGAGGAGCCGCATGGGCGGTTGGCATCCCCCTGGTCAATTCCCCCCGTTCGGCCCGGAAGACGTATTTGAGTCCATGGAGAAGAAATTCCTCGAGATTGCGTAAATGCGGCACGATCCTTTCTTCCTGCCGCATGGCGAGTTGGGCGGCCAATAGGCGCTTAATTGCCGCATGCAATTGTGAAGGGCTCATTCCCAGTTCCACGGCCAGACCGGCATATGACCACGGTCGCGAACCCATGACTACAAGTTTAAGCAGTATGAAAATATCCTGCGATTTTAGCATAACCGATGTTCCTTATTCTAGATTCTAGAATAGAGAATAACAGGATGAAAATAAAACACAATCATTATATTGAAATGCATATCCCCGGTTCGCCGTGTTAAGGGTTACCAGGCGGACCGGGAATGGACATTGAGCGGCAGGTCAAGCTCGCCGGCCAGTTCGATAAATTTGCGGAAAACAACGCGCTGTAGCTCTCTGGCCTCTTCCTCCTTGGCAATCCAAAAATCAAGCCCCACCTCGCCGATGGCAGAAAAGCTCCTCGGCTGATTGCGGATGAAAGCGATCAGCCGCTCCGCCTCCTCCAGGTCCGCGTACTCCGGATACAATCCCGCCGCCGCTTTCAGGCAGGGGTACTCTCCGGCCAGGGCCAGGTTGCGCTTGGCGTCGTCCAGGGTTTCGCCGACAAGGACGATTGCCTTGACCCCGGCTTTTTGCGCCCTGTTGATCACCTCCCGCCGGTCCTGATCAAAGGCCTGGTCGCAGAGATGGGCGTGGGTGTCTGTGAGGAAGTTAACCATTGCCTGTCTGCCGGGTTTGTATTATATTCTGACCAGACAGACCAGAATAAGGAGGGGGCATTATGCACAGCGAATGGCAACTGCAGGAAGCAAAGGGCAACTTGAGCCGGCTCATCAAACGGGCGGCGGGCGGCGACGCCCAGGTGGTGACGGTGCACGGCAAGCCCGTGGCGGTGGTGGTTTCGGTGGAAGAATACGCCCGGCTCACCCGCCCGCGGGGCAAGCTCTCCAGCGCGCTGCTGCGCCCTGACCTTGCCATTGACGACCTCGACCTTTCCCGCAGCCGCGATACCGGCCGCGACATCGAACTATGAGCTGGCTGCTCGACACCTGCGTGCTTTCCGAATACGCCCGGAAGGTTCCCGCGCCCCACGTCATCGCCTGGCTGGACGAGCAGGACGAGGAAAGTCTTTTTATGAGCGTCATCAGTCTGGGCGAGATCGAAAAGGGCATCATCAAGCTGACGGCAGCCGACCCGGGGCGCAGCCGGAAACTTACCTCCTGGTTGGGCATGGTGGAGCAGCGCTTTAGCGGGCGTATCCTGCCGCTTGACACCACCGCGCTCCGGGTCTGGGCGCAGATCGCCGCCCGCGCCGAACTCGCCGGCCAGCCCCTGCCGGTGATGGACGCGCTGCTCATGGCCACAGCCCAATGCCACGGCCTCACCATCGTCACCCGCAACGAGAAGGATTTCACGTCTTACCCCCAAATCTTCAATCCGTGGGCGCTGTAAAAACGTCATCCCCATCTTTTTACGCTTCACCAAAGGCTTCCTTCATGCTGGGGAAAGGAGGCAGGTGTTTGACCAGCTTCTGTCTCTGAGGGGGGGAACAAGGGACGGCGGCGCGGAGAAGAAAAAAACACCTCCACGGCCGGCAGGGCGGCGGGCATCCTCCAAGTTCTCGCCGACAACGACGATGGTTCCCACCCCGGCTTGCTGGGCTCGCAGGATCACCTCCTCCCGGTCCTGATCAAAGGCCCGGTCGCAGAGATGGGCGTGGGTGTCTATGAAGAAGGGGTGCATATTTTTTTTGCTCATTTGCCGTATTGCGACAAAACATTATATGTTGTCAGTTTGGCGGAGCTTCAAGATTTTATGCGTTCGCTCCCTTATATCTGCCTCGTCATCCTTTAGCATTCGCTCCCCATACTGCTGGGTTTCTTCCAACGTCGAGTATGGAGCGGAAAGTATCATCATTGCAGCATAGCGTTTTTTTGCTGGTGTTCGGGCAAACGGCTAGAACACCGTATGAGATTTCGCCAGAGTCGAGGCCCATGGCAAGCTTGAGCAAGCTATCCCACAATTTGTAGCCCTTTCTGATCCCTTTCTTAGCCTGGATCTCCGCCAATGAGCCATCTTGGAACTCTACGCGTATATCATCGCCGGGGCCGCCTGTCTCTGCGGAAAGAGAAGTTGGGATATCGACTGCAACGTCTTTGAGCCAAAGGATGGGTGTTCCTCGGGCCATATGTACAGCAGCGATAGCCGATACACACGATTGAAAATTCAAGCCGCCACCAGCGGCGCTTCCGCCCCATAGGTTTGTTTTTTGGTTCATGTCTTTTGAGTAGGTTCGCATTTATTCCTGAAAAGCGCAAAAAAAAATGGGACAAATTTAATCTGTCCAGGAAACCGAAAATAATGAAGAGAAAAACCGGAATTTGATTCTCATCTGAGTTTCCATCTTGCCAAAAGTCGATCATTGGGCTGAGTCGCTGGATTAGCTTCCGACAGAGTCCGGGGAACAATCCGTAATTGCCTTCCCCCGCAGGAAACCGCTGCCTGATTTCTTAAAAGTTATCAGCAAATCACCCTTATTCAATAAAAAGGCGTTGCCCTTTCTCCGTCAGCCGGTATTTCTGTTTGCTGCTGCGGGGCTTGTCCGGGATGGTCATCTCAATCAGCCCCAGCCTTATGCAGATTTGCTGGTAGTGTTTCCGGAAGTGTTTCTCGTCTGTTAGCCCGAGCTTGCTCATGATTTCGCTGCGGGTCATTTCCCCTTGCATGACGGAAAGCATCCTTTTCACTTCGGGGGTGACTTCGGGGGTGACTTCGGGGGTGACTTCAGGGGTGACTTCGGGGGCCCCCAGTCCCGGCTTGCTCCCACCCGCACCAGTGACCTTCCCGCCGACAGCCTCAAAAGCCTTTCCAGGCTTCCGGCGAATCACGGTGACAAAGCCGTCGGTCAGTTTGAATTCAGGTTCAGCCAGACCTGCCTCGCGGCAGCGCTCGATCATGTCGTGGATGCCGGTGCCCATGCGTTCGATATATTTGGTCAGATAGAGAGGCTCGGCGATCAACGGATTGCCGGGATAGGAGCCGTGCGGCTCGCGCAGGGTCCGGAGGGTCAGGGCCGGAGAAAGGGTACCGGGATTCCAGACCTCAAGCCGGTCGGCAAAGAGCATCACCTGCACACTGGCTGTGCTGGTGTAATCCCGGTGGGCGACGGCATTGACAATCGCCTCGGAGATCACTTCCGGCGGAATTTCATAGGCTACCGGTGCCTCCGGTCCTTTGGCGCGAGTGCCTACGGCCAAGTCGATCTTGGAGAGCACGAAGTTGATGGACTGGTCCACCAGTTCAAACAGATTTCCCTTATAAACCTGATAGAAGGGGATGGGCTTGCGCACCTCGGTTCCGTGAAAATGGGCGCATTTCACCTCGGAGGAATAGACAAATCGTTGTGGCTCCCTGGCAAAGAGGAGGATAGCGGCATGGGTGGGCAGGCCGTTTTTGATCAGACGCAACTGGGTCAAAATGGCCTCGATGCCGGCATCCGCATCCAGCGGGAAGCCGCGGGCAGCCCTGGCTCGTTTCAGAAACCAGAGGACCTTATCCTCGGAGAGATCGGCCAGGGTGGCATCCCGGCAGAGAGAGGCATCAAAGGGGCCGAAACGTAACAGTTCTTTATCCGCCAGGTATTCCACCAGGCTGGCATAGATGCCGGTAATCAGCTCCGCCAGGGAAACGAAGCGTCGGCGGATCACCTGGCCCGCGGCTTCCTCGATCAATGATTTCATTTTTGGGTGGCGGTTGGCTTCTTCGGCCCCCTTGACAAAAATCAGCCGGTGTTTTTTCAACTCGGTGGCCCGTTGGAATTCGAGGTGGGTCGGCGACAAGCCATCCAGCGCCGCAAATCCGTAAGATTCCCCGAAGAGTCCCACATAGATATCGCACCGTTCCACCTCCTCCAGATAAAGTTCATCCGCCCTGCGGTCCATGGCCGGAGTGTCCTCGAACAGAAAGACGTCAAAAAATCTGCGCATCAGCGGGTCACCCCGCAGATAATCCCGCAGTCCGGCGCGTTCTTCGGCGAATTCCTTCTGGACGCTGCTGATAAAGACGCGGATTGGTTTCATTGGTTTTTCAAGGGGCGGCTCCATTGTTATTTCGAATTTACGGATTGATTCACGAAAACAACGACGTTTTCTTGTTCATAGAAAAAGCAAATGCTGCTGTCAATCTGTTTGTGTTTGTCTGGCGATTTTATTGGCGGGTCTTTAGTTCAAGGTACATTTGCACCGGGCGCGCAGGCGGATGTCTGTCTTCTGCTGGATAGTCGCCGCTGGTTTATTGTATACTTTCAGGTATGAAGGACACCGATTGTGTGTGGCTTCTCAGGTGGGCGCTGCCGCAGCTCGATATGCGGTGGCCGGGGTTTCGCAAGGTCCGCGGGCAGACGTGTAAGCGGGTCGAGCGGCGGCTGCGGGAGCTCGGTCTTGCCGGGGCTGGCGACTACCGGGACTATCTGCGGGACAACCCGGACGAGTGGCGGGTGCTCGATGATTTGTGCCGGATCACGATCTCCCGTTTCTGCCGGGACCGGGGGGTGTTTGAGCTGCTTGGCCGGGAGGTGCTGCCGGAGCTGGCCCGGCGTGCCGAAGAGCGGGGCCGCCCTGTCCCGCGCTGCTGGTGCGCGGGCTGCGCCTCGGGGGAAGAGCCCTACAGCCTGGCCCTGCTCTGGCGCTTTATGGACGGGGTGCCGGGACTGGAATGCCGGATCATTGCCACTGACAGCGACCCGGCCATGCTGGCGCGAGCAGGGCGGGCTTGCTATCCTCCGAGCAGTCTGCGGGAGCTGCCGGAGCCTTGGCGCGAGGCGGCCTTTACCCAAGAGGCGGATCTGTTTTGTCTCAGGCCGGAGTTGCGCGCCATGGTTGAGTTCCGCTGCCAGGACATCCGCCACAGCCAGCCGGATGGAACGTTTCAGCTTATCTTGTGCCGCAACCTGGTCTTTACCTATTATGACGCGGTTCTCCAGCGCAAGATGTTGACGAGGCTGGCGGACCGGCTCGACAGCGGCGGCATCCTGGTCATCGGCATCCATGAGCACTTGCCTGAACCGGCAGCGGATTTTGAGGCCTTGCGTCCGCACCTGAAGATTTACCGGAAAGCTGCACACACAAGAACCGGACCGTAACCGGCGCCGGGGCCGCCATTCCGGTCCTGGCAGGACATTTCCCATGCATGTTTCCATTCTTTACTCACCGGAGCTGATCGCAGCCCGGATATCCGGGCCGGACCGGCGGCTCCTGCTGTGCGGCGAGAGCGGCAGCGGCAAATCAACCCTGGCCTCGCATCTGCCGTCTGGCCTGTTGCTGGTTGATGCGCCCGGCATGGTGCGGGGCGTGGCTGGCGCGGAGCTGCTGACCGGGCTGGTTGAAGCGGCGGGAATCGATACGGTGCTGGTGCTCAGCCGCCATATCGATACGCTGCCCGTGGCAAGCGAGCTGGCCACCAGCGGCTGCGAGCTTGTTTTCGTGCAGCCCTCGGCCAGGGCGCATCCGCCCGGCAAGCGGCAGAGGGCCATGCAGCGCAGCCGGATGTGGGATGAGTATCTGCATCAGGCGCAAACCAGGGCTCTGGCGGTACCCACCGCCCTGCTGACCGGCGCCCCGCCGCCCCGGCAGGCGTTCCGCGACTGGCAGGGGCGGCAGATCGGCCTGCTCAAGGGCGGCCGCACCCTGGCCATGGGTGAAATCCTTGAGGTCAGCGCCACTGTTTTCAGGATTCGGGCCGCTGATTTTCAGGAGTGCCCCGACCAGTTCCTGGTCCGCGATGCCTATCGGGACGGACAAGGGTTGCTTGCGACATGCAAGCCCAAGAACGCTTTGCGCCAACGCTCCATGCCGCCGGATGTGGCGCCGTACGTCGCCCTGGAAAAAAGCGCGGGCCCGGTGCTGCGCATCGGCGACGCCACCGCTATTCTGGTTAACGGGGTTTTCGGGGACCCCCTTGTCCATCTGCGTCTCCATAACCGCAAGCGTTCCCTGCTCTTTGACTTGGGTGACGGCGGGCGGCTGTCGGCCCGCCTGGCCCATCAGGTCACGGATGTCTTTATCAGCCACGCCCACATTGATCACATCTGCGGTTTTCTCTGGCTGCTGCGCTCCCGCATCGGCGTGCTGACGACCTGCCGGCTCTTTGGTCCGCCGGGTCTGGCGGATCATATCGCCAATCTGATCAACGGCATCCATTGGGATCGCATCGGCGAGAGCGGGCCAAGTTTTGCGGTCAGCGAACTCCATGACGACCATCTCGTTGTCTACGGGTTGCAGGCCGGAAAATCAGGCAGGGTGGAACTTGCATCCCGTCTTGCCCCGTCCGGTCTGCTGCTTGACGATGCGGAGTGCCGGGTGCGGGCTGTGACCCTGGCCCACGGCGCTATCCCGGTGCTGGCCTATGGCCTGGAACTGCCGCCCAAATTGAATGTCATCAAGGAACGGTTGGGGGAGGCCTGTCCGGCCGGCGGGCCATGGCTCGGCGAACTCAAGAAGCGGCTGGCCGCCGGCGACCGGCAGGCGTTGATCCGGCTGCCGGACGGCTCGCAAACCCCCGCCGGCCAACTGGCGGATGAGCTGCTCCAAATCACCCCAGCCAGCAAGCTGGTCTATGCCACGGATCTGAGCGATACGGCGGCCAACCGCGACAAACTGCTGGGACTGGCCAAGGGCGCCCATACCCTGTTTTGTGAAGCGGGTTTTCTTGAGGTTGACCGGAAATATGGCGAGCTGAGCGGCCATCTGACCGCCCGGGCCTGCGGAGAAATCGGTCAGGCCGCTAGAGCGGAGCTGTTGGTTCCTTTTCATTTTTCCCGGCGGTATGAAGATGATCCGCGGCAGGTCTTTGCCGAGGTGGCGGCTGCGGGGGACAAGATCGTGGCGCTGGGCGACGGCTGATCCGCGCCTCCCTCCTGTTTTGCCGCCTGCGCGGCTGTGCAAAGAAGGTTGCGGGCCGGGGAAAAGACAGGTATCATGGCTGATGGCTGATGGCTGATGGCTGATGGCTGATGGCTGATGGCTGATGGCTGATGGCTGATGGCTGACATGCGGAAAAGTCAAATTCAGGATAGTTGGGTACAAAGATGATCACATTACTGGATTACGGGGCGGGCAATGTGCGCAGCGTGCGCAATGCCATTAAAAAACTGGGGTTTGCGGTACAGGACGTGACCTGTCCCGATGATATCCGCCGGGCGGAAAAACTGGTCTTCCCCGGCGTCGGCAGCTTTGGCAGCGCCATGGCGCGGCTGGCAAGCCTAGGCTACGTGGAGCCGCTGCTGGCCCACCTCCGGGCGGATAAGCCGTTTCTCGGCATCTGCCTCGGTTTGCAGACCCTTTTTGCAGGGAGCGAGGAGACGCCCGGAGTGGCGGGGCTTGGCATTATTCCCGGCCAGATCAAACGGTTCGAGACATCAGCGCTTGCCGTGCCGCAGATCGGCTGGAACGGTATCATCCTCAGAAAGCAGTCCTCCCTGTTTAACGGCCATCAAGGGGAAAAACTCTATTTTGTCCACTCCTTCAGGGCCGGACTCGATGAGGAAAGCCGGGACTGGCTGCTGACCACCACCCATTACGGCGAGGAGTTTGTCAGCGGCGTGCAGAAGGGCAAGGTGGCGGCGGTGCAGTTTCACCCAGAAAAAAGCGGAGAGGCGGGCTTGCGTATTCTCGGGAATTTTCTGGCCGGCTCGGAGCTGAACGTATCGTGCCCAGCCAAGGTTGCGGCGGGGCAGGGGGTGACAAAGCTCGCCAAGCGGATCATCGCCTGCCTTGATGTGCGCAGCAATGATAACGGGGATCTGGTGGTGACCAAGGGCGACCAGTATGACGTGCGGGAAGAGGGCGAGGTTCGCAACCTGGGCAAGCCGGTGGAGCTCGCCCGCCGCTATTATGAAGAGGGCGCCGACGAGATCACCTTTCTCAATATCACCGGTTTCCGCGATTTCCCATTAAAGGATCAGCCCATGCTGGAGGTGCTGGAGAAAACCTCGGAGAATGTCTTTGTGCCGTTGACCATCGGCGGCGGCATCCGCGAGTTCACCGACAGTGAAGGAAAGCGCTATTCTGCCCTGGACGTGGCCGCGCAATATTTCCGCAGCGGGGCCGACAAAATCTCCATCGGCAGCGATGCGGTCTACACGGTGGAAGAGTATCTGGCCGGCACCACAAAAACGGGCAACAGCTCGATTGAGCAGATCTCCTTTGTCTATGGCGCCCAGGCCGTGGTCATCTCCATCGACCCGCGCCGGGTGTACGTGAAAAGCCCGGAGGAGACAGCGCACCACACCATCAAAACCGCCTTTCCCGGGCTTAATGGCGAGCAGTATTGCTGGTACCAGTGCACGGTCAAGGGCGGCCGGGAAGGGCGCGACGTGGATGTGGTGCAGCTGGCCAAAACCTGCCAGGAGCTGGGGGCGGGCGAGATTCTGCTGAACTGCATTGACAAGGACGGCACCAACTCAGGCTTTGATCTGGAGCTGATCAATCAGGTGCGCCGGGCGGTCACCATCCCGGTCATCGCCTCAAGCGGGGCGGGGCGGGTGGAGCATTTCTCGGAGGTTTTTGCCGAGACCGGGGCGGAGGCGGCCCTGGCCGCCGGGATTTTCCATCGCCGGGAGGTGCCCATTGCCGCCGTGAAAGAGCACATCCGCGCCCAGGGGATCGAGACCCGCTGAAGGCCGGGTGGAGCCATTCTGCCATGGGCCGGAACCGCCTCCTATGAAAAAGTTGCTGCATGCTGAACGGTTTCCCTGGCGAGACGGGAACCTGGCGCAATTGCATGGCGACGGCGGCTCGTTTTTTCCGGCCATGCTGGCGGCCATCGCCACGGCCCGGGAATTTGTCCTGCTTGAGATGTATCTGGTCGAGTCGGGCCGGGTGGCTGACCGTTTTATTGACGCCCTGCTGCAGGCAGCCGAACGGGGGGTGAAGGTCTGGGTGCTGTTTGACGCCTTCGGCGCGCTCGGTCTTACCAGCCATGACGCCGGCCGTCTGTCCCATGCCAACCTGACCCTGGCTTATTTCAATCCTTTCCGGCTGCAGCAATTTTTTCATCTGGACCGGCTGCTTCGTGATCATCGCAAGCTGTTGGTTGTCGATGGGACCCGCGCCTTTGTCGGCGGCACGGGGTTGACCGATGACTTCGATCCGGCGGTTTCCCCCGAAAACCACTGGCGCGAAACCATGCTTGAAATGACAGGGCTCGTGGTGGCGGACTGGGTGGAGTCGTTTCGCAAGGTCTGGCGCCGCGCGACCGGCGCCGTGCTGCCTCTTGCTCCTGTCCAGCCTGCCGCGGCCGGGCAGCTTCGCGGCCGCGTGGCAATCAACAGCACCCTGGGCCATCGAGAAATCAAACGGGCTTTTTTTATTTATGCCCGGCGAGCGAAAAAGCGGGTGTGGCTCGCCACCCCCTACTTCGTGCCTTCGGGCAAAATCCGCCGCGCCCTGAGAAGCGCCGCGCGCAACAATGTGGATGTTCGGGTGCTGCTGCCCGGTCCCTGCATGGATCATCCCGTGCTGCGGCAGATCGGCCGCCGTTTCTATCCGCGTCTCCTCCTTTCCGGAGTGCGCATCTTCGAGTATCAGCCCCGCTTTCTGCATTACAAGGCGGTGCTCTGCGATGACTGGCTGTCGCTGGGGTCGTCCAACTTCGATCGCTGGAACCTGCGCTGGAATCTGGAGGGCAACCAGGAAATACTTGACAAGGACTTTGCCGGGCGGTTCGCCACGATGTTTGCCGCCGACTGCGAGGCAGCCATGGAGATCAGGCTGGCGGATGTGGCCAGGCCGGGCTGGCCGGGCAGGCTGCGCCACTGGTT
Organism: Deltaproteobacteria bacterium; assembly: GCA_016219175.1. Lineage (GTDB taxonomy): Bacteria > Desulfobacterota > Desulfobulbia > Desulfobulbales > SURF-16 > SURF-16. Next base: position 5,447 of record JACRCD010000014.1, on the reverse strand, counting down.
CTGGAGCCGGCTGGATCAGCTTATCGCCCGCCTGAGTCATGGCCGTTTTCAGCGGCGCGATCCGTTTGTCTGACCCGTGCCGCGTCACGCAGCTGCCGACCTGGTCCGAAAATGGGAAACATGGATGCCGCGGTATTATGGCTGCCTGTGGCGCATGAATTGATTTGACAGACCTTGCCCGGAAAAGTTAACTAAAAATATGCGCCGGTATCTTGCATTCGAGGTTCTTGCAAAATAAGCAAAAGAGTGGTTCCTGTCATTTCGACCGAAGGGAGAAATCTAATAAAATCAAGGCAATTAAAGATTCCTCACTACGTTCGGAATGACACACAAGTTCATTTTGCAAGAGGCTCATTCGTAATGCTCAATTCATGGCAATGAACGGAAAAAATGGCTGCAGATAGTAAATCAGGGATTACAGGCAAGAGCGCCTTTGACCTTTTCCCGGACATCATGAAAAAAAATGCGCCGCCCCGGCAGGAGGTGGCCAAGGTAAAACCCCAGCCGGGCAAGGGAGGCGGTGTCACGCCCGCTTCGTCCGGCAAGCTGCCCGAGCCGCCGTTGCCCCCGGATATCAGCTGGCTGCGCAAGGGAGAAGACGATGCGCCGCGTCGCATGGAGGATGTGCCAGCGGCCATGATTTTCATGGCGGAAGGAGAGGCGAAAACTATCGTTGCCGAAGTTCTCGAGGATTTCGGCTATCAGGTTGAAGCAGTTGATTCCGAGACCGCGGCTCTGGAAAAAATGAAATTTGTCAATTTTGCCGCCGTGGTCATGCAGACTGGCGGCGATGGGGTTGCCCTGGAGAAATCGGAATTTCATCGGCACCTGAAATGGCTGCCCATGACGGCAAGGCGCTCCATTTATTATGTGCTGATCGGTCCGCGGTTTCAGACCGGCTATGATCTGCAGGCCCTTGCCGCCAGCGCCAATCTGGTGGTCAATGACCGGGATGTGGGGAAAATGGCGGTTGTCCTGGGCAAGGGATTGCGGGACTATGAGCAGCTGTTCGGGCCGTACCTTGCCTTTCTCCAGGAACACGGCAAGAGGTGATCCGCGGCCCTGCCTGACCCTGCCCATCCGCGTCCGGCCCTTTTTCCCGCCGCGATCAGCCGGCGAAAAGATCCGCCGTGATTTCCTCAAAGATATTCATGCCCTTGATGTCCCATTTATCGGACTCCTCATAGCCGACAACCTGATCATCGGTCTTGGACAGGTCAAGATCGTGGCCGGCGACGGCGCTCTTTTTTTCATCGTCAAAAAAGATGCGGACCACGGGCTGGGCCATGCTTTCGGTGGAGCCCACCACCACGCCGATGCGCCCGCTTTCCAGCCTGACGCAGGTGCCGATGGGGTAAACCCCGATGCTGCGGATAAATTTATGCGTCAGATCCTTGTTGAAGTGATATTCGCACCATTCGTAGAGTTTGCGCAGTCCTTCCACCCTGTCCATGCCGTTGCGGTAACATCTGTCCGAGGTGATGGCGTCATAGACATCGGCGATGGCCACGAGTTGGGAGCCTGATTTGATGGCCTCGCCCAGCAGGCCATCCGGGTAGCCCGTGCCGTCGTATCGTTCATGGTGATGCAGACCCATGTCAAAGGCCTCCCGGGGCAAATTCCTGGCGTTTTGCAGAATCTCGGCGGAATAAAGGGAGTGCCGCTTCATTTCGGCGAATTCTTTGTCGTCAAGCTTGCCCGGCTTGTTTAAAATGGCCAGCGGTATCCTGGTTTTGCCGATGTCGTGAAACAAGGCGCCGATGGCCAGGCTCAATGTCCGTTTCAGCGGCAGCTTGAAGAAGTTGCAGAAGTTTATGATATAAGCCCCGACACTGATGGAATGCATCAGGGTGTACTCATCCTTCCTTCGGATTCTGGTCAGCAGGACAAGGGCATCTCTGTTGCGGGCGATGGATTTTTCCATCTGGACAATGAGCTGATAGGCGTTTTCCGTTTCCAGCGGTTTGCCTTCCCGCACGGTTTCCATGGCCTTCATGATGACATTGACCGCCTGTTTCTTGATCTTTTTGGCCAGGAGGATCTCTTCCTTGAGGGGGAAATTGCTTGCGGCGGCGGGTTTCTCCCTGGCCATCTCCCGCAGGGCGCTATCGGTATCCAGCCGCGCCTCGAGGGCCGGCTTGGCGTCACTGACGTCAAAGCCCTTGTCCGTATCGATATAGACCTCCTTGATGCCCCAGGAGTGCAGGATGTCGATGATTTTGACGTCTCGAATCAGGGTCTGATTGGTGAGGAGATTGCCGGAATTCCAGTCGGTGTTGAAATCGTGGACAAAAATCCCGGGCCTGAGTTTTTCTACCTTTACTTTTTTGATCACGGTGCTGTCCCGATGCAGAATGATGAGGCAGGGCCCCCATAAATGCCGATAATAATTTATACGCTTCTTTACTGAAATGATAAAGGGGTTTCAGGGGGCATCCGCCCGGCATTCCCTGGTCCATGCTCTGGCGGGGCAGAGGTTGCACAGCTTTTCTCTTTGACATTTGCGGTGCTTTTCGGGCATAATGCGTATAAATACCGATAATCTCTGCTTGTATAAGGATTTTGAGGGGAGAAAAAGATGCGCGTAGCGCTGTTCGGCCTGCTGGCCGCCCTGCTGCTTACGTCCTGCGCCGCCCTGCGGCCCGTGGCCCCGGAGGTTAATCTCATGGGGCTCGTCATGGATGAGGTCACCCTGAGTCACATCAATCTGGTGGCCAATCTCCGGCTGTTCAATCCCAACGACGTGTCGCTCAGTGTTGAGGGGGTGGAATATGAGCTCCGGTTGAACGGGGTGCGGGTTTCGTCGGGCCAGGCATTGCGCCGGCTGGATATCGGAGCCCGTGAGTTCGGCACTCTGGATCTTCGCCTGGCCAGCGCCTATGCGGATCTTTTCCGGTTTTTTAATGAGATCCAGCACGGCGAGGAACTCGATTTCCGTCTCACGGGGAAAATTCAGGTTGGCGGCTTCGGCATCCTGGGCCATACCTTTGCTTTTGACCAGGCGGGGAAAATCCCTCTGGCGGGCAAAAATGGGGGGCGGGCTCCTTTTGCCGATCCCCTCGGCCCCCCGCGGCGGAACTGACGGATTTTCCCCGCACTCCGCGATCAGTAACATAAATTCCGCCATGCCGGGGAGCTTCGCTGTCGTTTGCTGGCTAACACAAATATGCTTTACTTCGATCAGCACATTGTGGTAAAAAAATGAGGGCACGTCCTGCATTTATATCTTTGCCAGGTGTCACCGCGGCAGAATCCAATCCAACGAAATAGGCCAAAAAAACAATGAATGATAACAAACAGCAGGCAAAGGGTTTTGGCGCAACGAAAATACTCGCTGTCGACGATACCCAATCAATCGGCACCATGATTTCACGCTGGCTGGCCTCAGAGGGCTTCGGCTGCGATACGGCGACCAATGTGGATGATGCCCTGGATCTGCTTCAGCAACAGCAATATGAACTGATCATCTCCGATATCATGATGCCGGGCCGGAACGGCATCGAGCTCCTCGAAATCGTCAAGGAGGTGTATCCTGATACGGCGGTGATCATGGCAACTGCTGTTGATGACAGGAAAACGGCGGTCAATACCTTGCAGCTCGGGGCTTTCGGCTATGTGATCAAGCCCTTTGACCGCAACGAGTTCATCATCAATGTGGTCAATGCCCTGGAGCGCCGCCGCCTGACCATAGCCAGCAAGGAATATGAGCATAGGCTGGAGCAGGAGGTGCGCGACCGCACCAGGGACATCCGGCGCCGGGAAGAGGAAATCGCCCTCCGCCTCATTTCCGCCTCCGGTTACCGGGACGAGGAAACCGGGGAACATATCAAACGGCTGGGTCTGTACAGCGCCGCCATGGCGGAGGCCCTGGGCTGGGAGCAGGAGATCATCGATTATTTACGGATCGCCGCCCCCATGCACGATGTGGGTAAAATCGGCATCCCCGACGAGGTCCTCCGTAAACCGGGCAAGCTTTCCGCCGATGAATTCCAGATCATCAAGGGGCACAGCGAAATCGGGGAACGCATTCTGGGGGGCTCCTCCATTCCCCTGTTGCAGCTGGCAGCCAGTATTGCCCTGTCTCACCATGAGAAATGGGATGGCAGCGGATATCCCCAAGGCTTGCGGGGTGAGGCCATTCCCGCCGCGGCCCGCATTGTGGCGGTCGCCGATGTCTATGACGCCTTGAGCAACGACAGGGTTTACCGGGCGGCCATGCCTGAGGAAAAGGTGCTGCAGATCATGAATGAAGGCAAGGGCAGTCATTTTGATCCGGAAATACATGCCTGTTTTTACAATATCCTGCCCGTATTCCGTGAGATTCTGGCGGAATGCAAGGATCAAGTCAGCTCCGCTCCGCAAAAGATGTAAATTCACCATCTCTACCCATATCATACTGGCGGAAATTTGCCGGCAGGTTCGGTTCATGATTCGGGGCCGAGTGTCTTTTGGTCACGGAACCCTCTGAAACCACGGAATTTTTTTTCTTAATCTGCCGGGACCTCCCGGGGTTTCCGTGGCAGACTGCTTAAGTTAACGGCATTGATTCAGCATCACCATTCCAGGCGGCATTTTCCACGGAAAACGGAGTTTTTAATTTTGTATTGACAATGCGGTTCAATAATCTTTAATACGAATTCCTGATAATGATGTCCCCCCTGGAAAACAATGCTTATCACCCGCCCAAAGGAGGTTCTCGTGAAAAAAGGCATGTCCAAGATGCTGCCCCTGTCACTGATCATCGCACTGTCTGGCGTTGGCTGCGCGGAACTGCAAGGGTTTCGGGAAGCGGCCGTCATCCCGGCGCCGGCCGCGGTCGAGCAGAAGGTCGCGGAGAATGTCTATACCGGCAAAATTGTCGGGTTGTCCGACAAGGCGAAAACGGTCTCGATTGAGGTCGACGAGGGGGACAGCGCCAAAACGGTCATGCTCAAGATCGATGACGGGACGACCGGCCTTAAGTACGCGGTCAACGAAGCAGCGGCGATTATCATCTACGAGTTGCGCGGCAAGGACCGGGTAGCCACTGTCATCAAACCCAAACTCGCTAAACTTCCGGAAGGCGTGACCGAGATTGAGACCGAGGAGATGGAGCAACTCATTGGTGGCGGCACGGATTTCTTGCTGGTCGATTCGCGGCCGGCGAGCCGCTATGACCAATCACATTTACCCGGGGCGGTTTCCATCCCTGTTGCCGTGCTGCAGGAAGAGATGGCGAATGTTTTGCCCGCGGACAAGAACAAAATCCTCGTTTTCTATTGCGGCGGGGTCACGTGAGGCATGTCCACCACTTCCGCCGGTCTGGCGAAAAAAATGGGCTACAACAATGTCCGCGTTTATCTGGACGGGGAACCCGCCTGGGTGAAAGCTGATTTGCCGAATTACTCCTCCCACGAGTTTGTCAAAAACGGCAACATCATCCTCATTGACACCCGGTTCAGTGACGA
>JACRCD010000077.1 GCA_016219175.1 Deltaproteobacteria bacterium | reverse complement strand
CCTGGGGGAAGCATCCATGGCCCCGCCAGGGCAAGGAACAGGACCGGGCCAAGCGGCGGCGGGAGCCGCGGCTCTCCTGGAGGGTGGGCAAGGATCAGGGGCGGATGCAGGGCCTGGGCTCGAGTCCGGGATAGATGCCGAGGAAATTCCCGTCGACGATTTCGAGGAAATTCTCGTGGATGAAGAGACGGACATCCTCGACCAGGCCGAGATCACCGCAGAAGGCAGCGAAGCGGAGGTTGACCTGGGGGAAGCACCCATGGCCCCGCCAAGGCAAGGAACAGGACCGGGCCAAGCGGCCCCCTTGGATGGTGGGGGATCAGGAGCGGATGCAGGGCCTGGGCTCGAGTCCGGCATGGATGCCGAGGAAATTCCCGTCGACGACTTCGAGGAAATTCTCGTGGATGAGGAGATGGACATCCTCGACCAGGCGGAGATCATCGAAGAGGAACTGGCAGGCAGCCAGGAGGAACCGCGGGCAGGTATTGGCGACGAGGAAGGCAAACCGAACGATTCAGCCCGTCCCCTGGATCTCAGCCATTATATCGAAGCCGGGGAGGCCCTCGCTGCACCACCGCAAACCCTTGCGGAAAGCCATGACGACTATATCGCCCAGATTCTCGAACGGTTCATGCCCAAGTTCATCAAAATCCCCGCGGGAGACTATCTGACCGGCAGGGACAAGCCCCTTGCCAATGAACGTCCCGCCAGGAAAATTTTCCTGCCCGGCTTTTATATCAGCCAACTGCCGGTGACCAATGATCTTTTTGATTTTTTTGTGCGGGAAACCGGCTACGAAACCGATGCCGAGAAGAGCGGTTTTGGTACCGTGGTCGAGCCACGCCTCTGCAACAGGGTCGATCCGGATACGGGCCGCAGTGTTTTATCCATTGCCAGGGGGGCCAGTTCCCACCGGGTGCAGGGCGCGAACTGGCGTCACCCCAAAGGAGCTGACAGCTCCCTGGAAAACAAGGCCAATCATCCGGTGGTGCAGGTAAGCCGCCGGGATGCCCTGGCCTTTGCCGCCTGGGCGGGCAAGAGGCTGCCCAGCGAGGATGAATGGGAAGCGGCGGCCCGGGGATCTGAAGGGTTTCTCTTCCCATGGGGCAATGAGTGGCATGCCGAACTGGCCAACACCGAATCCTCCCTCGCGGGAGACACGACCCCTGTTACCCGCCACGGCAGACAGTCCATAAGCCCGTTCGGGGTCTATGATCAGCTGGGCAACGTCTTTGAGTGGAGCGCCTCGCTCCATACCCCGGCCCGGGCCTTATCCGGGGTGTCGAGGCCGATCTATGTACTCAAGGGGGGGTGCTGGACCTCAAAAGCGGGGATCACGACAGCCGCGCGCCTTCTGGAGACAGACACCTGGTCAAATACCATAGGATTCCGCTGCGCGGTCTGATGGCTCATGACTCATGGCTCATGGCTCATGGCTCATGGCTGATGGCTCATGGCTGATGGCTGATGGCTGATGGCTCATGGCTCATGGCTCATGGCTCATGGCTCATGGCTCATGGCTCATGAAAGTGTAATCATTCTGATAAAGCCGCATCAATTAATTCGTCCGCCACATCATCGGTAATGATCACCTTGCCGATCGTTACCGGCAGAACAAAAAAAGGCTTGCCCCCTACTGCCTTTTTATCCGTCTTCAAAAACGACTTCATCAGCCTCCGGTCATACTCTGTCGGAATCCGTGCCGGCAGAGCAAAGCCGGCAATGAGATTGTTGATTGTCTCGGCGTCCTGCCGCGCCAGAAGCGCTTTCGCCACCGCCAGTTTATTGGCGGCCACCATACCCATGGCCACTGCCATGCCGTGGGCGATGGAGAACTCCGAGGCCGCCTCCACCGCGTGCCCCAGGGTATGTCCGTAATTAAGGATACGCCTTAGATCCGCCTCCTTCTCGTCCGCGGCCACCACCGCCGCCTTGATCCGGCAGCAGCGGGCAACAACCTCTTCAATGACCGGCAAATGCAGCTGCAGAATCCGCTCCCGGTGGCCGGCCAGGAAATCAAAAAAATCCCGGTCATAAATGACGCCGTACTTGATCACTTCCGCCAGCCCGTTTGACAGCTCGGCAGGCGGCAGACTCACCAACACCCGGCTGTCGATAAACACCGCCCGGGGTTGATAAAAGGCGCCGACCAGGTTTTTCCCCTCGGGGATATCAACCCCGGTTTTACCGCCGACCGAGCTGTCCACCTGAGCCAGCAATGTGGTCGGCACCTGGACAAAGGGAATGCCCCGCATGTAAATGGCGGCGACAAATCCCGTGATATCGCCGGTAACCCCGCCACCCAGAGCAACCAGGCAATCCTTGCGATCCACCCCGAGCAAGGCCAGGGAGCTTGCCAGCCGGCCGATGGTTGTTAAATTCTTGCTGGCTTCACCATGCGGGAAGGTGAGCAGGTCACAGCTGAGTCCCTCTTTTCGTAAAGAGTCGAGCAGCTGTTTGCCGTAGAGTTCCGCCACCCGGTCATCGGCCACGACCACATACCGTTTGGCAATGTTTCTCTGCCGCAGTTCCCGGCCGACGCTGTCGAGCAATCCGGCCGAAAGCATGATGGGATATGATCTGTTGCCCAAACCAACATCAATTATTTTCATGTGCAATCCCCTATCACTTTGTAATGTATTTTGCAGCACCATACATTTTTTTTCAGCCATTGCAAGTCGCTTGACAATAAAATCAGTTCCGCTAGAGTATTAGCATATAGTAACAGCTTAGGTTCTCTTGATTTATTGCCCATGGAGGAAGTTCAATGACTGAAAAGAAAGAAGCGAAAAAAGAATCATCTGCTGAAAAAAAATTGATCGATGCCGGCAAGGAAGTGGGCAAAGCCATTGCCCGTTCCAGTTTCAAGGCCGAAAAAACAGGCAGGGAAATCAAAAAGAAGGTTGAGGAAACGGTTTCCCGCCTGAGCAGCAACGCCAAGAAAATAACCAAGGAAGTCGCCAAAAAAGCCAAATCTCCTTTCAGCACCAAGGGCGACATGGTCCTGAACGATCAGATTGGCTTTGTGGCCGGAGAAATCTATGAGCATCTCAGCCAGCACGGGGAGATGGCAACGGAAAAACTCGTCAGCGCCATCATGAAACGCAACAACTCAAACGCCATGGTATTTTGCGCAGTCGGCTGGCTGGCCAGGGAGGGCAAGATCAATTTGTCCCAGGACGGCTCGCACATCGCTCTCCGAGCGGAATAAGCGGATAAGAACCAAGCACCAACAAAAAAAGGAGATGCCTTTCAGCATCTCCTTTTTTTATTACACTAAAACTTACTGCTTCAGCAATTACATCGCTGAACCGGAAGCGGCGCCCTGCATCTTGACTGCCACTTTCTCGGTAAGGCCTTCATAGTAGGCGCGGAGGATAACAAGAACCTCTTCGCGGCCGAAATGATCAGGAATTTCGGCGCCCTCGGACAGGGCCTTACGCAGTTTGGTGCCGGAGAGGATAACACGGCTTGCCTTGTCATGCGGGCAGGTACGCAGAGAAGCCATGCCATCGCATTTTGAGCAGTAGAAGGTCCAGTCGATCTTCATCGGCTTGCACTGCAGATCCTTGCCTGCATCACCGGTGGTCGGGAGGGTGTCAAAGATCTCCTGAGCCTCGAACAGACCGTAGAAGTCGCCAACACCGGCATGATCACGACCGATCAGCATGTTGTTAACGCCGTAGTTCTGACGGAAGGTGGCATGCAGCAGACCTTCGCGGGGACCGGCATAACGCATATCCAGCGGGTAACCGGCCTGGATGACGTTGTCTTTGACAAAGTGATGCTCGCACAGGGTATCGATGGCTTTGACGCGAACATCGGCTGGGATATCGCCGGGTTTCAGGTTGCCGATCAGGGAATGGATCAGAACGCCGTCACATACCTCGATGGCGATCTTGGCCAGATACTCGTGGGAACGATGCATGGGGTTACGAAGCTGCAGAGCGGCAATTTTGGACCAGCCTCTTTCCTCGAACATGGCGCGGGTCTCGGCCGGGGTCAGGTAGACGCCCTTGTACTCGGTGGGGTATTCGCCCTGGGAGAGAACCTTAACCGGACCGGCAATGTTGACCTCTTTCTGGCCCATAACCATCTGCACGCCTGGATGATCTTCCATGGCAACTGCCCAAAATTTATCGTCGGCGCTGTCCGCGCCCTTGCCCTTGAATACCTTCTCGGATTCCCATCTCTTGTCAGCCTCGGTCATCTCGAACTTCTCGGTGACCTTCATGGTGGCCATCAACTCGCCTTTGTGCACGAGAGCAATTTCCTGACCAACAGTGACGGCATCAGCATCAGCCTTGGCGATATCCAGGGTGATGGGTACGGGCCAGAAGGTGCCGTCAGCCATCTGCATTTTCTCGCAAACGCCTTTCCAGTCGGCCTTATTCATAAAACCTGACAGAGGGCTGAAACCACCGATACCCATCATGATCAAGTCGCCTTTCGCGCGCGCGCTTACATCGATTTTTTTCAGGCCGGCGGCTTTATCTTTTTCCGCAGCCAGTTCGCTTCCATGAAGAAGAGCACACACAAGACCTTTGCCGCCGTGAGGCGCAACTAATTTTGCCATTTGATTCAGTCTCCTTTAAGTAATCAAGTTAAAGTCAGATTAGTCCTCTCTAACACATAATGAATTCTTATTCATTTTTCACACAAACTTATATAAGATGGGACAGATGGGTTGTCAAGAAAAAAAATAGCGCGGAAAAATAATCAGGGGAAAGGGATTTCAGGCCTGGTAAGGGAAAGACGCACGTCTCCCGTTGAAGACGGCAGTGCCGTCCCGGCGCAGCAGGATGGAAAATTAGAGAGCGGGTGGATCAGACTTTTTCGTCAAAAAGCAGCCCGATAAGATCCTGCAGTTTTTCCCTCAATTTGAGAACTTCCTCAGAGGGAAACTGCTTGATGACCTTATCCGTTTTTTTGTCGCGCAGCTGCCCGACAATACTTTTTGTCTCAAGATGGCTGAAATAACCGAAACGAAAGGCGCTGCCCATTGAGGCGAGGCGTTTGTCTATATCCTTGACAGCCTCCTCGATATCCTCCTTGGTCAGCTCACCCTTCTTCTGCTGCTCCTCTTTTTCGCCTTTGCCATGCAGGGCGCGGTCATTTAACTTGACGGTCACGGCCTCGCTGCCTTCCTGCACCGGCGGCACGGACGGCTTCTGGGCATCTTCCAGCTCCACCGCCGACACAGGGGGAGCACCATACACTTTGACATCCGTGGTTACGTTGACATCCATGACAACCTCCAACTTTGTTTGACTTTCACGTCCTATTACTCAAGTACTTCGGTCTGGGACCGGCCCCACCGTAAAGACTGTATCCCTTGACCACAACTTTGCCTTTCCGCAGAATCCGCAATTGTCCCTGGATTGCTTCTCGCTGTTGTCCCACCTGCGCGGCAAGCGATTGCTCTCCGTGCAGAATATCTCTCATTCTTTCATGAATCAGCACAGTCAGTTCACTGTCGCCCGGCACCACGGAGGGATCAAATCGCTCAAGGCATTGCCGCAGGCGCAAAAAAACCTGCTGTCTTCTCTCAACCCAGCCGGCCAGAGTTTTCAACCTGTTTCCGGCAAGCATGGCCCCATGCTCCCGCTGCATTCCGGCAAACTCGGCCAAAGCCGCGGCAAGCTCATGCAATACAGCTTCTTCCTTGCCTGATTTCACTTCGTTTCCCATAACCGACGGCGTCTCCTCAAATGGAAAATGACACTCCCTGCAGCGCCGCCTTCGGCTCGGACTCGGCATACCTTTCTTCGCTGGCCCTGGCAAGAGTGTCGTCTTTGGCGCTCCCCTTTTGCTGCGCCAGCATCTCCTTCATGGCCGTCTCTTCCCATATCTCTTTCAACCGTTTGATATAGGAAAAGGTCTGGCCCAGAATCTGCGCGTCATTATTGATTGCCGCCTTGGGCAGCTCAAGCAGGATAGCGCCATAAAGCCCCCTTAAAAACAGGGCGGCTTCCGAATTGTCATCCTCTTTGACAGAGGCATTCAATTCGGCAATAATGGCTATAGCCTTGCCCAGATGCTCCCCGCGCTTTTTCGGGTCTTTCCCGGCAATCCCCGCCATGGCCTTATCCAGATGGACCAGGGTCCGTTCATACATCAGGTGAATCAGTTTTACAGGATGAATTTTGGACTGGGCCTCAGATTGTCTGTAGGCATTACGGGCATGTAGCGAATTCATTATTCTCTCCCCTTTGCTGCATTGTTTCGATAATCACTTTACAGTCTTTTATTTTGAACTCCCGCCACCCCAGGCATTGGCGATGCTGTCAAACTGGGTGGACAGATAACTTGACAGATTTGTCATCTGATTCATATATCGGTCCAATTCGATGAATTGTTTAGCCAATAATTCATATTTTTTGTCCAGCCGTGCATTTTCCGCTTCAATCTTCAGTTCCAGGGCATCGATCCTGTCCTGCACGGAATTCTCCTCGCCGACAAGCTGTCCCTCGGAGCCGGTCATGGTTCGCATCATGTCATTCACAACATCGGCGAATCCCGTGATACCGCCGTCAGGGTCACCGAGGAAAAAGGCCTCCACCTCTTCCGCCCGTTCCGACATGACTGCATCAAGTGTCTCTTCGTTCAGGCTGATGGTGCCGTCCCGCTCAAACTCCATGCCCAGGCCAAACAAGGTGTAAATGTTCGTATCCGTTTTGATCAACTCCTTGGCGACCGGGTCATAATCATAGGAGATATAGTCATTGCTGCCCTTGATCGTGGTGGTCATCAGACTGCGCAGCACAGTAGACAAGGAACGAAGGGAGGTGTCCGCCAAGATGCCGAACTCCTCGGTATCCGGATCATAAGAGGAGTTTGACTTCACCTCCTGCACCGCCTCATTATAGGCAGTGACCATGCTCTTAATCATCTCTTTTATCTGATCATTGTTACTGCCGACGGTTATGGTCGATTTCCCCTCCCCCTCCAAGGTAAGACTTACCCCGGTCAAGACATCGGAAAAGGTGTTGCCCTGGCGCTGGAAATTAATGCCGTCCAGAAGAAATTTGGCATTGAGGGATGTGTTGTTCCCCTGTTTTTCCACCATGGGCAACAGATCGAGATAGCTCTGCCCGGCCGGGAAGATGAGGCGATTCTCCTCCCCCACCCCATCCGCCACCAGGCTGAGATAAAAGGAACCGGTGAGTGAACCGTCATCAATGACCGTGGCGGTAACCCCGAGATTATCGGTGGCGTCATTTATTGCGGAAGAGAGACCAGACAAGGTGGTGGCTGAATTGAGCTCAACCGTGAAAGTGTTGCCGAGGCTGCTGACAATCTGACTGGTGATACTGTCGGATACAATGCCAAGACTGGCGTCACTGGCGGAAATGGTCACCTTCTCGTCCCTGCCGGCGCCGCCGTTGTCGCTGACCACCCGCAGATAGCTGTTGCCGCTGGCGACATCGGTTTCCACGGTGGCCCAGACATAGGCGCCGTGACCGCTGCCGCTGCCTGCCAAATTTTCCGTATCCGTATTGATTGCCTCAGCCAGCTCTTCAAAAGAGAGATAGCCGGATACATCGGTGTCGGCGGCGGCAAAGTCCGCGGCATCAATAGTCATGGTAACCGGGCTGCCGCTGTTATCATAGGTGATGGAAAAGCTCTTGCCCAGACCAAGGGCGTTATCAGTGGCCTGGGTGCCCCCCAGTTGAAAAGTCAGCTCCTTGGTTGACCCGGTGAAATCAAGAACCGAATCATTGGTGGTGACGGCAACCCGGTGGTTACCGCCCGAGGCCCCCACATAATCGCTTGTTATTTCCAGATAATAGTTACCGTCATCGTCGCTTGCCACCGTGGCGGTGACCAGCCTGCCGGTCAGGCTTGCCCCGAGATTGGCCACATCCTCCACATTGGCCGCATCGCCGTTGATCGCCGCGGCAAGTTCATCCAACGACAGGGCGCCGGAGGTATCCGCGTCAAAGGCGGCAATATCACCATCATTTATGGTGATGGCGGTCGACGGAAAGGGATCATTATCCCCGTAAGTAACGGTAAAGGCCTGCCCCGTGGTCAGAACGGGCGTGGTGTTGGCATTCGTGATGTCGGAGTTTGTCGATATCTGGCCGATGGGCTCGCCATAAATCGCTTCCGTGGCGGAATCGGCGCCCGCTCCCGCCAGCCAGGAACTGCTGGTGGCAAGCTGGGTCACGTCCAACGAGGCACTACGCACCGTAGTTCCGGAAAGGACCGAGGCCGTGGCCACCGCTTCATTGGAAGAGGCCACGGTGCGTGTTAAGTAATTACTTTCCAGGGAAAGAGCAAGGGCCGCGCTTTTCAAGGAAAACAGCTTATTGCTGACCGTGCTGATTTCCGTAAGCTTATCATTCAGCCCGGTGACCTGGTTTTCCTTGCGCGTAACCGTCTCCTGGTCAATCTCGCGCAGCTGTTCGAGCATGTCCTGCAGATCAATACCCGATCCGAGCCCAAGTGTTGTTATTGATCCCGCCATGACTGTTTTCTCCCGCCGGGCCTGCCGGCTCTGCACGTCAGCGCAAATTTTCTTTTCTTTCCACCTATATTATCGTCTATTTTTACCGGGAACTTTAGATTTTTTTCCTGAAGCACAAAAAAAAGGGGCAACAGCCGTTGCCGGCCATCGCCCCTGTTGAGGTTTATATCTCACCAACCATCAGCCGATGACCATGAGCCATCAACTAAGCGCCATTATCCTTGCAGCAGGCTCAAAACGTTCTGAGCGCTGGCATTGGCCTGAGCCATGGCAAAGGTGCTGGCCTGGGTCAGAATCTGCATCCTGGAAAAGTTCGAAGACTCTTCAGCAAAGTCAACATCCCGGATTGAAGATTCCGCGGAGAAAATATTGACGCGGGTTACCGAGATATTGGCAATGGTAGAGGTCAGCTGGTTCTGGACGGAACCGAGGTCAGACCTGATCTTATCAAGATTCTTCAGGGCGGAGTCAGCGATACTGATTGCCACCTGGGCACCCTCTTGAGAAGTTACATCAACACTCGACAGGGTGAATTTCTCAATATCAGTCAGACTGGTTGTAGCGGACCCACCGCTCGCCGCGGTCTGGGCCGCCCCTATGACGGAATCACTCGAGAGTACCGATCCGCTCTTCAGGGTCAAGGAGTTGTTGAGATAATTCGTACCCGAGGTAATGGCATCACCCTGCAGAACGGTTCCGGCCGCGAGCACATCGCCGCCGGCTACCCAGATGTCAGTGGTCAGCACGGTCCCGGCCTTGATGGTACTCCCGGTACTCAACTGCGAACCGGCTGCCAGAGTCATCTCCCCGGCAGTAGTAAGCGCAACACTGTTGGTGACATTACCGCCAATGGTGGAGCCTTTGGCCAAAGCACTGTTGCTGCCGATAACGGAACCGGCCTTTACGAGCATATCCGTCAAAACGGTTATCTCCGCGCCGCTGGTGGTCAGATCCCCGCCAATGGTTGAACCGGCCTTGATGGTCGCATTTGACAATTCAAGAATTGAGCCGGACTTCAAGGTCATGCCGAGGGTCTGGGTGGATTGGCCTGAGACTACAAAATCCGCGCCGATATACGAACCGGCCGCAAAGACGTTCTCGTCATCCGCAAAAACTGAATTGGCGGCAATCTTCATATCGGCGGTCAAGGTCACCGCATCACTAATGGTCACATCACTGGCCAGCGTGGTGCCGACCGAGTAGGTATTATTAGCACTATCGACAAACTGAGTGGTGATAAGGGTTCCGGAGGAAAGCACCGAGGTGGAACCAATGATGGAGCCGGTTTTCAAAACAGACTCCTCCGTGGTAGTAACCGCAGCCTGATTGGAGGCAGTACCGCCAAGGATGGAGCCTGATTCTATCTGCGTCCCGGAGCCCAGTACAGAACCGGCTCTCAAGATGGAATCCTGGGTCGTTGTAATAGGAGCATCTGTCGTCTGGCCAGCGCTGGCGTCAAAGCCGAGTACAGTTCCAGCTTTGAATATCGACAGCGAGCCAATAACGGAATCTTTCGCTATTACCGAATCAACAGAAGTGGTAAAATCATCGGCCGCTATCAGGCTTGCCGTCGTGTTCAGGGACATTACCTCGGCTGCATCATTTATCTTGATCTCATTGGCGCCGATCTGGAAGAGCTTGATCTGGCCAAAGGTACTCAAGTTGCTGCCGGCAAGAACCGTACTCGTGTTACCGCTAACCTGGATGGCCCGGCCGTCAGCCGCGGTCAGGGTCAAGAAACCTGCCGCATCAACGCTGGCAGTCACACCATGCTGATCCTGTTTCTGATTAATCGAATTCACCAGAGCGCCATTGTTATCATTGGCTTGAACTTCAACCGCACCGATGGCGATTCCATTAATAGCAAAATCGGAACCGGTTGTGCCGGCTCCAATAGTATTGGTACTGGAAACGGACACATCCGTCTGTGCGGTTACACCGGTAACACTGGCAACTTTGTTAATAGCATCAGCCAGAGCCCCTAAACCATGCTGGGCGTCATTATCGTATGCCAGAACTACAGATTGCAGAGCCACCGTTGTTGCCTGCAAACTGCTCTGAATGGACATGCGCACTTCACCGCCATTCACCGCACCAGTTTTCAGGATTGCAGTGGTCAGATGACCGGTTTTGGTGGACTCGGAAGAACCGATCGAAATGCCGACCGTCTCACCAGAGTAGGAACCGATCTGGAACTTCTTGTCAGTAAAAGCGCCGGAGAGCAGTTTTTGCCCATTAAACGCGGTCGTTTTAGCGATGATATCCAATTCCTGCATCAACTTATCGATATCAGCCTGAATCGCCTTGCGGGAATCGGTGGTTTGCCCGTCCTGGGCGGCCTGAATTGATTTCGTCTTGATCGTATTAACGATATTGATAGATTCTTCCAGAGCACCATCAGCGGTCTGAACCATGGAAATACCATCATTGGCATTTCTGATCGCCTGCCCCAGACCAAGCCCCTGCGACCGCAACGAGTCGGCAATTGCCATACCGGAGGCATCGTCGGCAGCCTTGTTGATTCGCAGACCGGATGATAATTTCTCCAATGAGGCTGAGAGAGAATTATCGTTCTTGATCATGTTTTTGTGTGCCGCCAAGGCAGACACGTTGGTATTAATTCGTAACGCCATAATTTATTCCTCCTTGATTTAATGAAATACGGGAATCCTTTCCCGGCTTACCGCAAACCATACACTTTGCACTTTCTATCTTTTTCCCGAGACGGCACCTCCTTTCGTGATTTTCCTGATTTGTTTCACCTGAGATTCCACATCTTATCGGCTCTATTCTCCACTATCGGCGCATAGGGCCGGCAACTTTAATTTTTTCTGCCTGAAAAATAACTTTCCAGCTTTTCGGCCTTGGATTTCCCGTCTTTTGCCCAGGTATCAGCGGGATCTTTCGCCAATACCGCATCATACGCGGCCATGGCAGGCTGAGACTGTTCTGCTCGAAGGTAACAGTCACCAATTTTATTCAAAGCGGCCAGATAATGCGGAAGAGCGACAAAGCATCGCTCATATGCCAGTACCGCGCTTTCCAGATCCCCGTTGGCAACTAGGACATCCCCTAACTCATCCCACAGTTTGGCCTGCAATGGGTCGAGAGTTACAGCCTGCTGCAGGAGAGCGATCCCCTGGTCAAACTTTCCCGACTCCAGGGTCAAGCGGGCCTGCAAGGAAAGCCACTCGCCATTTCCAGGCTGGCCGGCATTGAGTTCCGCCATGCATTGCAATGCCGCATCCCGTTCTCCTTCCGCGGAGAGCAGCAACGCCCGGCAGAACTCAATTTCACTCATCCTGCCCGCAAATATCTCCCAACCGGCAAAGGTAATCCTGGCCGCGCTGAGATCTCCTTCCGCAAGCCATGTCCGGATACGGCCAAAATGATTTTCCCACATAGCCCTGACCTCGGCGGGAAGATTGCCGTTCTGAGCAATAAGTTGAGAAATTCTTTCCAGCCAGATCGGCAGCAGATGAGGGAAATTGTCCCCCTTTTCGCCGGCATTGCCGTATCTCTCGACAAAACCGAGCCAGAGCCCGATCTGCTCACGGCAGAAGAGAGATATGGCACTCTGGCTTTCCGGCACAAGGGCAACCGCATGCTGCCAGAACTTGGCCGCCCCTTCAAAATCCAGCAACGCCGCCCAGATGTTTCCCGCCAGCACAAAAAGCGCGGCACTTTTTTCCTGCGTTCCCGCGAGCCAGGACCCAACAATTTTCTTGGCCTGCTGAAAAAGATGGTTATCCACATAGAATCCCGCCAGATCGAGCGCCGCCTGCAGGGATTTCTTTTTTCCATAGCGACCCAGCAGAATTTTCTCCTGCTTCAGAAACCCGACCAGCCCCTCCACCTCATCCTGATAAGTCATCAAAGCCTGCCGCCTCTCCCGGTTTACAAGATCAATACGTTCAAGCTCCGCAAGAAGCCAGTTCACGTATGGTTCCTGTTCCCGTATTTTCTTATTGCGGGCCGTCCTCACGTCATTTTCACTTAGGGAATTGAAAGTCAGCTCCAATAGCTGCTGCCAGAACTCAGCCTCATTGTCAACTTCGCAATTGACGGCATCAACCTTCAGCAATTTTTTTACCAGCGCAGCAGGCAAGTCGCCCATTGCCATAACAGTACGGCCTTCTTGCCGGATAACTTTCAAGCCTGCCCTAATGTTAAGCGTCATGGCCAGGGAAAAGTCCAGTTTCGCGGTCAACTTCCTGGCAAGCGCGGTATTCTTTACACAGATGCGGCAAAAATTTTCAACCGGGAAAGGAACACTTTTGGCGATACAGTGATCAACAACCTTCGAAACGGCAACTGGCAATTCGTCCTGCATGAACTCCTGGCAGGCGGCTGCCAGTTCCATGACCCTGGTTCCCTGAATATGGGCTCCGGCAGCGGAGACGTTGATAAATTGACCAGGCGCTTTGGCAAAAATCTCCTCAAAAATAGCCTGAATAGACATGAGTTGGCGGTCAGTTTTCACCTTACCTCCACTGATGCTTTTGACGTAAAAAACCTCATGCTCCGGCTCGGTCCCCGTCTTCATGATGATGGTTCCCTTGGCATGGTCCTCTTCTTCCGAGGTAAAACTTAAATCCTGGCCGACCAGAAAGACGGGTTCCGCCTCCAGAATAAGGGCAAGACCAAGGGAAAGATGGGCAACCGATGATGCCGTGGCCACATATCTTTTCACGCCCAGCCCCTGTATGACCCAATCATGGGAACGATCTTCGGGAAAGGCGGCAAAAATATGCCGCCCCGGACACCTCTGATTGACGATGGGTGCCTGTTTCACCATGGACACCACTGAAAATTCCCACTCCCCGGAAAGATAGGGCGCCAGTTTCTCCACATTCAAATCGAGAAAATCAATGGAGGTGACAAAATCAGGAACAATTCCCGCCTCAAGAAGTGGGGCCAGGGCGGAATCCGCGGCAATGATGACGCAATGATTCTTAATTTTCTTCAATTCCGCCAGGCTGTGGGTCAGGGATGGGCCTGCGGCGACCAGCATGGCCGGTATCCCCTTGAATGCACCGTGCAGCAGATCGATTTCATTGAGATAACGAAGGCGCTTCAGATAACTCAGACGATTTCTGAAGAAAGTCGGCCCCCAGCGCCGGCTGGTGCCGCCGCTGGCGTTGATCTTGTTCAAAATCATATAGGCCTGCTCATTTAATGACACATACAGGTCCGGCCGCCATAGAAAAGAGGGGGCATGACGGAGAACATGGGAATCGTCAATGGAGGCCAGACGATAGGCATCCAGTTCAAACTTCTCAAAATCAACAGCACCCACCTGAAACAAGACTCGGCTTGAAGAAATGAGCGGCCTCAGATCAAGGGCGGACATGGCGGCACAAAAAAGGTCCGTTGACGGTTCAAGAATGATGATCCGCCCCAGTTCCGGACGTTCACCGAGCAGACATAAGGGCCCATACCCTAACCCCATGCCCACAAAGACAACCAGCCCGGTAGCGCCAATCTCCACTGTCTGGAGATGACAGGCACAATCCTGCCGGGGATCGTTACCATAGGCGAAAAGACGGTTATTGGCCCCGTGATAGCGGAGAGAGACGTCTCCGCTCGCTGTCTGATAAAAATCCCCAACAGATTCAACGTGGACATCCCGTAACTGCTCATGGAGTTCCGGTTCATATTGCTTGAGCAAATCCATATTTGCCTGCCAATAGTTTTTCATTCAATCACCCATGAAAATCTTCAAAGTTTCTTGCAAACCATGTTTTTTTCTGATCTTATCATTACTGATGGAAATGACATACTTTTCCTGCATTTTACCGCAATATCATCCTTTAACAACCGCACATCATAAAAAATGCCGCATACTCAGACAGCCATTGATCTCCTCCGCCAGGGAAAACTGCAGGAAGCAGAACAGATCTGCCGCCAGATCCTGGCACAGAATCCCGAAGACCAAGATATCCTGGGAATTCTCGGCCTGGCCCTGCATCATCAGGGAAGAAACAGCGAAGCGTACCCTTTTTTCGAAAGAGTCGCCGCCCTGCATCCTGACAGTTTCAAGGCCCGTCACAATCTGGGCTTTATACTCCTGCAACTCAAACGGCTCGATGAAGCAGCGGCAACGTTCCTTTCTGCCCTGCAACTCTCTCCTGATTCGGCGGAACCCTATTTCAACCTCGGCAATATCGCGGTCCTGCAAGGTCGGGTAACGGAGGGTCTGGAATACTTCCGCAAGGCGATCGCTCTGCGCCCCGATTACCAGGAAGCCTTCCGCAATCTGGGACGGCTCTATGTATCGCGCAACATGCCTGCCGAAGCGGAAGAAATGTTCAGGAAAGCCCTCGCCCTTCTTCCTGAAGATTCATATGTATTGGACCAGCTTGGCACAATTCTCCAGTCCCAAGGCAGACTTCAAGAAGCCTTGGATATTTTCCTCAAAGCCAATACAGCAGACCCCTTGGCACTGATTCCCATCGTTAAGGCAGGTCTTCTGCTTCAGGGAGAAGGCAACTCTACTCATGCGGCAAGCTGCTTTCAGACGGCGCTCACCCTGCAGCCCGATAACGTCTGCGCTCTTAACAACCTTGGATTATTATTATCGGAAGATAACCGGAAAAATGAAGCCATTTCTTATTTCAGAAAGGCCATAGAGATAGCCCCCAATCTTCCCGAAGCCAGGTATAATCTCGGCAACGCGCTCTACAGTCTGGGACAACTTGAGCACGCGGCCGAAGAATTCAAAGCGGCTCTCACGCTGAAACCAAACTATCCCGAGGCCCTGAACAACCTGGGGGCCACCTATAAATCGCTGCAGCGTTTTGCCGAGGCGGAAACAATTTTCAGACAGGCCTTACAGTTGCACCCCGAAGACAGCAATGCCCTGGAAAACCTGGCCCTGACTCTCCAGCTCCAAAACCGCTTTGCAGAATCCATACAGGCCTACGAACAAGCTCTCGCCTTACAGCCCGGCTCGGCGCAAACCTATTACAATCTGGGTATTTCCTATCATAAGGTGAAAAATTACCTCAAGGCGATAGAAGCATTCCACCAGTCACTGGATCTCTCCCAAAACAATGCGGATACACTGAACAACCTCGGACTCAGCCTGGAAGCAAATGGAGACATTGACGCAGCGGTTGACGCCTTCGAGCGGATACTCACCCTGCAGCCGACTTTCAGCAAGGCCTATTGCAATCTGGGCAATATTTATCTGAACAAAGAATTCTTCAATGAGGCAATCGCCGCCTATGAACTGGCCACAAACCATGATCCGGACTTTGCCGATGCCTGGTACAATCTCGGCACCTGTTATGCCGGACTGAAAGAAAGCGGCAAAGCCATAGAGCATCTGCGCCATGCCATTGCCTTACAACCTGATCATGTGGAGGCCAACTGGAACCTCAGCCATCAACTGCTGCTAACAGGCGACTACCTGGAAGGTTTTGCGCTCTACCTCTGGCGCTGGAAGAGAAAAAGCGTCGTTATTCTGCCGATCAACAAGCCGCAATGGCAAGGAGATTCCTGTCCTGATAAAACAATACTGGTTCACACCGAGCAGGGCTATGGCGATTCGATTCAATTTATCCGGTATGTCTCTCTTCTCAAAGAACGGGTCGGCAGAATTTTTGTTTGCTGTGAAAGAGCCCTGCTTGACCTCTTCAGGCCGATTGCCGGCATAGATGCCGTCATCGGCAAGGACCTGCCGGCCGCGATGATGGCCGAGGTCGATTGTCATGTTCCCCTGCTTGATCTGCCGACCATATTCCAGACAACCCGCGATACCATTCCCGCAAAAGTCCCCTATATTTTCGCGGACGGCAAGTTGGTGCAGCAGTACCACAAAGCGTTTGCCTCCTCTGCCGGGAAAACAAAAATCGGCATTGTCTGGCGCGGCAACCCAAAGCACAAGAATGACCATAACCGGTCGTGCGAACTCGCGCACTTCGAACCCCTGGCCCGCATGGACGATGTGCAGCTTTTCAGCCTGCAAAAAGAGGCGTCCGAGCTTGCCGGACGGCCAGAGATCAAGGACCTGAAGGAGCATCTTTCCTCTTTCTCCGATACCGCAGCCCTAATGCACCACCTGGATCTCATCATCACGGTGGACACCTCCGTTGCCCATCTCGCCGGGGCAATGAACAAGCCGGTCTGGCTGTTTTTGCCCTATGTGCCGGACTGGAGATGGCTGCTCGATGGACACGCGAATCCCTGGTACCCGTCAATGACCATATTCCGCCAACCAAAACCGGGGGACTGGGCAGCTGTGTTTAACGAAATCGGCAATTCTCTCACACAGTTCAGAAATGATTTGAGTTTAGCAACAACAATCCGAAACGCAAAATAGAGCTGTCCGGCTGAATTGAACACACCATGTTCAGTTTACCGCGCCGAACAGGGCACAGATTCCAACCGGAGAAACATGCATGATTACTTACTGCCGCAAATGTCTTATGCCGGAAACCAAACCGGATCTGGAAATTGACGAACAGGGTGTTTGTAGCGCCTGCAATTATTTCCAGCGCCGGCAAAAAATCGACTGGGCCGTCCGTAAAAAAGAGCTTGAGGACATCCTGACAAAATACCGCAATACAGCGGGCACCAACTATGACTGTGTCATCCCGGTCAGCGGCGGCAAGGACAGCACCTACCAGACCGTGCGGATGCTGGAACTCGGCATGAATCCGCTCTGTGTCACCAGCACCACCTGTTCCCTGTCCGATATCGGCCGACGCAATATCGACAACATAAAAAAACTGGGGGTTGATTATCTTGAAGTAACCACCAACAGGATCGTCCGCCATAAAATCAACCGGTTGTGCCTCACCACCCTGGGAGACATCTCCTGGCCGGAACACGTGACGATTTTCACTATTCCGGTGCGCATCGCGGTTCAGCTCAATGTCCCCCTGCTCATCTGGGGAGAAAATTCGCAAAACGAATACGGCGGTCCGGCTGCCGACGCGGACAACAACACCCTGTCCCGCCGCTGGCTGGAAGAATTCGGTGGTCTGCTCGGCCTGCGGGTATCGGACCTGATAGGACAGGAGGGCATTGAAAAACGGCACCTGACCCAGTTCACCTACCCAAACGACGAAGAACTGCAGAGAGTCGGAGTCACCGGCCTTTTCCTCGGCTATTACCTGCCCTGGGACGGCTACCACAATTCAGTCATCTCCCAGGGATACGGCTTTGAGACCTTCCCACGTTTTGTTGAAGGCTCCCTGGCAAATTACGAAAATCTTGACAATTATCATACCGGCATCCACGACTACTTCAAATTTCTTAAATATGGTTTCGGCCGGGCTACAGACATCGCCTGCCTGCATATCCGGCGCGGCCGCATGCAGCGGGCTGACGCCCTGGAACTGGTCAGGCGCCATGACGGCAAATTCCCCTGGACCTATCTGGGCCGGACCCTGGAGGATATTCTTGAAGAAATCGATATGACGGTCGATGAATTCATGACAATCTGCGACCGCTTCACCAATAAAAAGCTCTTTGCCCGCGACGCCAAGGGCCGGCTGGTCAAAGACCGGCATGGCAATCTGACAAAGATCAATGACGACAACCCATGAAAAAAATAGCAATCATTGATTATGGGATGTGCAACATCGACTCCGTTGCCCGGGCCGTTGAAAAATTGGGGACCGAGCCGCTTATCACAGATATCGCCCACGAGGTGGCCCAGGCGGACGGCATCATTTTGCCCGGCGTCGGTTCATTTGCCGATGCCATGCAGGAACTGAACGCCCGCGACGACCTGATCCGAACCATCAAAACCAGGGTTCAGACCCAGGACACTCCTTTTCTGGGCATCTGTCTCGGCATGCAACTCATGGCCACCACCGGCTTTGAAGGCGGAAAAACCAGCGGCCTCGATCTGATCCCGGGGACGATCCGACGCCTTGAAAGTGTTCTTGCCGAGGAACGGATTCCCCATGTGGGCTGGAATGAGGTCAACCAGGTATCTCCGTCTGCCCTTTTTCACGATGTGGAAGACAAACTGGACTTTTACTTTGTCCACAGCTATCATTTCCAGTGCGATCGGCAGTATGTCCTTGCAGAGACCCCATACTGCGGAGGCTTCACCTCGGTTGTCGGCAAAGACCTCTGTTTCGGGGTGCAATTCCATCCGGAAAAAAGCCTGAAGTCCGGCGCCGCAATTCTGACCAATTTTATCTCGCTATGCTAAAAGTACGTATTATCCCAACCCTCCTGTACAAAAATTTCGGCCTGGTCAAAGGGATATCCTTTGACAGCTGGCGCCGGGTGGGCAGTGCCCTGCAGACCATCATGGTTTACAGTATGCGGGAGGTTGACGAACTGATATTTCTGGATATTACCGCCACAGGCGAACAACGCGATCCGGACTTCGAGGTGGTTGACGACCTGGCGGATGACTGCTTCATGCCGCTTACGGTCGGCGGGGGTATACAAACCATTCACCATGTCCGCCAGCTTCTCATGATGGGAGCGGACAAGGTGGCAATCAATAGCGGCGCTGTCGGCAATCCGCAGCTCATCAAGGATATTGCCAACCGGTTCGGGTCTCAGTGCGCGGTTGTTTCCATTGATTACAAAACCCACGCTAACGGGGTCCACGAAATATTTACCCATTCAGGGACCAGGGCCACCGGCCTGTCGCCGGTGGCTTTTGCCAAACAGGCCGAAGAAATGGGGGCAGGCGAGATCCTTCTCACCTCCATTGACCGGGACGGCACCATGCAGGGCTATGAGCCGGACTGCCTCCGCCAGGTAAGCACAAGTGTCTCCATCCCGGTTATAGCCTCCGGAGGCGCGGGAAATCCGGAAGATATGTATCTTGCCATTGACCAGGGAAAGGCCAGCGCCGTGGCAGCGGCAAGCATTTTTCACTTCACCGAACAGACTCCCCTGGAGATGAAACAGTATCTCCGGGGAAAAAACATCCCGGTTCGCCTTTAACCTCCCAGCAGGGTATCATCCCCCATCAATAAGGATATCCCTCCACCATGAAAATAACGACCAACCTGGCATCCTGGGGTAGTTACGAATACATCGGACCAGGCGACAAATTTCACCAAGTCCATTTTGATGAACAGGGGGGGCCGGACGGCAAACCCTGCGTCCGGGCGGATGACTCCATGTGGAGCATTGACTCCCCTGAATCCCCCCACTCCATACTGGCCCTGATTTACTATCCCCTCTGGGTCCTGGAGCCGCCCTATGATCTCAGAAACGCCCAGGTGGAATTCCACCTGCGTGGAGACGGGCTGGACCTGAAGGGGGGAAAATGTTTTTTCTGGGCCCACACCTCGACCCTTGGCTCAACCCGCTGGCACTACACCGGCTATCCCCTGGCTATGAGCGACGGAACATGGGATAAACCCCTTCGACTGTGCCTGGATACGGATTCTAAATCATGGCACTGCAGCTTCATCTCCGACCCCCAGCATGCCAGAAGCCTGCCCATGACCCTGAAAGCCTGTTCAAGTTTTGGTATTTCTTTTCTCGGATTTTCCGAAAAGGTGACAGGAAGCATATCCTTAAGCGAATTTAGCATTGAGGCCAACATCAGAACAAACTGGCCCTACAACGCCGACTTCAGCAAGTCCGCCAACAAATGGCTGACGGTCAGCCGCCGCCAGGGCCGTCAGATACCCATGCTCAGTGAAACAATCCGGGACCGGGTTGCAATGACCGACAACCAGACAATTCATCTTACCTACAACACGGATGATTTCCTGCCCATCACAGACTCGAAGCCACCCTTTGCCTATCTTGGCTTTGTCCACGCCTCGCAATCGACACTGGGTGAGGACCTGCGCAACAGCATCCTCTATGTCCGGCAATATACAAGAAACCTGGATCTGAAGAACGGCACCATCCATTTTTTTGCCGAAAACTCCCGGAGCGGTACCAGATGGGTTTTCCTGGTGGAAAACATCCGGGAAAGCGGCATCATCAATATGCTTCTACGGCCGGAAGAACACTACTGGCTCAGATTAACCGGCACAGCCTCACTTGATTCGGTACTGGCGGGAACATCCGGCGACAACGGCTATGACTATTTCGGTTTCCTGACCATGGCCCCGCAAGCCGCGCCCACGGGAACCTGGGGCATGTATCAATTTTCCATGGGTCCACGACTCATAGAAGAAGGATGAATATGAAGCTTAACCAAAAGATGATAACCCAACTGGAAACCTTTTTAACTCTGCTGGAGCAGACAACCTATCCGGAACCACCCACCGAAGGAATCGGGCGGTCAATGAAACAGGTCATTGCCCATATCCAGAGCAAATTCCCAGGCGCATTCCAGGGTCGAATTCTCGATATTGGCTGCGGGCAGGGACAGGCCATTGAGATTTTTGCTGAAATGGGCTTACAGACTACAGGAATCACCCTCAACAATGACGACCTGGAGATCTGTCGGCAGAAGAAATTTGATGTCCGCTACATGGATATGTCCTTCCTGGAATTCGAAGATGAGGAGTTTGATTTTATCTGGTGCCGGCATTGTATTGAGCACAGCTTCATGCCCTTTTTTACCCTCTTCGGTTTCTATCGCGTTCTGAAAAAAGGAGGTTTCGCCTACGTTGAAGTTCCGGCACCTGATACCGAAGTGGGCCACCAGACCAACAAAAATCACTTTTCAGTCCTGGGTAAGAGCATGTGGTCTGAACTTATAATCCGGAGCGGATTTTTTGGTGAGAATATTGATCTTGATATAAAAACGCTCGGCGGTCAGAAAGATATTTACTGGGGATTTATTATCCGAAAGCCGGAGTGAGTCTTTGGCTATGGGTTTCTGCAGACTCAGATGAAGATATTTGCTGAGCCTTGCCGGAAAGAGGGGATGCATCTTTTCCAGGATATGAGGCTAAAAGATTAGATCCCCCGTGAAAAAATCCTTTAGATAATTGCTGACTTTCACGATATGGAGGTAACGCCGGTAACTTTCAGCGGTGAAGGGGAATCCTTCTTTTCTCTTCTTTAGATGGGAAAATTGTAAAAAATTACTCCTGGTACCGCCTGCGTCTGCAGGTACATGACTGTCTGGCGGCAGACCACCTTGAATTTGTTTGAAAGCAGGGGAGACAATGACAACAGATCAAGAAGAGGGAGGGAATTCCTGCCCGTTTGACAGAGAGCTGTTTCCTAAGTCTGAAGGCTGGACATTCAGGCAATACAGGTACGGCAATATTCTGTTCAGACAGGACCAGACAATCCAGAGCCTTTCCTTGTCCCGGTATGGTGAATACAAAGAACATGAACTGGGGCTGCTCCGGCAAATTCTTAGACCTGGTGATTGTGTTCTTGAAACCGTAGCGAATTACGGTGAACAAACAATTCCTCTTGCTCAGCATGTCGGCTTGCAGGGAACGGTTCTTGCTTTTGAGCCGAATAATAAAATCCGGGCAGGACTGACAAACAACATCAGGCATAATTCCCTGACCAACGTCATGATTCACGGGGATGACTTGCCCGGAGGGAGTTCACTTGACGGACTGCTTCTGCGTAAGTGCAGCCTCGTCAAAATAACCGGAGGGCATGGTAATGATATTCTGGACAGCGGCCGTGATCTCCTGCTGCGTCTTCGACCATACCTGTATGTCAAAAACGATCAGAGTATATCGCGTTCCCAGGAAATGAACGAGCTTTTACTGTCTCTGGGTTACTCCCTATGGTGGCACCCAGTTCCTCTTTATAATGGCGAAAATTTTAACAAAGAAGTGGAGAACGTTTTTGGCAACCTTGCTACCGTAAACATAGTCGGAGCGCCAAAGGAGATAAATCTCAACATTAAGCTCCCTCCGGTCAGCCAGGCAACAGATTACTGGTGGCGCCTTTTCAGATCATAACTGCCTCTATACTGAAATTACCCTATGATACCAGATTTATCCCAACAGGTTGAGCAACTGGCCAAAGAATGGCAGGAGGCTTCCTCCCAAAGTGATTATAAAGCTGCGACAGTGACTCTGCAGAATCTCATTGATCAATTTCATACCAGCCTGAGTGGGCTCGAACTGGCGCGAGCCCTCGATTTCCTTTATTCTCGGCTCTCCCACCGCGTGGTTCAGATCCTTATGTGGATTGTCGAGTGGGAGAAGCTTGGTGGCGAGGCAGTCCGCAGGGTTTATCCAAGTGGCGGTTGGCCACGCAATGACCATCTTGTCCAGATAGCTTTTGGTCGCGATGCAACGCGGAGCGGGGACTTCAATCAGGCCCGAAAATGTTTTCTCGAAGCTGTCCGACTGCGGCCAACTGATCCTCTCGCCCGGCACTGGCTCGGTTTGAGCCTGGCAAATCTGAAAAAATACCGTGAAGCAGACTTGTGGCTTGATTCGGTCAAGCGATATCATCTGTGCCAGGCATCCATTGTCTGCCTGGATTCCCAGAGGATGAATGAAATTGTCAATAATGCCTCCAACCTGTTTGAACCTGAATATGTTGATGGTGCACCTTCCTCCCCTCCGGAATATGTCATATTGCTCAGTATGGATCGTGCCTACTTCCATAAATTTGCCCGGCGGATGCTGTTATCTTTACAACAGAAGATGGCTGATGATGACTGGATGGTGCACGTTCATGTCGTCAACCCTGATCAGGAATGCCTGCAGGCCGCGGATGAATTACGGCAGGCAGAGGTGCCGCTGGTGATGTCCTGGGACTACCCCCTGCTTCCCAAACAAATGGCCAGTGAGACTGAAACAATCGAACACCGGACCCTCTATGCCTGTAGACGCATACAGCTATGGCCCTGGGCACTGGAAAACTATAAGTGTCCTGTCTGGATTGTTGACTGTGACATGGAGGCTGTGCGACCCTTACCTGCTGTTGATATGGGCACTGACGCCGGTTTCATTCGTTTTTCTTCTGCTCTTATGCCGCTGTATCAGGAGTTTTTTCTTTCATCAGGGTATATCCGGCCAACCCATGAGGGAATAAGGTTTGCCAGAGCTATGGCAGCCTATATTCAGCATTATCTCGATCAGCGATTATGGGTCTGGTCTCTTGACCAGGTGGCAATCTATTGCGTTTCCGCCTGGCTTGAGGAAATAGGCCTGCCCTTTCGTTATTTTCCACTTTCACCTTCCATGATCTATACTAAAAACTGGTCAGAATCCCATGCTGAGGCGTCTTCCCCGGACGACCAGAGGGTAGTCTTTGTCAACCAGGTTGGAAGCTCTGACGTTTCAGCCCGCCGGGCCAGGATTATCTAAAAGCGGATATCTGACAAATAAATACCTTATAGCAGTCATTCAGTTTTATTCTCATTTCGCCAGCACTCGCTCCGCCACCTGCTCGCCAATGGCCAGTGATGCGGTAGCCGCCGGTGAAGGGGCATTACAGACATGAAGCAATCGTTCATCCTCCACAAAGTAGAAATCATCGAGCAGCCGGCCATCCAGGGAGCAGGCCTGAGCCCTTACCCCGGAACCGCCGGGCAGCAAATCAGCGGCCTCAATCTCGGGTACAAGCTTCTGCAATGCACGGAGAAAGGCTTTTTTACTGAAGGACCGGTACATTTCCATTAACCCGGATCGCCAATATTTCCGGGCGATTTTTTGAAAGCCAGGCCAGGCCAAAGTTTCAATAAAATCGGCACACGACAGATCGGACTTGCGATATCCTTCCCGTTTCAGGGCAAGCACGGCATTGGGGCCGGCCTCTCTTTCCCCGTTGATCAACCGGGTAAAGTGAACCCCGAGGAAAGGAAAGGCTGGGTCGGGAACAGGGTAAATAAGATTACGGACCAGATCTTTTTTGGCGGCAGCCAGGGTATAATATTCACCCCGGAAGGGGACAATGCGCACCGGAAGATCAGGCCGGGTCAACCTGGCTATCCGGTCTGACTGCAGCCCGCAGCAACTGACCACGCAGGACGCAATGTACACTTCTTTAGCCGTCTCAACCCTGACACCATCAGAAGAAGAGACAACATTAACAACTTTTTCCCCGAACTGAAGAACGGCCCCGTTTTTTTCGCAGGCGAGCCGGAGACTGGCGGCCACCTGCCGATAATCAACAATGCCGGTCTCGGGAACATGAAGCCCGGCAATACCGGCCACATGCGGTTCTAATTCCCGCAATTCAGCCGCTGAAACCAGGCGTATTGCCTGCAGACCATTTTTCAGGCCTCGCTCATACAGCGTCTGTAAATGGGGCAATTCAGCTTCATGCGTGGCGACAACGATCTTTCCGCAAATCTCATAGTCAACATGCTGCTTCCTGCACCAGTCCACCAGCAGCTCATATCCCCGCCGGCAGGTCGCGGCTTTGATTGTGCCGGGAGCATAATAGATACCCGAATGAATGACGCCACTGTTATGACCGGTCTGATGCCGGGCAACATCCTCTTCCTTTTCCAGCAGCAGCACTCTGGTTTGCGGCCTTGCCTCAAGGATCTTTTGACAGACGGCAAGCCCTATGATGCCGCCGCCGATTATGAGCAGATCATGGCGCATGGGAATCATTTAACATTTTCTGCAAACGCTCAAACATCTCCGCCGGCAGCTGTTTCTTGAGAGCGCTCCGCAGTTCAACTAATGTCCCCCTCTTCTCGCCAACCCCACGCTGAAAGGAAAGAATCACTTCCAGGGCTTCAGCATCTCTTTCTTTTTCCAAAAGGGCATGACAGAGGTTCACCGCCGCAACCCCAAACTCCGGGTCTACATGCAGGCAGTTGGCAAAATTACGCATGGCCCGTTCAATCTCACCCCGCTGGTAGAGATATACGGCAAGTTCGTTGTAGAACAGGGCTGCGTCAGGAAAGCGGCCGACAAGAGATCCAACCAGTTCTTCCGCAGCCTGGTAGTCTCCCTTTTCCGCAAAGTTGCGCATATGGGCGAGCTGCCGGGCCGATTGATTTTCATCCCGCACCTCGCCTTGGGCAATTCTTTCCTTTTTAGCCACCCATTCACGAAGTAGACAATCACAGATTGCCTCCGCGACATTCTCCCTGCCCCGGCAATGAAGATTGTAAGCTTTTTGTTGATACGCCCAGACGGAATCCGTACCGTCCAGCGCTGATTTTATCTGCATTGCCAGTTCCTGACGGGTATCCGCGGGCACGGCAAGGCCGAGTTCCCGGTAGATGGAGGTTGCCCCGCCGTTCGGCAACCTGCGCCAGTCCGGATTCTTGTCATTGAAGCGATAGAACTCAATAACAGGCTTTCCCGCAGCCAGAGCATTGACTATGCCGGAAGAAAAAAACGACACCACCACATCAGCCAGGGAGCAGAGTTGGGTAAGCTGGAGACCGGAAAACATCCACCGTGCCGAATCATAGGGCGCCAGAATATCGACAAAACTTTCAATTTTCTGCCTGGGGTGCGGCTTGATGAGAAGAACGGAGTTTTCATGGGAAAACACCTCTTCCACTAAGGACTTCACCAGGTAATAATAATCTTCCTCGTCAAGATAGAGAGGATGCGTGTGCCGGGAAATATGGAAAAAAACCTTACCCGCCGCATTGCGCGCCAACTCCACCTCGGGCGACCCCGTAAAGCTTGCGGCGTGCAGCATTTTTTCCATCCACCAGCTATCGAAAACCGGATAGCCGAATGTCCGGATTCTGGCGACATCCACATAGCGAGACCAATAGGGGATATCATGCTCGGAACCAAGCAGAAAAATATCATGCCTGCTGTAGGCATCCGGAGATACGGCGATTTGCAGGGACTCCGTGGTCCGGTTCGAATACATGTAATTGGAGTGCGGGTAACTCACAACCAGGGCGTCAGGGCAACGGGCCTCCAGATATATTTTATACGGGGCAAACTCGTCCTTGTTAAAATCCTTTAAAATAATCTTCACCTGGTCCGGTGAAATATTGCTGGAAAGAAAGAGATCAATTTCCCGGGGAACAATATTTACGGAAGAAATCGCGGCAAACTCTTCATATATTGCCCTGTTGATAACCAGGCCCTGAAAAATCGTCTCATGGCCGAACAGGGTCATTATCTGCCATTGCGGGTTTTTCTTTTTAAATGCAGAGAGCACCGGAAGGATCCAGTCAACCTCCCCGAAGGAGGTTGCAACAATCAGCATTAACACAGGCGCACTCTGCATCATCACTCTCCTTGCCGGACAAAAATCTTATATTTTTACCAGATACCCGGAAGGGGCATAGGAGAACAGAAAGCGGTGTTCCATCTGCAGGTCAACGACAAAATCATGATGTTTTTGCATATACTCCTGCACCGCCTCGAAAGGCCCGCCTTCCTGCATGGTCTGGGTGTGCCATTCAGGAGGCAAGGGATGACCATTCAGATTGCTATCCTCGACTATCATGTAATTTCCCTTGGCCAGCAGGGGACCGTAGCTTCCCATCTCTGCCAGAACATGGGCCTTGGTATGCAGGGAATCGAGTATGACGAAAAATGACTTCCCATCTTTCACCGTTTCCTTGACCTTGGCCACAATATCGGCCGCCACGGAACTGCCCGGAATCAGAATGGTCCGCTCATGCGCTTCAACCTGGGGGTACCAGCGTTCCGCACGCTCGCAGATATCAACGGAAACGATTTTCCCTTTGCCGATCAGGTTGAGGGTATCGGCAAAAAACATGGTTGAGCCCCCCTGAAAGGCGCCGCACTCTATGATATAGTCCGGCTTCTGCTCAAAGAGAATCTGCTGGTAATTAAACATGTCACCGGGATGTTTATGGATAGGGACGCCGTTATAGAGTTTGGGGGGGCCGCTGTGGTCCTGCTCGCTGGCGTAAAAGATGGAATGAAATACATTGATAATCTCTTCCTGGGATATGTTGACTTGTAAACTCCTGCCCGGACCTAACTGAAACCTGCCCATTATTCTCTCCTTGCTCACTAATTATTGATGAAATCGCAAAACCTGACGATTTCACCAGGTTCTGGCTCTAGAACTTATTCATTAAACGAAAACCATGCAAAACTGCGCTTTTGCCGATTAGCATCTTGCCTCATAAAATACCACGTTCTCACGAATGCTTCCTGAACAGGAACGTATTATCCTTGTTCAGAAATTTTGCATATTTCTCCCGGTATTGATCCGGTGATTTTTCTTTCAGCCGGTTATTGAGCCTGTTAGTCCATTGCACCACCTGTTCTTCAAATTCATCAGAAGTCATGCCCGGCACCTTAATGTTTGCCTTGGCAAACAAGATATTGTCTTTGCTGAACCCATCGACAAGAAACTTATGGCTGACCGCATAGTCATAAAGCCTCGTTCCCGGCAAGGGCGAGTAAATTGAGATGGAACAGCTGTCCACATCGAGCCCTTCGGCAAATCTGATGGTATTGTGCATCTGCTCAACGGTTTCACCGGGGAAACCCACCATCAGAAAAAGATGGACAGCCAAACCCGCTTTTTTCGCCGCGTTGACACAGGGCTCAACCGCCTGGAGATCCAGGTGTTTATTGAGCAAATTGTCGAGAAGATCCTGGTTGCCGGTTTCCACGCCGAGACACACCTGATAGCAACCGGCTTCTGCCATTTTTTGAAACATCTTTTCCTGTTTCCCCTCTTGCCTGCCATGATAATCAGCCCGAATACCGTTCACCGTATTCCAGCTCAAGCCCAGAGGGCCGATGAGGTCGCAGAGAGTAAACAGATTTTTAATGTTCAAGGTAAGGGAATCATCCTCAAATTGAATTTCGCCGACGCCGTATTGTTCTTTTAACTGCAGAATCTCCTGATAGACGTTTTCCGGAGAACGCCAGCGGATGTTTTTCCCCCAGCGCAGCGGCGTTGTGCAGAACGTGCATTTTTCCGGACAGCCGCGCGAGGTCATGACATTACCGACCCGGGGATGACGGGAATAAGGATTATGAAACATGCTGATGCCAAAATACTTCTCCATATTGACAAGATGCCGTGCCGGAAATGGCAGCTCGTTTAAATTCTTGACAATCCCGCCAGCGCCATTTACCGCCAGAGTGTCTCCCTTTCGATAAACCAAGCCGGGAACAGCATGAAAATCGCCTCCGGAAAAGTAGCGCTCGACAAAAGCCGCAAAATTATGGTCGCTCTCGGTGATCATGGCAAAATCGAAATTCTTATTCTGCATGAGCGTGGAATATTCCTCGGCAACCTGGTTGCCGCCGACGATAACCGGAAGAGAGTCGTCAATCCCCTTGACTAATTTGGCCAGATGATACGCCTGGGCGGACTGGTTATAAAAGAGCACTGAAATGCCGACCATATCCGGCCGGAAAGTCCTGATGCGCCGAACAATGGCCTCATCGTCATCGCCGATCTCGACAATATTCGGCCTGCCGGGAACTTCCACCTGCCGCTCATAACCCTCCAGTGCGGAATCATAGATCGCCACCTCGCAGCCGCGCTGCTCAAGAACAGCGGCGATATACATAATCCCCAGTCCCGGCTGAATACGATTAATGCCGTCCTTCAGCCCCAACACATTGGGAGAAACAAGCAATACCCTGACATCTCTCATTTTTTTCATCAACTCTGCTCCAGCGGCACAAAGGTACCCTTCAGAGATTTTAGTGATCAATTCAGGTGAAAAATACTCACATCCGGCATCTGCCAGTCCTTATCATCCCTGAATTCCATGCAGTAATAAGGATTTTCAATCTTCATCACCCCGATTTTATCCCCAAGAATTTCTTCATTGCGGATAAACTCCGGCCGCGTCACGCAACAGAGCCCCTTGTAACTCAAATAAACCGGACTTTTCAGATTACGGGGAATAAAACCCCCGTCAACCCGCTTCATGCCGTCTTCGCCGTCAACCCAGATGGCATTGTTTTCTATCTTTGCCGGTAAAATCGTATCAAGCCCCTGGTAGACCAGTCTATCCAACAAATCATCAATCAATTTAGCATCACGAAACGGGTAGGTCGTTTCCAGCAGCACAATGATATCCGGGAAATTGTGTTCCGCCTCGAGCTGCTGCAGAATAAACCTGTAAACCTTTTCCAATCCGACATATTCCTGAGACAGCGACGGATCCCTGAGCAAGGTTTTCTCCGCTCCCATCTCCCGGGCACTTTGCAGAACCTGCTTCTCATCCGCCGCGACAATTGTCGATTTAATGTACTTCGACTGTCGGGAGGCGCGTATGGCATACTCAAGCAAGGGTTTCCCCCCCAGGGATCTTAACGTTCCCTTCACCGGAATGAAAGAGACAATATTCAAATCCTGCAGCCGCTGCATATGGTCCTGCTGGTAAGCCTTGCCGTTTAGACTCTCCAGGATTTTGACCACATTCTGGCAACGCAGCTGGTTACCGTCCTGATGGATGCCATGATGATGATAGACACTTGCTTCCGGTTCATAAACAATTGCGTAGCCGTGATTGATCACGACCTGAGCCCACACCCGGTCTTCAATATTGGTAATTTTATCGTCAAAGGGATATTGATCCAAAACTTCCTTTTTGATCATGCTATTGGCGTTATGAAAAAAACTATCCTTTCTCTGCACCCGCCGTTCCGGGCCGAAGACAATCATCAGATCCCGTTTATCAGCCGGAGGGGTAAAGGATAGCGGCTCCTGACGTCCATACGCAGCGGCAACTTCAGGATCCTGCATGTCCCGGTAAAGATTGCCGAGCCAGGATGAATTTGTCGGGATACAATGCCCGGACAGGCAGACAATGAACTGTCCTTCCGCCGCCTTGATGCCGATATTAAGGGCCTTGCCGGGCAGATAGTCCGTGCAGGTCAGAATCTTCCGCACCGGAAACTGACTCACCTTGGCCAGGGTGGAATCCCTGCTCTCGTTGTCCACAATGATGACCTCAAAATCCTTAAAATCTTGAGAATAAACAGCTTTTAAGCAGGATGAAATCCATCTCTCTTCGTTTCTGGTTCTGACAATTATCGACACTTTCATGTTCACACCTCGGCCCATAGGGGGCCTGCATCAACCCAACGGTTTTTTTCTGCCAGACTCCGCCGGGACGCCTCCAGCACGGCGGCAACATACAGGGAGGTCTCAAAGGTGGCCCTCAACCCGCCGAGATCCCCGGCGCGGCTGACCCCGTTTTTGATATCCCGCACATCACGCAGAAAGCTGAGAATACTCTCGGGACCATAGCCGGCGGCCCGCTTGTTCCCGCCGTCAATTGCAGGGTACAGCTGGGTGAAATAGGGGTTGATCTCTTCGGCCCCATTACCGTCCAAGGATAGACTGACTCCCCGGTTTTTCTGGTCCACCCGGCAACGCCCCCTGGTGCCCACTACCTCAAGACGCTGATCGGACATGGCGCTGGAACTGTCCGGATCGATCCAGCCGGTCAAATGCGAGGAAAGGAAATCCCCGCCATCGGTTTGTTGCCATTCAATGAGGGTCTGAATCGTGTCAAAGGTATCCACCCCCTGCCGCACCAGATACTTCTTCAAGCCGTACGACATGACCCGCGCCGGTTTTGCTCCGGTAAGGAAATGGATGAGGTCAACGTAGTGAACCCCCAGATACTGGAAAATATCGGTCTGTTCGATCCAGCCTCGGAAAGCACGGGTGGGAATCATCTTGCGCTGGCTGTATTGAATTCTGAAATTCAGCAACTCTCCGAGAGCGCCGCTTTCGATCAATTCGCGGAGTTTCAGATTCGACTCATCAAACCGTTTGTGGAACTCCACCAGACCGAGGACATTATATTTCTTCCGCAAGGCGATAAGCGCCCTCGTCTCTTCGGCTCCCGGAACCAGAGGCTTCACCACCTGCACATGCACCCTTCGTTCAATCAGTTGCCTGGCAATGTCGTAATGCAACTGATCCGGCACCGAGATAATTGCCGCGCTGTCCGGGGCAAGGGCATCAGCTGCCTTGAGATAGGCGGAACCGTCATGCTCGCTTCCCAGAGGTGAGACGGTTACTTCGGCATCAACCCCCATAAGCTTTCGCAGTTCTTCTGCCTTTCCCATGGCGGATCCAGCGCTTTTTCCCGACTGGGCTGCAATATGAATACGACGTACCAGTCCCGCCCGGCATGCCTCCAGAGCTGCCGGCAGAATGGTGCCATAGCCGTCGGTGCCCTTGCCGCAGACATACATGCCGGCGCCCACAATCAGCAGATCGACTGCCCGTCCCTGATCAGCCATTTTCACGTTCCTGAGCCAACGGGTCATAGGACACAATGTCCGAATGCCCGGTTTTCAATGACTTTACAATGTTTTCCACCAATTGCAGATCCTCTTTGCGCTTGATGATGATGCCGGACATCTTGGAGACCGGGTACACCCCGAACTTGCCGACAAAAAAGGCCTGTCCTTTTTCATGGAATTCGGCGAGAAAGGACTTGTTCCTCCAGGCCATGACCGAATACACAAAGACATCCACCGGCACCAGGTCCTGGGTCTGGGCAAAAACCTCATCGGGACGATAGTTGATCGGCTGCCCCTGAAAACTTGCATGCACCTGTTCCCGGCACACTGTGATCAATGTATCCAACTCTTCCCGGACAAAGTGCTCTACCACCGCCCTGATTTCGGCGCCGGTCTGCAAAGGGGAAGTCGGGTTGACCCAGCAGAGGATATCCGCCGGATGCTTTCGCATGAAATCTTGCACGACAAAATCCGACTTGGTTGTCGAACTACCAAGCTCGCCGGGGCGCAGGTAAAACTCCACCCCATAGCGCTCGGCGATATTACCGAACAGGGGGTCATCACCATTGATGACGATCCGGTCAAACACCCCTGATTCCTTTGCGGCATTTATGGCATAGGAAATCATTGGCGCACCATCGATCAATGCGAGATTTTTCATGGGCAGACGGGTGCTGCCGATCCGTGCCGGAATCATGGCGACGATTTTCTCTTTGCCGATCATGAGCCTAACTCCACGTTCAGTTTATATGTGTCGTTCAATTTCCTGAACTGGGTCAGTTCCGCGTCGGTGACCGGAATCCCCTCTTTGTTGCGGCGGGCAAAATTGCGTTTCTGCGGATCATCGGCCACCATAACCTGCTTGCCGGGCTCCAGGGTCGGTTCATTTCTCAGTTCGTTCAACAGCAGCGACATGCGCTCTTTAAAAACATCCACCTCTTGAAAAGCGGAGATGTTAAGGGCGCTGACAAACTGGCCAAGATGGCGTTTCTTTTCCAGTTTTTCGAACATCTTGGAGATATGCGGCCCATAGTTCATGCCGGTCATCATGGCACAGAAGATCTCCACCATCAGACTGAGTCCATATCCTTTATATCCTCCCACCGGGGTAAGCATGGTGATCTGGTGCGGGTCGGTGCTGGCTCTTCCCTCACTGTCCGCCCCCACGCCCTCAGGGGCAGTCCCCCCGGTTTCCCGCAGCCGGCGAATCTCATTGAAGGTGGTGATGCTGGTGGCCATATCCAGGCAAAAAGGCTCTTCATTCTTAACCGGAGCGGCAAAACAGATAGGATTGTTTCCCAGGAAACTGCGCTTCCCATGGGTGGGAATGATGAGGGAATCCGAGTGGGTAAAACTCATGCCCACCATATCCTGTTTGGCAATTTCGATCGAATAGTAGGCAGCCGCCCCGAAATGAGTTGAATTTCTCACCGCCACATGGCCGCTGCCGAACTCCCCGGCCATTTCCACGGCAATCTTGGCAGCCTCCATGCAGGCGGCATGGCCAAAGGTATCATCCGCATCCAGTACCGCCGCGGTGGCCATTTTCTTTTCCACCTTATACGAGGGCCGAGGGTTGATGCGACCTGACTTAACTCCGGCGAGATAATGATGAATAAGCCTGATCCCATGGGAATCAACACCTCTCAGGGAGGTTGAAGTGAGCCCTTCGGCCACATATTCCGCCGTCTGCTGATCAACATTCTCTTTCAGCAACGCACCTTTAATGAGCTGTTTGGCGGCTGAGCCGCTGATGGTTGTCATCATTTTCCTCCATTTTTCCGTAAAATAATTTCAATGCAGCATTCCGCTACCGGTGTTCTGGTCTGATCAATCTGCTCCGGGACCCAGGAATCCCGAAAAAAATCCCGTATGAGTTCAATTTTTTCCACTGCTATCTGATCGCCATATCCTCGCAGCAGATCAAGCACGTTTATCGATTTTTTCGACCAGCTTTTTTCCTTCATGATCGTAAATGTCCACTTGTGATCAGGATTGAACTTGCTGGGCCAGTTGCCGATTTCGTACAAATCTTCTTCAGGCACCGTAATGATCAGAAATCCGCCGGGTTTGACGATTCGTATCCAGTTGGCCAAGGCCTCCTCCACATTCACCATGTGCTCCAGACAGTGGCTGGCATGCAGAAAATCATAGTGACTATCAGCCACCCCCTTCATAAACAGGGCATCTCCATCTTCAAGATCCCAGGTTCGACAGGATGCCATGCGGGCAAATATTCCGGCATACTGACCAAGGGGATCCGGCTTGCCCCCCACATCTATGCCATGCCCGACAAAGTAACGGTTATGAAAGGCTCCGATGCCGAAGCGTCGTTTCGCAGCTTTACTCTGTTCCCACACTCGCTCTCTCCTTATATATTTATTGTTATCGGACCAACTTACGGGCCACGGCAAGGCAGTATCGCCCTTGATTTATCACATCCAGCGCTGGCTTAAGATATGTTCGAAAAGGCCAGGAAAGCTCCTCGCCGGTTAACTGAATCCT
The DNA here is from genome assembly GCA_016219175.1 of Deltaproteobacteria bacterium. Taxonomy (GTDB): domain Bacteria; phylum Desulfobacterota; class Desulfobulbia; order Desulfobulbales; family SURF-16; genus SURF-16. The sequence continues at coordinate 103,680 of JACRCD010000077.1, read as the reverse complement.
GACATTCCGCAGATCCGGCGGATTCACGATCAAAGGTGTCATGCGCCCTAGGGCACCGGTCAAATCCTCCCACTCAAGAGTGGTGACGCCACTCCAGAGAATCTCCGTGCCAAGCTCTTGGCAGAAGCGCTGCAGCAGTTCAGACTGCCAGCCCGGGCCGGGCAGATAGGTCCGTGCGGAACCAGACTGATCATCCACCTCATTTTCCAGACAGTTTCGATTCATGGCGACCAAAACGAGCAATCCATCATTTCTGAGCGACCGGACAAGCCCGTTAAAAAACGGCAGCGGATCAGGGTGCACATCAAGCACTCCAGGGGCGATGACACAGTCATAGCTCTCTTCCCGGACAGGCGGACAATCAAAGAGCGTGAAGTGGTCGACGTTCATGACACCCTCTGCCGGCCACCACTCCCTGTCCCAGTCATTGCGGCCTGTACCGATCCACAGACATGTTTCCGGCCTTGCCTGCACCAGCAGATCATGAAAAAGACCGCACTCAGTCTGGGTCGGCAGCGGCAGCGGATCGTTCGCCGCTCCACAGGCATCAGTCCAGTCTTCTATTCGAAAAAAATCGACCCCGCAGGTCTGGCAGCGATAACGAAAAATTCCCCGCCAACGGTCACATGGCCTGTGGGATTCATTTTTTTGACAGACCGGACAGATAAAAGGCGGACAAAGAGTGTCAGTCAGTCGGAATGCCTCTTCCAGCGCAGCGGCCACTGCCTCATTTCTCACCTCATTCCAGCATGGAGGGTAGTGACTGATAAACTTTTCCCGGAAATGACTATAAATCCGGTTAACCTGAGAATCCGAATCAGATGCAGGATCGATCTGCTGCAACTGCTCAATCACCTGGTTCAGCAATAAATCCTTGTCCACCGCCTCATCACAGGCATAGCCGAATTCCAGGCGTACCGAATCTCCGCCAGGTACATTTCCCTGCACAAAAGCCGCTCCCTTTGATCGGCCGCAGGGGGCCGTACACCCCTTCCCCCGATACTCAAGCTGGATGCCGACCACGGTGGGACTGTAGCGTATACGGTATAACTTGTTGATACTGTTAAAAATACCGACAGTGGGCTTACGTAGCGCTCCGCCGATATGGACAGCCGAGGTATCCACACTGACGATGGCATCCATCCCGGCAAGCAAGCTCATGTACTCGGAAAAACCGCGTGAAACCATGGAAAGATCAATTACGGAATCGGCCAGATTATATTGTTCCAGGAATAAGCCGGAATGACAGTGAGGGGGCATGATGACAACCGGCTGACACGTTTCACTGAGAAAGCGAATCAAGCTGGCCGCCTGGGGGTCCGGCATGGTGCGCACCCGGGCGCTGCTGAAGATAACGGCCACCATCCTCCTGCCCTGTGCCTGCTTCCGCACCTGCGCGAGGGCGACAGTTATTGTCGGATTCCGCCGCCCGGCGAGACGAAGCACCGGCTCCTTTTCTTCATCAGAGATTGTTCCCGGATCCATCCCCATACGGTCCAGGACAAAATCGGTCATATGGGCGGTCTGAAACTTCACATCCTGCAGCATGCCGCTGCAATCCACCTGCGCGTCATACTGCAGGTAATCCCAGATGGTAATGGGCAACGCCTTTACCCGCACAGATGGAATTCCCCGCAACACGGCATGGGTCCTGGTGGGAAGAGAAGAATAAACATCAAGCACGACATTGCCGCAGACCTGTGCCAACAATTTTCCGGTTAAGATTTCCAGGGCAGAGCCAAACATGATTCCATCACCAAGCCCGCCTCCGCCGCCGTTCATAAGACAAACTTTCAGCGTATCCCCGGGAAACTTTTTGCCGCCCTTCAGAAAATCACCCACAGGCAGCGGCCATCCCGGAATCATCGGCAGCATATTCTTATCAAAGGGAACCGGTGGCGCTATCCCTAAATTTCGGCAATCACGGGATGCGCCCTCAAAAGTCTCATCAAGCAACAGATAAATTTTCTTCAGGTCCCAGCCTGACTGATTCCCCTGAGCATTCGGAGTATATGCCTGGAGACGGCAGCAATTGCCGTCGTCACTGCTTATTTGTACGGACTGAGGGAAATACGCAGCAATCATGTCAAACACCAATAATAACAGGGCAGCAGAGAAAGTCGGCCTGTCAAAACCCCGAGAAAGTATCAATCCATGCATCACAGGTGGAGTGGAGAAAATACCGGGCAGATTGTCCAGCGGCAATACCTGTGATAACTCTACAATTCCAAAGAAAACACTCTGTTCTGATTAGGCTTATCGACAGCAAAGACAAAAAGCTAAAGTAAACTTCACGTTTCACTTTTTATAGCAAATTGCATACCATGCACCGGGTAAATAAAAAAGGCGGGGAACAAACGCTGCGGGAAAAGACCTCTCGACAGGGAAACACTCTTTATTTCCAGGAAGTTAAATAGAAATATCAGGCACTGATATTTCTCACAACCAGCACCGTGCCGCACCGGCACAGGGAAAAATCTGCCGTGCAAAAAACAGAAAAAGGGGATGGATACTGCCGAATATTATGACACCAGGGGCAATGAAATGACGAAATGAGCCCACTTAGACAAATTCGAGATGGGAGGCAGCCAGATACTCATGTATTTTCATATTCATGCCGTTCGCCACGCAATGATGCAGGCAATGGTTGTCGGGCCTGATGGCATAGAATTTTTCCTTGCCGGAATGCCAGAATGAACGGAAACTCTGATCCTTTATCGAACCAAGCAGACCGTTCTGCAAATTATAGGCCTTGTCCTGGCAGGCATAAACATTGCAGTCAGCGCCGATCACCGGTCTGATCTGAATATTCGGGCACCATGAATAGGTCCTGGTAAACTTTTCATCCAGGGCATGATACGAGTCAAAAATTTCAAAATTGTCTCCGGAAAAATCCCCTGTTGCCCGATCCACCTCAGCTTTCACTTTCTGGAAAATGGGGGCGTGGTAGGCGTTATTTTCCCGTCCGCTGTTGCTGACGATACAGGGGGAAACCTTCACGCTATCCACCCCGGCATCGTGCAGCCGTTTTATCATATGGTAGACATACGCCGCGTTTTTTCGATCAATAATGAGACTGATTCCGACATAGCAATTGCCGCGATAGCGCTGAAATGAGGCGATATTGGCCATGATCCGGGAATACTCACCATCCGGCACCTGCCGGTATTCGGAATAACTCGCATCGTCCCAGCCGTCCATGGAAATGCGGACCCAGGTGGCATGGGCGGCAAACAGTTCCGCCACCTCTCCGTTCAGTCTGGAGCCGTTGGTCAAGGAGGCAAATTTCACCTTTGCATCGGCAAGTCTTCCGGCCGCTTCCAGTATATGTGGATAGCAAAACGGCTCCCCCCCGCCACTGAAGGTCACCGCCTTCACGCCCATTTGCTGAAAGTCGTCTATGAGCTCCAGCATCTTCGCTCGGGGAATGGAGTCCCGGACATTCATATCCTGCCCAAGCTGCATATCCTTTTTACGGTAGGCGCAATAGGAGCATTTATGGTTACAGACATTGGTCGGCTTGACGCGCACATGAAGCGGCGGCAGCACGACAGCACTTGACGCCGGCAGCGAGTCAAGCTTCTCCGGATAATGAAACACCTTCAATTGCGTATAGAGAAGCCCCATATCAAAAGCCCTTACGGAAAAAATAAAAATACGGAGAAAACAGTTGCCTTGCCGATTTTAATCCAGGGTAAATTCCGTCTGCCATTGTTCATTCTCCCGCCACTCAGGCTGTTCGGATTTGCTGAACAGGTAATTATTGATGACCAGATAATCCATGCCTGTCCGCATAAAACACCTGTAGGCATCCTCCGGAGTACAGACAATCGGTTCCCCCCGCACATTAAAACTGGTATTGACCACCAGGCCATAGCCGGTAATCTCCTTAAAATCGACAATCAATTGCCAGTAGCGCGGATTCGTCTCTTTATGGACAGTCTGTATTCTTGCCGAAAAATCCACATGGGTAATGGCGGGCACATCCGAACGCAGGCAATAAAGTCGCTCATACAACTCCAGGGACAGATAATTGTCCGGCAGTTTCCGCCTCCGACCTTCCGTTACCGGCGCAACCAGCAGCATATAGGGAGAGGGACAATCCAGCTCAAAGAAGCCGACAGCCTCTTCCGCCAAGACAGACGGGGCAAACGGCCTGAATCCTTCCCGGTATTTAATCTGCATGTTCAGTTTTTTCTGCATACCGGCATTTCGAGGGTCCCCCAGTATACTTCTGTTGCCGAGCGCCCGCGGGCCCCATTCCATCCGCCCCTGAAACCACCCGGTTATCTTCCCTTCGGCCAGGAGCGCGGCAACCTTTCGGGTCAGCTGATCAAACTCTGCATAGTAATGAGCCGGGGCCTGATATTTGCGGCAGAGCCGCTGCACCTCCTGAGCGGAAAAGGATGGTCCGAGATAGCAGCCCTGCATTTTGTCCGGCGCCTCGGCCGCGACAACCCGCGTATGCCCCTGCCAGATATGGCGGGCCGCGTATGCCGCGCCCAGGGCGCCACCGGCATCACCCGCAGCCGGTTGAATCCAGATATGATCAAAAATGTTACTTTGCAGTAGACGGCCATTGGCAACACAATTTAATGCCACGCCGCCCGCCATGACCAGATTTCCGCTGCCGGTCAAGCGACGGGCGGTTCCAGCAAGCCGCAGGATAATTTCTTCAATGACCTGCTGGATGGCCAGGGCCATATCCATGTGCTCCTGTCGGAAAGCGGATTCAACATCACGCTTCTTCAAGCTGAAGAGCTCCTCCCATTTGTTGTTCCGGCACATGGTAAGCCCTGTGGCAAAGTCAAAATAGTCCATGTTCAGCAACAGGGATCCGTCATCTTTCAGGTCAACAAGCTGTTCGCGGATGAGCTGCCTGTAATGCTTGACCCTCGCGCCCTGCAACTCCCCATAGGGGGCGAGCCCCATCAGCTTGTACTCCCCACTGTTGACTTTAAAGCCGAGAAAATAGGTAAAAGCGGAATAGAGCAGGCCGATGGAGTGCGGAAATGGAAGCTCTTTTAACAGGGACAGTTCGTTACCGGCACCATGACCGATTGTCGTTGTCGCCCACTCCCCCACCCCGTCAACCGTCAAAATGGCCGCATCATGAAATGGCGAGGGATAAAAAGCGCTGGCCGCATGGGAAAGGTGATGCTCGGGAAAGAGCAGTGGGGGTTTCCGCCGAAAAGGCTTTCCGTGAATGAGGCCAAGCTCTTTCCACAAATTGCGCTTCATGAACAGCTTTTCCTTGACCCACACCGGCATAGCCGCCAAAAAACTCCGCAGGCCGGCGGGGGCAAAGGCATGGCTGGTTTCCAGGAGGCGCTCGAATTTGAGCCATGGTTTGTCATAAAAGGCAATGGCGTCCAACTGCTCAATGTCCAGACCTGCCTCATCAAGGACATAGCGAACGGCATTTGCGGGAAAAGAAGCGTCATGTTTTTTCCGGGAAAACCTTTCCTCCTGAGACGCGGCAATTATTTCCCCATCCTGCAGCAAGACAGCGGCACTGTCATGATAATAGGCGGAAATGCCCAGGATTGCGTTCTTCATGCTCCCGCACGGCTCCTAGAAAAGCGTATAGACAAACGGAGCGATCGCCGAACCGCTAGTGAGAATGATAAGGGCGCCAAAGCTCAGGAGAACAAGGATAATCGGCAACAGCCAGAATTTCTTTCTGACCCTCATGAAATCCCACAACTCTCTTAGAAAATCCATACGCGGCTCGTAATAATTATTTTCAAAATTGTTTTTCCAGATCAGCAGCGGTAAATTTATGCTGCCGGTCCAGAAAAGCGGATTCATGACTGCCATGCCATTGCCTGAGCCTCATAGGATCATGGCCGAGCATCTTCCGAAAAATGCCTACCGGTGTGACCATGAAAACAAAAATAAAGGTCAGGATAACCCGTGACGCAATCTTTTCCAGAACAGCTGAAATCCCGAACAGCAACCATGCAAAAGGTTTGAAAAAAACCGGCCTGGTCATGGTAATCAAAAGCAAGACAATGACCGGACCGGCATAAACCGGCCTCTCTCCAAACCAGGAGACAAGCAGCAAGACCAGCATTATTGCCAGTCCTCCATCCTTGCACTGTCCTTCCGCCACTTCCGTATATTTCATTTTTTCACCTCTGTCCGCTCAAATAAGAGAATGCGGCAAACATCATAAAAAACCGGCCGGCTGTCAATGAGCTGAAAGGCATGGTCCGCAAAAACCGAGACGAAATCACATATCCGGTAGTTGTACTCATAAACATTCACCTTGCGCCGCAGCACATTGGCCAAAAAGGCAAGAGACTGGCCGGACAGGGAATCATAATTGGGCTGAATGAGCAGGACGTACTTTCTGCTGATGCGCATCATGTGCCGGGCATACGGCTCAAAATGCAGAAAATGCTCCAGCATGCCATCGCTGCTGACCAGATCGAAAACGTCCGTGACATCTTCAAGTTTCTGCTGTCTGGCCTTCAGACCTTTGCGCAGACATTCCCGCACGGCATTGGCCGACACATCAATTCCCTCGCATCGGTATCCCGCCTCCTGCAGAAACCCCAGCGTGTACCCCAGGCCACAGCCGATCTCGCATATTGATCCGGGATCAATCCCCTGCAAAACCGCCCACAAAGCCTTCTTCTTGGCCTTGAACATCCGTCTGCCGACCATGGTCAGACATTCATTGTCTTCAGGCGCATGCCAGCGCTGGTCCCATTCTTCATAGAGTCTCTTGTCGCTCTTGCCTGCTGCCACTTTCTCCCCTATCGAACCGCAGGATTCATAAGTCCATAGACCTCGCCCGCCGCATAGCCGAAGTGCTGAATCAGGTAAACAAAGGCCACATGGAGAAACAATAACGGCTCCCTCTTCCGCAGACACTGGCCGAGGGAAAAAACAAGCAGCAGAGGGAAATAACCCAACCCGGCCAGAGCAGTCTGTGAGAGGGGCGCCAGCAGCAGCGCACCCATTGCCCCGGCAAACAACAGCGGCATGACAAAGGCCGGGCGCCACATGGCAGGGTAGCGTTTTAACAATCGTGCCCGCCCCTTACCGTAACGGAACATATTCCTCAGCCAGGAAGCCGGGGTTGGCCGCATTTTATGCCAAACGTAGGATTGACTGATAAAAAACATACCATAACCAGCCTGTTTCAGCCTGAAATTCAAATCAGCGTCCTCGGCCTCGCTGGCCAGGGTCTCATCAAAACAACCAATTTTTTCCAATATGGCCTTCTCATAGAGCACATTCAACGTTGCCAGACTGTCCACCGGGCGATTCTCAACAAATTGACGGCCCTGGGCACTGTTAAAGCTTCCCATATAGGAATCAAGACTGAGCCCAATGGCCCGCAGGAAGAGATCAGCCCCGACAGGCGGGATATTTTTGCCCCCGACAGCGATTATTGCCGGATCAAGCTGTTTCTGTTTCAGATAGTTCACCGCCAGCACCTCAAGCCACTCTGGAGGCGCCTCGCAGTCGGCATCAATAAAAGCAACATGGTCAAAACGGGCGGCACGAATACCCGTGTTGCGTCCGGCAGCGGTTCCCTTTTTGGGCTCAATAAGCAGGGTGATATTTTCCTGCTGACGGACAATTGATTCAATAACCATTATTGTCGTATCGGTTGAATTGCCGTCAACAACAATAATTTCATACTTTTCAGCCGGATATGATTGGGCAACCAGGCTGGCAAGGCAGTCGGCAATGTTATCCTCTTCGTTGAAACAGGTAATGACAACGGAGATCTCAGGCAGCCATTCCATCTACTTTCCCCCTGCTCGGGACAATTTCCCTGACATCAGTTTGCCCAAAAAAACCCTGGCCGATTTCACAGTGCGCAGACCTTCACTGGGGTTGCACAAGCCCTGCCATGCCTTGCGGGCAATATACGAAGGACGGAGATGATATTTCTTTAAATATGTATCGCAAAGCCCGACCATATCGGCGGCGGAAAGTTCCGGCGTGTTCAAGACACAATTGTGCAGTCCGTCTGGAGTCAGCCACTCAGAAAAATCAGTGGTCAGCAGATAGTTGTTTTTCACCGCCCACTCGTACGCCTCCGTGCCCGGATAGACATAGAGCGGATAAAACTGCATACTGTCGCAATCAATCCGCTTGGCAAATTCATAGGACGCAGCCAAGGTCTGGGCCGTATCACCGGGATTTCCCACCATAAGGCAGCCATGCACCAGCATTCCGGCCCTGCGGGCTGCCTTGCCGAAGGCATAATAGTGCTCGACCTTTTCATCCTTATGCATACCATCGAGCACTTGCTGGCAACCACTCTCAAACCCAACAGTTACCAGCCTGCAACCGGCCTTTTTCATCAAGGCAAGCGTCTGATATTCAAGATTGCCGCGAACATTGCAGTACCATTTTATTTTGATGTTGCGGGCGAGGATCAGTTCACAGATATCATGGACCCGTCTGACGTTGGCGGTAAAACAATCGTCTTCAAAGCCAACCTCCCGGACTTCCGGAAGATAACGGGCAACATAGGCCAGTTCCTCAACCACATTTTCCACGGAACGCATCCGGTACCTGCGGCCATGCATGACCTGGGGATAGACGCAGAAAAAACAGCGGTGCGGACAGCCCCGGCCGCTCATGATCATTACCATGGGATAACTGGCGGCGGCAAAAAAATAATCCCTGACATCAAGGTGTTTTTTGTACACGGAAGACACAAAGGGCAGCAAATCAAGATCAATGATCTTTTTCTGGGCAGCATTGACGACCACCCGCCCCTCGTCGCGCCAGACCAGTCCGTCAACCGTCGTCAGATCGTTGCCGCTTGCCAGGGCCGCGGCAAGATCACGGATTATAAAGTCATACTCACCAACAGCCACACCGTCAACCCCAGTGCTGAGCTGCAGCGTATCCGCCGGCAGCGCCGACGGATGGGTACCGACGAGAACGGTAAAGGAATCCGGAAAGTGTTCTTTGAGCTCGACGGCCACCTTGACATCATGAAAAATACTTGGCGTGCTGGTATCGATGACGATTACATCGGGGGGAAAGGAAAGCAGTTTGTGGAATATCTCGTCCATACCCAGGCCCTGAGCCGGAGCGTCGAGAAGCCGGACAGCATGGCCGGCCTCTTCGGCAACCCCGGCAGCATAGGAAAGCCATATGGGATAGTAAAGCGTCCCGCCCTTTGTCACTGCAGGACTGCGGGATGACCTGGAGAAACGGCCAAGAAACGGCGGATTAAGGAATAAGATATTCACAGCTTCATTTTGTTACTGGTTGTCTGCGCCAAAATTTCTACTCCTCAACAAAATCACGGGCTCTCTGCAGCGTACGTTTCCTGATCCCCAGCAACTCAGCCTCGCTAATTCCCATGCGCGCCACGGTCATCCTCCGTTTTTCCGGATTTGTGAAATTGATCCTGTCCCACTCGTAAGCCCGCAGGATCGTCAGATCCCTCGGGCTGAAATGCTCGGTTTGCAGCTGCCCGGTACTCCATCGTAATCTTTCAGGATCAAACCCCGGTTTAAAACTGCCCGTCTTTTCACATAAATCCCACAATTTGGTGTTTGGCAGGGGCATGGCGGCAAATATCTTGGAATAATTGACATTAATCTCTTCCGCGAACCTGATGGTATCAAGTATTTCATCCCAGGTCTCGGTGGGAAAACCAATGATGAAATTAGCAGCGACATAAATGCCGATCTTTCTGGCATAAGCAGCCATCTCCTTGGCGTGGCCGAGCTCCAGGGGCTTGCCCACCACCTCTTTCAGTACCCGTTCATTGCCCGACTCCACGGCAATATTAATATATTCACAGCCGCTGGCCCGCATCAGATCCAGCAACTGTCGGTCACATTTGAAGATGGCGGTGCTGATGGAGCACCAGGGCAGGGCCAGATCACGATCAATCATCATCTGAAAAATGGCCCTGGCCCGGTCCGGCTTTGTGTAGAGATTGTCATCTTCAAAAATAATACCACGCACCCCGTATTGCCGGTGCAGCCACTCAATCTCGTCAACGATTTTTTCAGCGCTCCGGGGCCGAAAGCGCTTGCCGGCAATGGATTCCACCTGGCAGAAAACACAGCCATACGGACACCCGCGGGACGTCTGAATCCGGGCATACGGATAGGCGGAAGGCAGATCAATGGCCTTGCGCTTGACCACCTTTGATATATACGAAGGGTAATCAAGCAGGTGATAGGCCGGTCTTGGCAGGGCATCCAAATCGCTGATAAATGGAGACCGTCCCCGATTGACCACCCTGCCGTCCTGGCGATATGCCACCCCCCTGGCCGGCAGCTCATTCCGCCCACTAAGATAGCCAAGCAACTCGGGGAGTACATATTCGCCTTCACCAATGCAGCAATAATCAATATTGCTGTCGGCCATCAGGCGGCCACTGTTCATGGTGGCATAGACCCCGCCGACCACCACGGCAATCGCGGCATCAAACTCCTTGACAAGCCGGGCGGCATAATGTCCTGCCGGGCCGTATTGATCCATGAGCACGGTGATCCCCACGACATCGGGCTTCAGCTCTAGAAGGGTCTTTTTGAACTGCGATTCGTCCATTTCCCCCGCATTGGCATCGAGAATGGTCACCTGAAAATCAGGCTCCACCATGGCGGCCAGCAAACAGAGATTATAGGGGATGAAATCCCAGTTGGTATTTTCGTCCCAGTCGGCCCACTTGAAATTGGGCACCACCAGGACGATATTCTTTTTCGTATGCACGTAATTTCCGCCAGCCGAAATCAGCTCATACTCGGATAGAGGATTCGCCCTTTTTCTTTCTCATATACCTTGATGGCACCCATGAATTCATCCAGGCTCACATGCCCTTTTTTCTCAAGCAGAGGGTAGTAAATGGCCATAAAATCCCTGTCGTCCGCCAGAAAGCAGGGATTATAAAGCCCGAAGGGACTCCTTAACCCCTTTTCTCTGATTTTGGCCAGCGGCTCTTCAAGGACATTCCCCTGATAGACGTGCATATTGGCACAGTTCATCACGTCTCCATACGGGGTCATGTTGATCATTTCCTTAGTTCCAGGACAGCCAAACTGCTTGCCGTAATTATATGCTAAATGCCGCTGAACATAGTTATAGGGACGGACTATTTCCTCCATGGCCTTTAAATCCTCGGGATCGAGTACGGCATCCTTTTCCTGAAAATTCCCCACCCCTTTCGCCAGCAGGGTGTTGACCAGAATCTTCTCTTGTTCGGCAAACTCCAGAAGCTTCAGAAATCCATCGGTGTAGAGGTTGCCCTTATGGACCACCGTATTAATGATCACCTTGATTCCATATTTCTTGCACAAGCGGATGCCTTCCACCACCTTGGCATGACTGCCCCGCTGCCGGCGAAAGGCGTCATGAATCTCAGGTATCCCGGAATCCAGGCTGAAATTGATGGTATCAACACCTAATTTCGCACACTTTTGGGCCTTTTCCTCATCAAAGAGAAAACCGTTGGTAGAAATGATGACGTGATTATACTGGGGCTGAAAGGCCTTGATGACCTCTTCCCACTCATTACTGACAAAGGGCTCTCCTCCCTCGAGACCGAAAGTGGTGGCCCCAAGTTTCATGGCATCCCTGACAATTTTCGCATACTCATTCGCATCCATTTCCCGCCGCTTGCCGCTTTCGTTAATCCGGGCGCAGAGACAATGATTGCAACGGAAATTGCACCGAAAGGTAATGGCAAACTCGATGCCGCGCAGAACATACTTCCGGAGCTTAAGCAGATTATATATCTTACCGAAAATAATATTACGAGCCAGGCGAAACGGGTATAACGGCTTGCGCCAGTGGATTCCATAGCGCATATATATTTTCAGGAGCACAAGATGCTTGATTAGCATATTGCCCTTGCGTATCCGGCGGATTTTCTTTTCTTGCGATTGCTGTTCAGCGGTATCGAGCAAGGCTCGAACCTTGGCGGCCTCTTCTTCATTGGAAGTAATTTTAGCGATATCATCTTCCTTGGTACAAAAAACAGATATTTTACTCTTCATATCTTCCCACCTGTAGGATGAACTACGTTTTTTATGGTTTGATCAAGGGGCGTTATGACATATCCCAACTTTTCTCTCGCCTTTTTTGATGAAAAATAAAGAAAAGAAGAAACCATACGGCAGGTCTCCTCTGTTATAAACGGCTCTTTCCCCAAAATTCTTGAAAAATTTTCAATGAAATACCCGGCAAACCTCAACAACAGTCCAGGAATCCGGACAAAAGGAGCTTTCCCATCTGTTTCACGGGCAACAGCTTGAAAGTATTGCCGGAAGGAAACATTATTACCGCCCAGAATATACCGTTGCCCCGTCTCTCCCTTCCGGGCGCAAAGATACAGACCCTGAATCACATCTTCAACAGAGACCAGACAGACCCCCCCGGCCGGATAAACTTTCATTTTCCCTTTGGCAATTTTCTCGAAATTTCCCCGCTGACCGGATTTCATGGCATGGTACCCAATCACATTGGCAGGAATGGCAATAACCGCATCAAGTCCCTTGCCTACTTCATGAAGAACTTTCTGCTCCCCCATTGCCTTGGTAACGGCAAAATGGTCGTGCTGATTGTTAAACTGAAAAGATTCATCAGCAATCACACCGGGTCCTGGAGTTCCAACTGCGGCGGTGGAGCTGACATGGACGAGACGCAACCCGCTCTGGAGAGCCAAACGCGCCAGACGTTCAGGGAATGACACGTTCACCTGTATGCGTTCATCGTAAAAGCCCTTACTATTTTCTCCACAAACAGCGAGGTTGTAAACTACCGCACTCCCCTCCAGGGCATGGCTAAGGCTCTTCTCATCATCAAGTGTTCCATGTAAAATTTCACACCCAGTTCCGGCAAGATTTTCCAGATTCGAAGATTTCCGGCAATAAACACGGACACGATAGCCGCCGCGCCTCACCAGAAAACGAACGAGATTACTGCCAATAAATCCAGTAGCGCCAAAAATACAGACCATCTCGCCTGTCATTTCACACCCATCCACGCAGACGGAAATAGACATGGGCACCATACTCCCGGAAAATCTCCAGCACAAAACGACTTCTGGTCCCGCTGTCCTTTATGTCTTTCTCATAGCATTCCACCGGACCTGCATAAACATTGAGACCGAGTTTTTTTGCAATCATCAAACTCCGCCGCATATGATAGGAGGATGTAACCAGCAAAACACTCTCAACACCGAGCTTCCTGATAATCGGCAGTGCATTCTTTATATTCTCATAGGTATTTGTTGAGGTGATTTCCGTGAAAATACTTGTCTCCGGCACTCCCAGTTTCATGAGCAATTGCGCCATACCCTCGGACGTCGCCGGTTGACCTGGATGCTGAACTCCGCCACAGACAATAATCTTATCAGCCACCCCTTGCCGGTAAAGAGCATAAGCCTTCAGGGTTCGCTGATAGGTATTCCTGCCAAAAATCGTCGGGGTGTGCTGCCCGGCGGCAAGAAGCATAATCGCGTCAACTTTCCTGACTTGAGGCTCCAATTCAATCCAGTCATACATAACATTGGTAATGGGAGTAAAAAGAACCATACCGACAAGGAGATTGAGCATAATCGACAGAAAACAGAATGAACGGAATATACTCCGCCTTGCAAGTCCGTCCCTGGAACTCATAGCCGCCTAACTGCGCCCGTAAAACTCTTTTACTTTACCGGCCAGCCTCCTCACGTCATCCTCAGACAGGCATGGATGACAGGGAAGATAGACAACCCGCTGATGCAATTTGGCCGCATTCGGATAAGCATTGGTCGCATATTTTTTAAACCGTTCCATCTGCGTCACATCTTCAGCCGACTCATCCTGGGCATCAATTCCATTCTCCATGAGAAACACCTGGAGTTCTCTTTTCCGCTCCACACTCACGGCATAATGTACATTGATGTTTTCTCGATTGGCAGGAGAAACCGGAATACGCACCTCGGGGAGATGCGCAAATTCATTATTTAATATTTTGAGATAGTTGTGGCGGACAGCGTTCGATTGATCGATGGTCTGGATCTGCCTGAAACAAAATTTTGTCTGCAAATCGAACATATCCGCCCTGAACTGCTCTGGAACTGAGTCCAGGTAAGGTTTTTTTATTTTAAACCAGGAGTTGAAGCGGGCATCATGGTTTATTTCATACCGATAGGCGCAGGGAAACAGGGTGAACCCGTGGAGGGAGGGTGTATTTAAAAACTTCAGCAGACACCCTTTAAGGATTGTTTTATACATACCCCCCACTGTTACCTGGTGAAAATCAGCTTTCAATTGGCGTAAACGGTCAATAAACTCTGTATCATCAGAGGTGACCATCCCCCCCCCAAAACCATAAAATGATTTCCCATACCCAAAACTGAAGGCGCCAATATCAAAGGAACCAACCCTCTTTCCATCACATCTCGCCCCGCAGGAACGCGCACTATCCTCAATCACCCGAAGATTGTGCCTCCGGGCAAGAGGCATGACAGCTCCCATATCAACCGGCAACCCATTGAGATGGGCCAGCAAAATAGCCTTTGTCCGTTTGCTCACGGCCTGTTCAATTTGCCCAGGATCAATATTCATGGATGCCGGATCTACATCGACAAAAACCGGTTTCAATCCGGCCAACTCTACCACCGCAACATCAACCCAGAAGGTAAAGGCCGGCAATATCACCTCATCCCCCTGAGAAAAATTCAGGGACTTTAAAATAAAATAAAGAGCGGAACGACAATTCGTAAAGCTGACCGCAAGTTTGACACCGATAAACTGGGCAAACTCATTTTCGAACCTTTGCCGGGATGAATTTCCCCTGGCTTTCGGGACATTGAGCAGTCCACAAACAGCTGACAGCACTTCCGTGGTTTTCAAATCAACCCATACACGCGGGATGGCCCTCATTCTCAGCGGCATATTGCGTCTCTCTCTTTTCCCGGAACCAATTTTAACCCTTGATGGTCAGGGTCGTGAATTTATTTTTTCGAATTTTATTGGCAAACTGAAGCATGAATTTTTCCAAACCGAAACCTACGAAATTAACCAGCGCATCGGCCATGGACAGCCGCAACCCACTTGGCACACCGAGCAGCGGGGGAGTGCCAAGGACAATGCAATTCTCACACAAGGGAGATCGTCTCAGATAAGAACCATCCAGCATTGACTCCCTCAGGCCGATCATTGCCTCACCGTTCCATATATCCAGCAGGGATGCGTTCTCCAAAGACCCCAGCACATACTCCCGGTTCGCATTGTAAATACACGGCACGACTTCTCCATTCCAGCTGATACACGTTGTACTCCAGAGTCTAGAGCATGGAGGATAAACACCTTCATGGGCTCGATGCGCAAAGGATGTTTCATCCTTAAAAATGCTCCCCCATGAGGCAACCTCCCTTTGGCGAATTTCATCAATCCCCTCGTCCAAACCGGAGATGAATCGCTGCTTGTCGCTCTCACTACATCCCCCGAGACCTAAATTCAAGACAGACAGAACACAGTAAGGCTTTTCTGCCCTTTTGCTTCTTTTGAGTCGCAAAAAACCATTTATATTGCCAAGTGTATCATTGAATTTTGCTCCCCGCCGGGCTTTCTCATAACTCTCCTTGGTGAATCCATCAAAGGCAAAGCTGATATAATCAAGTTCGGCATCCAGTAATTCCTCAGACATACCGGCATACAGCAGGGTGGCATTCGTATTGAGCAAGACCTTCATCCCCTTGGACTTGCTGTAATGGACCATATCAACAAACCGTGGGTGCAGCAGGGATTCGCCGCCAACCGCAAGGGTCAACGCCGAAGTATGGGGGGAAATCTGGTCAATGATCCGGGTAAACAGATCGTAATCCATATATCCTTTATCGACAGTGACCTTGCCTGCACCATTAGGACACATGACGCATCGTAAGTTACAGTGGTTTGTGGGTTCGAGCCAGATATAGCTGGGAGCATTACCTAGGACCGTTCTTTTCTTCCTGTAATTGATAAAAGCCAGAATAGAATTGGCCAGGATGCTTATTTTCTTCATAGGCAACTCAACGACGGTAAATTCGATAGTTGATCATGGATGTTCGAACAGCGTCGAAATAACTGGTGTAGGTCTGCTTTTGCCATTGCTGGACAATACCCCGGAATATCACCGTCGGTGAAAAAAGAAATAACTGGACGATCCACAGGTAAAAAGCCGGGTAACGCAAGAGGTTGAGATCCGCGCTTCGCTGGACCGCGGCAAGAAACCTTCCCCGGTATTCAATGATCTTTTCCTTTGGCAGGGGAGAATGAAATTGCTGTTGATTCTCCGTAAGGGAATAGGACAGATCCAGCAGATTCTCTTCATCCTCGACATTGTAATATTCCGTACCCGGCATGGGCATAAAATAGTTTACCGCCGCAAAGGTAGGTTTAACCTGCCGCAGAAACTTTTCCGTCAATTGCAGATCATTTTCTGTCTCTTCAGGAAAACCAATTATCAGAAATGCGTAAGTATAGATACCCGCTTCATTGATATCGGCAATGGCCTTAACAATCTGGCTCAACATGGTCCCCTTATTCATGATATCCAGCATGCGCTGCGAGCCTGACTCAACCCCCAGAGCCAGCTGAATGAAACCCGCCTTGGCCATTAAGGCAAGAGTTTCCTTTGAACCGATTCGATCAACTCTTGTCTGGGCATAGAGCTTGAGGCGAATTCCCTCCTCCAGAATTCGGGTACAGAACTCGCTAACCCTGGAGTCACTGAAGTAAAAAAGGTCATCAAGAAGGACAAGTCCTTTTATCTGCCAATTGTCTATTTGCCATTTAATTTCGGCAATAATGTCCTCAATGGGCCGCTCCCGATAGATATTGCGAATGGGATCCGTACAAAACCTGCATTTGAAGGGGCAGCCTCGATTGGCCATGAGAAACCCCGTTCTGACAAAATGACCCGGTATCCCACCTAATCGGATGTCACAATAGTGATCATAATCCACCAGCTCAAAAGCAGGGTAGAGCAAATCGGTTACCGGCATCGGCTCTGATTTGCCGGTGTTGACCCGCTCTCCATTGCTTAACAAATAAAGCCCTTTTATGGAGAGAACGTCCTCCCCGGCATTCAGCGCATCAAGCAACCGGACACAGCTCTGCTCCCCCTCGCCATGGACTACGTAGTCCACCCCAAAATCAAAATAGGCGGAAGGCTTGAAGGTGGGATCTTTCCCTCCACAAAACAAAAGCGCTGCAGGCAACAGACTTTTCAGGCGGGCAATGATTTCACCGGCAACCCTCCGATTCCAGCTGATCACACCCAGTCCTATGAAATCAGGAGAAAAATGCTCAATCTCACACCAAAGATCATCGTTTCCACGGGGAAAGAATACTTCATCAATGAACTCAACCACCTTCACTTCATAACCGGCGGCGCGAACATAGCTGGCCACATAGAGAAGACCCAATGGCGGCCGCCACCCTTTCCGCGGATTAATTAACAGAACTTTCTTTCTCATACGCCGTTAATCTGCTTCAATTTGAGAAAATCACATTTTCGACAGAAGGCATACTTCTGCTGATTCTCCCTGATTGAGGAAAATCTCTCCCCATGCCAGATTTCCTCCAGGCTTTCCTGAAAAATATTACCCATGATCTGCCCCATATCAATGGGGCACGGATGAACATTGCCGTTAACATCAATATAAACATAATCCAATAAGCGATAGCAGAAGGAGTCCAACCGCAAAAGCGGTTTCATGAATTTATATAATTTCCCTTTCAACCCGCTGTATACCTGGTCTTGCAGACAATCAATCCGAATCCGGTATTGCCGTCGCAACTTCGCAAGTTCTCGGAAAATGACCTGTTCCTGCTCTACGCCGGGCCGCTGCATGGTGGGATCGGTCCTCTTATCCACCCGGGCAATATTGACCTTTTTTATCCCATGTTCGGCTGCCCATGAAATCACATCATACACATCCTGAACGGTCCGCCCCCTCCCAGGATCCTCAAACAATATTGGCTGCAGCACAATCTCCGGGGTGTTCTTGCCCCTCTTTTCCTGCTCGCCCATCAAGTTGAGAAGATCCTCTTTGAGTTCCTCCTGCCGGACATTTTCCATGGAGACATGAATGCTGCCCAGTCCCGCTTCCACCAGTTCCGCGGCTTTCTGCCTCAAAAGGATGCCATTCGTCGTCAGCCGGGTATCAAGCCCTTTCAGACGGCAATAGCGGATTGCCTCTATGAGTTCCGGATACAGTAGAGGTTCACCCATTCCCACCAGAGTGACGGCTCGGGCTCCCCTAATCCTGTCAACGATGGTTTTGAAATCTGCCAACGGCATATGCCGCTGTTCAATGGGCACTTGGAAACGAATGCACATTTTACAGTCCTTGTTGCACAGATTGGTCACGGCAATCTGCACAAAAGGGGGTATTTTTTCCGGAATATGAAGTACCTTTTTTAAGGAGGCATACAAAAAATTATCATGTGCCATCGTCGAACCTTCTCCCCTTTCTTTGCAAAACACTTTCCCCCAATCGGCACGGAAGCAAATTCAGCGAAACAATCTTTACCGACACCATGAAGCAGCATCCTGTTTCAGCACCAACAGATCCGTCTCATTTTCCACCCCCTGCTCGATATAATCCATTATCTCAAAAAAATTTCCATACAATTTCGTGGCAAAGGCGCGGGAATGATACGCCGCTCTGTACCAAGAGGGGAAAACACTCCTCTGGTAGGGATCAACTATGTCCTTCAGCAGAAACCCCTTTTCCTGGAGGCACAGCTGATCTTCCGCTGAAAAATCCTTCCAGCAGAAATGACCATGCAGGGAAATGAGGCAAATCCCGCCAGGGGCCAACAGCCGCTTAAACTCTGCCAGCCAGCTCTTTTGGTCAGCAACAGATAAATGTCTGAAAACAGCAATGGCAATAATCAGATCATACTGGCCCTCCGCCCCAGCGAGAGGAGGTAGACGGTCGTTCACCGCATAGGACGATGGCATGTTTTCCCTGCACCAGTTGATTTCTTCTCTATCAATATCCACCCCATGGTAATGGGCATCAACATGAAGCAGTTGAGTAAGAAACATTTCAATGCGCCCGCATCCACAGCCAAAATCGAGAATCTTGCGAAAATCAGCAAGAGGTCTACCATTTTTTTCCAACGCATGAACGATATCCCGGGCAACATGTTTACCACTCCAAACAAAGGTGTTGATATCAGGATCCCCCCAGACCCGGTAGCGCAGATGAGCAGGAGGAAGACAAGGCAAACCGAGTTCGCGCTGAACCCGTTCAATCTTCCTGTCTGCTACCCGGAAGAGGATCCGGGTAACCAGCAGGCCTAAAAAGCGGATAATTACGTCAGGGGTATAAGGGTGCATATGCCTCCACACCTTCTCCCCGAAATCAATCACCCGCTGGGTTGTCAATGTCATGAAATCCCTCTGTATCGAAAACGATCATCAAACTCAAAACTCCGCAGCTTCTCTTTTCTCCCGGAAGCACAGAAAGTGAATAAGCCATACCGTAAACCCGACCAGCAAAACGGAAAGATTGAAAAGCAGGCGGGATGTGATCATAAAGGCCATGAGAGAGGCTTGACTTGTAATCCCGACAAGAGAGAGGACACCATACCATCCTGCCTCAGAGACCCCGACATTGCCAGGAAGTATCGGAAATGTCACCAGGGTCATGACAGCCCCCTCGCTGAGCAAAAAAATCGAAAAGGGGAGAGAAATGCCCACGGCCAAAGCAACAGTGAAGGAAAAGGCCGCCAGCAAAAGATATTTCATGATGGCAACCAAAAAAACCTTCAGGGAGGCTGCCCGACTGATCGCAAATTGATCTTTTCGGGTGGCCTGTTCCGGCAGTCTCTTTTTGGCAAAAGGCAGAAATGCGAGTGCCTGGAGGACGACAGAGTAAAGCCACATAACCGAACCAATCATAAAGCGGTTACAAACCCAAAAAAGCAGAAAAAAAAGCAGGAGCAGAGTTGCTGCCAGCCATACTCCCTGTGCCAAAGAAATCATCTTAGCCAGGAACAGGCAGGCGGGAAGGAGAAAAAAGGTATTAATCAGCAGGGTGATGAGCTGATCAAAAAGAACGGAATACGTTCCCTTGGTTAAGGGAACCTGGCCATCAATTTTGAGCGCCATGCTTTTTACGCCGATATTGCCCAGAGCACCCAGGAAAAGGATTTCAGAGACTCCGCCAAGGACGGCATAACGCAAAAAATAGAAATACGACCTGTCGCCGACCAGGGTATCCAACTCCTTGACAACCAGCATCCACCGGAGCGCCGCGCAGAGAAAAACACCGACCATCAGCAGGTAGCCGGCAAAAATAAAGAGGGGGTCAATGGAGAGCATAATCCGGATAACTTCCTGCCAATCTATGTCAAGCCTTGAAACAATCCAAATCAGAAGACCGCCGAGGAGCAGTCCTCCTATAGTTCTTCCCTTCTTTATCTGCATTATCAATTAGGCAAATTCCTACTCTTCAATTTGCACGCACCAGTTACCGTAAGGTTGAAAAAAGATTATTCATGCGAATTTCGTAAAAAATATTCAGTTTATAAATGCATCCCTTACAACTTTTAAATTTTTGTAAATTTTCCCCATTTTTGAACATGCGGCGAATCATCCGCAGTTTCTTGCCGTTCCACAACGCCCGTAAATCATCATGATGAATATTTCCAAGCACCAGACCCTTCTCCCGCTCTCCGCCACCTTCATTAAAAACATTGTAGCCAAAGGTATCACAACAGATGGAAACATCGCCATTAACAAGAACGGCCAGCTGCAACCAGGGATAGAGACAGAGATAATCTCTGGCCCGGGTATATTTATACCAGGGAAGATAATAATCATCCATGGCCGGTTCATATGATTCAGCAGCACCAATCTTATCGGCTCCTCTCAGCAGCGCCTCAAGATTTGTTTTCACCCCGTATTCCCGGGCCTTATCGGCTGCCTTCCTTAAAATGCTGATTATCTTTGCAACATTATACCCCTGCCGGAAATCCGCCACCGACTCCTGGGTGAATTGCTTGAAATTAACAGGCAGGAAGCCGGCAAAATGAAGCCCCAAATCACGATTTAACTTCAGGAATGGAATAATATCATCCAAATTATCTTTCTGGATAACAAAATCGAGCCGGGCCAGTTGCCGAGATATCTTTAACTCTTTCTGAATGGCGATAAATCGCCTTATATTGCCGACAAGATGGTCAAAATCGCTTCCTCTTATTTTCTGATATGTGGCTGGCGTGGCGGCATCAACTGAAAACTTCACCAAATTGATGCCGTTTCTGATAAGTGTATATGCCTTTTCTTCACTCATCAATTGCCCATTGGTGCTCATGATCGTCCGGGATTTATGGGAATGCGCTATTGCGACAAGCTCCCCAATTTCTTTATTCATTAAGGGTTCTGCCGTAATCCCGCCAAAAATCAAAATCTTGGGCTGAAACTGATCATAGAGTTTATGGAGTGTTGCAGTGGTTAAAAAAATGCGCTGCTTTTCCTCATAATAGTCCTGGGACCGAAAACACATTTTGCAAGAAAGGTTGCAGGCGCTGCTGGTGTCAACATTTATGGTAATTGGTTGATTCCAGGCTTTCTCAAGCTTCAACAATACCGGAAGCATTCCTTTTGCATATTCAAGCATATGACACCGCAACCTTTTATTACAGAATATGACTGGTTCTTTTTCTTCATCCCGTCACCAGTGATCAATCGACGCTCATGGATTTTTTTGCCTTTAAAAAACGCGTCACCACATGGAAGGCAAAACGCAAACGGATCTTAAAATTAATCCATGATTCAGTAAGTGTGATATTCCAAAGGATGAAAGAGGGTTTGAACAAATTTTTTGTTAAAGACCGTTTATAATGATGAAGCAGTATTTCTTTGGTCAATCCCTTTGGGACATAGGCAATCTTATACAAATCAAAATTGGCCCAATTCTTGACCATCAGTCCTTCTTTTTTGGCTGTTTCATAAAACTCCGTTCCCGGATATGGAGTGGCAATATGGAATGTATTGAAGCATTTCTCCAGTTTTCTCGAAAAATCCACCGTCTTGCGTAACGATTCTTCCGTCTCTCCCGGCAAACCCACAATAAAGGTGTAGCAGGCCACAATCCCCACTTCATTAATCAGCCGTATTCCCGCTTCCGCCTCTTCAATTGTCTGCCCTTTTTTCATGGCCTTCAGCATGCGGTTATCCGCCGACTCAATGCCGAAATTGAGTCGAACCAATCCGCTTTTTTTCATGAGAAGCAGCAGTTCTTTATCAATCAAGGTCGAACGGACATTGCATCCCCATAAAAGAGGCCGTCCCATCCGCAGCATTCCCTCGCAAATTTCCTGAATCCACTTGCGGTCAATCAGGGCGGAATCGTCCACCCGCAATTGCCGGACACCAAATTTATCATAGAGCAGCTTCAGCTCTTCAATGATTAATTCAGGAGAACGTTTTCGTTGGTTGCGGCCCAGCACCGTATCGTGGGCGCAAAAAGTACAGGAAAAAGGACACCCCCGGCTGAAGAGAATCGATGCGTAATTTTTTCTGATAGTCCAGCCGCACCAGTATTTATCCATGGGGAAGGACGTCCAATCGGAAAAAGGCAGGGAATCAATATCGGCAATGGGCGGCCTGGCAGGAGTCACCACGAGTTCCTCACCTTTCCGGAAGGCAAGTCCCTGCACCTCGGTCAAATCACCACCCCGTTGCAGACTATCAATGAGGGCCTCCATGGTGTATTCGCCTTCACCACGGACAGCGATATCTATCGACTCATGGTCCGCCAGCAGTGATTGATACTCAGCAGAAGGATGTGGTCCGCCGACTACGGTGGTGACTCCCGGCAGTACTTTTTTGGCATCCGCCAACAGATCAGCCACCTGCTGGATGCCATGGGTCATGGTGGTGATGCCGAGGACATTCGGAGCCTCCTCCTCGATATAGCGGAGTAATTGCTTTCTCTTTGTTGCATGGGCGCATGCATCGTGAAGCACGACGTCACGGCCGCACTGTTTCAAATAACTGGAAATCATCCCCAGTCCGTAAGGCTGGAGAATATGATTATTATAATGAACCTCATGAATATCCTCCGGCAGATTAATCAGGAGAGTTCTTAATTTCTGCATTGCTCAATCTTCCACAAATCTTTGTATTTCTGCATATATTGCATCAGCAACAACCTTGGCTCCGATATCATTATAGTGGCACATATCCTTGTATACCGTTCGGCTTTCCCCATCAAAAACATGAGTAATATCTGCAAATTGATGTTTTTTCCCGACCGTGCGCAATCGTGCAAAATAGCGTTTTTCATATTCCCTGAGCAGGTCATTATCAATTCTCTGGTCTCCCACCACTCGAGAAGCCACACAAATCCGTTCTTCATCTGTAAGAATGGGCTTGGTAAACGCAGTCGGTTGGAGAAACATGATGAATTCAGCTCCATGCGCATTGGTGATCGTCTGCATCATCTCATTATGCAATGAAGTTATCGCCACCCGCTCATTGATGTTGGCAAACGGATCCGACGATTTTCCCGCCTCATCTAGCACTTCTCCTTCCCCGGTCGTGGTCTTTATACGTATATAGTGCAGTGCCTTTTCAAATAATTTAAAGGTATAGGAGTATGAATTCAAAATTAAGCGGACATGCTGCAGCGTCATTGCAACACCACCATCTCTATCCTCGAAATGGCGCATCAAGGCGGCTTTGAAATGAACGGATTGCGGAAGGAAAGCAGCCTCTTTTTCAGGAAAATCCAGCCCGCTTTCAGCATCATTGCGGCCCGTCACGGCAAGGATAAGATCGGCAGGGTGATCGCGTAAGTACCGATGCAAGGCCAGCATTTCCTGAAAAGACTGGTAGCCGCAAACCCCCAGATTGACAACTTCGACCTTTTTTGAGGTATGTCTGTTAATCGTTTCTTCGAGCAGAGAGGGAACAGTTGTCCCATTGCTGCTGGCCCCCGCCCCGAACATCGTGCTACCGCCCAGAACAACGATGGTCATATCAGGCTCGCCCTGAAAAAATGGCGTGATGGAATGCCCATCTTCATCCGTCTTGATAATTCCGCATGAAGCAGCCAACTCCCGACCGGGACAATGTCCCGTCATTGTGATATCGCTGTTGGCCCTGGCAACCCAGCCCAGGTAAGGATGATAGGGGTGTCCTTCCTTAACGTTCGTGAAGCGGCTAATAATGAAATAAGACAAGACTTCAACAAGCACAATACCGAGACAAACAAGGAGCAGGCAGGAAAGCATTAATGTATATTTTTTTGGAACTGCCACTTCAGATAAGCTCCTTGATCCACTGCAATCCGTTGGCAATGACCCCAAAATTTTTTGTTTTATAGAAATACTTCAGAACCGCCCGGGCTCCCCGTGGGGAGGTATAATGGGTCAGCATCCCCTTTTTACATAATTTGCACAGATATTTTTCATCAAGATCCTGCCGGTAAATGGGGTTTTGATCACATGAGAAATCATATGCATGGTCCCTTTTGAACTCTTCAAAGAGCTGACTGCCGGGCACTACCCGCAAGACTCCCCAATTCAGGAAATCCGGTTTGATTTCTTTTTGAATCGCCATGGTCAGGGCAACATCCGCCTCTGTCTCCTCGGGGCAGCCAACCATAAAAAAGGCAAACGTGACGAGATCCAGCTGATGCGCCCATGAAAATGCATCCCTTATATGCCTCACGGTATACCCTTTCTGCAAAGCCTTTAATACCTTAGGGGAACCTGATTCCACACCCAGGGTAATAAAATACAGCCCTGCCTCTTTCATCCTGACCATAAGGTCACGTGACAAAAAATCAACGCGCGTTGTGCAGGTCCAGGGGAGATTCACCTTCTCCTCAATGAGCAGGTCGCAGATCTCAAAAGTACGTTTCTGGGAGATGGTGAAATCATCATCGTAGAATCGAATTTCCTTAACAGGCAATCGCTCTTTCCAGTACAGAATTTCATCAACAACCTTACGGGGGGACAGAGAACGCAGTGTTCTTTTGAAGACTGATTTGGAGCAGAAAGTGCACTTCCCCGGACAGCCCCTGGTGGTAATCATGGTCAGGGGCAAACCGAACCAGCCATAGGGCGGATGAATACGGTATTTTCTCGGGTCAACCTGCAGCAGATCGGGATAAGCCAGCCCATCGAGATCCTTTATGAATTTTCGCGGCGGTGTCAGAACGACTGCCCCACCCTCACCCCGATAGCCAATACCATGCACACGGTCCCACTCCTTATCAGGAAGAGACTCCAGCAATTCGACGATGGTTTCCTCGCCCTCGCCAATGGCAACAAAATCAATTGATTGGATTTCAGACAATGTCTCCCGGGGCAGGGCAGAAGGATGGTAGCCGCCGACGACGATTTTCTTATCAGGGAACCAGCCCTTGATATCATCCGCGAGTTTCTTTGTTGCGCTATACCTTCGGGTGAAAAAAGTAATCCCGACAAGATCAGGCTGATATTCTCCAATTTTTTCGAGAAGTTGCTGATCAGATAAGGGTTCAGTCCAAAGGTCAAAAATACGCGTCTCATGGCCGGCCCGCTGCAGGGATGACGCCAGGTAGGCGACCCCGAGGGTCGGCAGCGGGCTATCTGAGTTGCTGGGCGGAATAATTAATAATGTTTTCATGACGTCGTCTTCCCTCTGATCTTGCTGCTGCAGATATCAGGCTTACGCCCGCTTCATGTCGTTCTTCATGCAAACAAACGCTTCATGAAAAGCCGATACCCATATCCTATCTTGATCCACAGATTGACAGGGGACTGCACCTGCAATAGCTGGTTGAGGATAAAAGACGGTTTCAAAGATATGGCACTGTTGGTTGCCTTGCCAAACTGATCTTTGAAATTTTCGAGTTTTTGCTTGGTAAGCCCCTGGGGCACATAGGAAACGTTTTCCTGGCTGAAGGTATGCCAATCGGGACATTGCCACCCCTCAGCAAGAGCCATTCGGTAAAAAGCGGTTCCAGGATAGGGAGTAGCCAAGGAACAAGAATAGATTCCCCTTGTATTGAGACCTTTGACAAAATCAACTGTCTTGCGGAGTGACGCCTCGCTTTCCCCCGGCAGTCCCATGATAAAACCATAGGACGCTCTCATTTTCTCCTCATCAAGAATTTCAATGGCCTTCTGCAACTGTTCAATGGTCTCCCCTTTGTTCATTCTCTTGAGCATTTCATTATCAGCCGATTCTACCCCCATGAACAGATGAAAACAACCGGCCTTCTTCATCAGCCTCAAGGTATCTCTTTTTAAGAGATTACCGCGGATATTACACTCCCAGCTGAACGAAAGCGATTCGGATAAAAGTCGCTGACAGAAGTCGTTGAGCCACGTATCGTCAAGATTGAAAGTCGAATCGCTGAACATGATCTGGCGGACATGGTGCTGTTTATGTAACAACGTCAACTCGTCAATGATGCTGTCAATGGAACGCTGGCGAACCTTGCGGCCCAGGGTAATCGTGGAGCCGCAGAAAATACAGGAATAGGCACAACCCCGGTTCGCCACTAAATTTACATAATTTTTCCTGTTCGTATGCCCGGACCAATATCTGTTCATGGGCAGAGAATCCCAGTCAGCAAAGGGCAAGGTGTCCAGATCCTCAATGGAAGAACGGTCCCTGGTTACTATCACCTCTCCGCTTGTATCTCTGTAAGCAATCCCCGCAATGTCTTTAAGATCGTCACCTGCCGCCAAGGCCTTGACCAATTCAACAAATGTTTCCTCCCCCTCGCCAATGACAGCAATGTCAATATCGTTATTGTTGGCAAGAAGAGTGCGGCTTTCCGCCGTGGCATGGGGGCCGCCGACAACTATCTTCACCTTGGGCAATAGACTTTTCATGTCGGCAATAAAGTCCAGTGTCCGGGCGAGACCGACCGTGTAAATGGTAAGGCCAATCACATCAGGGTTTTGCTGTACAACATAGTGTAAAATTTTTCTGGGCGTTAAATTATAGGCATATGCATCATAGAGGGTGACCTGCAGCCCGGCTGCTTTCATCGCCGCCGACACCATGGCAAGTCCGTATAATTGCAGCACATTATTACGGTCAAACCTGTTATCCAAATTCAAGGGTAAACGAAGGAGCAATGTGTGCGGTTTCCTCATGCTCATCCGCTTGCCTTTGCAAATATCCGGTAAAGGCCAAACAGGGGTTCAGGCAGAAATCGATCAAAGATAATTTCCAAAAACAGTATGAACTGCCGCGCGTCGGCGCTACGGGGAAACAGGAGGGGAAAGGAGCCACCCTGCAGGCCCATGGGGGATAGCATGGAGGCTAAAGTTCTGCTGCAGAAAAAATTCACATGTCTTTTCGGCTGCCAGAGATATTTCCTGGCCCAGCCCGGGACAAGCCAGCGCCGGACGTCATACAGTCCTGGAACTGAAATTATGATTTTTCCTTCAGGGGCAAGAAGCGCCATTGCTTCCTCCATAATTTTCTTCGGTCCGACAATATGTTCAAGGACGTTATCGATGATAATGACATCAAACTTTCTGTCCTGATATTTCCGGCTATATTCCCGCAATGTCATCCGTGCAACAGGATAGCCTGCCTCCTCCAGCATCTTCACCCTCCAGGGGCTCAGTTCCAGCGCTTCATAACGGAATCCCTTGTCCCTGACGAAACGGAGAATCGCTCCATAGCCGCAGCCAACCTCAAGCACCCGCAGCCTGCTATTTTTTTCATATTCCCCGATCAACATCCGGGCCATATACCTGTGCCGGCCTTCGGGCTCTGGAAATTCTTCATGAAAATCCTCAATAAGGTCAACCTCTTTTTCTTCTTCCGACGTCAAGGGGTTCTGCACAAAAGTCATCCCGCAGGATTGACACCTGACGATAACAAAACGCCCGGCATGGTTGTTCGTAACCGAAAAATTTGAGGGTAATGATTCAACTTTATTATGAATTACCTGCAAAAAACTACTATCGCAGACAATACAATTTTCAAGGTCCATATTATTCCGCAACCTTATCGGCAAATAGGCGATTCCAGCAAACCACCTTCCGGATTCCGATATCATCCAAGAATGACAATGGTTTTTCGTACTCCACCCAGGGGAGAAGAAAAAATGTTGCATTCCGATTTTTCTTCAGGTTTTCAGGAGTCAATTCTTCAACCTTTTTTCCCATAAAATAACACCCAATCCGTTTTTCCCGCGTGTCGCACACCTGTATTACATGAAGCTGACTAAGGTCAATATCTTCGTTAAAAATATGAAGGAATCTGTCTAAAGCAGGGATTAATACAACGTCCTCTCCTGTAGCAACACACTGTTGCACTTGAGCCTGGAAAAATTGATATTTTTCTGCGACATGGGCGATTTTATTGGCAGGAATATGCATTTCCAGTCGACACGCGGGACATACCAGATTAATCCCCTTGACTCCTATTGCAGTATTAAGATCGGGTTCCCCGCCGTTAAAGCATTCAACAGGGTATGGGATAATCAGTTCTCTGCGCAACCCGCAGGAAGGACACTCAAGATCGCACCGAGAGTGATTTCTCTTTTTATCGGGTGCCGATTGATGCATAACAGCTTGGCCCTTTCTGAAATTAATATCATTAACTTCCCGCAACGCAACAAACTTATCCCAGAAAACCTTATCAGTCATCGTGGTCATGTTGACCAGATCATTCCATAAATAATGAACAGGATTACTGAGTTTACGGATAAGAGCCATTTTCTCAGCCTCACTGCTGATTTTGTTTTTGCAGACATACTTCCAGATGGCAGAACCGGGATAGGGTATAATTGCGGCCCATTGGACGAAAAACATCTTGTTTTCCTGCTGGAACTGCAGCGATTCTTCAAGAGTCTCTTCCGTTTCCGCCGGATCACCATAAAGAAAATTGCCAACGACTCCAATCCTCGCCTGCCGGGCAAGCTCGACAGCCGTTGCTATTTGCCTGGTGTTGATTTTTTTATTCATACTGGCAAGGATCCGGTCTGAACCGCTTTCAATACCAAAGGTTATATCCTTGCATCCGGCTGATTGCATCATCTGCAATTGTTCAAGGTCAATGGGATGAACCCGCATTTGGGTGGACCAGGAAATGTCCAGACCCTCCTCCGCCAGGGCCTGACAAAATTCTTCAATCCGTTCCCGATCGGTCGCAAAGAGGTCATCAAAAATATTAAAAGAAGTAATGCCGAAGGTATCCTTAAAATAGAACAATTCTTTGAGAAGTGACGGGATAGAGCGCTGCCGATATGGCCCGGTATGATAACAGAAACTACAGTTAAACGGGCATGATCGGCTGGCAAAAACCGGCATTACGACCTGACTATTGTCATGAGAGCGCAAATACTGCCAATTCGCTTTTGGCTGGATTGCAAAAAAATTTTCAACCCCGAACAGTTCATAGTCAGGGAGAGGTAGTTCATCGAGATTATCGATCAGCGGTCCTTCCCCGGTGAAAACGAATCGGTCCTGGCGACTGATCCACAAGCCCTTGACGCGGGCCACATCAGCATGCCGGGCAAGGGCATGAAGAAGATTAAGGAAAATCAGTTCCCCCTCGCCGACCACCCCATAATCAACCTGCAGCGCCCGGAGGACTAATTCCGGTTCACCTGAGGTGATATCGCCACCAAGGCAAATAGGAATTTCCGGAGCAAGAGATCGAATTTTTCTTACTATTTCTTCAGTCTGTAAAAAACCAAGGGTCATGGAACTTATACCTACAAGATCAACATCTTCCATCAGAATCTGTTTTTCAAGTTCACCCATCCTCTCATCATATTCCAGATTCCCCATATTCAACGCAGCAACTTGATAACCCGCCTGGCGAATAAAGGATGAAATCTGCGCGATTCCTGTGGGAAAATACATTGCATTTCTATCCCTGGCATACGAGGGAGCGATGAGGAGTATTTTCATTTTATTTCTCTTTATGGTCAAACTATTCTTGAATAACTATTTACCAAGTGCGGCATATCTCAAATTATTCCGAATTGATAAGGCCCGCTGTTGACGATACGTTTCAATGGGCATGACAATAAAATGATGCAGGGCAATAGAAAAAATCAGCGTTCCAATGGCCGAAAGGATTCCCACATAGGGGACAAGCAGGCTCGACTGACAGAGGACCAGCAATACATCACGCACCAGGATGTGAGACACGTAGATTGGATAAGAAAGATCCCCTAATTTCCTCTGAAGCCATCCATCCTGTCGCCCTGCAAATAACACAGGGAGAGCAAGGGAAAAAAGAACGTAATAACTATTTGTTTTTATTGCGATCCAAGGCAGGAGATCCCAAATCAGGGTAACCAAGACGACAAATAAATAAAGTCCCCAGAAAAATGACTTTGGAATATGACGATCTCTGATTTTCAGATAAACCTGGTATGCCAGGATTCCCAGAATGAACATTGAAAGTTCAAAAGGAAAAAAACCATACTTCCATGGCTCCTGGGGGAGTTGCCACATGGAAGTAAACCAATATCGTCCCCCAAGGAGCGCGACAAGCAGGATAACCAGCAACCTTTGATCCCGTGAGACATAAAGTGGAGCAACGGCATAAAAGACCAATTCAATGCCCAGAGACCATGCCTGGGGGACAAACATGAAAGTTGCCATAATAGGGGTATGCCCCATGTAATCAGGGGTCAACCCCAGCGCACCATCGGCAAGATCGAGAAACATGAACCGAATCAAATCCTGCCCCACCAGGAAGATATTTGAGATAATCAGATAACCGCTTGCCTCCCAAGCCATTTTATCCCAGTAATTCAAATATGGTAACAGTCTCCCCCAATTGTCATAAAAAATCCCGCTCACCCCGGAGCCAATTATGGTCAACAGCAGAACAACCCAGAAGACGGGAAGCAATCGCAAAAATCGGTTGGTCAGATAAACCCGATATCCCCCTGGAGTATTATACTTCTCCGACAGAATCAGACTTATGTAAAACCCGGATAAGATAAAAAATGTTTTCACAGCAACCGCATCATCAAGGAAGAGGTAGCGCCCAATACTTGTGGCCGGGAAATGGGAGATAAGAATATCCATTGCCAATAAAAACCGAAGCAATCCCATTTACATTGCCGCCTCTTTACGTCGAATTACTCCACAAAATTTATGCAAAATTAACAATCGTCCGATGCCAAATTCCAGCAGCAAATAACAAATAATCATTTTAGACAGGAAAAATAACAACATGAGCGGTAAAGAATGCCTTACCGACATCACATCATAATAAAAATACATGACAAACACCGCGATTAAGGCTTCAACAAGATAAAGCTGCAATGACCACTTCCCCAACCATAAAAAAAACTTGGCGAATCCGGTATGGGCAAGAAATTGAGCCATTCCCATAGCGAGAACAATCCCGAAAAAAGGGGTGAATATTATGATAATGGCCGGAACATCATGCGAACGGAGATCTAGACGTCCCAGCAAAAGAAAAAGAAGCATAGCCCCAAAAAAAACTATTGGCGGCATGCGCTGCTTGTTGCGTAACCAGGAAGAGACGAACGGTGCAACAAAATAACCAGACAGGAAATAAGCCAAATAAACTAAAAAATAAAAAGCATCATGGTTGATTAATGACTCAGAAAAAAAGACTCGACAAAAATAGGCAAACAAAAGCAACAAGAAAATATTACATACGGATCCAATTTTTCCGGCAGGAAAACTTGCGACCGGATAAATAATGAAAAAAAGAAAAAGCACAAAAATAAACCAGTATTCTCCACCTTTGAGAAGGATAAGGATAATATAACTCCAGATCTCCGGCATTAAATGATAGGGATCAAAGAACATGTATCGACAGAAAAATAGTAAGCTAAAAAGTAAATAGGGAATTAAGAGTCTGCTTATTTTTTTCTCCACCATCCTGATATACCTCTCCTGTTTAGCCAACCCTAAACAGCAGCCGGACACAACAAAGAAAAGATGCATATGAAAACTGTAAATATAATTATGCAATAATAATAGGCCACCCGTCACTTTCATATCAACGGGCGTTGTAGTAATGGAGTTTCCCAAAATAGCCAAAAGAATAGCGATGCCACGAGCCAGGGTTAATTCTTTAAAATAGTTCTCGGCGGCTCTCATTATCAAAACACAACCAGGGAAATCATAACAAACCGTAATCAGGCGCAAAAAGCCTATTCCAAGAAAGATATGAGCGGACCCCTTGCTGCTCGCACAAACTTACAGCTTTCATGTACTCAACCCAAGGAAGGAGGAGGAACACGCAATCAGTATATCTTTTCACATTCTCCTGATTGAGCTCCGAGACCTCCGTGCACATAAATTCTTTGCCGATTGCTTTAGTCCTGGAGTCTAAAACCGCCCCGACATTCAAGCCATCCATGTCAATATCCTCAAAAAAAACATGCTTATATCTATCCAAGGCGGGAATGACAACCACCTTTCTGTTCTCCATTTTTAATGCATCGACACTCTGTTGAAAAACATTGTAGACCTTCCGTACATGGGGGATATCCTTGGCTGCCACATGCATTTCGCGGCGGCAATTCATACAAACGATATTGACACCCTGTACTCCGATGACAGCATCCAGATTCAAGTTACCATCATGGGCACACTCAGCTGGATAGACGATGGTATGCTCGACCTCTTGCATGCAGCTTGGGCAGGCTAATTGCATAGTAGAATAATATGGTGATGCCTGCTGACCACCCAATAAAATAGCCTTTTGTTTGCGATAATTTATATCATTCAACTCCCGAAGAAAAACATACATTTCCCAGTATTTTTCATCCGACATTCTGGTCAAATTAACCTGATCATTCCAGAAATAGCGATTCGGGTTACATATCTTCCTGATGAAGTTTATTTTTGCTTCAGGCGTGTGGAGCTTCTCGCGGCAGAGATGCATCCAGATCTGCGATCCAGGATAAGGAACTATTGGGCTCCATTGGGAAAAATACATTTCATTATCCTGCTGAAACTTCAAAGATTCCTCAAGTGTTTCTTCGGTTTCTGCTGGATCCCCCAACAAAAAAGCTCCCAGGCAACCTATTTTTGCCTTTCTGGTCATCTCCATTGCTTGGGCAATTTGCTTAGTCGTAATGCCCTTGCGCATGCTTTTCAGAATCGTATCGGAACCACTCTCCACACCAAAGAAAAGTTCACGGCATCCTGTTTCCTTCATCAGGGTCAAAGTTTCCTGATCCACAAAAGGATTCACTCTCATCTGGATGGTCCAATCAATATGCAACCGGCGCTGTTGCAATTGACGGCAGAACTCATGGATTCGCTCTTTCTTTACTGCAAAAAGATCATCGTATATATCAAAAGAATAAATCTGATAGCGATGGGCCATATCCTCTATTTCATCGACCACGGAAGTAATGGAACGCTGCTTATAAGGGCCGACATGATAACAGAAAGTGCAATGGAAAGGACATGACCGACTCGCAAAGACAATCAATACATTTTTCCGGTCATAGGTGGAGCGCAGAGAGCGCCAGAGAAATTCCCTTTGAATATTGAGATATTCATTTATACCAAACAAATCAATATCCGGGCGCGGCAGTGTATCAAGGTCAGCGACCGTTTCACCGTCTCCGGTATAATGAAGCTCACCATCAAACCAATGCCATATCCCCTTGACCCCGGAGACCTCGTATCCGGATTCGAAGGCCTGCAGGAGATTGGTAAAAATAATCTCTCCTTCACCAACTACCCCATAATCCGGTTTCAGTTCAGCTAATACCGCTTCCGGTTCACCTGAGGTTATGTCGCCACCCACCACAATGGGTAAATCGGGTCGCAACCGCCGAATCATCTTTATTAATGATTCACACTCAAGAAAACCAAGGGTCATGACAGAAATGCCTACCAGCTCTATTTCATTATGATCAAGAATCGCCTCCAGAGTGGCCAGACGCTGATCATAATCAAGAATGCCCATGTTAAGAGGGATCACCTCATGACCATACTGACGAATGTAGGAGGAAATATAGGCAATGCCCATTGGGAAATAACCGGCGTTTCGGTCCCGGGCGTAAGATGGTGCAATCAGTAAAATTTTCATGAGTCCTTCTTTTCTGGATATCAGCAGGCCATTTATTTTAGACTCCGGCTAACGGGTGAGATCAAATACGATCAGCCACCCAAAAATAGAAAATGGCGCAATATTCATTGGATACCGAGTGAAAAAAATTAAAATTCGTATGCCAGTTATAAGGAGTGATAGCGTAGTTTTCCGATGCCACCAAGGTCGGGAATATCTTTTGCTTATT
Source organism: Deltaproteobacteria bacterium (assembly GCA_016219175.1). Taxonomy (GTDB): domain Bacteria; phylum Desulfobacterota; class Desulfobulbia; order Desulfobulbales; family SURF-16; genus SURF-16. Next base: position 69,464 of record JACRCD010000077.1, on the reverse strand, counting down.
AAATGCCTTTTGAATTCGATATGTATTTTGGGGAGAAGTCACGACGAGAGCATTATTAAAATCAAATACACCTTCATATTTTTTCAGAATTGCCATGAGGTTATCATAATAAGCCCAGTTCCCAGGAATGTCATCTTGAACCAAAAAAGCACTTTCAGGGATTCCATAACGTACAAGCAGGTCCTTCATGCGTTGGCCATATGTCTTGCCTGAACGAAATAACTTATTTCCACCGACACAGATAATCTTCGGCGCAAATCCCGCAGCAAACAAATCGGCACCTTTCTCCAACCTGGCTCTCGATTGCAGGTCGAGAAAGCCTGTTTCACTGTCATAGGCATCATAGGCCAAAATGACTATCACCTCGGCTTTATGGGGGGCCTGCCCCACATTGAGAGGAAAACTCAGGTATTTTGTCAATGGAGTAAACAGGATGACATAAAAAACAAAATTGACAAAAACACTGAGAGCGATAAGAAATTTTCTTGCTGCCACCTTCATAATCCTTTGACAGAGGTCACTTTATATATCGAAAGTCCCGCGGATTGCGTCTGAATCTGCTCAAGGAAAATGTTCCTCTCTCCGTCACCCTTGATAATTTTATCGATTATTTTCTTAAAACAACAGCTTGGACTTACCAGAATATGGGTTACCTGATGCCGGATGAGTATGAATTGCATGAAAGATTCAGAAGTCTCGTAATACAAATCAATGAATTTCATACGCCCTTTCCAATGATAAAAATTGGTAGCGTTACCAAACTGCAAATAGGAGCCGAGAACCACGGCTGAATCACCTATTGAATGCAAAAACTGCCCTTGCTCCACCATCCAGTCATAAGCCTTAATCGGATACCGGATAAATTTTGGCTCATAAATCACCCCAGAGACCTTATACCCAGCTAGGCGCCTCTGCTGGGCAATAACAAAACTGATAAAATAAATGAGATAACAAAAAACTGGAACCATTGCCGCGGAATCAAGCAGCACTACAAAAGCTGAGCAATTTATAAAAGTCACAATCAAAAAAAGGATATAAAACTGTCGGCTTCCAAAATAATATGTCTCTCGGATCCCCATCCCGCCGCCAAAAGCGACATGCCGAACAAATAGACCCGAGCAGCATAGGCCGATACTGTATAGAAGCAAGACATAGTATTGCCCCATGGGCACATTGCCATGTAAAAGAAAATAAATGGAAAATGGTAGCAAAAGAAGGCCTATTCCTACGGACCTCCAAAGGGAATCTTCCGCCATCGGGTTCAAGATAGTCAAACATCCCTGTCGGGCAATTCCCAACCAGCTTCTCTCCCTATCCTCCTTTTGGACTGATTGTGCGGCATTTTGCCGTCTGACCCGAAATGGTTTAAAACACATATTTAGCAACGACCGGACATTATAAAAAAAATTCCCTCCCAAAAAGTCTGCCAGAACAATATCCATCCGCATCAGAAAGGCTATCCCGCCAACCACCAACCACATAACACCATGATCACCTAAAAGGAATAACATAACTGCCAATAGCGCCAAAAAATCTTGAAACCTGTTGCGCATCCCCAAGCCAACAATGATCCCAAGAGCAATATAAGGCCAGAAATAATTTGAAGCCATGCTGATATACTGCACCAACATAACTGTAATGCCCAGCAGTATGAAATTAACAATATCGCTTAAACAAAACACAGCCAAAGTAAGCATTTTCATACTTGACATTATCAACGCAAAAAAAAGCAGCGCACAGATAAAAACAAATGTATTTTCGACCTTATCCAAAGTATTGTAAAGATTGCCGGTCCAAATGAAAGCACAGCATAAAAGCAGAAACAGATTCAATTTCTTGGTCATTTCATACCTGTTCTCTTCCGAACAAAGTCGCATCAGGAAAAGAAACAAACTATAATTAGGACAGGTGAGTGTCTGCCCGAAATCTGCTGGTGCGGGGTGTTTGTTCTCCTCAAACCAATAGACAAGATAATGATTATTCCAAAGCAACAGGGACCGGAAGCTCAAGGAAGTAATCAGCAATGAACAGGCATCACCATAAGGATAAGGGGTGTTGCGTAACAAAAAATAAATAGAAGCAATACTCAGGGGAAAACATCCTGCGCAGAGAAGCACGATGATATAGGGAATTGCTGAAAAAAACAAATCCTGCATCTAATATGTCCCATAAATACAATCGAGAACTTTCCGGCAACTAGCCTCAGCGGTATATTGAGCGCGGAAACGGTTATATGCCTTCTGGGCAACAAACTCTCTTTCTTTCTCATTTTCCAGAAAATAATGCACCTTTTCCAGCAACTCAAACTCATCCTCCACAAGGACTACTTCCTCTCCCTCAACAAAAAAATCACATAAAGAAATCGTATCTTCCTTGACTCGACCGGAGATCATGAAACAAGCGGCGGCAATTGTTTCCGGCGCTCTCATGTGATAAGTCACGGATGGATTAAAACTCAGGGTTATCTTTGACTCATTCATGACTCTATTCAGTGAAGAGCCATTGACAACAGGTCCCTTCGCTGCCCCCTTAAAGTTATAATATTTCTCCCAGTTATTTCCGAATAAAGCAACTGCGACACCATGATCAAGGAGAAACTTTACAGGCTTGATCTTCATCAAAGTTAAAACATGCCACATGAACTCAGCAGATTTTTTCAGGGGGTCGCGCCAATCCATGAAATCACGTAAGGCATCTGAACACTTCAAGGAAAACTGGCGGCATATCCGATCTACCAGGTTCCAGGTAATATTGATATCAACGGTCAACTCCTTGACCTCATTCCAGGTCAACTCATCCAGCACATGCACCAGACGAATCAGAAAAGCCTTTTCCGACTCTGATGAAATTCCTGGGGGCAGCCAACCATGCAGAACCGGGAACAAGGTACTTTCAGGTGCAACCAGGTGTGAAATATAAGTAACATCATATCTATTCGGACAATGTTCAATCGGGAAAAAGACATCAGGATTTGCAGTGACCGGAAGCACATTGATTGGCTGCTTCTTCATAACTCTTGATTTTTGTCGCAACATTTCTTTCATCCCGGGCGAATAGGCAAGCACAAAATCATTTTCCCTCAAGGCTGGCTGTTTGTCATCAAATTGCATGGGCAGTGGATCCTGAATCCAGCTCACGAAAGGCAGCCTTTCATGAACATAAAAATCAAATTCATAGCGCAGGTGATCAATAATAAAAATCATATCCGGCAGAAAAGCGGCAATGGTTTTCTGGATATGATCCTGCCGCAGATCCACCCCCTCCCAATCATTTTCTTTCACGATCACCGTCTCGCAGCCAATTTTCTCAAACCCCCAGGCCAGGTCACGGATGCTGTGCTGGATGTAGGTTGAAAACCGGGTACTGAGCAAGAGGATACGCGGGGATCTTTCATTATTCCGCGGGAACGCATAATCCGCATAATATTGATCGATTTCCTGCCTGGTCAGCTGCAATTCCGCTTTAATGTGAGATGAGGTTTCCGCCGTAATCTTTATTACTTCCCCGACAATATCCTGACGGCTATCCAGGAGAACAATTTGTGTCGGCACCATATTTGAGGTTTCGTAAAACAGCCTCTGCCATGAGGAGCGCAGATTTCTGGTGTCCATGAAATCAAAGACAAAATCGCCCTGAAAAAGCGGGGCAAAGGAAAAAGCGGACAGGGCAGCGTTAAAAACGCGGAAATCAATATAAATAAAACGGCCCAATTTATAAAACACCTGACTTTCAACCTGATGGCCGGCAAGGCAGGCCCACAGTACCGCAGCATCAGGGCAGTAAATCCCTACTCGCGTTTTTTTATTATCTAACTGCCAACGGGGCAAATCACGGTACGTCGCCAAATATCCAGGCCCATAAACCTTCCATTTGCCGGCAATTGATTCCAATACCACGCCATTGATCAGCAGGACCTTCGGCATTGAAAGGTAGTCCGAAGGCCTCTGCACGGCTGCTGCAGAACCAGGGTGACAACGTGATTCAATCAGGGATAAATTTTCATCAAACAGTTGTTGCCGCTCCTGCCGTCCCTTCCCGTTTTTCCAATATCGCTGGATCTGCGTATCAAGGAGTTCGTTTACCTCCTGACTCAGATTCAGCTCCGGAAAACTGTCGGCGCAGCGACCGAGATATTCCACCAGTCCGTCCAAATCATCCTGAAAAGTACGGCATACTTGGGAGATCATGTCTTTATTGAGGCCGACACAGAGATAACACTCTCTGGCCTCACCAGGGCAGCCCATCTGCAGACAGATTTCTCCATAAACCCTGGCCAGTTGCATCTGTTCCGCGGGCGAATCAATGGCCTGAACCAGCAGCTTGAACAGAAACACCGCCTCTGCCACCCTTCTCTGGCCCAGGTATTGTCTGGAAATGGCGAGCAGGGAAGAACCGATATCCAGACCGGTCTCATGCAGCAAGGAGAGGATGGCCCGGCCATCCTTTTTTCCGACGAGGGAGAGCAGGTGTGTCTCAAAAGATGAGGGGAGATCAGTCACAAGAAAATCCTCTCCGGGGCTGGCGGGTCAGCACCCGGCACTTACTCAAAATAAATGAATTCATAATCTCCCTGATAGCCGAAGATGCCCATAAGCCATTGCCACTCCTCCGGCCGAAAAAACGATTCACAGGTCAGCGCCCAGCATTGCAGGTTGAATAATTCGGCATCGGTCCGGTAACTTTCCACCATGATATATTTTTCCCGCCCCACCCTTTCCACTTCCCCCAAGGCGACGGCCAGATCCGACACTTTCAGATTGTGCAGGGTTCCCAGGGAAACAACCAGATCAAAATAGCCATCTGCAAAATCATACGCTTGTTCGGCCTTTTGAACAAAGAGCCGGTTCCGAATCTCTTCTTTGGCGTGGCTGACGGCATAGGGGGAGATGTCAAAGCCGTGCAGCTCGGCTTCCGGCAGAAGACGGCTGAACTCGTAGAGCAGAAATCCCTTGCCGCATCCCACATCGAGAATTTTTGCCTTGGCAGGCAAATTGTAAATATCAAGAAGCGATCGGGCAACCTGAGCCCAGCGGCCATCATAGGTATAGCCGCCATAACCGTACCGCCGTTCGCCGTCCCAGAATTCCCGGCCGAATTTTTTGGCGATCTCCATACAGTGAACCTTATCATCCTGCATGCGGCCAAGGTAGTCGCGTTTTGTCCGAAGGTGCAGGGGGGTGACTACGGCTAATACTTTCATAACAGGAGAACTCATCGCTTCATGATTCATTCTTTGCCTTTTTTGCCGACAATTCCTTCATCTCCGCCTCAAGCAAGGCAATCTTCTGAATACAGTTCTTCAAATTTTTCTGCATTCCCGAATTTAAAGAGGAAAAATGGAGCAGCAACCCGAAGCTGATCACAAAACCGACAAAAACAGCCAGAGTAAAAGGACTCCTAAGACCAAGGAAAAAACTCGCTCGGGCAAACAGCGGGAATAGCACAATGGTGGCCGGGATGGACAAGGTCACAAAAACCCAGGCAACGGCATAGACCTCGCGCAGCTGGCGATTAACAATCATTCGCAGCACAAACGCAAAGGAAATGACAAAAAACACACCGAGCACCACTATCTGTCTATCTGGCATCATGTTTTCCAAGCCCCCGGAGAAGAATAACAAAAATGGACAAGACCATGATTGTTACGTAATAGACCTGAGACCAGACCCCGTTATGCATCGATTTGCCATGGATGTTACCGTTCATGGGAGAAGAAATCTCTATCACCCGGAAGCCGCCCTTGATCAGCAAAATCAGCACGTCGGCATCAGGATAATAATAGGGCATCTCATCCGAGGTATAGCGAGCCAGCACTTTCCGGTTATAGGCCTGCAGGCCGCTGGTGATATCCTTGATCTTGTTGCTGGTAAACAGCTGCACCAGCGTCCGGAAAAACCAGATGCCCGCCCGTCGGGCAAAAGGGATGGTATAGCCGTTTTTGCCGCTGACAAATCGCGAACCGATAACCAGGTCCGCCCGGTCTTCGGCAAGGGGAGCCAGCAGTTTGGGAATATCCGCCGGATTATGCTGCCCGTCTCCATCCATCTGCACACAATAACGATATTTCACATTGGCAAAGGCATACTTGTAGCCGGTCTGCAGGGCGACGCCATAACCCATATTATTGACCAGACTCAACACTCTAGCCCCTGCGGCGGCCGCGACCTCAGCCGTTTGATCCATTGACCCGTCATTTACCACCAGCACATCCAGGGCGGGAAAATTCTCCCGCAGGCATGCAACAATCCGCCCTATTGACTTTTCCTCGTTAAAGGCGGGAATAATCACGATCGAATGGGCGAGTATTGTGTCTATTGAATTCTGAGCCATATGTGCCTGCCGCACTGAAGAAAAGATACCTGCGCCTGCGCCAATTTACCGATACCTATTCAAAAAAAATAACCTTACTGCCCTGGCTATCAAGTTCCAAAGGGATAGACTTACAGCCCATTTGACCGGCCAGATCATCATGATTGGCATGGTCAAGCAGCAGGAAACCTGCTCCTCCGGCGCCAAGCAGTTTGCCGCCGGAGGAGCCGCACATGCGGGCCTGGTCGTACAAGATATCTATAGCAGCATTACTGATTGCCGTGGACAATTTTTTCTTCTGCAGCCAGCCATCATGCAAAATCGATCCGATAGCGGCAATCTCACCCTTTGCCAGCACCTCGGTCAGGTCCTGAACCTGCCGGAGCATATTTTCAAGACAGGCATTGGTTGTGGTCCTGTTACGGATATTTTCCTGCTGCTCTTGCAGAATATCCCGGGCATTATGGCTGCCCCCCACGTAATAAAGGCGAAACCGTGACTCCAGTTCCTTTTTCATCCCGGTGCCGAGCAAAACAGGGGTCACCTCAACCGTTTCATCACGATTGAACCGAATATGATTGAGCCCGCCGAAAGCGGCGGCATACTGATCCTGCTTGCCGATCGGTTCCTGCAAACGGTCGATCTCTATTTCACAGGCTTCCCCGGCGAGCCTGTCCCGGGACACCATTTTGCCCTTATAGGCATAAAGGGCGTGCAGCAGCCCCACGGTAAAGGAGCTTGAGGAACCGAGACCGGTCCCGGCCGAAACATCGGCAAAGCTGGCTATTTCCACCCCGGTTTCCACCCCCACCCGCCGCAGACACTCCCGCACAATCGGATGCTCAATGGAATCAACATCCTCGACATCCTCTGTTTTCGAGTATTTTATCCTGATTTTGTCATGGAAATAGGGATGGATAACAATATACATATATTTTTTTATGGTGGCGGAGACAACCGCCCCATATCCATGCCCCCGGTAGAATTCCGGTAAATCAGTCCCGCCGCCGGCAAAACTGACACGAAAAGGAGTGCGGGTGATAATCATTTTGCCAATTCCTGTTCATTGTATATATATTCGGCACTTGACAACAAATTCTTGAAAACAAAATCAGGTTCCACCGCATACCTTTTATCTTGTCCCCGCTGTCCGGTCTGCACCAGAATAGTGCGCAGACCGGCATTTTTGCCGGTCTGGATGTCAACGGTCGTATCACCAATCATCCAGGAGGAAGACAGATCGATATTGTAGAGAGCGACAGCCTTTTCAATCAGACCAATTGCCGGTTTCCGGCAGGAGCATTGCCGTTTGTATGCCGGATTTTCTTCTGGAAATCCGCCGTGCGGGTGATGGGGGCAATACAAGATATCATCCAGAAACGCTCCCTGTTCTGCAGCAAGCAGGGATTCCATTTTGTTGTGAATCACCTGCAGCTGCTCCGTGCTGCATAAATTTCTGGCAATAACCGACTGATTGGTGACGAGGATGGCAAGCAAACCGGACTCATTTATTTTTTTCACCGCCTCGGCGGCAAAGGGAAACAGACAAAGATCCTCTGCCTTGTGCAGCAGATCAACCTCCTCGATCAGGGTTCCGTCCCGGTCAAGAAATACGGCGGGCCGCCCGGCTCTCTTGGAAAGACGCGCCGGCTTGCCCGAATCATAATCCCTGTTCACCTTGGCCAGCCGTTCCCTGGTTCCCATATCCTTTACGTATTCAGCACTTTTATAGGCATACAGCCTTTGTCCTCCACGGAGAAGCTCGGGGAAAATATCATGCATGAAATCCACTTTCCTGCTGGCGGGAAGGTACTGAAAAATGTCCGGCGACAGAACATAGAGGGCTCCATTGCTCAAATTGGGTAGATAGGCCCGGCCATGGGGTTTGGCAAAAATTGCGGTAAGTTGCCGGTCAATGTCAATTGCCAGCAGATCACTATCCCGGGGATGATCATTGGGATGGACGAAAAGAGTGGCGATCCCTTTTTTTTGCAAATGAAAGGCATAAAAATCAGGCAGGTGGACATCAAAAAGAAGATCACCATAGATCAGAAAAAAATCCTCGGCAATTCTGCCTTCCAGCTCCTTCAGCCCCCCCGCCGTGCCCAGTGGGATTTCCTCCTGCACATAATGAATCTTGATTGCACATTTTTCTCCGTTGCCGAAAAAATCGCGAATGGCATCCGCGCCGTAGCCCACGGTGAGAAAGACCTCGTTCACTCCGTAACGCTGCAGACACTCGATCTGGTGCTGCAGAATCGGTTTGCCGCCCACCGGCAGCATGGGTTTGGGAATTTTGTCCGTCAGCGGAGCCAGCCGCGTCCCTCTGCCTCCTGCCAGGATGACAGCTTTCACAGCAGACTCCTGACCGTTGCCGCCACATGTTCCGGGGTCAACCCGTATCTCTTGAGCAGACCGGACTGGGAGCCGTAATCATCCGGAAAGATATCAGGAAGGCCAAGACGTTTAAAACGTTTGGGAGAACTGAAATCCGCCTCGGCGATGACCTCCGCCACCGCCCCTCCCAAACCGCCGATAATGGAATGTTCTTCAACCGTAACAATGGCACCAACCTGCCCGGCACACCGGAGAATTGCCTCATGGTCAAGGGGTTTAATGGTCGGCAGGTGCAGGATCGTGCATGAAATATTGTTGCGCTCAAGGAGGTCCGCAGCCTGCATGGCAATTTTAAGGGTAATGCCGGTGGTGATCAGCAGGGCCCCGGTTCCGCTTCTGACCACCATCCCCCTGCCGATCTGGAAGGGAGGCGAGTCGGCGCTGACAATGGGATCATAGCCCTTGGCCAGACGGATATAAATCGGTCCGGGGTAATCCACGGTCTGGGGCATCAGCCGTTTCATCTCGTCTGCATCCGCCGGCGCCACCACCGTCATATTGGGCAGGGCGCGCATAACTGCAAGGTCTTCCACGGTTTCATGGGTCGGTCCCAAGGGGGCATAGACCATGCCGCCGCCATTACCGATCAGACGCACTCTGGCCTTATGTAGACAGAGATCCAGCACGATCTGTTCAAAACAGCGCCGGGTCAGAAACGAGGCAATGGTATTGACATAGACAATTTTCCCGCATAAGGCGAGTCCGCTGGCCATGCCAATGACATTGGCTTCGGAAATCCCTTCCATGAAAAAACGTTCCGGTATCTGCCGTGCAAAATCAGCCAGCGTCCCGTGACCCAGGTCTGACCCGATAAACACAATTCTTGGATCCTGGACAGCCAGTTTATGGACCATGTCAAGACAGGTTTTACGCACGGCAATCTTCCAGTCTGCTGATCATAGCAGCAATCTCTCCTTCATCAAAGCCGCTCTTGTGATGCCAGCTGAGGTTATCTTCCATTTCCCTGATGCCCTTGCCCTTTACCGTATGACAGATAACGGCGGTGGGCTTGCCGCCCTGCAAAGGCAGCCGGCTTAAAACCCGCTGCAGTTCGGTAACACTGTGTCCATCAACTTCAATAACCGCGCAGCCGAAGGCCCGCCATTTGTCGGCAAGCGGCTCAAGGGGCTGCACGGTATCAACCGGCCCAAAGGACTGCATTTTATTGTAATCTATGATAAAGACCATATTGTCCAGGGCATGTTTGCCGGCGGATAGTGCTGCTTCCCACACCGAACCTTCATTAATTTCACCATCACCCAGGATGACGAAGACCCGATAATTCAACCTGTCAATGCGGGCATTGAGGGCAAAACCCACCCCTATGGAGGGGCCATGGCCAAGGCTGCCCGTGGAGGCCTCAACCCCGTGAACCCTGCCATACTCGGGATGCCCACCCAGTAGTCCACCGGCCATGCAGAATTTTTCCAGCTCATGTTCAGGGAAAAAACCTTTATCCGCCAGCAGCACATAGAGGGCCAAGCAGCCATGGCCCTTACTCAGCAGACAGCGGTCTCGCTCTGGCCAATGAGGATCGGCCGGATCATACCGGAGCACATCATCATAAAGAACCCGCATTATTTCCACCAAGGAGAGGGCCGAAGCAGGATGACCGCGCCCTCCGCAGGCAAATGTTTCCAGGATCTTCTTCCTGAGTAGCAGAGAGCGTCTATCCAGGCCGATTTTTTTTTCTGCGCCACCCACTAATTCACCCCGTAAGGAAATTTCCCAAACTCCGCTTTCAGTTTCAAAAGCAGCTGCTGCGCCTTTCGAAGCTGCGGCAGACAGCCACTCTGTTTCCCCGACCCGGTCGCAAAGTGCCGCCTTCGCCTGCCCGCCGGGATGCACTCATTGAGCAGAATCAGGCACCATTTCAAGCCATACAGGGGGTAGACGGCTTCAACCCGCTCCGCCAGTTGCGGGCAGTCTGCAAATGCTGCGGTTATCCGGCCAAAAAATTTCCTTTTCAGCTGCCCCGGAAGAGACATTCCAGGATGCAGCAGGAAATCAGCGATCATTTTAGCAGGATCATCCCAGCCGAAATATTCGAAATCCAGAAAAACGATTTTCCTCTGCCGGTCATCGGTGAACAGACAATTATGAAAACCGAAATCCGAAGGACTCAGGGTCCGTTCCGCCGAAGATAAAGACTCCTCGAATCCTTTTCCCGATTCATTCATTTTTTGCCGGTGCCACTGCCGCGTCTCATCCCAGAAAGGGAAAAAATCATCCTGCAAAAAAGTCTGAACCATATCGGCTGCCTCGGCACAGTCGGGGAACGACCGCAGACGCTGCAGGCGAAACGTGATATTTGTCACAATATCCTCAGCGGAAAAACAGGCCTCGGACGCATCCCCGACAAAACAGGCATCGTTTCTTCTACCATAATCTCGGAGGCGAACCAGAAAGGCAACAGCACTGTCAATGGCCGTTTCATTCACCGCCGACGACAGAGTTGCCCCCCTGACAAATTCATAAATAGCACATCTGCTCTTTCGGCTCATGGCTATAGGCTGGGGGATAGATCGTTCGCCGCGCTCCCATAGGAAGGAAAGGGCACGAAACTCGGTCCCCAGGCGGTCACGGCAATCATCCGGATCCGCCATATAAACCTTACCGGCATAACAGCTATTGTCCGGGCAGATCAGACAAAAGACACGGCTGTTCCGACCGCCCGGCAGAGGCTTCATTTCAATAACGTCTCTGCCGAGCAATCCTGCAAAAACAGCACACTGCTCTTGCATCGAGCTGCTATCAGCAATAATCATCGACATGCAGCCTCTCCGCACTCCTGGCTGCACCCCCAATCAAGTCTCTGAAAAACCGGCTGATATCCGTCCAGGAACAAAAGTGATGATCAACACCTTCAGCGCGGCGCAGTGTTGCCGAATACAGCATTTTTATTATTCCGCCGGGAAAGGTTGATTCGACAAACATTTCCGGCAGATCATCAATAAAATGAGTACATCCCTGTTCTGCAATACGGTCAGCTTTCTGCTGCCGGGTTGCTTCAAAAAAAACATGTTTTTCCGCCACTCCCAGACCCTGTTCACCAAAAAAATAATGGTTTTTCATCCAGCGCATGGCCGCTTGATGTAAATCCGCATCAGAGCCGCCCTGTTCTCTCTTTTTGGCGGCAAACCGCGTTTTGTGGCTGATAATAACAACCGGAATTTTTTTCTGCCTGCACAGCAGCAGAAACTCGCCCACCCCTGCGCACATTTCCGCCTTGTCTATCTCATCGCCATAAACCCACGCCTGGATTTGTTGCCACTTGTTTTCACCATCAACCGCGGCCCGAATATGCTCTCTCACACTGTCCCTATCTTTAGCAGGCAGTGGCGCACGCAACAGATTTCCGCCCACCGCACAATCATGGAAAAGCGAGCCATAGCAGATAAGCGTATTATCAAAATCAAGCCCGATCTTCAGTTTCATCAAGCGCTAGCTCAGATAAAATTGACATGGGCCGGCGGGTTTTCCAGCTCCCACAGATAAGTATTGACCTTGTCCATTCTGCAGTTGACTCGACAGCTTCCCGCATCCAGCTCACTTTCGACCCAGCAAAGCGACGACCGCCGCGCCTCCCCTTCCCAGATTTCCTGAAATGAATTGCTGTGAATATTGCCATACAGGAAACGATTATCCCCCATATACATGCTGCATCCCCAGACATTGCCGGCAGAATCGATGTATGACCAGAAGGGCAAGGCCCGGCAATGACGATAACGGCGGCACTGATCATTCCAGCGCTGCATGGTATCGCGCCGTATCACCACCTCAAAATCAGCGGATCTGAAGTTCTCTGCCTGGCGGCACATATCATCAAGCCCATCATAGCTGATATTTTTGTATCGGCTGCTTTTTGTCAGCGGATGGTGGGAATAGGGTTTTATCACCAGATAATCCAGGCCGATATCTTTCAGCAGCCCGGCCAACAGCAGGACCTCGTTAAAATTCTCCGGCAAAAGAAGCAGCTGGGCTCCCAGTATGCATGGGCTTCCGAATTTTTTTTTTACCGCCACCGCATTTTCCAGATTATGCAGCACGGCGGCAAAATCATCCCCACTCGTATTATGGATCATGGCATAGGTTTCCGGTGTTCCGGCATTGATACTGACCTTGATCCACCTGGTGCGGTCAAGAATCTCTTCAGCCAGTCCCTGGAGGAAAAACACCCCATTGGTTGTAAAGGCGACATCGAGCCCCGCCACGTTCGCATCCCGCGTCATCCGGCCGATATCCTTGTGCAGCAGAGGTTCTCCTTCGCCGCCGAACATGACCGATTTCACTCCGAGACGTGCCATTTCAGCGAATCTCTGTTTAAAAATGTCGGAATCAAGGAAACGCTTGCGGTACCCCATGAAGTCAAGGGCGCAGAAGGTACAGCGGTGATTGCACAGACCGGCCGGACTGATTTCAATATAGAGGGGATAGACCAGTTCACCGGCCAGCCACTGGTTGAGCCGCTTTACATGATACATCAGCTTGTGCGAATCAATCCTGTAGGAATCCATCAGACAATCTCCCTGACAACCTGCGAAAGTTCAGGCGGCGCGATCCCCGTCTCGTTTCGCAGCCTGCCGGTTTCCAGCGAGGTAAAGCGGGGATGATCATAGCCGGAGGTTTTCACCGCTTGAACCAGGCTTTTGCTCCACCCCTTTTCCTCGGCAAGTCGAACGGCAAAATCAGCATAGCTGACATCACGAACACCGGAAACATGCCATATTCCCCCCTTTCGCAATCCGGCGATACGAAAGCATGCCTCTGCGGCAAATCGCGTCGACACAGGGGCCAGAAACATATCACTATACGGATGAATCGGCCGGGAACCGCCAAGATCGATCAGCCAGTTTTTCACCAAAGGCATGGAGGAGGAAACAATCTTGGTGAATCTGACAATTGCGGCGTTTTCCCCAAATTTCATTAATTCTTCTTCCACGCGACTCTTCTGCCTGCCGTATTCATCGAATGGGCTGGGCCGCTCCTCTTCCCGGACAAAAGGTGATCTGCCCGAAAAGACTCGATTGGTGGACGGAAAGATAACAAATATTCCTTTGGCGAGCAGTCGTTGCATCAAGCCGATGGTTCGGACAACATTTATTTCTCCGCTCTGTTCGGGATTTTGCTCGCAGCGGGCAAGAGAGGCTTGGGCGGCGCATACGAAAGCGACAGTGACGCCGGCCGGCCACTCCCAGGTCGCGGGATCCGCCAGATCCAGAAAAAATTTTTTCCCGGCAACCACATCCTTACGTCTGGTGGTTGTCCAAGGTTCGGCGCCAGCCGCGGTCAGAAAGAACGCCAGACTTGAGCCCAGCTCTCCATCCGCTCCGATGACGAGCGGCGCATTCTTTTTCATGGCAGGGCCTGACAGGTTTGCTGGTCCAGGGCGGTCCATAATTGCGGAATGGTTTCATTATGGCTGCCCTGAACATAAAAGCTCCTGCCGCCATCGCCCACTGTCCGGATCAGAATGGTTTTCCAGGGCCGGAAATAATACATGGGGTTCCCTTTGCCCGGCTCAGCTGAATAATCCTCCGGCAAGGGGGCAAGATCGCAGACCAGCGAAGTGAAATGACAGATTTCCCTGCTCTCCTGCGCCGCAACATTGCGGGCCATGGACAGCGCCTTGAGATATACCTCCGGCCCCATGATCGCGGTGCCGAAATTCATCACCACCCCGCCCTCAAGATTTTCCACTCTCCGGGCAAATATCAGAAAATCCCGGTAACTGGCTGCTCCCAAGGCGGCCCCGTCACAGTTGGGCATCTCATGAATGATATCGTAGCCAATGCCCACATGGACCGTGACAGGAATACCGCAGCGGTATGCAGCGGCAAGAACGCTGATATCCCGGTGCGGGAAATCACCTTCCGCGATTGCCTTGCCCACCGCTTCCCCGAGCCCCAGCCCGTCCGCCGCTCCGCAAGAAACGATGTCGTTGATCGCGCCGGTCTCCCGCCATAAACCAAAACGGCCATCGCGGATGTAATGGGCCACACTTTCGGTGGTGGCGCCACAGGCCGCCAGCTCGTAATCATGGATAACGCCGGCCCCATTCATGGCGATGCAGGACAGAAAACCTCGTTCCAGCATATCGATAAGATACCGCTGCACACCGGAACGAAGCACATGGGCGCCCATCATCAAGATAACCGAGCTACCCTTTTCCCGGGCGGAGGCAATCTGCTGAGCGGTCACCACAATCTCCCGGCGGAGTGATGAGGCAGGCGCACACGACAAAACGACGGACAGATCGAGATCATGCCTGCGCAGCCCGAGGGGCAATATTTTCAACCGCGATCGGTCGAATTGTTCATAGCGGCTTACCATCAGTGGCGATGAGGACTCATGGATTGTTATTTCAGAAGTGCGGTAACATGTTTTTTTACGTGAAGGTTGTCGATCGGTTTCTTATTGCCGATGATCTCCACCGCCTCAGCCCCGACTACATTGCCCAGAAACCCTAAAATTTCATTGGGGACACCAAGTCGCGAGGCCATCGCGGCTATGGAAAAAAAGGCATCACCCGCCCCCACCCTGTCCACGACCTTGATGGCAAAAGCGGGAATTCCGAGCAGGTCTTCATTTCTGCCCCAGACCAGGCAGCCGCTGCGGCCAAGTGTGGTGACCAGCTGCCGGCATTGCAGAAGATGGGCCAGTCGGTCGGTCATGGTGCGCACATGGGCTGTTTCATCCCGCATGGCAAGCTTGAGCTCATGGCTGGCAAGACAGGCAAAATCGACCCGCGGATACCGGTTGATTACATGCAGCCCCCGATTGCCGGCATTGGCCTGGGTATTGACGGCCAGAAAGGGCGCCCCACCAGCCATTTCCCCGACCATCGCTCCACTGATTGCGCCATGACCGAAATCGGCGGCAACGACCAGATCATATCCGCCCATGTGCTCACGCATCCACGAACAGAGCCTGCGATCTTCCGCCTCAGGCAGACCGGAGTCATCCATCACATAAATTTCCAGCAGTTTAGTAAAGGAGTAGCCATCCAGGTAACGCCGTTTCAAGGTCGTGGGCGCCTTGGGCTGGGTTATGAAATATGACGATATATTTTCGGCAAGCTGGGATCTGATAAATTCTTCATGCCGCTCTTGTTCCCCCAGTAGGGTGACAAGCTGCACCTGGCCGGCAAAACTAGCCACATGATTTGCCACGGCCAGAGCGCCTCCGGCAAAAAGATCCCTGGATTGATAGTGCAAGGCAAGAGCAGGGTCTTTCGATGAAACACCCAAAGTGGAACAGTAATGATATTCATCCAGAATGGTGTCGCCGATAACGAGCACCTTGAGCGACTTCATATCGTCAATAATTTTCAGAATCTCATCCAGCCGATAGCGGCTTCTGAAGATCTCGAGATACTCATTAGTCTCATCCGTAAATTGAGACATGTACCGATTGATGAGATTGCTGGAGCTGAAAACGATATCCTCGGCGAAAACCAGTTGCGCGCCGATTTCACGGACGACATCGGCCTCTCTGGCAATCTTCCCGGTCAAGTCGGTGCTTTCATCTCTAAACTCGGCTCCTTTGACATAAAAATCCGGGCGCAGCAGCCGCAATGTTTCTTCCGCCGTTGGCCACATGTTAATTGCCACAAAATCGACAACATCCAGCGAGGCTATGGCTTCTGCTCTCAACCTTTCCGTAAAGGCCGGCCGAGTCGAACCCTTATCTACATACCGATCAGGCGATACGGTTACGACAAGAACATCCCCTTCCTTGCTGGCCTGCCGGAAATAACGGATATGACCGATATGCAGCAGGTCAAAGACCCCATGGCACAGGACAATTTTTTTGCCTTCCGATTTAAATTGTTTGAGTTTCCCGGCAAGCGAATCAAGAGAATAAATCTTCTTCACTTCCACCGCCCCGTTCATATATTACTCCTCTATCCCGCCGGTTTTGATAAGGTCGGTGAAATAATGAGCCAATACCGCATGAAGAGTTTCCACAAAGCCGTAATCGGAGGCCGGCACATAAAAATTAATGTCGCCTTTCTGGCGTAACTGATTAGTGGGCGCAAACCCGGAGAATGTTATGACGCTGCACCCGATCTTGCGGGCAGCCTGAACTGCCCTGAGAATATTTTCTGAGGCGCCGGAGCTGCTGATAGCGACCAGAAGATCAGCCGCATCAGCCCAATGCTGGACAAAACGCGCATACGCCTCCTCTTGGCCGAAATCATTAGTCATTGCGGTAAGAGTGGGAATATCCTGAAAAGAAAGGGCGCGGATTGCGGCCGCGTTACTCAAATCATTCTGCATGTGCGCGGCAATGGCGGCGCTGCCGCCATTGCCGATAGCCATGACCTTATGCCCGCTGCTCTTCCGCAAATCCAGGAAGGCGTGAACATTCCGTGCCGCACTGTCCATTGTCATGTAATTTCCATCTGCATCAGTGACTTGAATACCGATGAAAATATTATGTAATGTATCCCAATACCGAGCAGGGGGAATTATTTTATCGTCCACAGATAAAAACCAGAGCAGAGTTCAACCGCGCAACGGAATAACAAATAGATTTATATTCCACATCTATCACCCCTTTTCAAGCAAAAACCAGGTAAGATCATCCAGCGGGAAATTATTATCCCGGTGGTAGATGAATCCGTAATCCAGCAGACGGAGATCGCTGAACCTGTCCAGCATCTCGCCGGCGAAATCGCGCTTAAACAGCTTACCAGTGTGACCCCGGTAAGGTATCTCCACCGGAGACGGATTATAATATTCCACCAAACAGATATAGCGGCTCGACAGCCGATGCAGCAGATCATACACCAGGGGCAACACTTCCGGGTTCATATGAATGAGCACACCGGAAACAAGACTCAGATCATAACACTGATCCGTCCGGAAATCGAGAATGGAATCATGATGCACCTCAGCCCTGCCCCATTGTCTGAGCACATCCGCCGCATCCTGATTGATTTCCACGGCGGCAAGCGCGGCGCCGGGCAACAGTTGCGCCAGCACCCGCAGATTGTTGCCGATATTTGCCCCCAACTCGATCACTGAGCGGACATGGGTGGTGCGGCCGATGATCTTTGCAAACAGGGCCAGCCGGCCGGCCAGTTCGAAATCGGTGGGGTTGCGGTTGATGTACTGTGAGCCGAATTCTCCGGCCCAGAAGGCTTCCTGCGCCGTCTTGAAATCAGTCATTGCCTCTCCTCTCTTTTTTTTCGGCGCGCCGCACCTGAACCTCATACATCAGTTCCGCCAGATGCCAGTCCTCCGGGGTATCGATGTCCTGCACCAGGCACCGGGGCAGGATAAGCGGTAGCGCATCATGGCCGTAGATCCTGCCGCTGGCCAGAAAAGCCGCGACATCCAGCCAGTAGAACTGGCCCGCATCATGGTACGCCTCGGGCAGATCGTTGGAACGGGTCAGCTCGTGCTCCGGCCACATCATGGCGAGGTGACCGTCCGCTTCAATCTTCAGGGCCCGGAAAATCGAACTCGGATAATTGGTCACGGGAAAAACAGTGGAGACGCGGTGACCAACAAGCAACTCATGGCCTGTCCGCAGATCTTCAGGCCTGATGAACGGGGCCGTGGCATAGATGCAGCAGACATGACGTACTCGTTCATCATACTCCTGTAGCCAGCGCAGGGCGTGGTCCACCACCTCCGCGGTGGTGGTAAAATCATCGGATAAGGCCGCGGGCCGCATAAAGGGCGTTTCGGCTCCGTATTGCCGGGCCACGGCGGCGATCTCCTCGCTGTCGGTGGAGACGATGACGCGGTCAAACAGACCGGAGTCCAGGGCCGCTTCGATGGAGTAGGCGATAATCGGCCGACCCGCAAACGGCTTGATGTTCTTGCCGGGTATTCTCTTGCTGCCGCCCCGGGCCGGGATGATCGCCACGTTCATCTGCTCGCCTCCCCCACCAGTTCCCAGGCCAGCGGCGTGCCGCGGGTAATGGCAACCGAGGCCCGGCGGCCAAGCACCATCTCCAGGTAGCGCGGATGCAGCCCATGTCCCGGCCGGATCGACGCGGTATTGCGCTGGGTAAATTCCTCGCCTGCCGCCATGTCCCGCACCACAAAGAGCGAACGGCGGAAGATACGGCTCTGTTTTTCCTTTGCCGTCGGGTCATAACGCACCCGGCCCAGTGCCTGTTCGGTCTGGCGCACCGCGTTCACCATGGCCTTAAATTCGGCGGGCTCCAGAGAAAAGGCGCTGTCAGGTCCGGTGCTAGATCGAGAGAGCGTCAGATGTTTTTCTATGATACAGGCGCCGACGGAGACAGCCGCCACCGGCACCGCAACACCCATGCTGTGATCCGACAGACCCACCGGCACGGCGAAGGCCTCGGCAAGATGGGCAATGGTGCGCAGGTTCATTTCCTCAAGCGGAGCAGGATAGGCACTGGTGCATTTAAGCAACGCAAGCTCACTGGCGCCGGATTGGCGAAGCGCCCTGACCGCCTCATCTATTTCGGCCAGGGTAGCCATGCCTGTTGACAGAATGACAGGCTTGCCGGTCCCGCCGATTTTTTTCAACAAAGGCAGATCCACCAGCTCAAAAGAGGCGACTTTATGCACTCTGACATCCATGCCCTCCAGAAAATCCACGGCGCTGGCATCAAAAGGGGTGGAAAAGAACTCCAGACCCAGGGAGTGAGCGACCTGCTGTAATTCCGGCTGCCATTCCCAGGGGGTATAAGCCTCGCCGTATAGCTGATAGAGGCTCTTGCCTGCCCAGATGGTATCCTTGATGACAAAGCAGTCATTATCGCAGTCGATGGTTATGGTATCAGGCGTATAGGTCTGCAGCTTGACTCCATCGGCGCCCGCCTCTTTCGCCGCCCTGATGATTTTCACCGCCTGGTCAAAATCCTGCCCATGATTTGCCGACATTTCCGCCACAATGAAAACCGGCTGCCCCGCGCCTATTTTCCTGTTATGTATGTGCAGACACTGGTTCATCCAGGTAATCCTCAAATGTCATCACTACAGTTGGCAGGCCTTTAACCGTATCCTCGCGCATCACCTTGAATCCGGCCCGCCCAAAGGCTTTCAATGACTGAACGTTTTCTTTTATTACCAGGGCCTTTATGCGATTGAGCTTCCTGATGGTGTAAAGCTTCCGGCAGGCCAGATTGATCATCCTGCTTCCCAATCCCGCGTTTCTATACTCAGTCGCCAGGCTTGCCGATATGACGGCCTCGTCGCCCGCTATGTCAAACCTCACCTGCCCGGCCGCTTGATCTCCCCTGACGAGGGGAATCCAGAACAGACAGTTTTTGTCCTGCATGCGCCGGGAAAACCACTGCCGATGCTCTTCCCAGCCAATCTTTTCCCGCTTAAAGGAAGCATTTCTGACAACCGGATCATTGGCCAGCTCAAACAGAGGCCGACAGTCCTCCGGCCCCGCAGGGCGAAAGCTGAAGGGGAAGAAAGCCATCCTCTCCACGACTCGCGCGGCCCCCTGCCCGTCAACCAGGGCGCGGCCTGCTTTCTGCATTGCCAGCCTCCGCACCACGTCTCCACACAAATCCTCTAGCAATCCGGCAAGTCTTTCCGGAGTCAGGCTGTCCGCCCAGCCGCAATCCACCCCGGCGCAAGCCTCGGCCATCCCTTTGGCAACTCCCAACTGATTGGCGGCCAGGGTGATCACCAGGGCCGGCACACCTAGACAGGCCAGTTCCCAGCAGGTGCCACCCCCGGCCGAAATTGCCACATCCGCCCAGTGCATCACCGGAACCATATCTTCCACGGCACAGAGGATCTCCCCGGCAAACGACGCCTGTCCCAGACTTTTCTGCAGCTCTTCCAGGTGCTGGTTCGCCGGCCCGACAATGATTTTTGCCTCCAGCCCGGGCAACTCGGCAAGCTTCAAGGCCTCTATCACTTTAAGGGTCACATTGTCCGGATCCGCTCCACCCATGGTCACCAGGATTCGTCCGGCCCTGGGCGCTACGCCGTTTTTCAATTGGCTGCGAACCCCACGGAATTCCCGGCGCAAAAGGACATAAGCGCTCCCCAGCATTAGGACCGACTCAGCCGGGATAGTGTACGCCAGCCTGTCGCTGCCGATATTCTGATTAAGCAGTATATCGGCCTGATATGCCGGAAGATGGACATAATCATCGAGCACCAGCAGTTTCAGACCGGAGTCACGCAACCTCTGCTGGTACTCCGCGCTGAACCGGTAACCGTCCAGGACCAGCCAGGGCTCATGGTCATTGCCATACAGTTCCCGCAGCGCAGAGAGCCCGTCCGCATCCGGGTCATCCGGGCGGCCGCTGCCCAGGCCAACAACAGAAAATCCCTGGGAGGAAAGGCGCTGCCGTAATTTGTCGCTCTCTATCCTGCCTGAAAAAATCACCCGCCCACCGCGTTCCTGCCAGGCCTGGGCCAAGGCCAAGCAGCGCATCACATGGCCGGTGCCGATGCTTACATCCGCATCCGCCCGGATAATGAGCAGTTTTCCCGACAAATCACTCTTCATCGGCCCGCACCCGCCACCGCCTCGCCAAGGGCGCTGACCACCCTCCTCACATCCTCATCACACAGGCCGGCATGCATGGGCAGCGAAAGGATGCGTTCATAGGTCTTCTCCGCGACCGGGCACAATCCCGGAGCGGTCTTATAGCGGTTGCGATAATAGGCATGAAGATGCACCGGCAGGTAATGAACATTGACGCCGATATTTTTGCGCCGCATCTCCCTGAACACTTGCTCCCGGTCCGTTTGCTCAGCCAGACGGACAACATACAGATGATAGGCGTGCTGATTGTCGCCGTTATGTGTCAACGGTGCAACTTCACGCACATCGGCCAGGGCGGCATCATAGAGCCGCGCCAGCCCACGCCGCCGGGCAAGCCATTCCGGCAGCTTTTTCAATTGACTGATACCCAGGGCGCACTGGATATCCGAAAGGCGATAATTAAAGCCGAGATCAACCATCTCGTAAAACCAGGTTCCCTGATTCTCACGCTGCCGGTGGTCGGAACTGATGCCGTGATTGCGAAAGCGGCATAACCTTTCAGCCAGATCGGATTTATCCGTGACAATCATGCCTCCTTCACCAGTCGTGATATGCTTCACCGGATGAAAACTAAACACAGTAAGATCGGCAAGTGAACCGACTTTGCGGCCTCTGTATTCAGCCCCAAGGGCATGGCAGCCGTCCGCCACCAGAAACAACTTATGCGCAGCGGCAATTTCGCTGAGACAATCATAATCGCAGGGCTGCCCAGCGTAATCCACGGCGATGATGGCCTTGGTGCGGGGTGTGATCTTTTTACGCACCTGATCCGGATCAATAAGCAGGGTATCCGCATGAACATCGGCAAAAACCGGGGTTCCTCCCTCATAGACGACACAATTTGCCGTGGCGACAAAGGTGAGGGCCGGAACAATCACCTCATCCCCCGGACCGATACCAATGGCGGACATGGCGGCGTGCAGGGCAGCGGTCCCGCTGGTGACCGCAATCCCGTGGCGCACCCCGACCGACTCGGCCACCGCCTTTTCGAAGTCAGTGACCTTGGGACCAGTGGTAAGCCAAGCTGACTGAAGAACCTCGACAACCGCCGCAATATCATCTGCCCCAATCAGCTGCCGCCCATAGGGAATATAATGTTGCCCCATCTTCTCCCCAATAATACCGGCCGATTCTTTCCGTAGAGGATCCGACATCAGGCTACGGCTTTGACACGCATTTTGGGAGTGGTGATTTTTTCATTGCCATAGACTATCCGGCGCAGTTCATCCACCCCAAGCCAGGCGTCATTGCTGTCGCTGGTGTAGACAAAATTCTCAGGCAACTTTTCTCCACCCCTATAATTTTTTCTTTCCCACCAGCTCATATTAGGCAAAATCACATACATCCCTTTATAGCTGATGGTATTGCGTCCCTCATCCTCACCTGTTAACGATTCATGAAGCTTCTCTCCGGGCCTGATGCCGATGATCTCAACTTTACATTCCGGCGCTATGGCCTCGGCCAGGTCGGTAATTCGCATGCTTGGGATGCGCGGCACAAAGATCTCTCCGCCCTCCATATAATAAAAGGCCTTGATCACCAGTTCCACTGCCTCATCCAAGGTGATCCAGAACCTGGTCATCCGATCGTCGGTAATGGTGATGGTGCCGCTTTTTTTTTGGTTGAGAAAAAGAGGAATAACACTGCCGCGGCTGCCAATGACGTTCCCGTAGCGCACACAGGCAAAACGTGTACCCTTCTCTCCGGCATAAGCATTGCCCTGGGTAAAAAGTTTATCGGAACAGAGTTTAGTGGCCCCATACAGATTAACGGGATTAACAGCCTTGTCCGTGCTAAGCGCAATAACCTTCTTCACGCCGGTATCGATCGCTGCATCGATCACATTCTGAGCGCCATGCACATTGGTCTTCACTGCCTCAAAAGGATTGTATTCACAGGCAGGCACCTGTTTCAAGGCTGCGGCATGCACAACCATATCGGCTCCATCCATGGCCCTTTCCAATCGTTTCCCGTCGCGAACATCGCCGATGAAAAAGCGGAGTCGCGGATCATCCCCGAACTCAATACGCATTTCATGCTGTTTCAGCTCATCCCTGCTGTAGATTCGGATAACCTTGGGGTTATGCTTTTCCAACATCACCCGGCAAAAATGTTTACCAAAGGAGCCTGTGCCACCGGTGAGCAGAATAGTCTGGTCGGTCCAATCGATTCCTTCCACTTGCCGTCCTCCATTTTGCAGAATCTTTTTAGCCTGATCTATGGACTGTTTCTTCACATAGACCAGTTCTTTAATCTGGGCCAACAGATCAACATCATTTCCCGCATATCTGCGCTGTCCCCCGTTGGTCCGTTCCGGATCAACATATTCAGCAAATTCTTTCTGCCAGTAACGAATAGTTGAAACCGGGAGGTCAAGTTTCTGGCTCACCTGCTTGATCCTGAATTTCATTTCTTTCACCTGCATTGTTTCGCTCGTCTCCATCACCAAGGGGTATTATGTAACGGTTTCTTTAACAAACTTATCGTCCGGAAAAGAAAAAGCTTAAGTAAACTTTATGTTTCACTTCATTTAGCAAGTTACATACCACCTGCAAATAAAAAAAATAATTCAATAATATTTGGTTGTTACACGGAAACATATCGGAAAGCAGGGCAAGGAGAATAAGGAAAGGAAAGGAAAATATTTCTCGTTTTTGACAGGAGGGGGGAAAATTTGACAGTGCGAGCCGCGCAAAAGGAAGACAAGGAAATCTTTCGCCGGCACGCTTTAATTTCCATCAGATACGAAGTCAGGAACCTTATCTCCGCGTCCACAGGGACGGGATTGCCAGTCAAAAATCTCATTATGGTCCTAAAAATATCAACGGGCTGGTTTGGTCAGATCTTGATTCCCAGACTGAGCCACCAATATAATCATTGAAATTTCGTATTGATATTCCTAATTTTCAATGTTAATATCGACACATGATCATCCAGCGCCCAGACTGTCTGAAAAGCATCACGACCGCCGTCAAGCGGGCTCCCGTCACCACGCTGCTGGGCCCCAGACAGTGCGGCAAGACAACGCTTGCCCGCATTTACGGTAATGAGCGGAACGCAACGTACTTTGACCTTGAATCCCTCCCGGATCAGCGCCGTCTTCAGAACCCGGAATTAATGCTGGGTTCCCTGCAAGGCTTGGTCGTACTTGATGAAATCCAGGAAATGCCCCACCTGTTCAACGTTTTGCGCATTCTGGTGGACAGGCCTGAAAACAAGGCCCGCTTCCTTATCCTGGGAAGCGCGGCGCCCCACATTGTCAAAAACGCTTCGGAAACCTTGGCGGGCCGGACAGAGTTCGTCAAACTTTCAGGCTTCAATCTCAAAGAGACGGGAAGCGATTCTTCTGAAAAACTGTGGCTCCGGGGCGGCTTCCCCCTCGCCTATCTCGCCCAAAATAATGATGACAGTCTGGCCTGGAGAAATAACTTCATCCGGACCTTCCTGGAGAGGGATATTCCCCAGTTGGGCATTACTATCCCGGCTGCATCCATGCGGAGATTCTGGACCATGCTGGCCCACTTTCACGGCCAGATCCTGAATGCCTCGGAAATTGGGCGTTCCCTTGGTCTGCATGACAAAACAATACGATCGTATCTCGATATTCTGACCGGGACGTTTATGATCCGCCAACTCCAGCCTTGGCATGAAAACCTGAACAAACGCCAGGTGAAAGCGCCCAAAATTTACTTCCGCGACACAGGACTTCTCCATACCCTTCTTGACATACAGGATATGCACGGCCTCATGGGAAATCCCCGCCTGGGCGGTTCGTGGGAAGGATTCGCCCTGGAGCAGGTCCTGCAGATAACAAAACCGGCAGAATCTTATTTCTGGGCCACCCACAGCGGTGCTGAACTTGACCTGTTCTTTATCAAGAACGGCAAGCGTATCGGCGTGGAATTCAAGTTCAACGAAGCTCCCAAGATCAGTAAATCAATGCGGGTTGCCCTGCACGACCTGTCGCTTGCTCATCTCTGGATTGTCTATCCCGGCAGAAATTCCTATCCGGCCGACAAGAACATAACGGTTCTTCCCCTGGAAAATGTTTCCGATATAACACAGTATACCATGCGGGAATGACGGGTTGGTCGCCTAACGGTAATTGACGCCGTTGTTCAAGTCAATCACCTCGCCATTGATGCAGGCCGGGGCAGCGGTGGCGAGCCAGCAGACCGTCTCCGCGACCTCTTCGGCTGTGCAGAACCGCTGCCTGATCGTTGCGGCTTGCAAGCGGTCCTTGCGCTCTTGGGGAATGCTCTGCATCATGTCCGTTTCCACGGGACCCGGCGCCACCGAGTTGGCAATCACGCCGCGCGGACCGAATGTTCTGGCGAGTGACCGCATGGCGTTGACAATCCCCGCCTTGGAAATGCCGTACCAAATATCGGGATGGCCGATTTCGCCGGCGATCGAACCCATGCTGACGATCCGGCCGCCACCGCTGCCCGCCATCTGCTCGGCCACGCGAACGCTGAGCCGCACGGAGGTAATCAGGTTGACGTTGAGAATGTGCAGAATCTCGTCGTGACAGTAGTCGCTTGCCGTCTTGGTATTCATGATGCCGGCATTATTGACCAGCACATCCGCTGGACCGATCCTGTCAACAATGCGGATTGTCTGTTCGTAATCAGCGACATCCGCTGCCCAGGAGATCATTCCTGCCGGCGGGGAAACGATTCCGGATCTGGACAGGACATGAACCTCAAACCCCTTGGCCAGAAGTTTTTTCGCTATTTCGAGACCGATTCCCCGGTTGCCACCTGTGACAATTGCCTTCATGTTATCTTTCCTAAAGCGTGAGGAATTTAAATGTGTACGCCCGGCACGGGCGTGATCGGATAAGGAGGTTGGGGTGCATGGCACCAGAAGCCTTTAATTTCACCAAGACCCGTGGTTTTCCGATTTTTCATTCAAGAATAAACGACGGCCCGTACTTGCCTAAATCCGCAAAAAATGCCCGTATTTTATCAATATTTTTTACCTTTTCTTACAGGCTCATCGGTGGAAGTGGGGGGCGAGCCAAAAGACTTGCCCCGTAACCGCCGAGGTTCTGCGCGTCCCCTCAACTGACTGGTGAGGCTATAAACAGCTATATTATTCCGCTGACTCCCAAATCCAATTTTCTTTAATTTCACTGCTAGTTTCAAACTGTTCACATTGATTTTGTATCAATTGCACGACATTAAGAAAATTATTCTTATCTTCTGCTGAGATTTTTGAGGTGCTGTAAATATTTAATTCTATGGTGTTTTTATTTGACGAAAGCGTGATAGCGCCTAATCCTTTTGTGTTACCAATTCTAAAGTGATACAGGTAATTATCCGCATTTTCCAACTTGCTAAGCTCAAGTGATGCAGGGTTTACATTTTTCTCCAATATAGAATGAGGGCAACTGATTTCATCAATGGGAGTGGTGACTATTTTGTATGGTGAGTCATAAATATTTAATGGAGAGCAACCTAGCGGCGCTAAAACTATTAAAAAAAATGATATGAGAAATTTCATGTTCTTTATTGCGCCTCACACACTTTTATTAACCTGGGCAACACAAAAAGGGGACGTATTTATTTTCCAGCAACTTTCGCACCTCCCATCACTATGAAGAAGTGATAACAAAGAGTGGAACACGAGGAAACAAAAGATCATTCGTGCCCCGCGCGGTTCACTTCACCTTTTTACCAAAACAATCTAATTCAGCATTGGATTATTTTGCAAAAAACAATGGCTCGGCTCCAAACATTCCAGGATGACGACATGGCGCTATATGATATCTCGTGTATTATAAGACCCAATTAAACTTCCGTATCAGATCGTTAAAAAAATTCCATTTACCGGTCAAAAACTGATAACGACCCGCAACGATTCCCGGGGCAATATCAAGCTCTTTGGCCATATTGATAACGTCGATCTTTGTTTGGAATTGACGAATGATATGGTTGTACCGGCCAGGGATAAGAAACTCGGAGGCAAAGGTATTGGCTCTTTCCTCACGGGGATCATCATGACTATCGTCGTTGATCAGCAGGTCTTTTTTGTTGTCGTGTAATATATGGCCGGCCTCATGAAAAAAAGAGAACCAGAACTTGTCTTCCCCTTTGCCGCGAAGGCAAAGAAGAATCATGGCCTTGCGCGGGGTAAGCCACTTGGTTGCGCCATTCCATGGAACCTTTTTCATCTCGCGGACCAGGGCAATAGCGACGCCCGCTTCGGCACAAAGCCTTTTCATTTCCGGTTCGAACACCGAAGGTTCTTCGCGGGTCATGGAGCGAATCTGTTGCAAAACATCTCTGAATTTTTTTTTGTCAAAGGGAGCGCATTCTCTTTCATGGGCCTGCAGTTCCCCTTGCCGAATCCAGGCTGACGCATCCCCAGGCAGGGATTCAAAGCACGGCGATCTCCTTGCCGCCACGGCGGGAATCTCCCAGACGTCTTGCCAAGCCTTGACGCTGCTGACGCCAAAAAAAGCCAGGGTCTTTCTCAGCAGCTTCACCTTATCTTTATCAGCTTCCAGGCACCCGCGATCAATCAACTCTTTTGTGGGAATAGTTTTCAGCCATTCGATATGAGACTTAAACCTCTGCCTCTCCTCAATTTTAGCTATTTGTTCCCGGTATTGCGCTTCCAGATTATTCCAAAGCCTGGCAGGGACCTGGGTAACCAGTTCAAGCCGGTTAGCGGTTTCATAGGATATCGGCTGCTCACCTTTAATAATACGAGTCAGGGTTTGCTCAGTCACCCCTGTTCTAACCGCCATCTCTTTTTGCGTCATTTCGAGGGATTCCATAACTTCCAGCAAGGTAGCTCCTGGTGGTATGGCATAATCCGGCTCAAATTCGTATTTTTTCTGTGCGGTCAGCATAGCGCCTCTCTTTCTTAGTGCGTGTCAGCAATTTCAATGATTTCAATTTCAGTGACACCATTCCAATCCAAACCTCCATTGCTCCGTTCAGGATAAGGATTATTGGTAACGACAAACAAAAGACGATAAGGGTGTACCAGGTCAACAGATAGTTGTCCTGTTCTGTTCCCTGTCAGTTCATGGCATCTTGCCGGCGGCAAGCGGGAGATGTCGGCAAGATCCTGCGCTGCCTTAAGTTCCATCATCCGCTGTTGCAGCTTCAGTCCGCATTTGGCCCCCAGCTGCTTCCGGGACTCAGATTCTTCTGAGCAGATCTTTTGTAGTTTTTTTGTTTTAAAGAATATACGCATTCCGAACGTTGGTCAACATTTTTATTAACATGTTTTGTTAATAAAAATTTTAAAATATGATTTTCGAAATATTAATTCCGCACCTTCACCCTGAAGACTTGGCAAGCAAAACCGGACGTCTGGCGGGTGGTGCAATCAGAAGCGGGTACGGAGTATCAATCCCAAGCAGACGCACCAAAATACGAGTAAAAAAAAGAACGCATCTATTTCCCAGCCACGTTCGCACTTCCCGTCAGCGCGAAGACATGATAACAAAGAGGAAAACAGGGAAAGCACAAGGACATGCGTGCTCCCTGCTGTTCATCTTCTCTCGTGTGTCAAAAGAATCTAACTTAATCTTGGATTTTTTTCAAAGAAACCCATACTATAAAATGACAGGAAAAATGAAGGCGGCCAATGGGCGTACTCAGAAAAACGATGGATTCCGGCTAGAAGCATGCCGGAATGACGCTCTTGGTAATTTTTTAGCAGCAGCGGCAAACAGTCGATCTTCGCAAACAAGGACCAAATATGGATACAAGCGATCACGAGTTGACCAAGGTCATCGGTGATTTTCCGGAGATGGGCCATGTGGACAATATCCTGGCCATGTTCAAACAGGATCCGGCCCATTACCTGTTGACCGGCGAGCTGCTGCGGGATGAGCGCTTCATGGTGCGCATGGGGGTGGCGGTGCTCTTTGAGGAGCTGAAGGTCATCAGGCCCGGCGAGGTCCAACTGGCCGTGCCCGCTCTCGCGCCGCTGCTGGCCGATACCACTCCCTGGATCAGGGGCGAGGCCGTGCATCTCCTGGGCATCATCGGCGGCCCGGAAGCCCGCGCCCTTATTGAACCGATGCTCACTGATCCGGACCCGCAGGTACGCGAAATCGCGGCTGATTTTTACAACCAGCCAGGAAACGGGTCATCAATCAACCATTTCCCTGAGCCTTTCGTAAAGGGATGAGCCCGCTGGGAGTTTTGATTTCCTTACGTAGCCACCCCCTTTCCGTTCCCAGATGGAGGTGAAACATATTCCCGCATCTTGCCGGCCAATAACTGCAAATATCTTGTTACGTGCTGTTTCTTCTACTCGACCCAACCCAAAGCATGAACCTGTCACCGCAAGCAATGACAGATCATCAGCCAGATACTCAACATCACCATCGGCGGAAATCCACTCACTTTCCTGAAAGGAATTCCAGCGGACAAACCATTCGTTTTTTTCTTTTTCCAGCAAGGCAAAATCCTTCTCGGGATGTGACGAATTCTCTCGGTAATAAATAACACCCAACTCATTGCCTTTCGCTTTGAAATCCGTCACGCCAATCATGCCGTTTTCGCCCCTTGCTATTTTGGTATAAGTTGAACCATCGAAGACATAGAGACTGCTCGGCTGAGTCGTCGCCGCCGTATGGAAATCCACCAAATAAAGGTCACCATTTACCCGGTTCATCGCAACCCCGAATGACATCTCTTTTTCCCAATCAGCCTTCACGGTAAAATAGCGAAAAAGCCATTCCCTCTCTTCTTTAGGCAACTCTCCGATGCCGGGCAAGCGAATGAATAAACTCATGGCCTGCATAACATTTTCATTCTCAATAATGGTATCGGGATAATCCTCTGCATTCTCGACCCGCGAGAGTAAGCCGATAACGTCTTTCCCACCTTGCGATCCTGCAAATTTATCGAATGAAGCAGAAATATCCGGACACTTGAAAGGTAAGCAATCCGCCTCCCCTCCGAAGGATTCTACGCAGGTCCCGCACTCCGGCGTTACGTTTGCCAGCACAAGACGAAATGGGGCCCAAATAGCAGAAACAATAAGCAAAAGACAAATGCCCTTTGGGGACATACTATTTAATTATCCTCCCCATCCTCCATCTCCCCGGCTCCGCTGCTTTTTTTGCCAAACAGCCTGACTGCAACAATGCTGACCTCATAGAGGATGACTAAAGGGACAGCCATCAGCAGCTGATTGACCACATCAGGAGTCGGGGTGACGATGGCGGCGATGATAAAGGAAAGCAGAAAGGCATATTTGCGGTTCCTGCTCAGAAAAGGTCCGTTCACCATGCCGAGCTTGGCCAGCAGGACCATGAAAACAGGCAGCTCGAAGATAACGCCAAAGGCGATAAGCAGCCGCAGCGCCAGGGAAAAGTACTCCGTCACCGTGGGCAGGGGTGAGAGAAAATCCGTGGTATAGCCCATGAGAAAACGGAAGGCCGGGGAAAAAACAAAGTAATAACCGAAACAGGCGCCGCCCAGGAAGCAGACGGACGATAGGAAGGAAAAGGGCAGAACAACCTTTTTCTCATGCCGGTAAAGGCCGGGGGCGATGAAAGACCAGATCTGCCAGAAGATGACCGGACTGGCCAGCAGGACACCGCTGACCAGGGCTAATTTCAGATAAAAAAAAAGCCCTCCTGGTAGGAAGTGAAGATCAGACTGGCATTTTTCGGCAGCACGGCAAAGAGGGGGTGCAAAAACCAGACGCCAATTTGCTCAATGAAATAATAGGAAACGCCGAAACCGATGGCCACCGCAATTAGGGAGCGGATCAGGCTGGTGCGCAGATCCCGCAGGTGCTCGGTCAGGGCCTGCTTTTCCATGGATTCCGTTGCTGGCTGCTTATCAGGTGACATAGTGTGCTGGATGGGTTGAATAATAGGTCATTTGCTCATGGAGCATTTCGAAATGGCGCACTATAGTCGCACCGTGCCTGCCGGTCAAGAGCGGAAAACCATTATGATTGAAATCCTCCGCAAAAACCGTTATGTATGGCCATGCTGACTCCACAACAGAGAACATTATGCCAACCCGGCCTGAAAAGATTGGCGCATCCCGTTTTGCCCCTGGCCAGGCTGGCCGGCATGCTCTTTCTCACCGGCCCCTTTGCAGACCTTGAGTCACTGCTGGCCGAACTCACCGAACCGGTGGAAACAGCGGGTATCCGCTACGAACAACCAGGCCTTGAGCTGCTCCCCTATCTTGAGGCAATGCGCCCCTTTGAACGATTGAAGCACCCTCGGCCGCCCAGCCGGGTTATCTTTGCCGGCGACCTGCAGCCCGTGGACCCGTTTACCGCCATCGACAGCTGGGTCGCGCAAAATGTCCTGACCCGGGAACTTGAAGAGATCAACAGCCTGCTCTGCGGTCCCTGCGGCTGCACCTTGTGCTGCACCGGGCCAGACCGCGGCCAGCAACAGGAGTTTTTTGAAATCCCTCTGAGCGCCAGGGAAGCCGCTCTTTTTGACCTGCCCAGGGTGGATAACGACATGAGCCGCGCCACATCCGCCGCTGCGGACCTGCCACTTATCATTACCGACATCCCTTTTTACCAGCGTCCGGCCGCCTTGTACCATTGGCGACAGGGCTGGAGCATGATCCTGCCCCGCTTAAGCATCTGTCCCAACCTTGACGGGGCAAGCGGCGGCTGCCGCATATACCCCAGCCGGCCAGAGGTCTGCCGCAGGCCCCAGATTTTCCCCTACATGCTGGAGCGAACTCCTGACCATGACCGGGAATTTGACGGCCGAATGCTGACGGCCTTCCTCATCCGGAACAAGATGCTGGCCATCTGGGACTGCCCTTACGTCAAACAGTTCCAGACTGAAATCGGCGTCTATGCCCAGATGTGCGGGATGGAGCCTGTCTTCAAGGAAAACAAGGCCTGATGACTGCATAAAAAAAGGGGACTGCCAATGCCCGGCAGTCCCCGCCTCTTAGGGAGAGGAATTTTCCCAAAAATCTTGAAGGAAAAGAGGAATTTTCCAAAGCACATCCGGGAAATCTATAGTTTTCTAAAATTTATTTCAAATGACTCACCAGCACGGGACAGGAAGCCAGACCGACAACATGCTCGGTGACGCTGCCCATGAGCAGCCGGGTCAACCCTTTTCGTCCATGGGACCCCATGACGATGAGGGTGGCATGGGTATCACGGGCCAGCTCGGTGATGGCCTCAAACGGTTCACCCTCCTTGATGCTGGTGGTTAGCGTTACACCTTCCTCTTCACCCCGTTTTTTGATCTGCTCCAGCATTTCGCCGGCCTTGTTGACCAGCTCCTGCGCCGCCTTGTGGGCCAGGGCGTAAAACTCATCGTTGGTATAGGCCACCGAAACCGCGCACAGCACCGAGTTCCTCTCCTTGGCCAGCTTCAGGGCTGTTTCCAAGGCAACTTGACTGTAGGGTGATCCGTCCCAGGCCAGAAGTATTTTCTCCCAGCTGATGGTCGCCTGGTCTGGGATGACCAGCACATCCCTGTTGGTGTGTCCGATTACCCTGGCGGTTACTCCGCCGATCAGATCACTCTCGATGCGGTTTCGCCCCCTGCGCCCCATGATGATCAGATCGCAGCTTTCATCCTCAGCCACATGCACGATCTGTTCATACGGCTCACCCTGTTCAAGGTTGGTGAGCACATGCACGTGTTCATCATCGGCGATCTGCCGGGCCTCGACCAGCAGTTTCTGTCCGGGACCCAGCATCATCTCCTTGATGTTGCTGATGCCGATAAGTTCGAGATCGCCCTCATAAAAGGGAACAACCGCCAGCACCTTGATCCAGCTTTGATCCGCCCGGGCCAGGCGGCAGGCCTGGCGCAGGGCGTTCTGGGCTGAGATCGATCCGTCGTAGGCGACGAGTATCTTTCTGTACTTAGCCATTATTGATTACTTCCTTGGCAACGAGCCTTTCTTCTCTTCTGGATTTGGTCATGCCGCTGATCATGGCCACGATGATAATGCCGGAAGAGGTGAACAGGGCGGTAACCAGCGACCAGAAACTGATTTGGCTGAAAAGCGCGGCGGTCGCCGGATCAATCGGGGCGCGCAGTCCGACATCGCCAAGATAACCGGGCACCAGAAAGCCGCGGCTGACGGCAACGATCAACATAACCGAGGCCATGACCATCTTGATGATGTAGTCCTTAACATAGGTGGTGCCCAAGGCGCCAAGCTGCACGCCGATCAAGGAGGCGGAAAGCAGCAGCAGGGCGAGACGGATGTCGATCAAGCCGGAAAGACCCCACTGGATGGATCCCCAGGCGCCCATGACAAAGGCGATGCCAAGCTCGGTGGCGCTGGCCACCATGGCGGAGGCGCCGATGACATAGATCATGCCGGGCACGCCGATAAAACCGCCGACGGCAATGGTGGCCGCCAGCATGCCGGTGGCAAGACCGACAGGAATGGTGATCCAGGCGGAAATTTTCACCTTGGCCACCTTGAAGTGCATCATGGGCGGCAGATTAATACGCTGCATGGCCAGGGCAAGCTTTGAGGTCTGATTGCCGCTGACATCCGCGCCCTTGGCCAGCTTCTTGGCATCAAAGAAGACATAGCCGCCGACCAGCACCAGGATGATAACGAAAACCGTGCTGACATAGAGGTTTGAACCGGCATTGCCCCAGGCATGGAGAATGGCCTTCTGGACCTGGATACCGATCTGCACGCCGATAATGGCGGTTACCGACATGACGGCGGCGAGCTTCAGGTCAACCTGGCCGTACTTCCATCGTTTATAGGTTCCCACCATGGCCTTGGGGAACTTATGGCACATGTTGCTGGCAACCGCCACGGCCCCCGGCACGCCGAGAGTCATCATGGCCGGGGTGAGCACAAAGGCGCCGCCCGAACCGATAAACCCGCTCAGCAGGCCGCCGACGAAACCGACGATGATCAGGGACAAAATGTTTTTGAAGTTCATGTCCAGGAACATGCGGTCCACGTCCTTGATCACCCCTTCACCGGCCTCTTTGTCCAGGCTAACCATGACCTTTTTGTTGAGAGGCAGATCCTGGGCTTTCATTTTACTGCCTAAGTTATAGGTAATGGTCTGGTCCACGGCGTCCCGTTTAAAAACCGCGGTATGGCTGGCCGCATCAACCTGCAGAAAAACACCCTTGAGCAGATCCTTGTCAGGGCCGGCGCCACCGGCGGCAAAAGCCGATGAGGCCAGCGGCAGCAGAAAAAGGGCTGTTATCAGTACAATCAGTAATTTTTTCATGGATTTTCCTTCTCTCCTTCAGAATATGTGATTCGATTAAAATTATTTCTTCTTAGCTTCCAGGCCGAGGGATGTCAGCATGTTGCTGGCAAAGGCGCCGTGGATGAATGAAAAAAGAAAAGCGGTGCCTATCGGCAGCACCGTGTACCAGCCGCCCAGGGTAAATGTGTCCATAACCAGCTTTTCGTTTCTGAAAAGATAGATATAGAGCGTCAGTGATACCGCGCCGAATATAATGGTCTGCAGGTACGGCTTCTTGGCTTGTTTATTTTGCATTTTCCCTAATCTCCTCTAATTTGTTATGTGGTAAAATTTACTGTATTGATATTACGTTGTTTTCAGGCCGGCAGCGGGTCATCAAGAATCACCACCGGGCATTGGAACTTCTTGACGAGATCGTTTTCCGCCTTCTGATTTTTTGCGCCCTGGCCGGACATCCTTAAAACAAACAGCATGATGTCGCGCCGTTTGGCCAGATGCTGCATGATTTCCTCCTCAAGGCTGGCATTGCCGAAAAAGAACTCATACAAAATCCCGCGCCGGGAGAAGCCTGCTTGCATTTCCTGCGGACTCAACGACTCATTGCCGTATTTTATGGTCAGATCCTTCGGCATGGATGCCTCGGGAAGAACCTGCACTATTTCAAGACCAACTCCCAGCCGGGCACACATGTTCAGGGCGTAGGCCACCACCTTCGGGGCAAGCTGGGTTTCATCGGTGCCCAGAAGGATTTTTTTATGGGCATTTTTCCCGGCTCGCAAAAACTCCCGCGCGCTTTCATGTTCATCCGCCTCGGCAAATGCCGCAGCTGCCATTGAATCCTGGAATGCCTTGATGATTTTTTCCATTGTTGCGCCTGCCAAAGCCATCTTTTACAAACGCACGCCAGCCACGGGCCGACCATCCGTTGTCACGGCGCGATTTTTTTCCGGCCGCGGCGGGGATGCTTTGCGTTCCCGCCCTAAATCCATGCCGGCTTCAGCAAAAGTGACAGCCATCATCAGCCAGTCAAAACGGGTTAATTTTTTCATCTCTTCCTCCTCATCATTGCCCCGCGGGAGCGGGCGAAAATTTGTGTTAAGTTGGGTTCTGTCCGTTCGTTTCGCCCCCCTATTGTGCAACAGGGATGCCACCAAAATTAATACTTTAAATTCAACAAGTTACACGGAAACGCCAAAAAAACAGCGTGTTGCCTTTTGCAACGCGAAAATTTTACCCACGGAACAACATACTGATTTCATGAGATATTATTACCAGTGTTGCACAAGTAAACATATTGTTGCGATTAGCAACAAATGATGTATGATGGGCAAACTGTAGATGCGACCTGAGTTCCAGGCGCTTGGTCTGGCAAGGAACGAACGAGGTGACCGGCGGAGCAGCCTGGTAGCGCGGTGAATGACGCGGCAAGGCGGGATGGATCGGACTTATGTCGCTGTGGATAAAATGACCGGGGAGGAAAAGACATGAAGATTGCGGCATTGAGCATCAGGAAAAAGATTATTTCCGGATCAGCGCTGCTTCTGTTTATGGTCTGCTTCACGGCCTTCATGATGTACGAAATCGTACTGCAGGTGGAACGCAAGGTGGCCCTGGTCGAGGTAATAGACGACATTCTCAAGACCACCCTGGAGCTGCGCCGTTACGAAAAAAACTACTTTCTTTACGGGCAGGAGAAAGATTTAGACGATGCCCTGAATTACCTGGGTACACTCCAGCAGCAACTTGAGGGAAATTCCCCGGAACTGAACCGGCATGTCCCCACGAACCAGATCGAGGACATCTTCCGCTCCATGGCGGCCTACAAAAACGACCTGCTGAAGCTGGAAAATCTCGGCATCAGCGAAAAACAGAACAGGCTCTATCTGGATCTTCAGGAGCAGGTGCGCCAGCATGGCAAGACCTTGACCGATTTTGCCGAGAAGGCCGTGCTGACGGAACGGGCCTCCATCAAAAGCCTGCTGCAAACGACCCGCTCGATCCAGGTGGTTTCCGCCCTGGCCTCGGTGATTCTGGCCACGGTCATGGCCGTCATTTTAGGCCGGAAGGTTGTTTCTTCCCTGCGGCTTCTCGAGGGCTACACAAAAAAAATCGCCCATGGCGAGATGCTTGAACCTCCCCAGGCCGAGGCGGAAGAGGAAATCAACGTACTGCTGCGCGCCTTCAAGAGGATGAACCTGGAATTGCAGGCGCGGCAAAGGCAGCTGGTCCAGTCGGAAAAGCTCGCCGCGCTGGGCACCCTGCTGGCCGGCGTGGCCCATGAACTTAACAACCCACTCTCAAACATTTCCACTTCCGCCCAGATCCTGTCCGAAGAGATCGAACAGGCGGATTTGGATTTCAAAAAAAGTCTCCTGCGCCAAATCGAGAGTCAGACAGACAAGGCCAGGGATATTGTCCGCACGCTGCTTGAGTTTTCCAGGGTGAAGGAGTTCCACCGGGAAGACACCAGCCTCAAAATGCTTTTGGACGACACCATGCGTCTCATCAAAGGCCAGCTGCCCAAGGACGTGGCGATCGCCATTGACATACCGGCGGATATTATTGTCCATGTGGACAAACAGAGGATGCAGCAGGTTTTCCTCAATCTCATCAAAAACGCCATTGATGCCCTGGAAAAATCCGGACATATCTGGATTAACGCCCAGAAATCCCATACCGAACGCGACAGGGTCGTGGAGATCATGGTGGAGGATGACGGACCCGGCATCCCGCCCGATCTCCGCGAAAAAATATTTGATCCATTTTTTACCACCAAGGATGTGGGCAAAGGATCCGGACTTGGCCTCTATGTTGTGCACGACATAATCGAGTCGCACGGAGGGCATATCGCAGTTGAAAGCAATCCCGGGGCAGGGACGACATTTGTCATCTGGCTCAGGGATGATGATGACGGAGAAACCATATGAATAAAGAGGCGAATCGCCTTCTGGTTGTTGATGACGAAGAGGTTGCCCTGACCAATCTGGTCTATGTCCTGAAAAAAGAAGGATATAGCGTTACCGGATGCATGAGCGGACCTGACGCCGTGCGTCTGCTGGAAAAGCATGACTATGATCTGGTCATTACCGATCTGAAAATGGAAAAGGTGGACGGCATGGGGGTGCTTGGCCGGGCCAAGGAGCTGCATCCCGACACCGAGGTTCTCATGATCACCGGTTACGCCACGGTGGATTCCGCCATAGAGGCCATGAAGGCCGGGGCCTTTCATTATATCGCCAAGCCCTACAAGCTGGACGAGGTGCGCAAGGTTGTGCACGAGGCGCTGGAAAAAACCGGCCTGAAAAAGGAAAACAAGAAACTCAGAGAGCATCTCAAGGTTTTCTATGGCGAAACGCGTCTTGTCACCAATAATCCGCAGATGCTGAAGCTGCTGCGCACCGCGGAACAGGTTGCCCAGACCGACAGCAATGTGGTGCTGTGCGGCGAGTCGGGCACAGGCAAGGAACTTGTCGCCCGCCTGATCCACTCCGTCAGCCCCAGGAAAAACGGTCAGCTCTTATCGATAAACTGCGGGGCCTTCAGCGAAGAGTTGCTGACCAACGAGCTTTTCGGCCATGAAAAAGGGGCTTTCACCGGCGCGACCGCCATGAAAAAAGGGCTGATCGAAATGGCGGATGGCGGCACCCTCTTTCTGGACGAGGTGACGGAGATGTCGCTGACCATGCAGGTCAAACTGTTGCGCGCCCTGCAGGAAAAAGAAATCCTGCGCGTGGGCTCAACCACCCCGGTCAAGGTTGACGTGCGCTTTATCTCCGCCACCAACAGGAATCTGCAGGAAGAGGTCCAGGCAGGACACTTCCGCCATGATCTCTATTTCCGCATCAATGTCGTCTCCCTCACCCTCCCGCCCCTGGTGGACAGAAAAGACGACATTCCCCTGCTGGTCAGCCATTTCCTGAAAAAATATGCAACCCTGACCGGCAAACAGGTGGAGAGCGTTTCCCAGGAGGTCCTCGATATTTTGATGCGCTATGATTTTCCGGGCAATATCCGGGAGCTTGAAAACATCATCGAGCGCGGGGTGGCCCTGACAGACCGGCCCGTGATCGAGGCCAGCCACCTGCCTGATGATCTGCGGGGCATGGCGTTGAAAACCTTCAGGAGAAAGGATAGCGGCGAGATTCCCACCCTTGACGAACAGGAGCAGGCTTACATTCTCTGGGTGCTGCAGGAAACGGCGGGAAACAAAACCCTGGCCGCCAAAATGCTGGGCATAGACCGGGTCTCACTGTGGCGAAAACTGAAAAAATATGGTCTGGAGGCGGATGAAGCGTAGGACGGGCATGGGTTTATCGTCCCGTAACCATCCGGGTAGATAGGCTGAAGGCTGTAGACTGATGGGAAAGCGCCTAAAATATGCAATACGACAGTACCGACAGCCCTATAGCCTTCAGTCTACAGGCTAAACAGCTGGATAGTTACCTTGTCCCCTGAGCCACCAGAGCGGGGTCACTTTCCGGATTCTGTTTTCAGTCAGAAGCTCCCAGAAGATCCGGCCAGGCGGCACGGCGGCATGCTCCGTGCTGTACAGGTGCTGCTCCGTGACAATGACATCCGACAGCACGTCCCAACACTGCCGGGGCAGAAAGCTGTCCACGAGCTGCTCCTCCCGCACAAAGGTGATGACGCGCCGCTCGGGGGCTAAAACGCCCAGTTCGCTAAGAATGGCATGGCTCAGGTCAAAAAAACCGAGTCCGTCGCCAAGTCTGCCGCCCTGCCGGTCAACCGCTGTCGCGCCGGTGACCAGCAGCGGGATAACCAAACTTTCCAGCTCCTCGCGGCGGAGCTTACGTCCGTATTTGGGGAATCCTTTCAGGGAGACGGCATGGGGCAGGGCTGAAAAAGGAACCGTATAGGGCTTGAGAAGATAGAACCCTTCCTTAAGTCCCGGGGCGGGGATGAGAAGATCCTTGCCGTCAAGCAGACAATTGATCCGCACCTGCTGCAACGCGGGCACGGGCGAGACAAAAACCTGCCGCGCCGTGCGATAACTCGCCTCCCTGCGCAGCAGTTCGGCTGCTTTACCGAAAAGGCCGGGCTCATTTGCGCCAGGCAAGCCGCGCAGGGCTAAGCCATCGCGCCATGCCTGCTTTTCCCGCTGCACCTCGGCAACATCCTGGATGGGCGCTGTCACATAAGTCCGGGCAGTTATAGTTTGGAATGTTTTTTGGTTCCGGTCAGAACCTGCAGGGAATTATTTTTGAACGCAGTGGGGACCGTTGACATGGCAAGCTGATCATCTTCCGAACCAGCCGGGGTATTCATGGCCGCCATCTGCTGTTTTCTGGCAAACCCGTACTCCACCAGCCTGCTGACATCCGCCCACATGGTTTCACTGCCCATGACCGCCACGATAATCTCCGTATCGTCTCGGTCGAACTTGCCGACATAGGTCTGCCGGGCCGCCAGGGTATAACCGGTTTTGCCGCCCACAGCCCCATCAACGCGCCATAACGCCTTATTATGATTGCGCAAGACCTGCCCAAAGCTGGTGCGGATCTTTGTTCTGCGGATCCTCTCGGCAAACTCCTGATCGTCCATGGCCTTGTCAAAAACCACGGCCAGATCATGCGCGGTCGAATGCTGCCCCTCGGCGGTAAGACCGGAGGCTGTTTTGCACACGGTATTTGTCGCCCCGAGCGACGCGGCCTTATGGGTCATCAACTGGGCAAAACTTGATTCGGTTCCCGCCACCTTCTCGGCCAGGGCGACGCTGGCATCGTTGGCGGAAGCAAGCAGAACCGCATTGATCAGATCATCGGCGACATAGGATTTTCCGGCCCGCAGATTGACTTTTGAGCTCGGCATCCGGGCCGCGTGGCTGCTGGCCTTAACCATCTCATTATCCCGCAGGGAACTGATGGCGATAAGCCCGGTGATTATCTTTATCGTACTGGCCGGTTGCGCGGGGCGGTCCGGATCGTGGGCATAAAGCACCGATCCCGTCCGGGAGTCAAGAACAATGGCGCTGCGCGAGGATAATTTTTTTCTGAGTTCACTGTCTGAACAAACCAGCGGTGGGGCGGCCGCGGCCTTTCGCTTCGTGGCCGGCGATGATTTGCCGGAATCAGTCCTTGCCTTTCTGCCGGATGATGCAACCCGACTCTTGGCCGGGGCTGCCTTATGCGTTGTTTTAATGATGGCTGCCTTTGCGCCGGTCTTGGCGGCGGCAGGCGCCGCGGCCCAAACAAGGAAAAGAGCAAGGCCCAGAAAAAAAACCTGGCCGCGAATCGTATATTTCAGGAAATCAAGTGACAGTGCCATAGCCCGTGCGGATGCGAATAAAATTTCTGATGAAAAAACAGCGGATTGCCAAGAGCCAAGCCAAGTTCCTTTAGCGGTTAACTCATTTATTCCACCTTATAAAACAGATATCGGAAAATCAACACTTTTCTTGAAGAAATATTAGCCATCTTGTTGTTTCTCTGGCAAAATATAGCATAACAACCACGGCAAAAAGCAAACGCCGCCCCTTAAAAAACAGAATAGACATGTTATTACAAGGAGATAGACGATATGTTTTTTTACAGACATACAACCGTTGCCGGCTTCCCCGTCTTTTACCAGCTGCTGCACGGGGACCGGACAATCCATCTTACCTTTGATGAAAAAAAACACGAAGATGCCATGATCCGGCTGCAAAAAACGGCGGGCGCGTTCAGCGGCAGGCCCGAACAACGGCTGTCAGCTGCTGAGTTTGCCCAGCTGCTAGCCGAACCCCACCCATTTGACCAGTTCAGGCAATCGATTTTCATCAGCTGGGGCACCCCTTTCCAGCAGCAGGTCTGGGACCTTCTCTGCCGGATCCCCCGCGGGGCCACGGAAACCTATGGGGCTCTGGCGGCGAAACTGGGCAACAGATCCCTGGCCCGGGCCATCGGCCAGGCATGCCATGCCAATCCCATCGCCCTGTTCATTCCCTGTCACCGGGTTGTCGGCGCCTCCGGCCTGGGCGGATATAGTGGGGGAGTGGAAATAAAAAGAGAGTTGCTGCAGCTGGAAAACGAAGTGGGGGGACAAAGGTGATGCCTGGTTGAAGGCAGCACTACACCATATCAAGGATTGCCTGTCCGATCTGCTCAAGAGGCGCCACCCTGTCGACGCCTCCCGCGGCAATTGCCTCCCTGGGCATGCCGAAAACCACGCAACTGGTCTCATCCTGGGCTATTGTTTTTGCCCCGGCCTGGTGCATCTTCAGCATCCCCTGCGCCCCGTCCTTGCCCATGCCGGTCAGAATCACGCCAATGGCATTGGCCCCGCCGTATGCCGCCACGGAGTTGAAAAGCACATCAACCGCCGGCCTCTGATGACAGACCAGGGGACCGCTTTTGATATTCACGTAATAGCGGGCCCCGCTCCGGCGCATCACCATGTGATAATTGCCAGGCGCCACCAGGGCGTGTCCCGGCAGTACGCTATCTCCATCCTCGGCCTCCTTGACGCTGATCTTGCAGAGCGTGTCAAGACGCTGGGCAAAACTGGTCGTAAAGGAGGGCGGCATATGCTGGACAATCATAATGCCGGGAGTGGTGGGAGGCAGGTTGATAAGCACCTCCTTCAAGGCCTCGGTGCCACCGGTGGAGGCCCCGATGGCGATTACCTTATGGGTTGACTCGGAAAGGGATCTTTTCCAGACAAGCGGCGCCGCCTCCGCCTGACTGGCCACCAAACGGTGCAGGGTGGCCATTTTCACCTTCGCGGCCCCGCGAATTTTATCCGCCAGCTGCACCCCCATGTCTCCTACCGAGTAGGCCTCGCCGGGTTTGCAGATCACGTCAACGGCCCCTGCCTCCATGGCCTCGAGCGCCAGGGCGCCCCCTTTCTTTGTCAACGAGCTGACGATGATAACCGGCAGGGGAAAATACTTCATCAGCTTACGCAGAAAGGTCAAGCCATCCATTCTGGGCATTTCGATGTCCAACGTGATCACATCAGGGCGCAAATGGACAATCTTATCCCGCGCCACATAAGGATCGGGAGCGGAACCGACCACCTCGATATCCGGCTGTTTCGAGAGTTCCTCGGTAAAAACCTTCCGCACCACCGCGGAATCATCAACAACCAAGACACGGATTTTATCCATCATAAATTCCATTTTGCTGACTACTCAGGTGTTTTATCCGAAAATCCGTTTTTCATGCCTCGGGGATGAGGCAAAAAAAAAGCACCTTCACCTGTGCCTTATGCCTTATGCCATCAACCTTGCTCCTTCATGCATATGTTCAACAGTTCCTGGGCGCGATCCAGCTCGACAAGCAGGTCAGCCATGCATAACTGCAGCATCTCCAAGGTAATGGCAAATCTTTTGAGACCTCTGCCGCTCAGTTCCGAGGCAAGGCCATCGGCCCCCACCCCAATGCCGATGGAGATCACAAGACTGTTGCTTAAGGCGACAATGGCGGTCAGCGCCTCTTTTTCCAGGGCATCAGGACTATGATGGCCCCTGACCGCCTCGACCAGGGGTTGATCAAATTCCCACTTGTCAAGAATCATCCCGCCCAGCATGGCATGATCAATACCCAGAAATTCCTTTTCCGCCTCCACAAAGCTGCAGTTTTCCTTTTCTACCTTATCCACAATCTGTGTTAATTCATCCGCCACAAAACCGCTGAGAAATCTTTTGCCGATGTCGTGAAGCAGCCCCGCGGTAAAAGCACTCCCCTGATCAACCCCTGCAATATGCCGGACCAGAATTTTAGCCATGATGCCGGACGCCACGGAATGCCGCCACATTTCGCCCGGCTCAAGCCCGTAGCCGCCCCCCACCGCTCCCTGATAAAAAC
Source organism: Deltaproteobacteria bacterium (assembly GCA_016219175.1). Classification (GTDB taxonomy): domain Bacteria; phylum Desulfobacterota; class Desulfobulbia; order Desulfobulbales; family SURF-16; genus SURF-16. The sequence continues at coordinate 26,262 of JACRCD010000077.1, read as the reverse complement.
GGGCGCTGCTGCTGGCAATGATAATATCTTTCAGAATATCATGGCCGATAACAACCAGCCCCTCATCCAGGGAGCTTATCTTCCGGTGCAGCCCGAAATAGGCGGCATTACAGATTTTAAGCACATTTGCCGTGATGGCCTGATCATACTGGATCACTTCAGCAAGATCATGGGCCGTCACGTCGGGATCCCTGATGAGGAACATGACCCGCTCGGCGACCTTGGGAAAGGGCGGCACGTGACGGACCAATGCCAGAATTTCATCCACACGGCTCATAACTCAATCTCCCCCCGGCCGGAAATCTTCAGCAGCACCCGCCCTGTCCCGACATCAAGGCTGACCGTCCGGTTTACGGACCCGCCGACATTTTCCCGGCTGATGATGATCTTATTTTTTGCAAAGAGCTTCTGCAAAACCGCGTAATTGCGCTTCCCTATGCTGAACAGACCGGTGGGATCAAGAATCTGGGATCCGCCCACCACCTTGACAATGAGACGCGATTTCGCCGCCCCCAGCCGATAGGATTCCTGAAACAGAGCGGGAACTCCCGTATCGGCAAACATATATGGATTTTTCCGGGCCCGCTCCCGGTCAATCCGCGACTCAGGCAGCATATAATGAAGCATACCGCCCACCTTTACCACCGGGTCCCAGATCACCACCCCGATGCATGACCCGAGAGAATAGGTGATAAGGGTATCGCTCACATTGCTGCTGGTCTTCATATCCGATATGCCGACAATGACTTTCATATTCACCATGTAATGACGCGGGTGTTCATGCAGCTCAATTTCTATTTGATTTTGTAACTATCCAGCTGTTTAGACTGTAGGCTGAAGGCTATAGGGCTGTCGGTACTGTCGTATTGCATATTTTAGGCGCTTTTCCTTCAGTCTACACAGCCTTCAGTCTATCTACCTGGGTAGTTACTTGATTTTTTTATAGACAGTCGTGGCCGCCTGCTGAAAACGATGGCCTATGCTTGTCAAACTTTCGGAATGTCCGATAAAGAGATAGCCGCCAGGGGCCAGACAGTGGTAAAATTTCTCCGCCAGCTCCGCCTGGGTTTCGCGGGTAAAGTAAATCATGACGTTGCGGCAGAATATGACGTCCATTTCCTCTTTCCAGGGGAAGGCATCCATTAAGTTAATGTGCCGGAAGGTCACGAGCCGCCGCAGTTCATCCTTTACCTTGACATAGCCGCTGCAGTTCCCCACCCCTTTCTGGAAATAGTTCCGCAGCAATTCCGCCGGAATCTGCTCGATCTTGTCCATTGAATAAATACCCTTTTCAGCAATGGCCAGCACCTTGGTGGAAATATCCGTTGCCAGTATTGAAGCGCGGAATGACTGATTCCTGGCCATGTACAGGGCCGTGACCATGGCCAGGGTGTATGGCTCCTCCCCCGAGGAACAGGCGGCTGACCATATTTTACATGGCGCTGTCGAACCGCCCTTTTTGCCGAACTGGGGAAACACCGATGAGGAAAGAAAATCGAAATGACCCTTTTCCCGGAAAAAGCTGGTAAAATTAGTGGAAACGCAGTTGATGAGCTGAACGAGTTCGTTGCCGCTGGAGTCATGCACAACCCGGTCGTAATACTCTGAAAACGAATCGAGCTGGCACGCCCTGAGCCTTTTTCCCAGGCGGGCATTGAGAAGCTCTTTTTTTTCCGGTTTCAGGTGGATGCCTGTTTTGGCAAAGATAAGCGCACTGAATTTTTTAAAGTCGTCATCCGTCAAGCGGCCCTGCTGAAAACAAATATCCACCCCAAACTCCTCAAGGCCTGCGCATTATGCTCTACATCACGGCCGAATGGCCCAGCCCGGATTCGCCGATCACCTTGTCCACATCAAGCAGAATTTTCACCCGGCCCTTGATCTTTGCCATGCCGAGAAAATTCGCCGTCTCAACATCACCTCCGCCGAAGGTCGGCGGAGGTTCAATCTCCCCATCAACGATGTTCAGAACCTCCGACACCGAATCGACAATCATGCCCACCAGAATGATGCCCGACTCGCCCTGCACCTCGACTACGATAATGCAGGTGCGCTCATTGTAGTCCTGGGGCTCCATATTGAATTTAGACCGGAGATCAAGGACAGGAATGACGCTGCCGCGCAAATTGATAACCCCCTTGATGTATCTCGGCGTATGGGGCACGGCGGTGATCTCCATCAGCCCGATAATTTCCCGGACCTTCAGAATACCGATACCGTACTCCTCCTTGCCAAGATCAAAGGTAAGATACTTGCCGGCCAACTCGCTCACATTCTGTTTCCCGGTTGCCTGCGCTCCTGCCGCACTTGCCATTCCATCACCTCATGCATAAAAGGAAATCATTCGATTAAATTACCCCGGATCCCATCTCCTCACTGACATTGATCAGCCCGGCCAGGTCAAGGATCAGCCCCACTCTGCCATCGCCAAGGATGGTCCCGCCGGCAACGCCTTTCACATCCTGCATATAGCCGCCAAGACTCTTAATGACCACCTCCTGCTTGCCAAGCAACTCATCGACCAGCAGAGCCCGCTGCCTGCCTTCATTCTCGATCACCACGGTGATGCCCTGGCTGATATCAACACAGGCCCCCGCCACGCCGAAAACATGATAGAGGCGGATAATAGGCAGCAAGGTATCCCGGACAAGCAGGGTCTCGCCCTTGCCCTGCACCGTATTATAATTTTCCATGCGCGGCCGCATGGATTCCCGGATGGCAATGGTGGGTATGATATAGCGCTCGGATCCCACCCGGACGACAATGCCGTCGATGATGGCCAGAGTCAGGGGAAGATACATGAGAAAGAGAGAACCCTCGCCAGGGGTGCTCTGCAACTCCACCTTCCCTCGCAGGCTCTCCACCCCTTTTTTTACCACATCCATCCCCACCCCGCGGCCGGACACATCGGTTATTTTATCGGCGGTGGAAAAGCCCGCCAGAAAGATCAGATTGTTTATTTCGTGATCGCTGTAATGGCCATCCTCCTGAATCAAGCCGCGCTCCAGGGCCTTTTTGCGGATTTTCGCCGTATTGACGCCATCCCCGTCATCGGCGATCTCGATGATGATATTGCCGCCTTTCTGATAGGCGCTCAAGCGCACCGTGCCGGTTTCCGGTTTGCCAGTCCTCACCCGCTCCGCCGGAAGCTGCACGCCGTGGTCGACAGAGTTGCGGATCATATGCACCAGGGGATCATAGATTGAATCAACCATATTGCGGTCAATCTCGGTATCCTCCCCCTCCATGACCAGATCCACTTTTTTCCCCATTTTCTTGGAAAGATCCCGCACCAGCCTGGTCATCTTCTGAAAGGTCTGGCGGATGGGAACCATGCGCATGGACATGGCTGTTTTCTGCAACTCCGTGGTGATGCGGGTCAGCTGGGCGAAATCCTTGTTCAATTTCGGATCGGACAACTCCTGAATGAGAGGATTGTGCCGGACCATGGCCTGCATGATAACGAGCTCCCCGACCGCATTGACCAGACCATCGAGCTTCTTCACATCAACTTTAATCGAGGCCTCGATATTCTTCTTTTGCGCGAGGTTTGCCGCGGTGACGCCCGGCTCCGGCGTTCTGCTCCCGGCCAGCATGGGCTCAACGCTCTCCTGAACGGATTGATCCGCGGGCAGGGGCTGCCTTGGCTGAAGCCGCGGGGTTTGGACATCCCAAACCGACTTTGGCATGGGCAGGGACGCAACGTCGCCGCCTTGACAGATCTTGATGCGTTCCAGAAATTCCTTGATGTCAAATGGCCGGTAAGCCTCGGGACCCTTTTCCAGAACGTCGCTGACATTCTGGATCATGTTGCGCAGAAAATCGCCAACGCCCAAGACAATATCAATGATGGCCGAGTTCATGGACAGCCTGCTGTTGCGCACATCATCGAGAAGATTTTCCGTGGCATGGGCCAGCTTGTTGATGGTGGTCAGATTGAGAAAGCCGGAAACACCTTTAATGGTATGAAAAGGCCTGAAAATATTATTGATGATCTCGATATCATCCGGATTCTGCTCCAGTTCCAGGACATTGAGCTCAATTGTTTCCAGATGTTCAAATGCTTCAGAGATAAAGCCGCTGAGCAGATCTCCGTCTTTCATAAAGTCAGGGACCTGCCCCTGCTCAAGAGGAGATGGGACAGGCGGTTCCGCCAATCCGTCCTTTCCGGGATCCGTTTTCGCGCCTTGCCCAGCACCCTTGTCCATGATGCGGCAGACCAGATCGAGACTCTCCGATGTTCCGGACGGCTTGACTCTCTGCGCCTCCGGCAGGGCATCCCTTTTGACCTCCGCCGGACCGCCCCCCTTTTTTTTCTCCATGAGGCGGTTGATCAAAGCCAGTGACGCATCTATGCCCGCGGGTTGGTAGTCAGCCTCAGCCCTGAACACATCGCGCACCTGGGCGATCATCTCTCGCAAGGTATCCGCAACGCCCAGCACCGCCTCGATCACATCGCCATCCATGGCAAACCGGCCGCCGCGCACCTCATCCAGCAAATTCTCCGTGGCATGGGCCAGCCGGCTGATCTCATCAAGAGAAACACTGCCGGCCGTTCCTTTGATGGTGTGAAAGGCCCTGAAAATTGCGTTGACCGCCTCTCTGTCCCCCGGGGTTTTTTCAAGCTGCAGAATATTTGCTTCAATGGAGCCAAGAAACTCGGCCGCCTCATCGACAAAGCACTCAATCAATTCCCTGTCCCGTGAAAAACCCGACTGCCCGCCGCTTACCCCGTCCGTTGCCCCGGACTCAACCGCAAAGCCGATGTCCCGCAAGTGGGCGAAGAAGGAGCCAAGGGGTGCTGCGTCTTCACCGTTTCGCAGCACCTCCTGCATCCGGGAAATACACTCACCAAGCTTTTCATAGCTCGCCGCCGTGTCGGGCAGTTCCCCCATGACCAGCTTCTGCAACGCCTCCTGAAAGGTCCTGATCATCTGCTGCAATTTTTTTTGTGTGGCTGGCTCTACCGCGCTCTGCAACCTCTCAAGAATTTCGAGAAGATCGCCTACGGATGACAGATCACCCGGCTCAATCACCATGATTTTAACTGCCAAGTCATCAAGCAGCTCGTCCACACCTTGTTCAGCACCAGCCATACCGCGACCTCCGCCGCTCGACATTACGGGAACCCCAATGTCTATTTTTGCACAAGAAGAAATCCCTTGCTTACTTTACAACCTCTTTCTATTTGCGCAAATCACACAGCATTTTTCAAGTGCTTATCGGTGGTTGTCATTTTTTTCATGGCAGGGCCACGTGTTCCGGGGCGCTGAGCAGATCCGGATTGATGGCCCGCATCTGATCTTCTATGGCTTTCAGATTCTGTTTTACCTTATCGATGATTTCAGCCTGGGGGTATTTCTGCTGCACCTGCAGCAAGAGGTTCCTTGACTCAAGCAGCAGCGCGGTTTTCTGTTCTACATTTTCCGTTTTTCTCGATTTGACAAATAAATTGGCCGCCTCTTTCCGCAGTTCGGCCGCCGCGAGATTCATGGCCTCGGAAATTTTCATCCTGGCCTGGTCCCGGTATTCCTCCGACTCTTCCAGTTCGGCGAATAAGACGATGGCCTGATCAAACTGCCGGTGATCCAGAACCTGCATGGCCTCCTGCCACTTCTTGGCCAGAGCCTCCTTCATTGCTTGAGCCGCCTCGGCTTCTCCAGCCTGTTGTTTCTCCAGCTCCGCCGTAAACTCCGCAACCAGGGCGTCAATTTCTTGCGCATGCGGCTCCAGCGCCTGCAAAGGCGCGAGTAACTCCAGGGCCTGCGGGAATTGCCTGTCCGCGGCCAGCCGGCGCGCTCGCTGCACCGGGTCGTCCCCGTTATCCGGAGCTCCGCCTGAAACCTTGGCGATCAGCTCCCTGCCCATCCTGGCATAATCGGATTGAGGAAAATTTTCCTCCAGAATCCGCGCACTGTCCACCAGATCCGGGGTCAATTCCCGCCCTTCCCCCTGCAGCCAGCCCTTGAGGGCCATCCTGTAGAGTTCCAGTTCCTGACCATGATCCTCCTGTCCACCAAGCAAGGCCAGCTGTTTTTCAACCTCGGACAAAGCGGGCTTCATGCCGGAAAAAAGATGAAGCAGGCTGTCATATTCCGTCCGGGCCCGGGCAAACTCTCCTTCCGCAAAAAACAATTCAGCGGCCTGCAGGCGGAGCGGCCATCCCTGCGTCTCCCCCTTTTCACTCGCGGCCTCAAGCAGAACCTCCGCACCCTTGATCATTTTCCCCTCGTGTTTCAAGGCGTAGGCGTACAGTTCAAGGGCCTCGGCAGAAAGCTTGCCCCCCGCCGCTCCCTCAGCGCCAAGATTTTCATAGGCATCCACCACTTTTGCATAATCCTGCTGTTTGGCCCAGTAGCGGATAACCTCCTCGGCCTGTCCGGAATAGCTTATCCGGCCCGCGTCCCGCTCGCCGGCAACAACCGCGGCAGTGAGGGTAAAAACCTCCTGGCAACCGCTTTCCAGAAACGAGATATCCTTCTGGAAAACAACAAGAGAAGGGGAAAAGGACTGGCGGCCGGGCTGATCCTTGCCGCTGCTTTTCAGCATGGAATTTAACACGGTGTACTCATCAACTATTACCTCAAGGATGCCCAAACATTCCTGCCACTTTTCCGGTTGGGGCGCGGCCAGATCCCGGCGGGCAAAGTCCGCGGCCACTCCCTGCCACCGGGACAGCATGTCCCGGTATTGGCCCTTTCTGCCGGACACATAGCCGGCCATGCTCGAAAAGACATCGGCATCAACCACCATGCTGCCCTCGGGAATAGCGGGGACAGCCGGCGCCACCACCGGAGACGGCCCCGGCCCCGGCGGAACCGCGGCAATATCCTTTTCCCCGCTCACGGCAGGCTTTGCTTTTTCCGCCTCCTCCATGGGCTGCACCTTTTTTTTCGGAGTGACCAACCCTCCCATGGAAGACCCCAGCGATTGGCAGCCGCCCAAGGCAAAAAGGATGATAAACGCCAGACCATAACCACCTGATAAAAATTTCTTGTCACGCATGATATTGTTAACTGTTTCCTTCTGTTGACTCTTCAAAATACCTTTTCAATTATGCCAATAGGGGAGAAAATGTCTCCCCAATTCAACTTCCCCGCCGGTGCTCACTTTTCCGAAGGTGATGACAGGAGACCTGCCCCCACCGCCCGCCTCGGACTGGGCGGCAAGCCCCCCTTCCTCAACAGCCACCGGCACGGAGATCTGCCCGAGATCAGGATAATGGAGGGGGATGTCGCCGCTGCCGGAAAACGCCATGTCAACCAGATCCAGGGACCCGGCGTAATTCATGTCAGAGATGATACTCCGGGCCGTTTTGGCCCAGATCGGCAACGCCCCGCTGGCTCCGGTGATGTGGGTGGAGGTGCGGATCATTGGTCTGTTGTCGTCAAACCCCACATACGAGGCGATGACGTAGCTTTTCTCATCCAGAACCACCCCATCGCCCCTGCCCTTTACCCCGGGAACGGCCCCGGCAAAGGAAGAGTTGGTAAAGCGGTTGGATGTGCCGGTTTTGCCGAACACCGGCACGGCCAGCTGCAGATCGGCCAGCTGACCTTCCACCGCCGGGTCGCTGCTGTGCAGAACCATGTTGTTGGCCTGCCGGCCGGTACCGAACTTGACCACGTTGCGCAGAATATCACTGACAGCCATCACGGTCTTTTCATCAATCACCCGTTTTTTGGTGAAAACGCTCTCGTAAATGATCTCGCCGTCAGCCGCCTCAATCCGGTCAATGAGGGCCAGGGCAGGGTTCTGTCCGTCTTCCGCGGCATAGGTCATGCCGCTGGTCAGCGCGCCATAGACCCGGGCCAGCTCATACAGGCTCATGACGTTGGAACCAAGTGGGAAGGACAGCACCGGCTCAAGGTTGCTGGTCACCCCCATGGCGCGGCAGAACTCAATGAGATAGCGCAAGCCGGCCAGCACCCTGAAATCACGGATGGAATGCAGAACTTCCTCGCCGTAAGGCGGCTGGGCGGACAACTTCTCGAGTTCCTTCCGGAAATTCTCCTGCAGCAGATCAAGGGTGGCCAGGCTGAGCTGATTGTCAATCCGGACCCCAGCCCAGAAAGCGGCCGCGGCTTCGCTGCTCATTTCCGCCAGCAGTTGCCGCAGGTCCGCCCGCCGCACCGGGTACCACCCTCCTCCCGGAACCCTTTCCGTATAACAGACCCTGCTTTCCGCCGTGAAAACAAGATCGGGCCAGCCGTCCTCATTGTCTTCCACGGCCGGCTGGTAGTAAAAAAAGGGGATGACGGATTCTCCGGAGCCTGCGTCAAGGGACTCTTTCTCATTTTGCAATCTCTGTTGTAAATCCCTGTAACGCGTGAAATTCCGGCTGACAATCTGCTGGCGCAATTCACCTTCGGCCCCGCTCACGTCCTCGGTCAACTGCTCCAGTTCCTTTTCAAATTTATCACTGAAGTGAAAAACAGCGAGATACTGCAACTCGTCCTGCTTGCCGTCAAAAATGAGATCCGCCTCGCTTGCGGCCACCGCCTTCTCGAAGGCGGCCTTCCGCAGCGTATCCGCATCCACCATCACCCCCATCTTGTCCCGGACACGGCGCGTATATTGCTCATAAGACTCGCCGTTCTCCCGGGCCATGCCGACTTGCTCCAGAACTTCCTTGAATTGGCCGGGATTAAGCCGGTCACAGAGATGATAAAGCAGCCAGACGGACGCCACATTTTCCGAATGCACCCCTGCCCAGCTCATGGATACCCTTTTATGGGGACTGACGTGATCAGGGCGCGGGATATAGGCGTTGCGCTGATAAGTAAACATATCCCTTTCATTGTTCAGCTGATCCAGGGCATTCCAACCCAGCTGAATAGCCGCCGTATAAAGCAGAGGCTTGACCACCGACCCCATGGCCCTTTTGGCGGCTATCGCCCTGTTATAAAAATAATTATCCATTCCCCCGGCCATGGCCAGGATCTTGCCCTCCTGCATGACCAGTGACGCTCCCTGCAGCTCCGGGTACTTTTCCAGATTCAATGCGTACTCGCCGGAGACAGGATCCTTAGCCCGCACGGACAGGTAGACAAGATCGCCTGCCTGGATCTCTTTCAGCACCGTGGAAAAATCCCGGCCGGTCGCGGCGCTCCAGCGCTGTCCGCCATACTGGGCCAGCGAAGCGAACAGCGGCTTTAATCCCTGTTCATCCACTACTCCCTGCATGCCCCCCTGGCCATTTTTGGCAAAAGAGACCCGCAGCCGGACTGGAGGGCCGTTCTCGATCTCCACCACCCGGGCTAGCAGAAACTGCCCCAAGGCGAAGTCGTTGCCGCTGGCAAAGGGTAAATCGGCGTAACGCTTCTGCAGCTGGGCACGGTCATAGCCCAGCAGTTTTACGTCAATCTGGCTCAGCTCGCTTTGCAGGGCCAAGAGATTGCCGTCCTGAATTTTCTGCTCAATGGTGGTGAATATCCGCACCCCGGAAGTGGAGACGTTTTCAATGCCGAAATCCACGAGCGCCGCTTCAACAACAGGATCATCCAGGCCGTCCCTGACAAGATCCATCAAGGTGTTCAGCCGGAACTGCATCTTGCCCCGGTTGAAGGGGATTTCCCTCTTCAAGGCCTCCTGGTACATCTCAGGCGTGATCATCCCCAGTCGGCGCATATGACCCAACACATACGCCACGCGGACTTTGGCCTCCTGCTTGGCCTTGGTCACGCTTTCCGCATCGTTTTTGATGAACGGATTGTAGAAATTCGGCCGTTTGACGCTGCCGGCAATAAAGGCGGACTCCACCAGATCAAGCTGCTCCGGCTCCTTGTCAAAATAGTACCGGGCCGCCACGCCCAAGCCGCGGCCGTTGCCGCTCACATAAAACTGGTTGGCGTAAAACTCGAGGATCTTTTCTTTCGGATAATGGTATTCCAGGCGCAGGGCGAAAAGCAGCTCGGTTAACTTCGACCCCACCGACCGTCCTTCCCGTTTAAAGAGATTCTTGGCGGTCTGCTGGGTAATGGTGCTGCCGCCCTGGACGACCCTGAGAGCCCGGACATTGGCCATCATGGCCCTGGCGAATCCACCGAAATCAAACCCATGATGCTGAAAAAACTGGTTGTCCTCGGCAGCGATCAGGCCATTGACAAAAAAAGCGGGCAACCGGTCATACGATATGTACTGGCGGTGGGCATCCTGAAAAAAGACGCCTATTTTTTCCACTCCGTCGCGATAGAAAACAGGACTTTCCATGCCCAGGTTTTTCTCGATATTCTCCTGCCGGATGGATTCGCCCGGCGAATAGACCACCAGCCAGTAGTAGAGCCCGACACCCGAGAGAGCCACTGCGCAAGTCAACACGGCAAAAAAAAGTAGTATTTTTTTTAACATTCCATTAACAATATAAAAATGAATTATTATTCATGTCATTTGGCGTAAAATCCGCCAAAACCAAACTGGTTTCATAATGCTTTTCAGACACAATCGCAAGAAAAGCATCACGGCTGAAGACAATTTTAATTGCATTTACCTTCCGTGTCATGTATGAAATTATGATTGGCATAATATTTGTCACTGATCTGATATACCTCTTGATGTATCGACCTCTCCAGTCGAATGACCGCAAGTCATGAGAATGTTCAGATAAATCTGCACCACGCAGCGAACATTCATTTGGCTTTTCAACCAAATAAAAACGTGGGTCAAACAATGCGGCCGAAACAACATTACATTTTTCTGCTTCTTCTCCCTTTTCTGCTTCTCTCCCTGTGGGGTTGCGCGGCAACGGATTCCACCAGCAATCTTTACCCTGCCCGCACCGCTTCCGCCACCGCGGCAGAGACAGACGAGGACGCACCCGATACCGCCAGCGAGTTTCCGGCCGATGAAGCCACTGTCCCGGAACCTGAACTGACAGCGGCCGAGGAAATAAAGGAACTGGAAACCCTCGGCTCCTGGGAAGCGGGAAAACCCTATACTATCGAGGAAGAAGTTTCTTATGACTACCCTGTGACCATGAACAGGCAGGTCGAGTTTTATCTGGATTTTTTCCAGAACAAATACCGTGACATCTTCACCCGTTGGCTGGAAAGATCCACCCGCTACCTGCCCATGATCAAGGAAGAGCTCCGGGAGGCAGGCCTTCCCGAGGATCTTGCCTATCTGCCCATGATAGAAAGCGGCTACAGCCTGACCGCCTTTTCAACCGCCAAGGCGGTAGGCCCCTGGCAGTTCATGACCCCGACCGCCAAGGATTACTCCCTGGAAATCAACAGCTATGTGGATGAGCGGCGTGACCCCGAGAAATCCACCAAGGCCGCGGTTGCCTATTTGTCCGATCTGTATGACATGTTCGGCGACTGGCATCTGACCGTGGCCGCTTATAACGCCGGCTGCGGCAAGATCAGCCGGGGGCTTAAGGCTTACAACAAGGATGACTTCTGGGAGCTTGCCCGGGAGGAGTATCTGAACGGCGAGACCAAAAGGTACGTGCCCAAACTCATCGCCGCCATTATCATCGCCAAAAACCCTGAAAAATACGGTTTTACCGGCATCAACTATCAGCCGCCCCTGGCCTATGAAACCATAGAGGTTCCGGCCTGGACCTCCCTGCGGGCCGTGGAAGTGGCCTGCAACGCCGACCTTGAGGAACTGCGCAACCTGAACCGCAGCCTGCCCCAGCTCGTCACCCCGCCGGACCAGGAAAACTATCCCTTAAAGGTTCCGGTCGGCAAAAAGGAGCTGGTCGCCAAAAATCTCCCCAGGGTCAAGGAAACCGTCACCACGGATTTCAAAACCCATGTGGTGGGCGAGAAGGAAACCCTGACAAAAATCTGCAAACTTTACGATGTCAACAAAACGACCCTGCTGAAAACAAACAATCTGCGCAAATCCAGCCTGTCGCCGGGGATGCGGCTGCGCATTCCTTATCAGGTCAGCGAATATATCCTCACCGACAAGGATATTCCCGCCCAGGCCCGCGGCAATATCGACAACCGCATGGTACAACACAAGGTCCAGCCCGGAGAAACTCTCTCCCTCATCGCCAAACGCTACAATGTCTCAATAGACCTGATCGTTTCCTGGAATAAATTAAGTGACATCCATCATATCAACGTTGGCCAACAACTTGCCATCTATGATACCGATGCCAAGGGGGCAGCCACCGTCGTCACCGCCTCCCGGCCGGAGACGGCGACGACGACAGCGGCCAAAAAAGAGGCGACAAAGAGTGCAAAGGCCCCCAGCCAGCCCACCTTCTATAAGGTGCAGGATGGCGACACCCTGTGGAAGATTGCCCGCCGCTTTGATCTGGATCCCGGCCAGTTGAAACAATGGAACAAGCTGCGCAGCAACGTGATTCTGCCCGGCACCCTGCTGAAGGTCGCCGATCCGGATACCATCGGCCCGCTTTCCATGCGCGATGGCAAAAAATCCGCTCTTTAGCTCTTCCTGAAGTTGAACATACACGGCAAAACAGCCTTGGTGCTCGGGGCGGCAAAGGGTATCGGCAAACATCTCGCCCTCGCCCTGGCCGCGGCCGGAGCAAAGGTCGCGGTTACCTATTACGACTGGCCCGAGGAAGCCCGGCAGATGCAGGCTGAATTTGCCGCCCTTGGCTACGACTACCTGCCGGTCAAGGTTGATTTGCGCCAGGCCGGAGAGATTGCCGGGTTGTTTGCGCAAATCGCCGCCAGATTCGGCAGCCTCGACATCCTGATCAACAATATCGAAAGGGGTGGCATGCCGATTGTCCATGGCCCCTACACCCCTGAGCAGTGGGATCTGGAAATGGAAACCACCCTCAAGGCCAAATGGTTTGTCTTCAACCAGGCTCTGCCGCTCCTGAAATCATCCGGAGACGGGATTGCCATCAACTTTTCTTCCATCGCGGCCATAGTCGGACGCTCGGGACCGGCCAGCCTCATCTTTAACGACGGCTACAGCGCCGCCAACCGGGCGGTTTCCTCCTTCACGGAAACATGGGCCAGGCAAGGGGCGCCTCAGGTGCGGGTCAACGAGGTGATGCTCGGCTTTTTTGAAACCCGGCACGCCGCGGGGACCAGAGGCTGGTCCCTGCTTTCCCGCGCGGAACAGCAGGCCATTATCAACCATACCCTGCTTGGCCGAACCGGCAAAATGGAGGATATCATCAAGACCGTCTTTTTTCTCATTGAAGACGCGCCTTTCATGACCGGCGCCGTCATCAGGCTTGACGGCGGTTATACCCTGGGCGCGGACCTGGTTGCGCCCATGCCCAGGGGCATCCTCTAATTCCAATTCCAAATCATTTGTATAACTTTGTCCCCCTCAAGAGGGGATTGAACTGAATCGGCTGCGCTGCGCGGCTCCTTGCCGTACTAATTGTACTGTCGCGTCGCTGCTCGCTTGCCTTTATACCCCCTCGCGGGGTGTTCGCGTTCTACTTTTGATTTGGAATTGGAATAACCCCCTATGCTCTTCAGCTTTTGCAAGCGCAGCTGGGCTTCTCCTGTTTCGCCGTCCTTTTCAGCAGATCTTCCATGACCCACTCGGGAATCTGGTGCATGATCACCTCCACCGCCGCCCGCTTGATCGAATCCTGGTCCTTGGGATTATCCGGCACAGCCTCCGCCAGAATATCCTCGGCGTCATACCAGCACAGCTCATGGCCCTGCTTATCATAAACGGTCAAAATACGCCGGTCCGGCTCGTGAATATGTTCCTCTTCAATCACGTTACCGACAATCTTCAGCGCCATCTCGTAAGGTATGAATTTCACTTCCTCTGACATCTCTCGCTCCGTGTGTAAATGAATGGATTTTTCGCTAGGGTGGGCACGGCTTCCTCGCGCCCACCGGATTTATCATGATGTTTCAGCAGCGGGTGACGGCTGCGTACTAGGCCAGGGCCTTTGGCCAAAAAATTTTCTGGTACATATTCTGGGCATAGCGGTCGGTCATGCTGGCGATAAAATCACCGGCGCGCCGTTCGGGCGAGGCGCTTTCGGCAAACGAACCGATCTCCTGTTCCAGAAAATCGCGATGCTCCAGCAGATAGAGGTACAATTCCCGCAGCATCTTGCTCGCCTTGACAAATTCATTATGCACCTGGGGAGAACTATAGACCTTGTCATATAAAAACTTTCTGAGGATCCGCATGACGTCGCCGGTCCTCTTCTCGATGCCGAACATAAGCTTCCCGTCCCGGGGCAGCGTCTCGCTCAGCACCCCTTCAATCATGGTGACTATTCTCTGGTGATGTTTATCCCCCAGCACCTTCTGACACTTGGCGGGAATATCATCCTTGCGGATCACCAGACTGCGGATGGCGTCATCGAGATCATGACTCAGATAGGCGATGATGTCGGCATAGCGGACCACGCATCCTTCCGCGGTCACCGGCAAATCCCGCTTATTATCGGGCAGCACCTCGCCATAGCCTTTGGAATGCTTGACAATACCGTCCCGCACTTCAAAGGTGAGATTCAGACCCTCCCCGTTGTTTTCCAGCACATCGACCACCCGCAGACTTTGCCGGTAATGGGAAAACCCGCCGGGCAGCAGCTGGTTTAACACACTCTCTCCCGCATGCCCGAATGGGGTGTGGCCCAGGTCATGGGCCAGGGCTATGGCCTCGACAAGATCCTCATTCAGGGACAAGGCCCGGGCAATGGTCCGGCCGATCTCGGAAACCTCCAGGGTATGGGTCAGGCGGGTGCGGCAATGATCACCGGTTGGCGCCAGAAAAACCTGGGTCTTGTGTTTGAGTCTGCGGAAGGCCTTTGAGTAGACGATACTGTCCCGGTCACATTGGAAGGCGCTGCGGATGGGGCAGAGCTCAAAAGGGGCGATCCGCCCCAGGCTCTCGGCGCTCAAACAGGCGTAGGGAGACAGATGGGCTCTTTCTCGCGCTTCAATTTCCTGACGTATTGATGTCATTTTCAGGGAATTACTTCATTCGTAAATTTTTCTTCGTGTGCTTTGCGAACTTCGTGGTATTTTACCAGCTGATTTTAATTCTTATCAGGAAAAGGCATGATGCTCAGCCACGAACATTTCATGAAACAGGCTTTGGAAGAGGCGCGGAAGGCTCTGGCGGAAAACGAATTTCCAGTGGGATGCGTCCTTGTCGTTGGCAACGAGGTCATTGCCAGGGGCAGAAGGGCCAATACCGGCCAGAACGCCAGAAACGAACTCGACCATGCTGAAATTGTCGCCTTGCGTCAGATAAACATCAGCAGTCAGGATTGCCACCCCGGCAGGATTATCGCCTATTGCACCATGGAGCCGTGTCTCATGTGCTATGCGGCCCTCATGCTCAGCCAGGTGCGGAAAATCGTCTTTGCCTATGAAGACGCCATGGGAGGGGGTACCGCCCTTCCCGTGGCGCGGCTCAACCCTCTGTACCGGCAGATAGACATGGAAGTCATTCCCCACGTTTTGCGGCGGGAAAGCCTCGACCTCTTTAAACAATTTTTCCTCAATCCCAGCCACGATTACTGGCGAGACAGCTATCTGGCCGCCTATACCCTGGAGCAGAAATGACGGAACCGCGGAATTCCCGCCCGGACATTTCCCCGGGGGAAAACCAGCCGCTACAGCGTGGCGATCAAAACGATAAGAACAAATGTGCAAATAAGAAAAATGCCAACCTTGAATGGAACACTGCTGTCTTCCCCGTGATGATGTCCATGTCCGCCCATGTTCTCTCCTCCTTATCCGTTTTGTAAACAGGCCTGATTTTCAAAAAAACACTTACCTCTATTCACGGGAAATAGCAACCTGAATCCACATGAAGACAAATGAAGCCGCAAAGGAAAAAGCGATGACCACCCCTGCCGTCAAAACCGTCGGCTTCAAGCCCCGGGAACGGAATGTTTTTTTCCATATCCTCACTGCCTGCAACCTCTCCTGCCTCCACTGCTACATCAACCCGGCACAGCATGGGAGCACCGCGGTTTCAAAGGAAACCATGGCGGAATGGCTGCGTCTCTTCCTTGATCCGGACAAGGAGACCAATCTCATTTTTCTGGGAGGCGAGCCGACCCTGCACCCCGATCTGATCGCGGGGATCAAAACGGCAAGGCAACTGGGCTACCGGACGGTCACGGTGGACAGCAACGGTTTTTTGTTCCACAACCTGCTTGCGGCAATCGAGCCCCGGGACGCGGTCATCAGCTTCAGCCTGGACGGCCCGGCGGCCGAGATCAATGACCCGATCCGCGGCAAGGGGGTGTTCGCCACCTGCACCGCCAACATAAAAAAAGCGGTTGCCCTGGGCTTTGACGTCAGCCTCATCTACACGGTAAGCCGCTTGAATATTGACCACCTGGCCCGCATGCCCGCCCTTCTCAAAGAGCTGGGAGTCAAACGTTTTTTCATCCAGGTCATCGGCCTCAGGGGTAAATCAGCCGCATACCCGGATGACACCCTGCAGCTCACCCCGGAAGAATGGCTGACCGTCATTCCCCGGGTTGCCCGGCAGGCTGCCGACCTCGGCATCCATGTGATTTTTCCCAAGGTCTTTCTCGAAGAGGGGGAAACTTTCTCCTGCGCCGGCAAGGTTGCCGAAAACTATTTCATCTTTCCCAACGGCAGGGTCTACCAATGCCCCCTGTGCGAGGACTTTCCGCTCCACACCTTTACCATCGACAACAACCGGCTGGTCCGAAACAGCGGCCTGACCGAGGAACAACTCTTCACGCTTGATATTGCCGAAGGATGCGTGATGAACAAGCTGCTGCAGCCTGGCAATATCCGTTACGATGCCCGGGGTAAACCGCTGACCCGCATCTCCTGCTGTCTGCTGAAACAGGAACTGCGGCCATGAGCGCCCGGCGAAGCCGCTATACTTCATCCTCTGCCCGCCCATGGGGTACACCGTCTTTCTCCCGGCCGAGATGTTCGCCATAATATTTCTCAGCGCAGCCGGGACATATGCCATGGGAGAAAAGAACCTCGGAATGGTCGCTCATATATTTTTCCAGTGACGTCCATTCATTTTCCTTGCGGATCTTTTTGCAAAATGAACAGATCGGCAGAAAACCCTCAAGGAATTTAATCCGCTTTAAAAACCGCAAGGACAAATAGATGGTGAAGAAACTTAATAAAACAATATAGCTCCCCTCAATAAAGGTCTCAGCCCAGTTGGCAGGTGTGGCGGGCACGCCGAATATATTATGCGGGAAATCAAACAGCTCATCGCCTACGATGAGAAACAGCAAAACTCCATACCCCGTTAAATGATAGGAAATAGTCCGCGCCGTAATTTTATCTTTCGTCATCCTGTGGTTCATCATGTATGCATCCTTTTGCCAGAACAGTACGCCGGAATCCATCGGCTGGGGATGGGACCCGGCATAACAACGCAAATACCGGACCGTTGCGCAACGGCAATTATTTTTCCCGCTCCGGGCTCGCTGCTTTCCTCCCTCCAAACAGGGCCAGCTCGAAAACCTTGAAAAAACAATCGACATCCTGAAAGCCAATGCCGCGCAGCCATTGGCACTGTGTGTCAACTGGGGCGAGGATATTTTCCTTCTTGTCGGGCCGCTGATAGTAGGCCTGCTCAATCTCCTGCCTTGTCTTCCCCGGAGTCGTCCCTTGATGGAAACGTAAGAGGTGATCGACGAAGAAGCTGTCAAAAAGCGCTCCTGCCGCAGGGGTTGCCGAACTGACGTGTTCGAGATTCAAGAAAACGCCGCCTGCGCTCAGCAGCCCAAAAATTTCCCCATAGAGTTCTTTCTTGCGTTCATCCGGCTGATGATGGATGGCAAAACCCGAGACAATGACGTCAAAAGGGATTTGCGCCGCAAACTCTTTTGTCCAAGCCGGGGTGGCGAAATCCACCTGGATGATCGCACCCCGCCGCTTGCCGGCGATTCGTTTCCGTAGAGCTTCAAGCATCGGCTCCGAGAAATCGGCGAAGAAGATCTGGGCTGACGGATGCGCATCGAGCAGCAGCCGGCCGAGAGCCCCATCCCCGCAGCCCAGGTCCAAAATCCTGGTTGGGCGTGGCTGCCACATGCTGACAATCTTGCCCAGTACCGCCAACTGGAAGTCCGCTGCCGGAATAGCCCCCCGGACCCCTTCTAAAAAAGTCTGGGCCAGCTCTTTTGTCTGCCATTTACTGCTCTGCTCAGTCATGTCTTTTCCTCACGGGAGGGGGTATCCTTGGGGGCATGGGCTCGCTCCATATCCATAGTAACAAAAGATGGGTAAATTTTCCTATTTTTCCCCATAGCGCCGCAATATGACCACAACATACCCATATCAAGAAACAAGAAATTTTGCTAAATTACTTTTTTGCGTGACATTATTTAGTTAGGGTGCTAGTTTTTAATGGTGATCATATTCCAGCTGACAACCGGGCGGCAAAAGATTAGTCCCGGCGATCCGCACGGTTTACTTTATGATTTCAGGTCACTATTTTTTTGGAAAATTTCCTGCCGCAAACTCAGTACGAGATAAATGGGAACACATGGCTTGCGAAATTCACGCCCGCGAAAAAATCGATAATCTGCTTACCCAGGCCGGTTGGCTGGTCCAGGATATGAAGGACACCAACATTGTTTCTGAAGTCGATCGCCTACTGTCTATTGCCCGCGAGACCGAAGCACAGGTTGTCGCCAACCTCAAGCGTGTAAAAAATTACGTCAGACCATTTTGAGTTCGGTATTTCAAGGAAGGTAAGCGATGACAGAAAACATTACATTCCGGAATCATTTGTTTGGCAGCGTCCATGACTTCGCCACCGAGTGCGGAATGGAACCTCTTGTGCAATCTTCAACTCTTGTTGAGCTAATAGTAGCTTTATCTCGATATACAGAAGAGGGTATCCATTTAGCACCAGAGATGTATCTCTGTGAAAATTTAAGTGTAATGCTCAAATTCCTCCCTGGGCATAGCTCTATCCATTTAGGGGGCGCTAGCAACGATACGGATGGAATAATGAAGGCGCTGAAGAAGGCTGCACCGTTAGCAATTGGGGACTGGAAAATATATATTGAAATGTCTAATGGCCAATTCGAATATGGGCTTTTTCATGGCGATCTAAGTCCTCTTTCCGTCGAAGTTGGTCAAACATTACTTTCGGGCGATGACGGTTCCGCAAAGGTTGTTAGAGTGCATCAAACTGGCGGTGATTGCGTAGAAATCAGGAATTATCTCGGGAAAAAGCACAATATCTACCTTTCACATAAAAAAGCAGAAGAGCCACCGCCAGGGAGGTACATAGACGAACTAGTTTCAACAATTTGTGTAGAAGTCGATGAACAAATACGAGAACAGGTACAAACATTTTTGCGTAGAGCATTAGGGCAGGCGTTGCTCCGTTCCCATGGAACGCTCATAGCAGTTACTTCAAAGGCAAAAAAACCAAAATCACTCGATGATGGAATCGACCTCACACCTGCTCTGGATTTTGCAAAAACAGTCAAGGGTGTCATAGCTAAAGATCTTGATCTCAGTGAACTTAGGTCGCAGATGGCACTTATCGAAGGAATGGTTAATTCGGATGGAATCGTTGCATTCAATCCGTTAGGAGTATTGCTATCATACAACTGTTTTATTGCATCGCCCAAAAAAGTAACTTCAAAGGTTTCTGGAGGAGCAAGGCGTCGGGCGTATCAGTCACTGTGCGAAAAAATTGGCCGTGGTTTGAGTGCAGTCTATATGCAGTCACAAGATGGAAGTGCAGACTTCAGGAAAGAAAAACTATGACAGATCAATATTCATTAGCCGTTTGGGAGCCCCCGAAACATGAGATTGTTCCCTCGAAGTTGCAGGACCCTGCCTTAATTACAGGGTATGCAAAACAATTAAGCAAGAGAGAGCAAACGCAGGTAGCACAAGCCTTTCAAGCAGGCAACTTTGAAATGGCCATCAATTTTGTTTGGGTTAAGTCGATGGCGGCACTCAAAAAAGAACTTGGTACGCTTGGGATGCAGTTTGTCGGTGAGATGCTTGGCAAACAAGACTTAGATGAAGACGATGACCCAATAAGTTCGATTACTGAGAAAGAAGCCATTCGACTTGCTGAAGAGTTGGGAGTTGTCTCATCTACAGAAGCAATGCGACTTCGGCATACACATGAGATTGTTGCCCACTTTGCTAGTTTAGATGCCTCAGAGATTGATAACGAAGGGATAGAGCTCGACGAATTAGAAGCCATTCTTTCACTCAAAACGTGTGTCGGGAATATTCTCGGTAAACCAAAAATTGAGGTTGCGACTAAGTTTGCTGAGTTCCGATCTGCTCTCGAGTCGGAAACACTAAATAAAGATGACACTAGAGTGTCCATGCTGATTACATCCCCTTATTTTTTCCAAAAATTAACAATCACAATATTACTGTCTGTGATCAAAACAGAGGTAGGGGCGAAACTTGAGAATTCCCTAGCGAATCTTAATACTATTCTACCTCTAGTATGGAAAAATATTAGAGATACGGAAAAGTGGCAAGTAGGCCATGCTTATGCCGAGGTTTTTGCTGCGGGGAAGGCGACTGCTACGAGTGGAATTAAGCAAGCACTTTTAAAAGTTAGAGGGTTTGATTTTGTTCCAGAGAATTTGCGATCTGATACATTCGTAAAAGCTGCTGAAGCTGTAATTCGTGCTCATGAAGGTATGAATAATTTCTACAATGAAGGGGCTCCAACCCGAGCACTTTTTAGCCTAGGATCAACAATTCCAACCCCAGCATTTCCGGCATGTGCTTCCGCGATCCTAGCGGTCAGGCTTGGTAATAGTTACGGGACCAGTTGGGACGCATCAGCTGTAGCAGATGAGATTCTTGATAAATTTACTGAAGACAGATGGCGTTACTATTTAAATCAGTGTCTCGCTAGTGATGTCCGAATTCTAAACAAACTTGCTTTTCAAAAACCTCGCGAAAACTGGTATTTTCTCGTCGAGAAATACAGACTTGATAACATTGAAATCAAAGACAAGTTGATAGCAAAACTAGTAGCAGGGGCATTGGCGAAGTCCGAAGCATTGCTTGAGTCAACGAGAAAAGCTTTACACAAGAAATATTATGGAAACGTGTAAACCACTAAATTATGAGCAGCGTAAATATCCTACAAAGACTATGGGATTCTGCCTACCTCTCTCCTTTTTAGGCAGATAAATACTGTAACGCCCTGTGGACGATGAGAATTTGGAATGAACAAAAAGTTCTATGAAAAAAAATTTGATGATGCGACACAGGTTAAACTTGATGTTTTTCGTCGCTACTTACAGGAATGGCTACCTGTTTTCCCGAACAAGGGGGTAGAGGTTTCTATCTATGATTTTTTTGCTGGCCCCGGGAAGGATGCTGCCGGGAATCTTGGATCGTCTTTAATCATTGTTGAGGAGCTAAAACAATTTTGCGAACATCACTCTGTTACCTAC
Source organism: Deltaproteobacteria bacterium (assembly GCA_016219175.1). Taxonomy (GTDB): domain Bacteria; phylum Desulfobacterota; class Desulfobulbia; order Desulfobulbales; family SURF-16; genus SURF-16. The sequence continues at coordinate 4,928 of JACRCD010000077.1, read as the reverse complement.
TCCAATGTCTCTGCTCGTGTGGTTTTTAACGATATTGAAGAGAAACATATAAAGAAGCTCAAGAAACATGTGTGTGAAATAGCCTGTGGTAAGGCGTGCTGCAAATTTGAATACAGCGCCAAACCATTCCGTGAGTCACTGGAGCAGCATTTGATGCAAATGCGGGCTCACGATACGGCCAATCTGGTTTTTATGGATCAATTTGGAATCAAAGAAGTTACTCCTGAGGTCGTAGGAGAAATGGCTAAGTGTAGTAGGACTGATATCTTATTTTTTATATCATCTTCAATAATCAACCGTTTCATCGAGACCCAGGAAATCGGTGGTAAATTTGATATAAGTAGCGAGGCATTAAAAGATAAGGAATACACGGTTATTCATAGGTACCTCTGCGAGCATTTTAGAGAGAAACTCGGAGGTCTGTCCTACTATCTGGCACCTTTCTCCATCAAGAAGGGTGGGAATATTTACGGAATTATCTTCGGGTCTGGGCACATATTGGGGCTGGAAAAATTTCTAACTGTTTGTTGGTCTTTGGACAAAGCAACTGGAGAAGCTAATTACAATATCGATGGGGACTTGTCGTGGGGTGGGCAGAAATCACTTTTCGAGGAATTGAATACCATCCGAAAGGTCGACCTTTTTGAAAAAGATCTTCTAAATTTCATCCACGATTACAAACCAGACAATATAGCATTGAATGAATTTTGCCTTCAAAAGGGATTCTCTCCTTCAAGATCCAACGAGGTTTTGCGGGGTATGCAGTCGAAAGGGTCGATAAAAGTTTGGGATATTACGAAGGACAAGCCAGCTAGAAAAAACTCATTCTATCTTGGATGGAACAACGTTAAAACAGCAAGTCCAAGAGTTATATATACAACGGAGAGAGCGACATGAGTGCGAGTAAAATTGAATGGACAGATGCTACCTGGAATCCAGTTACCGGGTGTTCCAAAATTAGTGCTGGATGCGTCAATTGCTACGCGGAACGCATGGCCTCACGATTAAAAGCCATGGGGCAACGTAATTATCGTAATGGTTTTGAGGTCACCCTTCATGAACACATGCTGGAGTATCCGCTACACTGGAAGAAGCCGCGAACGATCTTCGTTAATTCGATGAGCGACATGTTTCATGAAGATATTTCTGATGAGTTTATTTGTCGGGTGTTTGAGGTGATGCAGAAAGCGCATTGGCACAAGTTTCAAGTTTTAACTAAAAGAGCGGAACGTTTGGCGGGTCTTGAACAGAAGTTGGCTTGGCCCAAAAATGTCTGGATGGGTGTCACTGTTGAGAAAGATGATTACCGCCACCGTATTGATTTGCTACGGAATACTAATGCTGCAATAAAGTTTTTATCTATGGAACCGCTGCTGTCTGACGTGCCTCGGATGAATCTAACAGGCATTGACTGGGTTATCGTTGGTGGTGAATCTGGCCCTGGCGCAAGGCCGATGGAACAGACGTGGGTCGAAAGTATTCAATCTCAGTGCGAAGATAAAAATACTCCTTTCTTCTTCAAACAATGGGGAGGAGTGAACAAGAAAAAGGCTGGGCGACTACTCCACGGGAAGACATACAATGAGAGACCGGCAGCAGCTTTTGCAGCGTAGATTTATCTTTGTTCTGACCATGTAATTTCACCCCGTTTTTTATTTGATGATTAACATATAAGGCCGTTTAATGACCCCAGCAAATATAGTACAAAAACTCTGGAACTACTGTAACGTTCAGTGGGATGACGGCATGAGCTACGGCGATTACGTCGAGCAGTTGACCTATCTGCTTTTTCTCAAGATGGCCGACGAGCGCACCAAACCGCAGTACAACAAAGCAAGCGCGATGCCGAAAGGCTTCGACTGGCTCAGCCTGATCAAAAAGGACGGCGACGAACTGTTCGACCTACCGCCATACCCTGGAAACCCTGGGCCGTGAAAAGGGCTTACTCGGGTTGATCTTCAACAAATCCCAGAATAAGTTTCAGGACCCGGCCAAACTGCGCCGGTTGCTGGTTGATCTGATCGGCAGGGAAAACTGGTCGGTGATGAGCGCCGATGTCAAGGGTGACGCCTACGACGGGCTGCTGGGAAAGAACGCCCAGGACACCAAATCCAGGGCCGGGCAATACTTCACCCCGCAGCCGTTGATCCGGGCCATGGTGGATGTGATCCGGCACAAACCGGGGGAGAGAATCCGCGACCCGGCCTGGGGCACCGGCGGTTTTTGCTGGCCGCCCACGATTACATCATCGCCAACAACCCCAATATGACCAAAGAGGAAAAACGGGCGCTCAAGGACACCACCTTTTCCAGCTGGGAACTGGTCCAGAATACCGCCCGGCTCTGCGCCATGAACCTCATGCTGCACGGCATCGGCACCAACGGTGGCGAATTGCCCTTGACCGTGGCCGATTCCCTGGCCGGCGACCCGGGCGAGCGTTTCGAGATCGTGCTGACCAATCCGCCGTTCGGCAAGAAGAGCAGCACCACCATTGTCGGCGAAGACGGCAAGGCTTTCAGGGAGACGGATATTGTCGAGCGGGAGGATTTCTGGGCCACCACCTCCAACAAACAGCTCAATTTCGTCCAACATGTCAAAACCCTGCTTGCCCGCACAGCCGCGGCGGTATCGTGATACCGGGTAACGTCCTCTTTGAAGGCGGGGCCGGTGAGACCGTGCGCCGCAAGCTCCTGCACGAATGCGATGTCCACACCCTGCTGCGTTTGCCCACCGGTTTATTCTATCCCCAGGGGGTCAAGGCCAACGTCCTCTTTTTTGATAAAAAACCGGCCCCGGAAACTCCCTGGACCAGAAAGATCTGGATCTTTGACCTGCGCACCAACATGCATTTCACCCTCAAGACCAACACGCTCAAACGCGAGGATCTTGATGAATTTGCGCAGTGTTACAACCCGATCAACTGCCGGGACCGCAAACCCACCAGGTCCGAAGACAACCAGACCGGTCGCTGGCGGAGCTTTGACTATGACGAAATCATCAGCCGCGACAAGGCCAATCTCGATATCTTCTGGCTCAAGGACCAGTCCCTGGAGGATTCCGACAACCTGCCAGAACCAGCTGTCATTGCCGCGGAAATAATCGAAGACCTCCAGGCCGCCTTGGAGCAATTCCGGGAGATTGCCGTGGATCTGTGACAGCGGTTGTTCATGGCGGATGAAAACAGATTACAGCCTATTACACAGCCGCGGGTTTACCCATGACCGGCATGAAAAAAACCCACCCTGTCCATGGGGACAGGGTGGGCGGAGTGAAAAAAAAGAGAGGAAAGTCCCGGGCGGAAGCAAAATTTCGCCCGGGGGTGAGGCGCGCAACAATGTTAACGGCAGGATTTGTTTTTGACACAACCTGGATCGGCGCAGTCGGTCAGGCCGTCGCCGTCGTTGTCAATGTGGTCCGAACAGGTCTTCAAGGCCCCTTCAGGCCCGCAGGAGGAAATGCCGAGGCAATCCGGGTCGGCGCAATCCGTCAGGTTGTCGCCGTCATTATCCAGGCCGTCGCTACACAGGGTTTCCGGGCCAACCGGGGGAGGAACTTCCCCATCGGCCACCACCGGGGTGTAGCGGATGGTGAAATTGCCCGGGGTGGGCCAGGCGCTGGTGTCGCCCACGGAGATCCAGAAGTTAAGGCCCAGGTTGGCCAGATCTTCTATATAATCCATATAATAGGGGGCCGGGTTGCCGGAGGCGACTGCCTCGGTGATACTGGTGTAGACACCGTTCGGGTCAAGGGCGGCCAGGGTGATGATGTTCGGGACGCCGTCCGAGGGATAGGGAATGCCATTGGCATCGAGCCCGGGCTGTGACCGGTAGGTGACCCAGACGCCGTTACAGGTCAGCCCTGTGATGTCGTCGCCGCTGAAGGTGCCGGCTTTGGTGATGTCGCTGGCGTCGGCGCAGTTGGCCATCAGGACGTTGTCGGTATTGATGTCGCCGTCATTATCCCAGAAGATGCCGATGGGCACGGCGGAACTGTTCAGCCAGTGGCCGAAGATGTCGGAGTAGCTGGCGGTGATGCCGTCACTGGTGATGGCGTCTTCGGTGGCGATCATGCCAAAACCCATGCGTACGGTGGGGTTGAAATAACCCGTTTCCGGATGGTACTGGTCGGCTGGACCGGCCAATCCCTGGGCGAAATAGGCGGAGAAGATATCAGGCAGGGTCTGGTAGGTGGTAACCGGTGCTGTCCAGACGTTGCCGCTCACATCCGAGAAGCCGAGGCCGTCGGTTGCGGCTGAAGGAACAAAAACGCCATTCACGGTAAAGCCCAGCTGAATGGTGAAGCCGCTCCAACGGGAGTCGGTGCCGTCGGTCAGTTTCTGCAAACTCCTGTAGACATTGAGCATGCCGTCGGAGACATTGAAGGAAACATCAACCGGGCCGTTGGCCGTGTTTTTTACCTTGAAGCGTTTGCTGGATTGAAGAGGATCGCTGCACTGCTTGTCCGTCAGGTCGTATGGGTTGAAGCCGGTGGTCATCAGGCAGTTGCTGCCGTCAACATCGTCGCCATTGACGACCTTCAGACCGGGGGCCTGGACATCGGTCTCCTTCCAGGAGATGACGCCGTTGCTTGTTGTTTTGCTCGCGTCGGTATAAATGGTGCTGTAATAGGTGACATATTCCGTATAAGGTCCGGGGGCAATTATAACGTTGCTGGTGTTCCAGCTGTCGATAACGCCGGCATTGACAGCGGTGGCTACGGCACAGGTGCCCATGACGGTGAAAAGAAGCGCGGCTGATTTTTTCAAAACCTTTTTCATTTTTTTCTCCTGTTAGAATGATGCCATTTTTTTGTGGTTCGAACAAAGAATTGATGAACTCGTAAAAAGTCGGCGACAAAGCCCGGATGGCTAAGTAACAAAATTCGATATACAAGGCGTAGTGTATTTTTGAGAGCGAGGCTATACATGT
>JACRCD010000074.1 GCA_016219175.1 Deltaproteobacteria bacterium | reverse complement strand
TGGCTTACCGGGCCGAAGGGCAGATAATTGACGGCCGAGGCCAGGGTGACGGGATTCTCGGCCTGCTTGTTCCAGGTGACGCTCTGGATGCGGCCCGCGCCATCCAGTCCGTACTGCACCGAGCACCCCTGCGGATAGCTGATTGAGGTCAGCATGCCGTCCTGATCATAGGTGTAGCCGGTGGCGTAAACCACCCCGTTGATGGTCTTGTGTTCTTCGTTCAGGTTGCCGAAGGCGTCGTAGCTGTATGCGTAGCTGCCGGACTGATCTGTTCTGCCGGTCAGCCTGCCCTTGCCATAGGCGCCCTGATCGTAGGTATAGGATACGTTCTGGGTTTGGTCCAGGTAGTGTTCCGCCGTCAACCGGTTTAAGGCATCAAAGGTGTAGGTAATCGTCATGCCCCTGGCATCGGTCTTAGAGATCAGGTTGCCGGCCTGGTCGTAATTGTAGGTGGTGACGCCGGCGTCGGGCGAGTTCTCGGCTGCCCGACGGCCCAGGTCGTCATATTCGTAGCCGGTGAGTTTGCCTTCGGCATCCTGCACCGCAGTCACCTCATCAGCGCTGTTATGGGTGATGGTGGTGGCGGCAAGATCCGGAGTGGTGAACAGAGAGAGCCGGTCCAGGGAATCGTAGCCATAGCGGCTCACCAGGGTGTTGGGATCGGCAACCTGCGCCAGATTGCCCTTGGCGTCATACAGCCGTTCTTCAAAGGCGCCGCCCGGATAGATGGTCTTCATCAGCCGGTTGTAATCGTCGTAATCAAAATCAACATAACGGGTGAGGAGGTCCTGCGGATCGCGCACCTCTTCCCTGATTCGGTTGCCTTCGCTGTCGTAGGCAAAGGCGATGGAGTTACCGAGATTGTCGGAGATGGAAGCAAGCAGGTCGGCGGCCGTATAGGTATAACTGATGCTCCGGCCACCCGGCAGTGTTACTGAGGTGAGGTTGCCGGTCGCATCGTAGCCGAGGCTGGTGGTGCGGCCCAAGGTGGTTTTCCCGGTGAGTTTTCCGCTGCCGTCGAAGGTATAGGTGGTGACAACACCGTTTTCATCGGTGATCTGTTCTGGCTTACCGAAACCGTTGTACTGGGCAAGGCTCACCGTGTGGCCGAGACTGTTGACCACGGTATGAAGCTGGCCCCGGTTGAAGGATTGACTCGGGTCATTGGCGTAATAGGTGAGGTTCAGGGTATCGGCAGTGTCCGCGCGAGGTCCGTCAACCGAGGAGAGCTGGCCCAGACCGTTGTAACCGTATGTGCTGGAACTGCTGATCAGCGACGCGCCCCTGAAGCCGCTTGCCGTTCTCTGGGCGAGATTACCGTTGGCATCGTAGCTGAAGGTGATCATTCTGGTCTGACCGGGACTCGCGACGCTCGCTCGGGTGATGGAGGTGACCAGGTTCCAGGTGGGATGATAGGTGTAGGTGGTGGTTTGTTCCTGGGAGGTGCCGGCCCCCTTTGTTTCACTGAGCATATTGCCACGGCTGTCATAGGTGTAGCTGGTGACATGGCCCAGGGCGTCGGTTTGGCTGGTCACCAGCAGTCTTGCGTCATGGGTGTACTGCGCGTTCGTGCTGGCCGGACAGCTGCCGCAGCCGGGGCCGGTGGAAGATTTGATGCGGCCGATGTTATAATCCACATGAAGAGCAAAATTGGTGACTCTTCCCTTGCTGTCGGTGAGCTGCCGGGTGTTGTCGGCATTGTAGGTCACGGTCAGTTTGTCGACTCCCCCGGCCTTCTCGGAGGACACGGCCCGGTCTTGTGTATCGTAAACAACGGTGGACGAAAGGATACCGTTTTCGTTTATGATGCCGGTGATGTTGTGCGGGTCGTTCACATCCTCATAGAGATAGCTTCTGGTGGTGGCGTCCGGGTTGGTCATCCCGGTGAGGTTGCCCTGGCTGTCGTAGCTGTACGTATAATCTCCGGCAGGGGTGGTGAGGGTTGCAAGGTGTCCGTTGCCGTCATAGGTGAACTCCAGGCGGCGACCGTAGTTGTCCTCCACCGAGGCCAGGACATCGGCTGTGTAGGTCAATGTCTGGAAATTGCCGGTGCGGTCCGCGATTTCCATAAGCCGGCCTGCCGTGTCAAAGGCCATGGCCGTGCCGTCCGGTTCAGTGAGCTGGTAGCCGGTGGAGGTTTGCTCGATGACGCGGAGCTGATCCGTCAGGTTAAAATATGACCCGTTGCCGTCAGTGACAAACTCAACCGCAGTGGCGTCTGCTTCATACAGGGTAATGGAGTTGACCTCAAACGTGAGGTGATCGGAAAAAGAAGTGGTCCAGCCATACCCTGAAGAACCATTAGACGTGGCCTGGCTGTTGTAATGCCGGGTGAAACCAAAGAGCAGGCCAGGTCCGGCAAGAGCGAGATCGGTTTGTTTGTAATACTTGTTGCCGCTGGAAAAGGTGATGGGATTGCAGGTCTGGGGCGCATCCGGGGCACCGTTCTTCAAGTTGCCCAGGTTAGGTTCTTCTTTTATTGCTGAAGGCAGATCAGAGCAACCAGCATATAAGCCATTGGGATGACTGTGAGTGGTTTGATACTTTGGTGCTTCTGTGACATCTGAAACATGACCTAAAAAAATCCAACTCAACCCATCCCAATAGTATTTTGCAATATAATTTACACAATATGTGTCAGTGTGATGTAAAACTAGATCAATTTGGGGGCCTTGAGCTAAATAATTACAAGATTCATCGGGTGTGGGATTGTCGTAAACTTGAAAATACATTTGTGAAGTATTGAGCGTCTGACACCATGAATTGTCGAACAAGATGACACAAGATCCGGGATCTCCACACGTTAAAGAAAAGGCATAAGAGGAACAAAAGGTGGAACAAAAGGTGGAACAAAAGACTACCAAAGAGATTATTAAATTTTTCACCGGAACCTCCTTTTTCATTACAACAATTCCAGTTTGTCTACACATTGGCCAGGGTAAATGACCTTGTGAGAATAGGCCCTTACAAGGATCCCTGTTGCAAACTCTGCTACTATTTTTATTTTTGGCATATTAATTATGAATATCAGCATGTTGCAACCGCCCTGCCTCATCGTATTCCAGGTTCATCATCGGCGCGGTTTCCAGCCAGATATCCACCCAGGCTGAGGGACTGCGGTTGCCAACCCCATCCTCCACCCAAACTTCGAATGTATTGTCTCCGTTCGCGAGGGTGAGCGATGACGACCAGGAGCCGGAGGTAATCGTTTGATGCTGCATGCCATTAATCCACAGGGTGGTCTGATTCTCCGCCGTACCGGTGAGCAGAATCGCCGTATTATCGGCAATGTTCTGGTTGGGCCGCTCCCGGATAGCGCCGCTGGCCACCAGGCCGCCGGTGATCACCGGTTTTCTGGGGCCTTGCGTATCAATGGTGAAAGAAAAACTGTACGGCGCTGTATTGCCGATTGCATCCGAGGCGGTGAGGGTTACCGTATACAGGCCGTCGGCTAGCGGGAGCACGGCCGGCGTGAGGATGAAGGTGTCGTTGTTTTCCACCGTAATCCCGGAAACATTACCGGCACCTTCTTGCTGGGCCACCACGCTCTCGATCACCGCCTGATCGTTGATCCCGCTTTCCTGGTCGTGCATGGTAAAGGTGATAGTGGCAATTGACTGCATGATAGCGCCATCGCCAGGGCTGGTTGAAACCAATTCCGGCGGGGTGGTATCGTTACTGCCATAGTTACTCCGGCAGTCATTGAGCGCGGTTGACCACGGGGTATAATCAATGGGGCCATACACCGTATTGGTGGTGTTGCCGGGATCTGTTGCGCTGCCCCACCAGTTGTTTTCGGCGTTCACCTGGGTGCCGACATTGTACATATCGTACAGGGTATTCCCCAGCAGGTCGTTATGGTGGGCCAATGGCAGGGCGTTGCTGATATAGATGCCGTATCTGTTGTCGCTGAGGGTATTGCATTCCACCACGGCGTCATTGCTGCCGGATCCGGTGAAATAGAGTCCGGCGTTACTTGCCTGCCGTATGATATTGCCTTGGATGGCGGGTTTGGCGTTGTTACAGTAAATACCGTTTGTCGCGTATTCTATAGTGCAGAGTTGCACGAGTGAGGCGGTATCGCTCGCCGTATTCTGGAAGGAAATACCGACCCAGTTGCCAGATAGAGGTGTGGCCTGGTTTGAAGTGAAGACCACGGGGCTGGGCAGGGTGCCCTGGGACACCAAAGCACCGGGGCTGCCTGAGCTGGCGCCGACAGTCAAACTGGTTGACTGGTTGAAGCGGAGTTCCGCGCCAGGTTGAAAGGTCAAGGTGGTGATACCGTCTGGGCCGTCCGCGCCCTGCACCGTGACCGTGCTCAAGATATGATACGGCAAGATGGCCAGCCAGGTGGCATCCTTGCTTACCGTGCCGCCGCTTACCTTCAGGTAAGAGCCACTGGTATTATTGAAGGTATTGGCCATGAGCTTGCCCACATCATCGGCAACGAGGGAGAGCGGATAAGCGGCATTGCAGTTGAAGGTGTTGCCGCTCATCTGACCAACGCCCATTGTTGACAGATACAGGCCGTTATTGATGGTGTTACCTGTGATCACGCCGCCTGCCGGGTTGCTGAAATAGATGTCGTAATTGCCGTTTCCAGAAAAGGTATTGCCGC
>JACRCD010000012.1 GCA_016219175.1 Deltaproteobacteria bacterium | reverse complement strand
TTTGACCGGGCGCACCATGTCAACGGCTCCGTTGATGTGGCCTTTGATACGGTTAATGAGATGACCTACAACACCTCTTCCGGACCGGTAACCTATGATATGACGGTTGCCTCCTTTGATCCGGCCACCAGGACCTGCAGCAATGTCGGGTGCCACATCACGGAGACCAAGGTGACTTGGGGACTTCCCTACCGTTGGTATGATTACGGCCAGGAATGTGACCGCTGTCATGGGTTTTATTAGAGGGATGACTGTTGGCTCATGGCTGATGGTTGATGGCTAACACCTTCCTCATAAAGGAGCAAATTATGAAAAAGATATATGCAAACGGCGGTCTCATTGCGCTGGCCGGAATCTGTCTGGCCGCGGGACCGTCTTTCGCCGCCCAGTCCCCGCACTGGCTGGAAAACAATATTTACTGTCTTGACTGTCATGCCGATCACCAGGGCAATACCACCCCCTGCGCGGATTGCCATGACAATGCCACGGGCGGCAACTACAGCAAGCTGGACGCCCCGGCGGTGGAAGGTCACGCAGGCTTCGGCTGCCAGACCTGCCATGACCCGCATACCTCGTCCCAGTGCGCCCTGCCGCTGGTGACCGGCACATTTTCTTCGTACCAGATCAACGGCCAGACCACGACCTTCACCATCAACTCCCTTACCGCCGTGGATCCGGCCTGGGCTGATCCGGCCGGCTGGAGCAGAAAAAGCGGCGCGGACCGGGGGCTCATCTTCACCGTGACCCTTGGTCTCATGGATACCGGCAGGACGCCGCCCGCCTATGTTGACTACTCGGCCGAGGTGGTGGCTGCTGACGCCGATTCCATTACGGTGAACGGCGTGCATGCCGGCGCAAGTCTCACCGGCTCAATGAATTTTAACCTCATTTACGGCCAGCTGGTCCGCAACACGGTCAACACCAGGCCGGTGCTCTTTACCGGGCCATCCTCCTTTGCGGCAAATGACGGTCTGGGAGCGGGGGGCGCTGATTCCACCCCGGACGGCATCTGTCAGGTGTGCCATACCCAGACGAAGTACTGGAGGAATGACGGAACCTTGGCGAGCCATAACGGCGGTCAGGTGTGTACCAACTGCCATGAACACAAGAGCGGCTTTAACGCCACCTGCAACTCCTGCCACGGCAGCCCACCGGTGGTGGATAATCCCCAGGGCTCCGACGGCCTGGTGGCGGTTCCGTCCGCCACCGGTTCGGCCACGGCCGGGGCCCACGCTCTGCACGCCACGGCCGCGGGCTTCAACTTTGCCTGTGATATGTGTCATGCGGGCGGCATGCCTGTTTCCCCTATCTCGGGCAACAACAAGATCCAGATCGGCTTTGGCGTTAATCCGGCCGGCATCCCGGCAAGTTATGACGGCCAGGCCAATCTGACTGTCCCTTACAGCTATGAAGGAACAGGCGATACCATGGTGACAGGCGGCAACAGCCTGACCTGCGCCAATGTTTACTGCCACAGCAACGGGGCCTACATCTCAACCGGCAACTTCAATTCCCATGTCACCCCCTCCTGGAACACGCCGGGGCCGCTGGGCTGCGACAGCTGTCATCCCTTTCCCATGGCCACGGGAGCGGATGATCCGCGCAAGAATACCCACGGGGTGCATACCTCCAAGGGTTTTGGGGACTGCGGTCTCTGCCATTACGCCAACAGTTTGAATCATAAATTGCACTCAAACAAGGTCTATGACGTCGACCCGGCGCCGGCCTTCCAGGGCCGCCCGGCTGACGGGGCCGTGCCTTTGAGTTTCACCTATGCCTTTGCCCCCGGCGGCGGGACCTGTTCTTCCAACTCCTGCCATGCCTACTGGGGGTATTCCGATCCGGCCAAGTGGGGGGTCAACACCGAGCTGGTGGTGATTCCGTATCTCAGCGGTCTGCCTTCCCCGGATATCGACCGGACCGTGACCTTTGACGGCGGGCGGTCGGCCTGTTACGAGAACGTGGACGGCGTGCCGCAGGAACGCACCTGCACGTACACCTGGGATTTCGGGGGCAGCGGCAATGTCACCGGCGGCAACGGCAGTGATGTCATGATTTACCAGTACGCAGCCGAGGGGACCTACACGGCCTCC
>JACRCD010000011.1 GCA_016219175.1 Deltaproteobacteria bacterium | reverse complement strand
TGATGGCGTCGTAAAAAATCCGATCTACTGCGTTGTAGCGCATTTTTGTTCGTTCGGCATACCACATGTATAGCCTCACTCTCAAAAATACACTACGCCTTGTATATCGAATTTTGTTACTTAGCCATCCGGGCTTTGTCGCCGACTTTTTACGAGTTCATTAAAGATAAACCAGCCCGTAATTGGGCTCTCTTGGCGGTGGCTACTGCTCCACCAGCTCAACGCGTCTGTTTTTGGCGCGTCCCTCCTCGGTGCGGTTGGTGGTCACCGGGGCAATGGAGCCCGCGCCCTGGGGTTTCAGGCGGGCCGCGGCAACTCCATGACTCGCGACCAGCGCCTGAACCACCGCCTCGGCCCTGGCCTGGGAGAGCTTCATATTGGCCTCGAACTGCCCCGTGGAATCGGTATGGCCGACAACGAGCAGTTTCAGGGCCGGATCACCCGCCAGCAACTTGGCGACCTCCTGCAGGGCTGCCTGCGACTCCGCTTTCACCTCGGCCTGGCCGGTGTCGAAGTAGATCCCATAGACAGCGGCGTGCCCGGTGGATTTGATATCGATGCCAAAGGCGTCCGCGTTGGCCACGATATCCTGGGCCATGCCCGCCTTCTCGACGATGGTGAGCCAGATGAGACCATTGCCTTTCTCGGCCTGCACCCAGGCCTCCTTGCCGTCTTTTTCGATCCTGCCGTTCACGAATCGATTGGAGTCCGTGAAGAGGACCGCGCCATTGACGCCCTTGATGGCGTTCTCGTAGTTGCGGATAATGGCCAGGCCGCTTGCTTCCTTGGCGCGGTCCTCCACCCGGTAGGTCAGTTTGGTGCGCCGTCCTTCGACAGTGGTCTTTTCCTTCTTGCCGGTCTCGAATTTAAACGCATCAAAATCCTTCATCTCGCAATCACTGATAAAATACCCGGTCATCCGCGTCGGGAAGACCGGGTGGTCAACGCACCCTTTTTTGTCGGCCCCCGCGGCGATGGCAAGCCCGGTTGCGATGAAGAAAAGAACCGCCGTCATCCACATGTGTTTGATTTTTTTCACTGGCATCACCTTGCTCAAGTTGATCCCTCTCCACGTTGAACTAGACTGATTGATGAGAGGGTTTTAAAAAAATTATGTGCCGCAAATCATCTCTGTCAAGTTTATTTCGATAAACCCGCAAAAAATGATGATCTCCGCAAGAAGTCATCTCGAAGCTGCCAGATGACGTCGTAAAAAATAGAAAGTCGCGATCCTGCTACTTCAGCTTCATCTCAACCCGCATGCCCAGCTGATCGCTGCCGGCGGCGCTTCCTGCCGGCTCGACCAGAAAAATTCTTTCCGCTTCCACCGGTCCCTGGACAACAAGCGTATCCCGTACCGTCTGGCCCCGCGCCACGGCCAGTTGGCGCATATCGTCCTCCGTGATGACGATATGTTCATAGAGAAGCCGCTCCATCTCGGCAGGGGGGATATCCTTCAGCAGACCGAGAAAGTTTTTCGGCCTCTCGAAATCCGCATTCTTATAGGCCTTTTTCAGGTAGCGTTCGTATTCTTCCGGGGCAATCTCCACCGCATCCACATCAGCAACAGCATCCTCCCTGCCGGCCAGCTCCTTGAACTTCATGGCCTTGAGCTGCCGGTCGAAGCGGAGCTGGATCAGCGCCTTGCCGTCTTCAGCCAGGTCGGTCCGGCCGGCGAGCTCCACCTTGAGGGCTGGCCGGTCGGCAAGGGCCTTGGCCAATTCCGCCAGCATGGAGACGCTCTCCTCGGCGATAACCGCCCGTCCCGGAGCAAACCGCACATACTGATTCTCTTCGCCGCCCTCGAAAAGAGCACCGAGCAGGGAAAAAGGCGAGGTCGCCGCCTTGACCAGCAGATTGGCGATCATCTTGAAAACCACTCCGGCCACGCTGAATTCCGGGTCATCGAGCTGCCCGGACACCGGGATATTGAGGTGGATCTCGCCCTTGCGGTTTTTCAAAAGCGAGATGGCAAGCTGCACCGGCATATCGGCCGCGGTATCGTTTTGCACAAAGTCGCCGAGGGTGATCTGGTCAATAAAGGCCTTGTTTTCCGAAGTGAGCTTTTTGCCTTCAACCAGATAGTGGAGATTTAAGTGCAGCTTGCCCTTGGTCAGCGGATAGCCGATGAATTTGACGGAATAAGGGGTCATGGGGCTCAGCTCGATATCACGCAGCTCAGCGGTGATATCGGTGAAGAAATCCTGCCAGGGGTGGATGGAGCCGGTGAGTTTCAGCGGGGACTGGTGATCAATCCTGGCCGAGATATCAAGATCAGCCGAGACATTCCTGCCGGAGGCAAGTCCCTTTATCCTCCCCTCGATATCGTGCAGGCCGGTATTGAACGGCGGCGCAACACTGCGGTCGGCAAAATCAACCCCGCACTTGACTAATCTCACCTCGCCGATGACCACCTCGGCTTCCGCCTTTTCCGACGTGGCAGCCCCCGCTTCCGGCGCTGTCTTTTTTTCCTGTGGCCCCTCTTTTTCTTTTCGGGCAATAGTGCTCAGGTTCAGTACGCCGTCCGGGTTGACCACGACCGCGGCGGACAGGGTGTCAAGCAGGACCTCCCCGGCGGAAAACCGCGGGGGCTCCGACCCCGCCTCCACCTTTTTCAGGCTAAGCTCCTTCCAGGCCAGGAGCTTGTCCGCCTGCCGCGCATCGAGACAGACAAACTGCCGGACATTCCCCCCTCCCTTAAAGGAGACCGCTGTTTTGCCTGACTCCACTTTTTCCAGAGAAAAAGCCCCCTTGACCGATCCCTTGCCGTCGCCGATGATCACATTGAGATGCTCTTCGACGTAGGGCTGCGCTGCTTTCAGGGGCAGGCCGTCAAGATCGAGATCAAGCCGCAGCGCGAGCGGTGCAAGCCCCGCCGAGCCGCGCACCTTGACCTTGCCTGTTTTATTAAGCAGCAGGGCAAGGTCGAAACTTCCCTTTTCCTGGTCACGGTTGCTCAACCGCGAGGCGGTCAGCTTGATCCCGTCCAGATTAAACGAGGCTGGCCGGGCGGGAATTTGATCGGTAAAGGTGACGGCGAAACCGGAAAAATCCACCTCCTTCACCTCAACCAGCCAGGCCGGTCCGGAAGCCGCCTCTTCCTTCGAGGCCTCCCCTTCCCCGGAAACGGGCTCATCGCTCCGGTGCGCCGCCAGAAAGTCCCGGACATTGAGAGTGCCGTCCTCGCGTCTGGTAAGCGGCACGGTCCCCCCCTTGCCCGTGAATCTGCCGGCAACCACCTCTTTGTCCCTGACATTCACCGAAACTTCACTGACGGACAGCTCGGACACAAGGATTTTGCCGGCCTGGTCCGGACCGGTCAGGGAAAGATTTCCCAGCGAAACCCCCAGATCCGAGATCACAAAGAGGTCATCCGCGGCGGCAAAGTCGATCCTGGCGCCAGCCGTTGCCTTTTCGGCCCCGAGTTCCGCCCGCAACGCCTTTTCATAGTACGGCCGGTACTTGGCAAGACTGACATTTTCCAATCCCACCCCAGCCGCAACTTTCAGGGGCGCAAAAGAGAACAGGCCTTCCGCGTTGCAATTCTCGCCAACCTCACTGGTTAAGGTAAGCTTGTAATCGGCGGATTTCCCCGCAGCGGTGCTGAAATTGTTCACCTGGACATTCAGGGGGCTCAGGGTGGTCTGAAAGGGCGAGGCGGTCATTTCGTCGGCAAAATGGATGACACCGTCAGCGACCCGCGCTTCGCCAACCTCAAACAGCAGGGGGCTGCCGGATGATGCCGGACTTTCCTGCCCGCCCTCCTTCTCCGGCTTGGCCACAAGTCCGGCAAGATTCAAGCCGCCGTTTGCCAGACGTTTCAGGTAAATCTCCGGTTGGCGCCAGACAAGTCCGGCCAGATAAAATTCCTTGCGGAAAATATGGGCCCGGTCAATCTCCACGCTCAACTCCGGGAAGGAAAGCAGCGGCTGCTGCCGCAGGTCGACCACCTTCACCTCGCGCAGAGCGGCTTTGCCCTGGACCTTGACGGACGGGTCGCCGTCCTCGGCCTTGATAAAGGAGAAGGCCAGATCAAGGTCCAGCAGGCCGTTTTTTATGACAAAATTCAGATTTCCAGGCAGATAGGAGAGGTATTTTGTCAGATCGATACCGGAAAAGTTGACCTTGATCTCGGATTGGCGGGTGGGGTGAAAAGGCTTGCTTTCGCCAAGCATGTTGAGGGGGACGCCGTTGATGTCCGCTTCAAAGGCCGGCTTGGTAAAAATTTCAACCTCGTAGGGCAGATCCGACAGAAAGGGCAGAGCAATATGCAGGTCCTTGATCCGGTGGTTGACCCCCTTTACCCGGTCCTCAAAATCGATAATCCCGCCGGTCAGGTCAATATTATTGATGGAAAACGCCAGGGCCGTTGCCTTTTTTTCCTTATCCTGCTCCTGGTCGACGGAACCGGCGGCCAGATCGGAAAAATTAAACACACCCTCTTCCCGCAAAACGATCTTGCCATAGGGATTTACCAGGGAAAAGGTCTTTAAAATAATAGCCCGCTTGAAAAGGGAAACAGCCTGCAGGTTGATGCGCATACTGTCAAAGGAAACAAAGGGCTCCTGCCCGGTTGCCTCCCGCACCAGGAAGCCATTGATTTCCACCTGCAGGGTATAGGGGTTTATTTTCACCTCACGGACCATGGTTTGCCTCTGCAGGGTCCGGCTCAGGTTTTTTTCAAGCTGGCTGCGCAGCACGGCAGGCACAAGCAGGAAGCCGGCAACGGTGTAAAAAAGCAGCAACAGACATAACGTTAGGGACAAACGCTGGCAACGGGACAACTTCCGCCAGAGAGACAGCAATTTCCCTTCAGCCATTGTCATCCTCCATATGGGTAAACAACGGGGCGAAAATCTTTACGGCCAAATCCGCAAAGGCTTCGCCCAGCGGTTCCTGGTCATTTTGAAAGCGGAACCTGATATACACGTCGTCACGTTCGCCCCTGCCGTTATTTCTGCCGCGCCAGCTGGCCTGGGCCTCCTTGCCGGCCCTTTCCATTCCGCCCTCGCAGGCATGCACGGCATAGTGATAGGATGTCTCAACAAAAAAAGGCAGGGGCTCCCGCTGACCCTGCAGAAAGAGGGCCACAAGCTGCTCCAGCAGTTCATGGCTGTTGAACACCGGCTGCAGGACAACGCTTCTGTCCCTGGCCACCACGACGGACCGGCGGGGTCCATCCGGAGAGAGCCGGTTAGAGACGAGATGCATAATCCAGGCCCGCAGTAGATCCTTGCCCTTCATCCTGGCCGGCCGTCCATGCAGCAGTCCGTTTTCCGTCATTTTCTCCAGACGGCCGCGGAGCACGAAGTCCCCCATGACAATGCGAAAAACAGGCGGCTCAACCAGCGGGGCCAGATACTTTGCCAGCCGCCCGTAAAATCCCGCCACATTTTCCCGCACCTCTCGCACCGCGATATCGCCGGCCCGGCCATGGGGCAGTGCTCCCCTGGCCCTCCACAGAAGGCCAAGGCTTTGCGTATCTTCCTTACCGGCAAGACGGCTCAGCAGTTCCGTCTCAAGCTGGTAAAGGGGAAGGCCGGTCAGCGAGAAAGGCTCGGCGTCGGCAGGGGCTTCATCTGCCCCCGGCAGTTCAAGGCCGAGACGCTGCCTGCAGAAAAACCGCAGGGGGTGAAGAAAAAATTTTATAAAATCATCAAGATCAATTTCCCCCGCCATGCTTTCCTGGGGTTGCAGAGGTAAGGATGTCCAGAAGCCTGCGTCAGGGTCCCCACCCGATAGCAGCCGTTTTGCCGCGGCGAGATTTTCCGCCGAGTAACTGAAGAGCGGGCCGCCGGTCTGAAAATAGGCAGGGTGAAAAGGCTGCAGACGCTGGCGAGTGACAAAGTCGCTGCCCTGCCTCCCCGTTCCGCCGGGGGCCTTGCACATATCGGCCAGACAGTCGACCAGCTCGCTCACCAGCACAGACGGCGGCAAGGTGGCGTCATCCCGCGCCGATTGCCCCACATAGCTTATATAGAGCTGGTTGCGGGCGGAAAGCAGGGCCTCCAGGAAAAGGTAGCGGTCATCAAGGCGCGGGCTGCGGTCGCCCCGTCTGGGCTCCCGGCCCATCAGATCGAAACTCAGATCAAAACGGGGCCGGGGGAAATCCCCGTCATTCATGCCCAGCAGACAGACAACCTTAAAGGGAATGGCCCGCATGGGCAGCAAGGAGCAGAAGGTGACCCCGCCGCTTAAAAAGCCCCGGGGGGATTTTTCCACCCGCAGCAGCTGATGCAGCCAGTTTTTTAGCACCCCGAGATCAAGCTCTTCGCTGAAACCCGTTTCCTCCCGGATGGCGGACAGGCTGAGCAGGGCCTGGCGCAGGGCCGGCATCTCCCCCTCCTGCTCCCGGTCCTCAGGGAAACAGGCGGCCAGCAGGCCCTGCAGTTCCACAGCCCACTCCGCCAGCCCACGTTTGCCGGGCAACCGTTCCAGCCAGTAAAAAAGAACGGTGAAAGCGTCCAGCATCCTGCCGAGCAGCCCGGCATCGCTTTCCGCCAGTTCCCCAAAGGGCAGGATACCTGCAAACAGTTCCTGTCGATCCGCCATGGCATAGCCGAGCAGCAGCCTGTCAAACCCTGCCCTCCAGGTATTTTCCCCGTAGGGGGGCAGACCAAGCTTTTCCTTCTGCCTGGCGTCGCGGCCCCAGCGGATGGCGAGTTTGCGCACCCATTCCTCCATGACGCCAAGATCCGCCTCGCTTAAAGAAAACTTCCTCAAGAAAAGAGGCCTGGCGGTAAAACCGGCAATCTCCCCGGCCGTGCAGCGGCCTGCCGCCAGGTCGAGAACGGCAAAAAAGGCATCGATCAGCTCACTGTCTGCCCCGGCACTTCTGTCAGCCAGGGTAAAGGGGATGAAATGGGGATGAGCGGGATCAAGGTCAAAAACCGCCTGCACCAGGGCGCTGTACCCTTCAATATCAGGGGCCATGACAATGACGTCACTGGCGGTAAGCGACTTGTCGCTGTCAAAAAGGGCCAGCAGATGATCCTGCAGCACTTCCACCTCCCGCATCGGGCTGTGGCAGGAATTGACGACAACGGAACTGTCCGCGGCAGCATCATGGCCGCCATGGGTCAGGTCAAGGATGTCCTTTTGCATGGCGCTAAGCAAGCTTGTCTCTTCCGGGGCCTCAAACAGATCATGTTCCCGGCAATCCCTTTCCTGCAGCAGAATGAGAAAATCACGGGCCAGATGCCCCATGGAGGCCAGCAGAGGATGGCCGGATTCAAGATAGAGGTCCCCGGCCTCCTGCCGGGCGCGTAAAACATGGCGATTGATCTCCCGTTCCGGCATGATATCCCCCCACCACTGACGGCAGGGATTCATGAAAAAGAAATTGACCGTCACGTACTCGGACAGGGCGTGCAGTACATCCAGATGAAAAGGCGGCAGGCTCGAAATGCCGAAAAAAGTAACCCGCCGGGGTAGATTCCTTAAGGGACCATGGCGCAGGGCCTGAAAAAACTGTTCCAGCAGCGCGCCACGGTGCAGCCGGCCGTGACGAACAGCAAACTCATGCCACAGGCGCCCCTGCCAGCCCCCCACCTCAAAGTGCCCCTTTTCCCACTCACCAATAAAATCAGGACGATAGATGATGTATTGATCAAAGAGACCGGCAAGCTGTCCCGCCAGCTGAAAACGTTTCAGGGGATCATCAAGATAGGAGGCAAGAGAAAGAAAAAGGGGATCGTCCCGCAGTTCGTCCAGCAGCTTCATGAGCTGCCAGACCGCCCTGGTGCGCTCGTAAACCGGCCGGTCACTCTCCGCTGGCAGGCGGCGGAAAATGTCCTCCACGAATGTATTGGGAAAGGGAAAGTAACCGTTTGCCCACACGGAGAGCTGGCCGGCAAGCTCCATGGCCAGCCAGCGGGCCATGCCGCGGCTCTGCACCACAACGATTTCCGCCTCAAGAGGCGGCAGGGGATCCCGCCTGAAAATCTCGCCGCACCGCCGGGCCAGAATCTCAAGTTGGTTGCTGGAATAGAGATGAATGGGCATGGAATGTTTTTACTCCAACCACGGGGCGGCGCAAGAAATTAATCAAAATCCGCTTGATTTATTGATTGGATGATCCGGCGGATGTATATAAGAGAATCAAAAATTACGAATCACAAAATAGGAATTAAATGAAAACATCCTTTCATTTAAAATTTTCAATTATTCATTATTAATTGAGCCCAGCCATGCGCACCTGTATAACCCCGGAAGGCGACTTTCTCTACGGCATACACGATCCAGTTTACGAGGTTAAAAATCTCCGCGTCAATGATTATATCGAAAGCCTTGGCCTGTGCGACGGCAGGGAACACCTCAACCGGCGGAATTTTCCGCCGGCCGATATAACGGTTGAAAAGGCGGACAGGATCTTTGAGGTCCCCAACTTCTTCCCCTTCAAGGGCACGACCTTTATTAACTCGCGCTGGGCCGACGCCCGGGCTCGGGACCCGCTGAGCATCCGCTTGCCGGAACCGGGACCGGTATCATTTACCCAAAGTGTCCAAACCTGGCTCGCCGGCCGGGAAAATGACAGCGTTGCCGGCCTTTTTGCCGCTCTGCCGGAAACCGTCCTGCTGGCCCTTGCCACCACCTCAACCGACCCGGCTGATCTGGTAAGGCTTGCCGGGATGAGCTGCGATTTCGTTAGCAGCCCGGACGGCGCACCGGCAGGTCTTCTCTACGCCAATGATGCGCAGGGCAGACCACACCCCCTGATAAAAAATCATGACCTCTTCGAGGCGGTAGCCAATAATCCCTGCCTGCCTGATTCGTACAAACGGACCATGGTCCTGCGTCCCGGCGCCCAGGGCGGCAGCGAGATCGTCGGTGAATGGGCGGACCCGGATCACCATGTCTTCGAATACCTGCGGCGCAACTCATACATACCCTGGGGCCACTATGCCGCCAACATGGCCCACGATGCCCGCCGCTATGATATCAGCAAGCTGTCCGCGGCTGACATGACGGGTCTGCGCCATCTCTACTACCAGCGCACCTACGTACGCCTGGCCGCTGCCCTGGGCATTGACGCGGATTCCGGCGGGAAAACCCTGTCCGCCGGCGAGCTGGAAGGTCTACGCCGGGAAATAGGGAGGCGGCTTGACCGATCGGAGGATGTTCCCTTCTTCGACCGCACCCTGTGGGGCTGGAATTACGGCTTTGACTTCGCGCCGAGCCATTACCGGCTCAACGCCTCCCACCAGCAGATCCACCAGCAGTTCGCCCTGCTGCCCGCTGTCCTTCCCGCCATGCGGGCAAGGAGACAGACCGGGGCCAGCCTCCCTTCTTACGGCTGCGGTGATCTGGTGGCCGAATGCGTGCGGACCTACGGCGCAAAACACCACAGCTCCCTTTTTACCGACCTCGTCACCTGTATCCGCAACAACCAACGCCTGGATGACCACGGGGGAGAATCATCCCTCATTGTCTACGAGGATGATCAGGTGTTGCTCTTTGTCCCCAAGGCGCAGACCTCCCAGTGGGAACTGCAGCTCATGCCGCTGCGGCCGGTGGGCAATATCCTGGAGGCAGACCAAGTCATGCGCGATTCCCTGGACCGGGGAATGCTTACGGCCATGCGGGTGCTCGGCGGCCTGGGAGTGAAAATGGCCACCACCATCGAATATGCCAAACGTTTCAAGGACAAAACCGATCAACGCCTCATCTACTCTTTCCTGCCGAAACTGCCCGAGTCCCCGGGCGCCTTCAGCGAAGCGCAGCTGCGCTGGATCATGGGCCATTACCCGGAAGATTTCGCCGCGGCCTGCCGAAAGAGACTATCTTAAAATTGCTGATTGACAATTAATATCGCAATGAAAGATAATTCCATATTTAACTAATTACTTCTGTTCCGGCAGATAAGGATACTCGAACCATGAACATCAGAACCAAGATCACAGCCCCCACGATCTTCTTTTTTATCCTGTTCGGCGTTTTCGGCGCATTCATGGCCAGCCGGCTCATCGCCAGCAACATTGAAAAACAGATCAGCCAGGCCAGGGATACCATGCTGCGCACCCTGCAGATATTATCCGCCGAAAAAATCGAGGAACTGAACAATACCATGGCCCGCATCGCCAAAAAGGCGTTAAACGATGCCGCCCTTTTTTCCGGCAGCCCTGAGGTTATCAGGGCGTACAAAACCGCCGCCGCCGGCAATATGGATGACGAGGAAGACAGGCAGGCCCAGAAGGCGCGCGAACAGCTGCGCGACTATTTCAGGCCGATCATTGCCGACTACACCGGCCACACCGGCGCGGAATCCCTCAAAATACACTTTCATCTGCCCAATGGCCGCAGTCTTGTCCGGCTCTGGCGGGACGGCTGGCAGGCGGTGCGCAATGGTGAGGAGGTTGATGTCTCCGATGATATTTCCTCCTTCAGGAAATCGGTGGTCACAGTGAACAGGGAAAGCCACAAGTCCTTGACCGGCATCGAGATCGTGCCAAGCGGCACCGTCCTGTTCGGCATTGCCCCCATTCATGACGAACAGGGTAACCATCTCGGCTCCAATGAGGTGATCTACGCCATAGACGAACTGATGCGGGCCAGCAAAACCAGCAAACTGGTCGATTACGCCATCTATCTGGATGCGGGACAGCTTGCCACGGCCACCGTGATGAAAGAAGATCACGTGAAGTATCCGATTGTGGACAACAAGTTCGTGCTGGAGGCTGGCACCAACACGGAACTCAGCACCCCCCTGATCAAAGGGGAACTCCTGGCTGGCGGCCATGAAAAACCCTTCTCCCTGCTGAACGGCAACTACTATCTGACCGGCTTTCCGGTCAAGAATTTCATGGGCAAGACCGTCGGGGTCATGGTGATCGTCAATGACATCACCGAACAGGTGGCCATGATAAGCAAAATCAAGGAGGACGGCGAAAAGACCATCAGCGCCCTGCAGAGAAACATCGCCCTGGCCATGCTCTTTGCCATCGCCTGCTTTACCGTCGGTCTGATCTTTTTCATTACCGTGGTCATCAACCGGCCGCTCAACGAGGCCGTCGAATTCTGCAGAAAAATGGGTAAAGGGGATCTCTCCTCCACCCTGCGCATGGGCAAACCCCTGCACTGTGCGAATATCATGCGGTGCAACAGGCCGGACTGTCGAAGTTACGGCAAGGACGCTTACTGCTGGAGCGAATCCGGTTCTTTTGCCGCCGCTCCATGCTGTCCAAAGGCCATGGACGGCGGGGACTGCAAGGAGTGCAAGGTCTACAAGAAAGGCATTGACGACGAGCTGACCGTCATGGGCTCCGCCTTAAACGCCCTGCGGGACGAACTGCTTGAACGCAGCAACGCCGTCGAACGAATCGGCAACGGCGATCTGACCCACTCGGTAACCGTCACCTCCGACGTGGACGCTTTCGGCAAATCGCTTAACAAGACGATTGACAACTTAAGCATCCTGGTCCGGGATATTCTTGACAATTCGCGCCAGCTGACCTCCTCTGCCCACGACCTGTCCGATGTATCCAAACAGCTCTCCGTCAGTTCGGAAGAGATATCCTCCCAGTCCGCCAACATTGCCGGCGCCACGGAGGAAATCAGCGTCAACACCCAGAATGTGGCCGAGACGGTGCGGGATATCGCCCAGTCAATGCAGAGCGCGGCCAGCGCCACGGAAGAGATGAGCGCCAGCATCGCCGAAATCGGCGGCAATGCCGAGCAGGGCACCACGGTCACCCAAACAGCCCTGGAAAAGGCCGGAGAGGCGACCAAGGCCATCAACGCCCTGGAACAGGCAGCCGGCGAGATCAACGAGGTCACCCGGGTGATCGGCGAAATCTCGGAACAGACCAAACTGCTCGCCTTGAACGCCACCATCGAAGCGGCCCGGGCCGGAGAGGCGGGCAAAGGGTTTGCCGTGGTGGCCGGCGAGGTCAAGGAACTGGCCCGTCAGACCTCCGAGGCCACCGGCAATATCGCCGCCCGCATCAGTGAGGTGCAGAACGGCACCCGCCTGGCCGTGGAGATCATCGCCGAGGTAACAGAAATAGTCGGTCAGGTCAACGATTCCTCCGCCATGATCACCAACGCCGTAAGAGAGCAGGTGACCGTGGCCCACGATATCGCCTCGGCCGTGGCCCAGGCCAATAACGGCACCACCACCATCAGTACTGCGCTCGAAGAACTGAGCACGGGCACCAGCGAGGTCTCTGCCAACATCCAGGCCGTCAACCAGCGGACGACGGAAAACACCTCCGGCATCGGTACGGTCAACAATGCCGCGATCAAACTGGCGGAGCTGGCCCGGCAGCTTGAGTCCATGATGAGCCGTTTCAAGATAAAAGGATGACGGGATATTACCGCGGCAAGGAGAGAGACCTCGTTGTGCGCTGCCGTTTCTTTCCAATGCCGCCCCGGGGAGGCGGGGTTACCATTTAATTGAGAAAGGCGGCTGGTATTTCCGCCTGCGATGAAGGCATGCCGACCGAGGAGTGGACAGCGGCGGGGAAAAATACCCCTGCATGTCCGCTCCCCCCTGTCATCTTCCTAAAGATGGAACTTATCCACCTGACTCTGCAGCTCGCCGGCAAAATCAGACAGCTCACCGGCAGCCCTCTTAATAAACGCCGCATTCTGGACGCCCGCTCCGCATTCCCTGTTAACACCGCTGATATTGTTAGAAATTTCCCTTGCCCCGGCCGCCGCCGCCTTGATGCCGACAATGACCTCCTGCTCAATATCCATCGCAAGCGCCCGGATATTAGCTGAGACCCCGTCAGCGCCAAGGGCTGTACCGGCAAAGGTCCTGGCGATCTCGCTGACCGTGGCGGTCTGCTCTTCAACCGCGGCGGCAATTGTCGTGTTCACCTCATTAATATCCTCATTGATGCGGGAAACTTCCTCAATAACATGAACCACAGACCTGGTCCTTGACTGCATGTCCTGAATCTGCCTGGCGATATTTTCCGTGGCTTCGGCTGTCTGCTTGGCCAGATCTTTCACCTCGCTGGCCACCACGGCAAAACCTTTGCCCGCCTCACCGGCCCGGGCCGCCTCAATGGTGGCATTCAAGGCAAGCAGCTTGGTCTGCTCGGTTATCTCGGTAATGACATTAACCACATTCCCGACATCCCTTGCCGCCTGATCAAGCTCGGCGATCAATAACTTTGAAGCATCACTTTTGCTCTTACCTTCTCCGGAAAAATTCCGGGCCTTGGTGCAGTTCTCCGCCACCTCCTGAATCGAGGCGGTCATTTCCTCAATGGCCGCAGCCACATTATTGACATTTGCAGACATCTCACCGGACGCGGACGAAATGTCCTGCGCTTTGGCAGACATCATTACGGCAGCATCAGAGACAGCCTGAATATTAGCCGTGATTCCATCAGTGGTCCTGACCGTTGCCGAGGTCTCATTCTCCAATCGCCCCGCTGCCCCCGCCATTTCTTCCGAAGAGGAAAAGAGTTTTCCCGAAGATGCGGTCACCAGACGGCTTTTCTCGGCAATACTCCCCATGATCTGCCGCAGATTATCAGCCATGCCGTTCAACGCCTTCGCCAGCTTTCCTACCTCATCGTCCTGATCGATTGCCAGTTTTTCCCGCAGATCACCGTTGGCGATTTTATGGGCAAAATGAACTCCCATGACAAGGGGACCCGCGATCCTTCTGGCGATGAAGGCGGAAAGAACAACGCCAGAACAGATCGTTAACAGGGCGATGAGCAGCACATTACGCTTTGCCTTGGTTGCGCTGTCAAGCATGACTGCATCCGTCATCATATTGGCATCCACCTCATTCTTGACTTTGGCCAATGTCTCCTGCACCCGAGCCAGGGCGGGAAGAGTCCGTTGCACGTATATATCGTTGGCCGCTTTCATGCCGGCGAGATCCTTGACAGCTTCGGCCCGGACGTTGCCGAGAATATGTTCAACTTCATGGAGGGCGGGAAGGGTTACGCTGGTTAATATCGTGCGGCTGGTTATTTTGCCGGCAGGATCATTCGTCTGCCAGTTTTTTTGGAGATCCACTACTGACAGGTGAAGTCTGACATGGGGGTCGATGAGACTTTTAATGGCTGGCTCAAGTTCAGGTTCAACCGTGATGGCATTGCTCGCTCCTTCCCCGTAAAGCCAGATGCCAAGTCTGCATTTATGAGGATCGGTCTCAACGTCAAAATCCTCGGCAACACCGTTAAACACATCATTGACCTTATCGATAAACCGCAGATGATCTATTTCCCGCTCAGCCAAAATCGACGGCAGGTTTGGATCGGCAAGATGGAAATTCTTTTTTATGTCGGAGGCGGAGGCATGCAGATCAAAATGAACCTTTTCTATTTCCTGCAGATAGGGGGCAATGGAGGGAATCCTGGTTTCCGCTTCATTTCGATGTTCTCCGTAAAGCCATTGGCCAAAGACGCATTTGTGGTCGTCAACTTGTACATCCAGATCCTGCTTGGCGTTTTCCGTCAGAAAGGAACTGACTTTTTTCGTCCAGTTGAGGTGGGCGATTTCCGCGGCAGAGATTTCAGCACGAATGCTGTTGCCCTCGATAACCTCATGGGCGTTAAAGACAATATTCTTGATGCCGGCATAGGATACCAGGGCGATACCCGCCGTCATGGCTATAATCAAGCCAAACACCACGCCAAGTTTGAGGGAAAGCGAAAGATCCTGCCACTTCATCATTATTCTCCTCCTTGAATGCATAAAATGTTGATCAACGAAGGCAAACAGCAAAAAAACGAAAAATAATTTTCTATTTTAATGACGGAAGTTTTCAGGCAAGGTCAATTTCATGCCATTGGTTCACCCATGGAATATACTTTCACCTTTATGAATTACACATCAGGAATTATCCTTTCACAATACCTCAACTAGAAACAACTTTTTTTTATGGATAATGCCATTATTCTTAAAAGTAATTTCAAAAAGTCTCTTTGATATTGGCCGGCGCCTGGTCTGGCGCCGGCTGTTTTTTTTTCGCGATCAGGCGCCACCGTTCTCCTGCCCCGTTATTGAGTGAAAAAACATTACAATTGCCCGCCGTTTTTTGGTAGATTGGTTTATGGGAAAATACACCGTGCAAAAAAGAAAGCCTCTTTTTCTCCTCGCTCTGATCACCTTGGCGTTGGCGGCAAGCCTCCTGCCGGCGGCCCGGGCCGCGGCCCAGGGCCCACAGGCCCCGCCGGCCGTGGTCGTGCTCGCCCCGGTGGAAGCGGGCTCCATCCAGCCGCTGACACCCTGGGTGGGAACGGTCCGTTTTGCCCATGTGGCCGATGTGGCCGCCGAAATTGACGGCCTGGTGCTGCGGGTAGGCTTTGAGGAAGGGAGGCAGGTAAAAAAGGGGGAGGTGCTGGCCGAAGTGGATACCGAACTCCGACAGCAGTCACTTGCCGCCCTGCGAGCCCAGCAGGGGCAGGTTCAGGTGGAACTCGACCTGGCCCGCCTCGATTTCAGCCGCTTTGCTGAACTGCGGGAAACCGAGGCCATCGCCCGGCAAACCTATGATGAATACCGCTACCGGATGCTCGGCCTGGAAAAGAAACTCGCCGCCACCGCGGCCGAGTCGGAACGGCTGACCATGGAGATCAACAAGGCGCAAGTATTGGCGCCCTTTGATGGGGTGGTGCTGCAGCGCAACATAGAGCCGGGCGAGTGGCTGGACCGGGGCGGAGTGGTCGGCGTGCTGGCGGATTTCCGGCAGGTGGATGCGGTCATCAATGGTTCCGCCGCGGTTATTCAACATCTCGATCAGGGGCAGGAGGTGGTGGCGGAGATTGCCGGCCAGTCCTTCACCGGCCGCCTTGAGGCGATCATCCCCCTGGGCGACAGCGCCACCCGCACCTTCCCGATAAAGGTCAGGCTGCCCGCCTCCCCGCTGCTCATGGAAGGCATGGAGGCCCGCCTCTGGCTGCCGGCGGGCGAACGGAGGGAAGGGCTGCTCGTGCCCCGGGATGCGGTGGTGCCGGTCATGGGCCGGGACAGCGTCTTTACCGAGGTAGACGGCGCGGCCCGCCTGCTGCCGGTCACGCTTCTGGGCTATGAAGGCGACCGGGCCGGGGTGGAAACGGATGGGCTTAAACCAGGCATGCGGATTGTGGTAAAAGGGCACGAGAGGCTTCGGGATGGGCAGCCCCTGCAGATGAAAAAGTGACCAAAAGAACCTAAATGGACCTCATCAAAAAATCCCTTGAACAGCCGGTGAGCGTGGTGGTGGGTGTCATCCTGCTCGTGCTCTTCG
Source organism: Deltaproteobacteria bacterium (assembly GCA_016219175.1). Classification (GTDB taxonomy): domain Bacteria; phylum Desulfobacterota; class Desulfobulbia; order Desulfobulbales; family SURF-16; genus SURF-16. The sequence continues at coordinate 17,295 of JACRCD010000011.1, read as the reverse complement.
GGCTCATCTCCCTCAACCGCATGCCCTACCAGTTGAGCCCCAGCGTCATCGAGCCCGAGATCACCGTCACCACCGTCTGGACCGGCGCCACCCCCTATGAGGTGGAGCGGGAGATCATCGAGGAGCAGGAGAAGGTGCTGAAGGGCATCCCGGGCTTAAACGAGATGGAGAGCAGCTCCTATGACGGCTCCGGGGTCATCACCCTGCGCTTCAAGGTGGGGGTTGACGTGGATAACGCCCTGCTGCGCGTCTCCAACAAACTGAGCGAGGTCCGCTCCTATCCCCAGAACGCCGAACGGCCGGTGATAAACGCCACCGGCGCCGCCACCTCCCCCGTCATCTGGATGATCATGAAGGTCAGGGCGGGCAATCACCAGTCCGTTTACAATGCCAGGACCTATTTCGAGGACGAGATCCGCCAGTACCTGGAACGGGTGGAAGGGGTCGCCGACCTCTTTGTCGGCGGCGGCCGCGAGCAAGAGCTGCACGTGGAGATGCGCGACGACCGGCTGGCGGCTTTTGGGGTGACGGTTGCCGAGCTGATCCGGGCCCTTGACGACAACAACGTTGACATCGCGGCCGGCACCATGGGGGTCGGCCGACGCGACTACAGGATCCGCACCGTGGGGGAGGCCAAAACACCGGCCGACGTCGCCTCCATCGTGGTGCGCTCCAACGGCGACCAACGCATCACCATGGGTGATCTGGCCCGGGTCCATCTCGATTACGCGCCGTTGACCGATGCCATGCTCCATAACGGTGAAGAGGGCATTGCCATCGGCATCAAGCCGGAGCCGGATGTGAACGTGCTGTCCCTTACCGACCGGATGGAAGCGGTGGTCCGGAACCTGAACGATAATGTCCTGGCGGCCAAGGATCTCCGCCTGGAATGGGTCTATGACCAGCGGCCCTATATTCTGGGCGCCATCCAGCTGGTGAAGGACGATATCCTGGTGGGCGGCCTGCTCGCCGTCGGCGCGCTGCTGCTTTTCCTGCGCCGCATCTCGCCGACCCTGGTGGTGGCGCTGACCATCCCGGTCAGCATCATCGGCACCTTTATCCTGCTCCACCTGCTGGGCCGCAACCTGAATGTCATAAGCCTGTCCGGCATTTCCTTTTCAGTGGGCATGCTGGTCGATAACGCCATCGTGGTCATCGAGAACATCGAGCGCCACCGCTCCATGGGCAAGGATGCGGTTACCGCCGCCTACGACGGCACCCGCGAGGTCTGGGCGGCGCTGCTGCTCAACACCTTTACCGCCATGTTCGTTTTCCTGCCCGTTATCTTTATCAAGGAGGAGGTGGGGCAGCTCTTCCGGGACATCGCCATCGCCGTCTCCGCCAGCCAGCTCATCAGCTTCTATGTCTCGGTGCTGACCATCCCCATCCTGGTGAAATGGCTGGCGGGGCTTCGCCGGAACAAGGGTCCCGTCGAGGTTCGTCCCAGCCGGCCCTCCGTCCTGGTCCGCTTCGGTACGATCCTGAGCGAGGGCTACATGGTCCTGGTGCGGCTCGCCCTCACCAACGCCCTCACCCGGCTGCTCACCGTGGTCTTTTGGATCGGCTTCTGCTCCCTGCTCACCATGCTGCTTTTCCCGAAGATGGAGTACCTGCCCCAGGGCAACCGCAACCTGGTGCTCAACATCCTCATCCCGCCGCCCGGACTCTCCTATGAGGAGCGGTACGGTATCGGCCACCAGATTTACGACCAGGTCGAACCCCACATGCGCCGGGATGCGGACGGGGTGCCCGGCATCAAAAACATCTTTTACGTGGGCGCCGAGCGCATCATGCTGTTTGGGGCCATCAGCACCCACGAGCAGCGGGCCGCGGAGCTCATCCCGTTTTTCACCCGCATTATCCGCTCCATCCCGGGCGTCTTCGGCGTCAGCAATCAGGCCGGCGTTTTCCAGACCACCCTGGGCCGGGGCCGGACCATTGACGTGGATCTCAGGAGTGAGGATGTGGCCCGCACCGTGGAGGGGGGCGGGGCGCTGTTCGCTGCCATCATGCGGAAGATCCCCGGGTCCCAGGTGCGGCCCGTGCCGTCACTTGAGATCACCTATCCAGAGATCCGCTTCACCCCGGACCTGGACCGGCTGCAGGCCGCGGGCATGAGCGCCCGTGACCTGGGCCAGGCCATTGATGTGCTCATGGACGGACGGAAGGTGGGGGAATTCAAGCAGGAGGGGAAAAAAAAGATCGACTTGGTGCTGGTTGCGGAGGAAAAAGGGCTGACCACCCCGGAGGAGCTGGCTGAGGCGCCGGTTCGCACGCCCACCGGCCGGGTGGTGCCGGTGTCGTCGCTGGCCGCGGTCAGTCAGGCAACCGGCACCACCGAGATCCGCCACCTGGAACGGCAGCGGACCATCACCCTGCAGGTCACCCCGCCGACAGGAATCCCTCTCGAACAGGCCATGGAGACCATCCGCACCGAGATCGTGCCGGAGCTGCGGACGTCCGGCGAGCTCAGCAACATCGAGGTGTCGCTGAGCGGCACGGCCGACAAACTGACCGAGGCGCGCCAGGCCCTGCAATGGAATTTCCTCCTGGCCTCCATGATCATTTATCTACTCATGTCCGCCATGTTTTCAAGCTTTATCTATCCGCTTCTCATCATGGCCACCATCCCCCTGGCCGGGGCCGGCGGCTTTCTGGGACTCGCGCTGGTGAACCGCTTCATCGCCCCGCAGCCGCTCGACATCCTCACCATGCTGGGCTTTGTCATCCTGGTGGGCGTGGTGGTGAACAACGCCATCCTCATCGTCTACCAGGCCCTAAACTATATCCGCGATGAGGGTTACGAGCCCAGGGAGGCCGTGCTCGAATCAACCCGCACCCGGCTGCGCCCCATTTACATGACCGCGGCGGCCAGCGTGCTCGGCATGCTGCCCCTGGTGGTCGCCCCCGGCCCCGGCTCGGAACTTTACCGCGGCCTCGGCTCGGTGCTGCTGGGCGGCCTGGTCCTCTCCACCGTGCTCACCATCTTCGTCATTCCCTCGCTTCTGCTCTTTTTCATCGGCCGGGAGAAAAAAGTGCAGAAGACGGGCTAACGGGAAAAATTCTCAATTTTACCTCCTGACTTTTCAACTTGGTGATATTATACTATAGACAAAAGAAACAGTGCAAAGGAGGTGAATTCTATGGCAATTCTCATCAATAGACTTGAAAGTGAAATAGACAACACCCTGGAGATGAGCGCTATCTGCCGCGGCGAGTGGTGCCGCGCCCTGGAATCAAAGGTTGATGATTTACGCGGGGAGCTGAGCGAAGCGAGCAGGATGGAAGCAATGTCTGACAGTCCACGGGTTGTGAAGATGTCGGAAAAGATCCGGAAGGCATACAGAAATCTTGGCCCGGATATTCATGTCTGATAATTAATCGACAAAGATAAAAAATACAGAGACAGCCTGTATACATGGCTGTCTCTTTTTTGTTTTGCGTGCCGGGACAGTCAATGACCGGCCGCCGGACTAAGAAACACGAACCGACAGTCTCCATGGGGACAATATCAATGACAATTAATGAAAGGAGGAAGCTGTGGATATCAGCAAACGGAATTATCATCTAAAATTACTGGAAATGTGCGATTGCTACCTGGAAACGGATTTTATGAAGCAGATAAAAGGCATGTCCGGCATGGAAAGCGGCGATCCGGAGGAGAACGCCATAAAATATCTGGCCCTGGCCATCATGCACACGGTGTCGGAAAAGGCGAAAAAATTGTCGCTTAAAAGAAAGGGTGACAAGCTGACCGTCAAGGTGAAGGGCGAGGAAGAAACCACCCTGCCGCCGCCAAGCCTTGAGCAGTTCAACAGAATTTTGGCCATCATGCGCGCCATTCTGCACATCGAGGAAGAAAGCGGCAAGCTGCCCCTTGCCCTGGGACTGCGCAACGGCGAGCTTGAACTGCAGGTGGAAGTCTCGCGCGGCGAGGACAAGGAAACCCTGAAGATAAAGTTCCCGGACCTGTAACAGCAGCGGAACAAAAGAGACTTTCCGATCAACAAGATATTCAAGGAAAAATCATGTGCGGTATAACGGGCATCGTGGCCCACAGTGCGGTAAATCAGGCGATTTATGATGCGCTCACCTATCTGCAGCATCGCGGTCAGGATGCGGCCGGCATCATGACCTGTCATGGCGCCCGGATGCTCCTGCACAAGAACAACGGACTGGTGCGGGACGTCTTCCATACCCGGCACATGGTCCATCTGCGGGGCTGCATGGGTATCGGCCATGTCCGTTACCCGACGGCCGGCACTGCCAGTCCGGCGGAGGCCCAGCCTTTTTTCGTCAATTCCCCCTACGGCATCGCCCTGGCCCACAACGGCAATCTCGTCAATGCCGATGCCCTGCGCACCAGTCTCTTCCATGAGGGGTTGCGCCACATCAACACCGATTCCGACTCGGAAGTCCTGCTCAACATCTTTGCCCATGAACTGCAACAGCGCGGCAAACTCCTTGTCACCGACCAGGATGTGTTTGCGGCCGTGGCGGGGGTGCATCGCCGCTGCCTGGGCGCCTATGCGGCCGTGGCCATGATTGCCGGCTGCGGCATCGTGGCCTTCCGGGATCCCTCCGGCATCCGGCCGCTGGTTTACGGGCAACGAGAGACGGAGCACGGCATCGATTTCATGGTGGCTTCGGAAAGCGTGGCCCTGGATGGCCAGGGTTTTACCCTCATCGATGATGTCAAACCAGGGGAGGCGGTGTTCATCTCCGTCGACGGCCGCCTTTCGGTCAGCCAGTGCGCCGGGCAGCCCCGCTATGCCCCCTGTATTTTCGAGCATGTCTATCTGGCGCGGCCTGATTCCATCATGGATAAGGTCTCGGTTTACAAGGCGCGGTTACGCATGGGCGAGAAGCTGGCGGATAAAATCAGGCGTCTGCGCCCCGGCCATGACATTGACGTGGTGATGCCCATTCCTGACACCAGCCGGACCGCGGCGCTGCAGCTGGCCACCAACCTGGGGTGCAAGTACCGGGAAGGCTTTATCAAGAACCGCTACATCGGCCGCACCTTTATCATGCCCGGCCAGCAGGAACGCAAAAAATCGGTGCGCCAGAAGCTGAACCCCATCGGCCTGGAATTCAAAGGCAAAAACGTGCTGCTGGTTGATGACTCCATTGTCCGCGGCACTACCTCGCAGCAGATTGTCCGCATGGCGCGGGATGCGGGCGCGGCCAAGGTCTATTTCGCCTCTGCCGCGCCGCCGGTCCGCTTCCCCAACATCTACGGCATCGATATGCCGACCAGCAGTGAGCTGATCGCCCATGGCCGCAGCGTAGACGAGATCGGCTCCTTGCTCGGGGTTGACTGGCTGATTTACCAGGACCTTGAGGATCTTATCGAGGCGGTGCAAAAGGGCAACCGGGATATCTCCTCATTTGACTGTTCGGTTTTCAACGGCGAATACGTCACCGGCGGGGTCAGCGAGGCCTATTTTGCAGGGCTCGCCCAGCAGCGCAGTGACGCGGCAAAAAAAATGCAACCCAGCCCTGAGCAGGACCTCTCCGGGGTGTGAACCCCGCCAGAGCCGAAAAAACCGCTTCCGCGTCAGGCGATGGCCAGCTTGAGCAGATCACCGGTTGAGACAAAACCCACCGGTTTGTCATCCTTGCCGGTAACGAGAATGTTGTGCAGGCCGGACAGCTGCATGACGCCGCACGCCATTTTCACCGTCTCCGTCTCATCGAGCTGAACGCATGGCGCCTGCTGGGTGCGCTTGGTGGTGATCAGCTCGCAGGCTGTCATGAATTTGGACACCCTGGTCTGGTCCAGATCCTCGTTATCGGAGATACTTTTCATGACATCCATGTCCGTGACGATGCCGACAAATTCCCCGCCGGCCGCCACCATCAGGGCCGAGGTTCCGGCTTCCGCCATTTTTTCAATCGCGGCGCGCAGGGTGTCATCAAGTTTTATTGCCGGAATATCCTTTTTGATCGCAGCACTGATAAAATCCGTATAAGCCATGATTCTCCTCCATATTTATGAAGTAACAATTATTATCGTGAAGGCAGCTTTCTCCTCCGCTGCCTAACCTGCATTTATTTTATTTGATTCCGCCGGAAAAAGGCAAAGAAATATTGCCCCGGTCAAAAAGGGTCAGCTGCCACTGGTTGCGGAGCACGTCATGGCGGATGATGTAAATGTCGCCGTCATCGCCCCGGATCTTGAAATAGCGGTGGTCAGGGGCAAGCCAGCGGTCAAGCACCTCAACAACCTCAATTTTGCGCTCCCGCAGTGAAAAACCGCGCGGCGTTTCCTCGCCGCGGTAGCCGGCGTAACAGCTGACGCTGATGGCAAAAAAACTCTCCTGAGCGGGCGTCATTTCTCGATCTTCACCGTGCTGGCCTGGGGTCCGTGCTCCCCTTCCTCCTCATGAAAAGTGACCGGGGCGTTGATGGTCAGGGTGTCGAAATTCTCATGCAACACGCTGTTCCGGTGAAAATAAATCTCCCGGCCATCAACCGTGGTGATCCGGCCGTAATTCTCCATGGGGGAAAGAAAGGTGATGCGGCCGGCGGGCGGTTCCTCATGAACCTTGACGTGCCCCTTGCGCCGCTCGGTATAGGCATCCAGCTGTCTCTCCGCGGCATTTATCGCGTCGCGCAGAGCCACATAGACATCCTCATGGGCATGATGCTCCACCGGCGGCTCACGGTTGACAGCCACCTTGCCTTCCGGGCAGGTCATGTCGATCCTGATCTTGTAAAGCCCGCCCTTTCTCCGATGCTGCTGCGGGGCCTCGACCACGATGCGGCAGCTGACGAGCTGCTCATATTTTTTGGCCAGCTTGTCGATCCGTTTGTGGATTTCCGCCTCCAGGGCCTCCGAGGCATCCATATTGCGAAAGGTAATTTGTAATGGTACTTGCATAGCCTGTCTCCTCATCCTTTTTTGACTACTTAGTAAAATTCATAGATTATTTTTTCGTGTGTCATCGTTACCGCCGTTGCCGGTCAGCGGCACAAAGGACACGGACAGGACATGGCGGGTCCTGATCTCCCCTTTGTCATTTTTTTCCAGCATCAGCAGCTCCTGGGGCATGGCCGTCAGACCCACCGGAATGACCAGCCTGCCGCCCGGTTTCAGCTGTTCTTTCAGAACGGGCGGCACATGCGGCGCCGAAGCGGTGACGATGATGCCGTCAAACGGGGCATGTTCCGGCCAGCCGCTGTTGCCGTCGCCCCGGCTCACCTCGATATTCGTATAGCCCAGCCGTTTGAGCCGCGCGGACGCCACCCCGGCCAGGGCGGGGATGATCTCCAGGGTATAAACCTGTCTCACCAGCAAGGAGAGCACCGCGGCCTGGTAGCCGGAGCCGGTTCCCACCTCCAGGATCACCTTGTCCTTGTCTGGACGGAGAAGATCGGTCATGAGCGCGACGATAAACGGCTGGGAGATCGTCTGGCCGTTGCCGATGGGCAGAGGCGTGTTGTCATAGGCCATGGTTTTATAAAAATTCGACACGAACTCCTCCCTGGGCACCTGCCGCATGGCCGCAAGCACTTCCGGCCGCAAGGAGGGCACCCCGGTCATGCCGCGGGTATAACGAGTTTCGTCCTCAATGGTCCGCAGCATCTCATCAATATCCGCTTTTTTCATCATTCCCGTCGCCTCCTCTATTAGAAACTTTATATCGGAACAGTTCAGGAAGCAATCCCCCTGTCCGTTAATCTTGTCCGTTTCATCAGCGCCGGGGGGGACACCTCCGGCAAATCACCGGTTGAGGAGAAGCAGGATGGCAACCCATTGCACCTTCAAACCGACGGGCAACCTTCAGTATTGATTCCGGCAATGGATTGCCATTGTCACATTTACAAAAAAAACATAGCATCTGATCAATTTATTTACATTGACACCCTTCGCAATAAAGGGTAACTGTGCGTTATGTACCATTCTGGATCAGGAAGACCCTGCCTGGATGAAATTTGTAGCAGAAGCAAGAGACTTATCTAAATTTCCTCCTCTCAATCGCCTTTCCCTTCCATAAAATTGCCAAGCAAAATTTTTATTGGGGTATCGCACTGATGAAATCACGATTATTCCTGTTGGTCCTTTCCCTGCTGCTTCTCCTGGTTTCACCCGCTTCGGCCGCAACCTCCGGCAAACTGAGTTTTACCAATCAGACCGGCAGTTCCATTGAATATTATCAGACAGGCTCCCAGGTTTTTATCCGGCTTGAAGACAGCGATCTGAACCTTGACAGCCAGGCAGTTGACTCGGCAACCGTCATTATTACCAGCAATACGGAAAATTACACCACGCCGGCTTCATTTACCACCCCGATTCCGGACCCGGCAAACAGCGGTGACGGCAACCTGCTGGATGTACGGGTGAGTGATCTCACCGCCACGGAAGAGTGGACCGTGCAGTGCCTGACCGTGGCGAACACATGGTACGGAGACCCGATTAACGATCAGGTTGACGTCTATGCCTTCAGCGTCACCGGCAGTGCCAGCGGCGCTAAACTCAATTATCAGTATATCTATGGCTATGATCAGGGCTATACCTCTTCCAGCGGCGACATCGGTTTCCGCCTGGAAACCGGTTCGGCATTTTTCGCCCCGGGCGACACCTTTACCTTCAGCACATCGGCCGCTGTTCCGCGGGGCGAAACGGTTGCCCTGACCGAGACAACGTCAAGCTCCGGCATCTTCACCGGCAGCATCTCCATCAATAACTCTGATCTTCCTGTCCAGGGAAACAATATTCTTGAAGCCCAGCGCGGTGATACTCTCGCTGTCTATTACAATGACGCCTCCAATGACTGGGGAAAGCCCTTGCGCGTCAGTGACACCGCCATCTACGGGGCAACCGTGGTGACCGGCGGCGAACGGCTCGCTGATTTTCTCTGGAGCAAGGAAAACAGCCCTTATCTGGTCACCGGCGACGTCATTGTGCAGGAAGGCGTCACTCTGACCATTGAACCTGGGGTTACCGTGCTCTTTCTGACCAACAGTGATGACCAGGGGATTGGTCGAAGCCCCTATGACAGTGAACTGATTATCCATGGCCAGCTTGCTGCCGTTGGCATAACGAATGAGCCCATTATTTTCACCAGCAGCGCCCGGACGCCGTTCAAAGGGGATTGGGGAGGACTTTATTTTGAATCACCATGCTGCGAGACTGTAACCACCCTTCTTCAGCATATTGATCTTCAATATTCGAGCTATGGTATCCGGACAGAGAATTTCCGCCACATGACCATCACCAGCAGCGTTATCAGCAACAATGGCGGTGATGGGATTTTTGTCAATTATATCGGTGCGGACGATGGTTCAGTAACTGTTAACAACTGCACCCTGACCCATAATGAGGGAAATGGGATAAGTATCTACTCCAACTATTCGACCTCCACGATTGCTGGCAATGACATTGCCGATAATCGTGACTCAGGAATTTACTATTTTTATAGTAGCGGAAAGCTGACTATTTCCGGCAATAATTTTAGCGGAAATGGATCTGCAATATGCGCACAATATTTCCGAGGTGCCGGAGATGCAATCATAGAAAACAATACTCTGACCAACAATAATAGTGGTATATGTTTGTACAATTTAAATGATACGTACTATTCCGATATTCACTTTCTCATTACTGGCAATACTATTAGAGAAAGTAATAATCGGGGGGTAGCGGTTGAAGGCAAGGTAACCGCCGACATCAGCAATAATGAAATCAATGACAATGGATATGGCCTTCAAATTGACTACTCTGACATCAATGGTGACGGCAGCTCAATCGTCACCGGCAATCGCATTACCAATAATAGGTACACGGGAATTGGACTGAGTGGATACGCCAGGCCCGACATAAGCTATAATGATATTAATGATAATGCGACGGAAACAGGTTACTATAGCAATTATTACACTATCGCAAACTATACCCCCTTCGAAATATCCGCCCGTCACAACTGGTGGGGCGAGACAGATACCCAGGAAATCATCAACGGCGAAAACCCCAGAAACCTCAGCTTTATTTCTGACTATTTCGACAATCCAACCCAAGGCATGGTGAATTATTCGGCCTGGGCAACCGCTTCCATGGATGATGCCGACGGGGACGGATTGCTGGATGAATTGGAGGAAGCAGGTTGCACTGAACCCTTAAATCCTGATACCGATAGTGATGGCCTGCCGGACGGCGTTGAGGATGCCAATCATAACGGCATGGTGGACAACGCAGAAACAAATCCCTGCAACGCGGACAGTGATGGCGATTCCTACCAGGACAACATTGACCCCTTCCCTGCCAACCCAGCCGAGTGGACAGACAGCGACGGAGACGGCATTGGCGACAATGCCGACCTCTGCCCTCTGGATGCCGGTAATGATCCTGATGGTGACACGATCTGCGCACTGGCCGATAACTGCCCGGAAACATCTAACCCCGACCAGGCTGACTGCGACAACGATGAAACCGGAGATGGCTGTGATACTGACTCACCCTGCTCCGAGGACTTTGACAATGACGGTGTTTTCGGCGTAACAGACAACTGCGTGTCCACCCCCAATCCGGATCAGGCTGACTGCGACAACGATGGGACCGGAGATGGCTGTGATACAGACTCACCCTGCTCCGAGGACTTTGATAATGACGGTGTTTTCGGCGTAACAGACAACTGCGTGTCCACCCACAATCCGGATCAGGCTGACTGCGACAACGATGGAACCGGAGATGGCTGTGACCCTGCTTCGCCCTGCTCCGAGGACCGGGACTATGACGGCATCCTTGACAACAGAGACAACTGCCTGGATGCTGGATCCCCGGCTTTGCCCCAAGACGCGCTTGATGATTTTGAAACGGATACGGCCAGGATGCCATGGCTGACAAACGGTGACTCCAGCTGGCTGATTTCCGGCGACAACCCTCTGTTTGGTGAATTTTCCATGAGTTCCCCAGCCCTGGCAGATGGCGAAAGCGCCACGCTGGAACTGGTGAAAGACTGTGATACTGGGGTGGTCGGCTTTACCCACAGGGTTGACACGGAGCAGGACTATGATTTTCTCTCCTTTTACATTGACGACGAACTGCAGGATGCCTGGTCCGGCTCAACGGGCTACACCTCGGCCGCCGCAACCTATACACCGGCGACCTACCCTGTTTCCTCCGGCTACCATGTTTTTAAATGGGTTTTCAGCAAGGATGAATCTCTTGCCGGAGGGCGGGACAGGGTCTCGATCGACAATGTTTTCTTTGGCGCCGGCTCATTCCCCTGGCCTGACTTTGACCATGACACGATTTCCGACCCCTTTGACAACTGCCCGGAAATCGCCAATCTGCCCCAGTCTGATTCCGATCACGATAAAACAGGCGATATCTGCGAAACAGATAATCAGGGCGCTTTTGAGAGCTTTGAATCCGGTGATTTTTCACAATTCCCCTGGGTGCTTGGCGGTGACGCGTCTTGGTTTGTTCCCCCCAACTACTGGTATGGTGTTGCCTTTGAAGGTAATTATTGTGCCCGCACCCCGTGGCTTTCCGATAACGGCCAGGCCAGATTAAGCCTGAAAGTCCTTACCAAAGCCGGACAGATGAGCTTCCGCTACTGGATTGATTCCGAAGCTGATCACGATTTTCTGGCCTTCTACATTGACAATGTTCTGCAGCAGAGATGGTCAGGTTCCGCAGACTATACGACATCCAGCGGCTTGGCCTATACCGTCCAGGTCAGCGCCGGTTACCATACCTTCAAATGGGTCTATGAAAAAGACGGGTCCGGAGCTGGCGGTCTTGATGCCGCCTGGATAGATAATATTAACCTGCCCTATGCCCCTGTGGTGGATATACCAGGATATAACCCCGACCAGACTGACGCCGACACGGACGGGCTGGGCGATGTCTGCGATCCTTGCCCCCTTGATGGCGACAATGATTTCGATGACGACACGGTTTGCGGCAATCTCGACCTTTGCCCGGGGAGCATGCCCGGAGAGACAGTTGATGAAAACGGCTGCTCTGTCAGCCAACTGGATCTGGATGGAGACGGGTATCAGGGGCCGGCCGGCGATAACTCAGACTGCGATGACAATGACCCCCTGGAATTTCCCGGCCAGCTCTGGTACAAGGATCTCAATGGTGACGGCATTTCCGACGGCACCATCAACAACACTTCCTGTACCCGGCCCGATGGCTACTATGCCCTTGTTGAATTAACCGCCTCTTCGGGAGACATGGATGATGATGGGGACGGCATGGATGACGGTTGGGAATTGAGCAATGGCCTTGATACGACAATTGATGACGCCTTTGCCGATCTGGACAGTGACGGGTTCTGCAATCTACGCGAACTGCTCAGCATGAGTAACCCGGACGACGAGCTGGATCTGCCCGGCCTGATTGCCGACAAGGATGCCGACAACGATGTTGACGGTAATGATCTGGCATTGTTTAACACGGAATCAGGCAGGACAGATTGTTCTGAGCAAAATGCATGCGCCTTTGACCTGAACACCGATGGAACGGTTGATTCCATTGACCTTAACCTGCTTACCGAGGATTTCGGACGGTCCGGGACGACTCAGGCTTTCTGAGGGAAGGTTTTGGGAGGTTTCATACAGAGCGACATAAGTTCGAGGCACCGCAGCGCGTGACAAAGCCAGAGGGAATGGACCGGATTTATGTCGTTATGTATCAGGATGCCGGCAAGGGATTGTCGGCCTGCCTTAAAGAACAATCCCAGACCTCCTTAAGCACCATAACGTTAGGCATTTCAGTTCACTTTCGCTCACTCTGAATACTTTTAAGCCTTCTTCTCGAGATGCAATTTGGCTATCACGGCAAAATATAAATCACAATGGTAGCTTATTTGACAGGCTGGCCGATTGTCTTTCTGCTGCTGATCGCCCCTTTTGTCCATTTTGAGGGCCTGTTTGACTTCGTCAATCTTGCCCAGGCTTTTTTTATCCAGACCGTTTCATTCGGAGTTCTTTTTGCCGCCTGGGCAGGTTTTTACAGGCGCAAACATCTGTCATTCGGCCTTACCAGCCTTGATGTTGCCCTTGGCCTTTTTCTCTGCTGGAGCGCACTGAGCCTGTTGTGGACAGGCAACTCCCACGAATCAACGCGTATCCTGCTGCACTGGCTGGCCTGCTTTATCGTTTATATTGTTGTTTCCCGCGCAAATATTCCCAACTGGCCGCAATTGCTCGTCATTGCCATGACCGCTTCCTGCCTTGGCGTTTCATTGCTGGGTTGCGGACAGCACCTGTTCGGCCTTACCTGGGTTACGCAGGTCGTGCCGCCGGCCGCGACCTTTGGCAATAAAAACATGGCGGCCCACCATGTCTGCATCGTTCTGCCCCTGACTTTTGCCCTTCTTCTTGTCAGTAAAAAAATTCAACTCAAAATTTTTGCCTGGATAACCTTCATTGCCGCCTGTTTTTTCCTTTTCTTCAGCAAAACCTGGACAGCCTGGATCGCAAGCCTATTTGCCTTGTCTTTGATGACCATCACCTTATTCATATTTTTTGATACTTCGAGATTTCAGCGCTCAATCAAGCTGATATTAACGGGTGGGGTTCTGGCCATGCTGGTAATCGGTCTGCTGGCCATAACACAACCCGGCAAAGTTAACATCACCCGCGATAATATCTTTTCCTCAATTGAAGCCAAAGTCCTTACACCACGCGGATCTTTTCATTCAAGAACAATGATCTGGCAGAATGCCCTGGAAATGATCAAAGAACGTCCATTAACAGGATTTGGTCTGGAAAACTTCAAAATTTATTATCCCCCTTTCCATACCAGAGCGGTGAATGAATTTCTGTTTTCCGCCAAGCAGCAGCCAGACTATGTTCATAATGATCTTATTCAGATTGCCGTGGAACTTGGCATGACCGGTCTATTCCTTTTTCTGATGTTTTTTGTCGTCGCTTTCCGGCAGGCTATCGTTTTGCCGGCCTCCCTGCAATTAACCAGGGAAGAAAAAATCATAACAACTGGTGTTGGCGGAGCAATAGCTGCCGTTTTCGTAATCAGTCTGGCCAATTTCCCGTTTTACCGGTCTGTTTCATCTTTGGCCTTTTTTACCTGTGCCGGCATGCTGTCATCATTTGCTCGCAAGATTTCCTGGGAAAAGCGCCAATACTCCATGCAAATCCCCTTCCTGCTCTTTGTTCTGGCCGGAGTTGGCATCGTGCTCATAAATCTGCTTGTCTTTCGATTCAACGTAGCCAACATACAAAGCGACTCTTATTATAAAATTTCACAACAAGCGGAAAAGAATGAACAATGGGAGGATGCCGTGCAGGCCGGGATGCTTGCCGTCAGTCACAATCCCCATAATATGGAGGCACTTTCAGCTGTCGGACTCGGTCTTGCCAAAACAGGGCGTCTGCCGCAAAGCATAGCGGCTCTGGAAACAGTCCTGCAGTCACACCCTTATAATGTCAATGCCCTGATTAATCTGGCAACGTCACTGCAGCAGACTGGAGATCAGGGAAAAACCCTGGCCGCCATGAAACGGATTCTGGAAATTCTGCCTGAAGACGGCAACACCACGAAAGGCATTGCTGCTATTTATTTACAACGGAAAAATTACCAAGAAGCCTTGAATTATTTTGCCAGAGCAGCCAAAATTTTACCGGAGAATGCAAAAATTCACGCAAATCTCGGCTATCTGTACGGCAGAAAAAAAATGTTCGAAAAAGCCGCAGGGGAATATGAACTGGCAATCACCCTTGACCCATCATTAAGCCAGGTCCACAAAAGCCTGGCTGTCATATACGGCGACTATCTTAACGAGCAGGATAAAAGCGCTTTTCACCGGCAGAAATATCTTGAAAGCAATCAGTGACGACAGAAGAGATAAAACAGGAGTCAGTAGTCAGCAGAGTGGCAATTCCTTGCCACCTTGCAGATGTCGTGCAGCCTTCACTAATCAAAGCCTGCATGGCGTCCTCCGCTTCGAAGCGCGCGGCAAATTCGGACCAGCAAAGGTGTTTGGAGTAATTGGCGGGCAAGGAAGCCGGACAACCCCATCCTCTTCCCGCCGCACTGCACCGAGCCCGGCGAGAGACTACCGAACTTTTCACTTGAGCCCCTTGCTTTTTTCCAACTTGACAATCCCGCCTTCAAGCAGGTATTTTTTAATTTTACGCAACTCTGTTAAAGGACACCCCATGGCACCCGCAGACACCGCAACCACCGCAACCACCCGCACATTCTATCTTTTCCCTGCCGCAATCGCGGTTTCGGGCTCCTCTGCGTCCGCCGACCTCCTGCTTCTGAGCAGCCTGCTCCGCAACTTGCTCGCCCTACCCGGCGGACAAGGAGCCGGCTCAGTGTGCCCAGGAGGTATGACTTAAATCCGCAAGACAAGACAACCTGACCTGTAAGCCCGCACGGAGCCTCTCCGTTGCGGGTTTTTTTTATTTCAAGGGTGCTTTGAAAAAGCAGACATCTGGCATGAGGACAAGGAGCAGAGAAAATAAAAAGCGCAGCATATTAGGTATATGTGAGCATTTATATTTTCGAAGGCGACACAGTCATCGGGCCAGAGGGCAATTTTTCATGGTACCCACAATTTCGTGACAAATGAGGTGATGCAATGGAAAAAGTGATGATTTTTGATACCACGCTGCGCGACGGCGAACAGGCGGCCGGCTGCCGCATCGGCGCGCCGGAAAAAGTAAAGATCGCCCATCAGCTGGCAAGCCTTGGCGTGGATGTGATCGAGGCCGGTTTCCCCTGCTCCTCGCCGGAGGATTTCAGCGCGGTGCAGCGCATTGCCGGGGAGGTGAAGGGGCCCGTCATCTGCGGTCTGAGCCGGGCCGTGGCCGCCGATATCGACGCCTGCGGCCGGGCCCTGGAAAAGGCGGCCAAGCCCAGGATTCACACGGGCATCGGGGTATCCGATATCCATATCATGGGCAAATTCAAACCGGAAAAATATGGCCTCACCCTGGAGGAGAAAAGACGAACCACCATCGACATGGCGGTGGCGGCCGTGCAGCGGGCCAGACAATACACGGATGATGTGGAATTTTACAGCGAGGACGCCGGCCGGGCCGATCCGGTTTTTCTCTTTGCCATTCTGCAAGCGGTGATCAAGGCCGGGGCCACGGTGATCAATATCCCGGATACCACAGGCTACGCCATGCCGCCCCAGTACGGCCGGCTGATCCGGGATATCCGGGAAAATGTGGAGGGCGCCGGCCAGGTGATCATCAGCGTCCACTGCCATGACGACCTCGGCCTGGCCGTGGCCAACTCGCTCGCCGGGGTGGAAAACGGGGCGCGGCAGATCGAAGGCACCATGAACGGCATCGGCGAACGGGCCGGCAACGCGGCCCTGGAAGAGATCATCATGGCCCTGCGCACCCGCCGGGATTTTTTCCACCTGACCACGGACATCAACACCAGGGAATTCTATCGCACCAGCCGCATGGTGGCCGATGCCCTGGGCATGGTCATCCCTCCCAACAAGGCGGTGGTCGGGGACAACGCCTTTTCCCACAGTTCCGGCATCCATGTGGACGGATTCCTGAAGGAACGGCAGACCTACGAAATCATGGAGCCGGCGGACGTGGGCTTTCCCGAAAGCCGGGTGGTGCTCACCGCCAGAACCGGCCGCCACGGGGTTTTCCATCGCTTTGCCGAGCTGGGGGTGCAGCTGTCGGAGCAGGAAAAGGAACAGATCTATGAACGATTCCTGCGGGTGGCCGACAAAAAGAAGGAGGTTTTTGACGAGGATCTGATCGCCATTGTCAATGATGAACTTTCCCTGCAAAAGCAGACCTATACCCTGCTCTCCAGCAAGGTGAGCTGCGAGACCGGCGCCGCCCCGCGGGTCATGGTCCGTCTGGGGCGGGGCGCGGAGGTGCTGGAGGCGGAGGGACGGGGAGTCGGCCCGGTGGATGCCGCCTACAAAGCCATCGCCCAAGCCGTGGGCCTGACACCTGAAATCTCCCGCTACGAGATCCAGGGTATCACCGGCGGCACGGACGCCCTGGGCAAGGTGACGGTGCATATGGACCATGGCGGCTTGAAGGTGCTGGGCAAGGGCGCCTCCACCGACATCATTGAGGCCAGCATCAAGGCCTATCTGGACGGCTTGAATAAACTGGCAGCCCTCGGCGGTTTGTAATAGGTTCAGAACTCCTGATGTCGTGACGCAATTTCAATAGGTTATGCCGCCATTAGGGATTCTGTCCTGTTACCAGTTTAAGTGCCTAAAATACTTGAAGTACTTAAAGTGCCTAAAGTTAAAGGAGTTATCTTGTCAGAAAGTACCGCAACTTCAAGTATTTTAGGCATTTTAAGTACTTTAGGCACTC
>JACRCD010000076.1 GCA_016219175.1 Deltaproteobacteria bacterium | reverse complement strand
CTGACAGCCGATCCGGTGGGCGTACGGAAATTGATAAATTGATGGCCAAGATACACGAATGTAGTGCCACTACGAAAAATTTAAAGACGTAACGTGCTGATTATATTAGGCAAATAATTTATGCTGTTAAACTTGGGTTAGCCATCCAGATTTTTATACGATTTCAGCAAAAAAAATTCATTTTTAAAAAAATGCGGCCAGGGAGGATATTTTACCTCTTCCCGGCCGCTTTTTTTTTGCTTTATCACGGCCCGGTCTTTGAAAAAGTTGTGAAGGCTATTATAATAGGCTAATATAAATTTTCAAATTCAGATTATCTCTATCTCTTTTTTATATATGGCCTTTCCAGCACAGAATATACCCGATAAAAAATCCGCCTTAAAGGCCACGGTCAAGGATCAGTCGGGAGCAGGCAAAACCAAGATCGGCGAGGTGCTGAGAAAAGAAGGTCATCTTCTTACCAGCCAGCTTGAAGAGGCGCTGGCCGTCCAGAAAAAAAGCGGCCAGCGGCTGGGCAGCATTCTCATCAGACTCGGTTATATCGAAGAGTCGACCATCCTGAATGTGCTGAGCCGGCTGCATAATTTCCCCTCTGTTGACTTAAAGAAAGAACCCCCCAATCTTGAGATTTTCAAGAGCGTGCCCTTTGATATTGTCAAAAAATATTGCGCGCTTCCCCTGCGCATGACCGGCAAAACCCTGCAGGTCACCATGGCCGAGCCAACCGATACCAGCGCGGTGGAAAATCTGCAGGCGGAAGTGAAGATGGTTTTGTCCGTCTGCGTTTCCACGGAAAAGGATATTTTCGAGGCCTATAAAAAATATTACAAGATAAGCGATGATGATTATCGCGCCCTCACCGGTCCCAGTGAGCAAGTCGAGGAAGAGGAGGAGGATGTCACCAGTATTGACGATTTTGGCTCCCTGGCCTCGGAAGCGGCCGAGGACATGGCTGTTGAGGATGACAGCGGCAGGGGAACGGAAGAATTTTCCGCCTCGGACGCGCCGATCATCAAGCTGGTCAACGGCATATTGATCAAGGCTGTCAAGGACGGGGTCAGTGATATCCATATCGAGCCCTATGAAAAGACCCTGCAGGTCCGTTACCGTCTTGACGGTTCCCTTTACAAGTCGATGAGCCTGCCGCTCTCCATCAAGAACGCCTTGAATTCAAGGATAAAGATCCTTTCCAGTCTCGATATTACCGAGCGCCGCGTTCCCCAGGATGGCAGGATCAAGATGCGTATCGGCAAGAACAAGGTTGTCGATTTCCGTGTTTCAAGCCTGCCCACCCTTTTTGGCGAAAGCATCGTTCTCCGTATTCTGGACAAGGGCTCCCTGAACGTTGACCTGACCAAGCTCGGTTTTGAGCCGGAAGTGTATTCAACCCTGAAGCGTTGCCTGCACCGTCCCCAGGGACTTCTGCTGGTAACCGGACCCACCGGCAGCGGCAAGACCGTTACCCTCTACTCCGCCTTGAACTCGCTTAATAACGAGGACACAAAAATCCTGACGGCTGAAGATCCTGTTGAGTTTAACTTCAAGGGCATCAATCAGGTTAACGTGCATCAGGAAGTGGGCATGACTTTTGCCGCGGCGTTAAAGGCCTTTCTGCGCCAGGATCCCGATATCATCATGGTGGGCGAGATCCGTGACATGGAAACCGCGGAAATAGCCATCAAGGCGGCCATGACGGGACATCTGGTCTTTTCCACCCTGCATACCAACGACTGTGCCGCCACCATCGGCCGTCTGGTTGATATCGGCATACCCCCATTCATGCTTGCCTCGGCCATAACCATGGTCCAGTCCCAGAGGCTTGGCCGCCGTTTGTGCAAGGAGTGCAAGGCCGAGGTGGCGCTGCCCGACGCCAAGGAGCTCCTTGCCCTGGGCTTCAGGGAGGACCAGATAAAAAATCTGACAACCCTTTATGGGGCTAAAGGCTGCCCGGTATGCAGGGGCGGAGGGTATAAGGGCAGGGTCGGTTTTTTTGAGCTGATGGAGGTAACGGATGAGGTTTCCAAAGCCATAGGCGCCGAGGTGCCTGAGGACCAGTTGCGTAAGATTGCCGTCCAGGAAGGTATGATTCCTCTGCGCAACGCTGCCATCCTCAAGGCAATCCAGGGCGTAACAAGCCTGGATGAGGTAATGAAAAAAACGGTTATCACCGAGGAAAGCCTGCCCGCCTATCTTGTCAATCCTGATATCGAAAAATACGAGGATGGCGACGTCATCATCAGGCAGGGCAATACCGATATTGATTTTTTCCAGTTGATCCAGGGGGGATTGATGGTTGTCAAGGACGGCAAGAAAATAGCTGAAATTACCGAGCCGAATGAATATTTCGGCGAGATGTCAGCCATTTCCGGGGTGGCGCGCTCCGCTTCCATTCTTTCCAAGGGCAGGTCAACCATCAAACGCTTTCCCGGCTCCAAAATCATGGAGATCATTGAAAAACATCCCCAGGTTGCCAAACATTTTTTCAAAACCATTGTTAGCCGTCTCAGTCAGGCCAATGACATCATCGTCAAGCTGGCCGAAAGCCGCGCCAGGTAAACATTATTAGGTATTACTACCTAACTGCTCGAAATTTAAACCTTTCTTTTCTTTTTTTGCAAGTTTTAAATTTCCATAAATCGCTTGCAAAAGTCATATGAGTCCACTAATATAAACAGCTCAGTTTTGCTCATTCTTCCTGTTTCCCCAGCAAGTCGCAGCGAACACAGCTCATTTTCCATATTTTTCATATATATTTCTTTGCCATAAGGAGTGATGATGACAGCAAAAATTATTAGCGGGACCGAAACCGCTAAAGCTATTCGCGAGGAACTCAAAAAAGAAATTGCTGAGTTGAAGGAAAAACACAATGTTGTGCCCGGTCTGGTAACTATTCTTGTTGGCGAGGATCCCGCCTCCCAGTCCTACGTGAGTGCAAAAAACAAAACCGCGCACGCCTTGGGCATCCATTCCGAGCAGGTCACCCTTGCCGCCGACACCAGCGAGCAGGAGCTTCTTGGGCTGATTGATAAATATAACAGGGACAACAAGATCAACGGTATTCTGGTCCAGCTTCCCCTGCCGAAACATATTGACGAGGCGAAGGTTCTCTATGCCATTGATCCGGAAAAGGACGTGGACGGTTTTCATCCCGTTAATGTCGGCAAGATGGTGCTGGGCGAACAATGCTACCTTCCCTGCACTCCCCATGGGATTCTTGAACTTTTGACCCGCAGCGGTGTCAACACCAGTGGGGCCGAGGTTGTTGTCATCGGCCGCAGCAACATTGTCGGTAAGCCTATCAGTAACCTGATGCTGCAGAAACGGGCCGGCGGCAACGCCACGGTCACTATCTGTCATACGCGGACCAAGGACATGGCCGCCCATACAAAACGCGCCGACATTATTATCGCGGCGGTCGGCGTGCCGAAAATGGTCACCGCGGATATGGTCAAGGATGGGGTTGTTATTATCGATGTAGGGGTCAACCGGATAGGAAAAACCGCTGACGGCAAGGCAATCCTGGCCGGCGATGTTGATTATGACGCGGTCAAGGAAAAGGCTTCGGCCATCACTCCCGTACCGGGCGGCGTAGGCCCGATGACGATAACCATGTTGATGAAAAATACCTTGCAGGCTGCCAGACAGGCTGCCGGGCTGAAATAATACTTGAGGGAGAATAGATATGTCAGTCTCAAGAAACGGATGTGAAGGCTGCACGGAGATAACCTGTGTTTCCACCAAGCAGGTGCTGTCCCAGGACCTGGCAAAAAATGTTATTACCGCTTACGACCGGGTCAAATCCCGTGGCATGTCCGCCTGTCTTTTCGGTTCCACCGGCACCTGCTGCCGTAACTGTAACATGGGGCCTTGCCAGATTATCGACGGGGTTGATGAGATGATCGGCATCTGCGGGGCCACCGCTGATACCGTGGCCGCCAGGAATTTTGCCCGCACCATCGCGGCCGGCTCGGCGGCTCATACCGATCATGCCCGGGAAATGGTCAAGGGTTTTATCGCCACGGCCAAGGGGGAAACTCCCCACGAGATCAAGGATGAAAACAAGCTGATGATGCTGGCCGCCGTTTTCGGGGTGGAAACCGAGGGCAAGAATAAAAACGAGATTGCCCTGGCCATTGGCGAACTGGCCCTGGCTGATTTCGGCAAACAGGACGATACCCCCGTCACCATGCTGAAAAGGGCGCCGAAAAAACGGCAGGAACTCTGGAAACGTCTCGGGGTGGAACCCCGGGGTGTTGACCGCGAAGTGGTTGAGATGATGCACCGCACCCATATGGGAGTTGACCAGGATTACGCAAACCTCATGCTGCAGGGCTCCCGTTGCGCGCTGAGCGACGGCTGGGGCGCCTCCATGCTGTCCACCGAACTGACGGACATCATGTTCGGCACCCCTGTTCCCCGGCGGGCCATTGTCGATCTCGGGGTGCTCAAAAAAGATCAGGTGAATGTAACGGTGCACGGACATGAGCCGCTCCTGGCCGAAGCTCTCTGTCTGGCCGCCCAGGACGAGGACATCATTGCCCTGGCTAAAAAAGCAGGCGCTCAGGGGGTCAATCTCGCCGGGGTCTGCTGCACCGGCAATGAAATCCTCATGCGCCGCGGCATCCCGGTGGCCGCTGGTTTTATTCAGCAGGAGATGGCCATCGCCACCGGCGCCATTGAGGCCATGGTGGTGGATGTGCAGTGTGTCATGCAGTCCGTGGCCGAGGTGGCCAAATCATTTCATACCGACGTCATTACCACCAATTACCGGGCCAAGATGCCCGGCGCCATTCACATCCAGTTCAATGAAGAAGACGCCATGGGCAGCGCCAAGGAGATTTTGAAGAAGGCCATTGCCAACTATAAAAAACGCGGTGATTTCTTTATTCCCGAGGACAATAAGCTTGACGTGGTGGTCGGTTTCAGCCATGAGACTATCAATTATATGCTCGGCGGCCGTTTCAGGGCCAGCTACAGGCCCTTAAACGACAATATCATCAACGGTAGAATCCGCGGAGTTGCGGCGATTGTTGGTTGTGATAATTACAAGTACAGCGACAACAACCATGAAATCATCGCCAGGGAACTCATTAAAAACGATGTACTGGTGCTGGCCACCGGCTGCGCGGCCACGGCCCTTGGCCGGGTCGGGCTGGTCCGTCCCGAGGCGGCCGAGTTCGCCGGTCCGGGTCTGCGCGAGGTCTGTGAAACGGTCGGCATGCCCCCTGTTCTGCACTGCGGTTCCTGCGTGGACAACAGCCGTCTGCTCATTGCCGCCACCGAAATGGTCCGGGAGGGAGGCTTGGGAGACGATATGTCCAGTCTGCCCCTTGCCGGCACGGCCCCCCTCTGGATGAGCGAGAAGGCGGTGGCCATCGGTCAGTACTTTGTCTCCAGCGGCGTCTATGTTATCTTTCAGAACCTGCCGATGACCGGTTCCAAGAAATTTACCAAATTCATGACCGAGGAAATGGACGAGATCTATGGCGGGCGCTGGGATATTGAAGAAGATCCGCTGAAGCTGGCCCAAAAGATGATTGCCCGCATCGATCTCAAACGCAAGGAACTCGGCATAGACAAGAAGCGTGAGAGGGTTCTCTTTGACATGGAGATGCGGCGTGATCTGGGCACCGGCGGCGGTCTCAAGGATGTCGGCTGTCATGGTCCCTCCAGACCCTGAAAGTTCGCGCGTGTCTGATCCGTACCTTTGCGGTTGAAAACGCCGCGGGCATTGGGGCCTGATCGTCTTTAAGTCTATGAGCCTAAGCTGTTCGCTGTTTTCTTTAAATTCTAGAATATAAGGATACAACCGAATGAAATCGGGAAGCCGTTTAGAAAAAATTCTGACCTCCGGAGGATTTGCCGTCACCGGAGAACTGGGGCCGCCCAAGAGCAGCGATCCCGAGGTGGTCAGAAAAAAAGCCCGCATACTCAAGGGACATGTTGATGCGGTCAATATCACGGACTGCCAGACCGCCATTGTCCGCATGTCGAGCATCGCCGCGGGGCTCATTACCCTGCAGGAGGGAGTGGAGCCGGTCATTCAGATGACTTGCCGCGACCGCAACAGAATAGGCATGCAGAGCGATATTCTGGGGGCTGCCGCCCTTGGCCTGAAAAACCTCCTCTGTCTGACCGGGGATCACCAGAAGTTCGGTAATCATCCCGGCAGCAAGGGTGTTTTCGACATGGATTCAATCCAGCTGCTCGGCATGGTCCGGGCCATGCGGGATGAAAGGAAGTTCCAATGCGGGGAAGATATAAAGTCCGCCGAACCGAGACTTTTCCTGGGTTGCGCCGCCAATCCCTTTGCCAATCCCTTTGAATTCCGCGCCCCGAGGCTGGCGAAAAAGGTTAGTAACGGGGCGGATTTCGTGCAGACCCAGATTATCTATAATGTGGAAAAATTCGCCCGTTTCATGGAAATGGTCCGTGACCTCGGGCTGCATGAAAAAGTTTATATTCTCGCCGGTGTCACCCCGCCAAAATCCCTCGGCATGGCCCGCTACATGAAAACGTCCGTTCCCGGCATGGATGTCACGGATGAAGTGATCAACCGCATGAAGGGTGCGGCCGACAAACAGGAAGAGGGCATCAATATCTGTGTTGATATCATCAACAGGGTTAAGGAAATCAAGGGTGTGTCCGGTGTGCACATCATGGCCATTGAGTGGGAGGAGGCCGTAGCCGAGATCGTCAAACGCGCCAAGCTTGAACCGCGACCCGTTTTGGAGGATGACGCGAGGATGCCGGCAGCGCGGGTTGAAGAGGTCATTACCGTTGCCACACCCGCGGTGAAGGCTCCGGAAGCGGCCGCGGATGCCGAGAAGCTTCTTGTTGAAGCCAAGGCAGAGGCTGCAAAAATAATTGCCTCCGCCCGTGCGGAAGTTGAAAAAATGCGAGCTGAAGCTGTACCGTTGGCTGCAGCCGGCTCAGCCCCAGAATATGAAGATGCAGGAGAGCATGAGATGAACGAAAAAGAACGTCAGATGGCGTTGCAGTCCGTGCAGATAGGTCTGAATGCCTTGAAAAAAGCCTTTAATCTCAGCGATGAGCAATTTGAAGCATTGGCAAGCTTTGCCGGGGCCGAAGCGGTTTTGAAACGCGAGCCGCCTGAAACCGCCCCAGCCGTTGCCCCTTCAGCAAAGGAAGAGACGAGAAAGGTTGCGCCGGAGGTTAAGGCTGCGGACGAGACCCGCAAGGCGGCCGAGGCTAAGGCGGCGGCCGAGGCCCGCAAGGCAGCCGAGGCCAAGGCTGCGGAAGAGGCCAGAAAAGCGGCCGAGGCCAAGGCGGCGGACGAGGCCAGAAAGACGGCCGAGGTGAAAGCCGCGGACGAGGCCCGTAAGGCGGCCGAAGCGAAAGCCGCGGACGAGGCCAAAAAGGCAGCCGCGGCCAAACCCTCTCAGGAGCCGGCCAAAGCGGCCGCAACTCAAGCTCCGCCAGCCTCCGGAGACATGGCTGTTGCCGAATTGGCCATTGAAAAGGTTGCTTTTGCCGAACGCGCCAAAAAGGTGCCGGCTGACTCCTGCAAGATCAAATATACGGGCAAAATCAAGGAAGCAGTCCTTGGCAGCGGCAAGACGGCCATAAAAATCGGCGGAGAGACATCACTGCCCTTCCATCTCTTTGAAGGCGTCATGCCGAACAAGCCGCTGATCGCCATGGATATTCTTGATGTGAAGCCGGATGAATGGCCGGAAACCCTGACCCGCCATTTTGAGGGCGTGCTGGATAATCCCCTGGCCTGGGCCAGAAAATGCATAAACGATTACCAGGCAGAGGCCATCTGTATCTCGCTTGTCAGCACGGATCCCAACGGCCTGAACAGAAATGCCGCCGAAGCGGCCAAGATTGCCGCGGAAGTCATTAATAATATCGAGGTGCCGACCATTGTCTGGGGTTGCGGCAATGCGGACAAAGACACCGAGACCTTGAGGGAAATCACCACGCTTACCGGCGACAGGAAGGTATGTCTTGCCCCTCTTGGCGACGGCAATTACCGTTCTCTCGGCGCCACGGCCATGGCATTCCAGAGTCCCATGGTCGCTGCTTCTCCAATCGACGTCAACCTCGCCAAACAGCTGAATATCCTTCTCGAAAACCTCGGGGTATCCCTGAACTCCGTCATGATGGATCCCTCCATCGGCGCCTTGGGATACGGTATCGAGTATACCTATTCGGTCATGGAGCGTATCAGATTAGCCGCCCTTACCCAGCAGGACGAAAAGCTGCAGGTGCCGATCATCTGCAATCTCGGCCGGGAGGTCTGGAAGGCAAAAGAGTGCCGCCTTCCCTCTGATGATTTGATCGGCGATAAGGAAAGACGAGGCATTATGATGGAGGCCATCACCGCCACCTGTATGCTGCTTGCCGGTGGTGAGGTGCTGATTATGAGACACCCCAAAGCCATCAACCTTACCAAGTCTCTGATCAATAGCCTGATAAGCTAACGATAAAATTATTAGATAATCTGAGAGGAGCGATTTAATGTCAAAAATAATCTGTTCAGCTGCTATCCGAGGCGCGCATAAGATCGTTGATATGGCCGAGGAAAACTTTGAGGCGGCTTTAAAAAAATATGGTCCTGAACAGGCAGTCTCTTTTCCCAATACCGCATATTTTCTGCCGGTTATTTACAGTATGCTGGGCGCCAAGGTTGAAAAACTGGGAGACATGAAGGATATCTTTCAGGAGTGCCGCAAGCTTCTGCCTGCCCTGGTAAGCGACCATATCTGGCTGCCCTACCTGGCCCCGGCTTTAGACGCCGGCATGGCCACTTTCTTTGCCGAAGAGATGTATGAGTCGATTCGCTACCTGGAACAGCCTGAATATTACACGAAAACGGAAGATCCCACCGGCGCCAACATCTGGCTCGGCGCAGCCGATGATGTTATCTTCCGCAAACGCGGGGTGGAATTTGTTGACGGCACGGCCCCCGGCTTTGCCGCCATCATGGGTTCTCCCGCGGACAAAGAGGTGGCCAGCAGGATTGCCCTGGAACTGCAGGAAAAAAATCTCTACATTTTCATGCATGACCATTCAAACGGCATCCGCATGCCTGAGCAGCTGGTGAAAAACAATGTCCAGGTGGGGTGGAACACCCGTCTTGTTCCTTTCGGCGACAGTTATACCACCGCTGTTTTCGCCATCGGTTTCGCCTGCCGGGTGGCCATGGCCTTCGGCGGCATCAAACCCGGTGATTACCGGGGCAACCTGATCTACAACAAAGACAGGACATTCGCCTTTGTCATGGCCTTCGGTCCTGTCAGCGACGAGTGGTACGCCAATGCGGCCGGGGCCATCAATTGGGGCTTCCCGACCATTTCCGATTACGATATTCCCGAGGTCCTGCCCACCGGTATCTGCACTTACGAGCACGTGGTAAGCAATGTTCCCCACGAGGAGATTGTCCAGAAGGCCATCGAGGTGCGCGGACTGAAAGTCAATATCGCCAAGATTGATATTCCCATGGCCTTCGGCCCGGCCTTTGAAGGTGAAAGAATCAGGAAGGACGATCTCTACATGGAGTGCGGCGGCGGCAGAACCAGCGGCGTTGAGGTGCTTATCTCCAAGGATATGTCCGAGGTAACCGACGGCGAAGTCACCCTGATCGGCAAGGACATCTGTGATATCACCCAGGGCCAGAACCTGCCCATCGCCATCCTGGTCGAGGTGGCCGGCCGTGAGATGCAGTCCGATTTTGAACCGATCCTCGAGCGCCAGTTTCATCATCTGACCAACTATATCCAGGGGATCATGCACATCGGCCAGCGTAATATCATGTGGGTTCGCATCGGCAAGGCCGCGGTGGAGAAGGGCTTTTCCTTCAAACACATCGGCAAGGTGCTGCACGGCAAGCTGCATCAGGAATTCGGCGCCATTCTCGACAAGGTGCAGGTGAAAATCTATACCGTGCAGGAGAAGGTTGAAGAGGTGCAGGAGCTGGCCAAGAAAGTCTATGCCGAACGCGATCTGCGGCTGGGCAACATGACGGATGAAACCGAGGAGATTTTTTACTCCTGTACCCTCTGCCAGTCTTTTGCCCCTAGCCATGTCTGCGTCATCACCCCGGAAAGGGTCGGCATGTGCGGCGCCTACAACTGGCTGGACGGCAAGGCCTCGTTTCAGATCAATCCGACCGGTCCGAACCAGCCGATCCAGAAGGGTGAGTGCACCGATCCGGTGATGGGGGATTTTGCCGGCATCAACGACTTCGTCAATCAGGCCTCCCGCGGCGCGGTGCCGGCGGTAAGCTGCTATTCCCTGATGAATAATCCCATGACGGCCTGCGGCTGTTTCGAGGCCATTGCCGCCATGCTGCCCCAGTGCAACGGCATCATGGTTGTCAATCGTGACTATATGGGCATGACCCCCAGCGGCATGAAGTTTACCTCCCTGGCGGGCATGGCCGGCGGCGGCGCCCAGACCCCCGGTTTCATGGGGGTCAGCAAGCATTTTCTCACCAGTCCGAAACTGTTTCTGGCTGAAGGCGGTTTAGAACGGGTGGTCTGGCTGCCCAAAATGCTCAAGGAAGAGTTGAAGGACAAACTGATGGCCCGCTGCGAGGCCCTCGGCAAGCCGGAACTTTACGACATGATTGCTGACGAGACCGTGGGCACCACGGAAGAAGAAGTTCTTGCCTTTTTGAAGGAGAAGGGGCATCCCGCTCTTAAGATGGAAACAGTTATGTAACTGCTCGGGAAGATAGACTGAAGGCTGAAGGTGCCGACTTAACTTGATAATGTTTTGACCAGCCGCTTCAACAGTCTACAGCCTAAACACCTATTATTATATGCTAACGAGGAGATAAACAATGGCTCTTACCGGTATACAAATCCTTAAAATGCTCCCTAAAAAGAACTGCGGAGAGTGCGGGATTCCCACCTGTCTTGCCTTTGCCATGAAGGTTGCAGCCGGGCAGGCTGAAATTGAAAAATGCCCTTATGTTTCCGAGGAAGCCAAGGCGACAATCGGTGAGGCGTCTGCCCCGCCGATCAGAACAATCAAGCTTGGCGCAGGGAGTGCCTCTTTCACCACCGGTGGAGAGACCTGCATGTTCCGCCATGAAAAAAGGTTTGAAAATCCGACCGGTATCGCGGTCCTTGTCAGCACGGATATGGCGGGTGCGGACGTTGACGGCCGTATCAGCCGCTTCAAATCCCTGCGCTATGAGCGGGTCGGGGTTTTGATGAAGGCCGGACTGATCGCGGTCAAGGATGCGGACGGCGATCAGGGCAAATTTACGGCCCTGGTCAAGAAGGTTCTTGACGGCGCCGAGGACGCAAGCCTTATTCTCATGAGCAGCAAAGCCGCTTTGCTTGCCGAAGGCGCCAAGGTTTGCGGTGAACGTAAACCCCTGCTTTACGGCGCCACGGCCGATAATGTTGCCGAGATGGCGGCCATGGCCAAGGAAGCCGCTTGTCCCCTGGGCATCCGCGGCGTTAGTCTGGACAACACCGTCGAGCTTTCCGAAAAGCTCATGGCGGACGGCCTGAAGGATATTATCCTGGACACCGGCGCCCGGACCATGAAGGCCGCCCTGGAAGATAATGTCGCCTCACGGCGCTCGGCCATCAAATCCAAGTTCAAGCCTCTGGGATTCCCGACCATTTCCTTTCCCTGCGAGATGACGGATGACCCCATGATGGAGGCCATGATCGCCTCGGTCCTCATTGCCAAATATTCAGGTATCGTTGTGCTTTCTGATCTGCAGGGAGATATCCTCTTTCCCCTGCTGCTTGAGCAGCTCAACATCTTTACCGATCCCCAGCGGCCCATGGTCGTGCAGGAAGATGTTTACAGTATTAACGGTCCGGCCGAGAACTCTCCGGTTCTCATCACCTGCAACTTCTCGCTTACCTATTTTATCGTCTCGGGCGAGATCGAGGGCAGCAAGGTGCCGTCCTGGCTCCTGATCAAGGATACGGAAGGTTTGTCCGTGCTCACCGCCTGGGCCGCGGGCAAGTTCGGCGCCGATCTTATCGCCAACTTTATCAAGAAATCCGGCATACTGGACAAGGTCAAACATCGCGACCTGATTATTCCGGGTTATCTGGCCAGTATCAAGGGCGAGCTTGAAGAAGAACTTCCTGAGTGGACCATTACCATCGGGCCCCGTGAAGCAGGGCATCTTCCCGCCTTCCTGAAGGAATGGAAGCCCGCCGCGTAATGTAACAATGATGTATTTATCTGGAAAACTATGTCGACAATAAATCTTGAAATAAACGGCATGGCGGTTGTTGCCGAGCCGGGCCTGACCATTCTGGAAATCGCCAGGCGCTCTGAGATCAACATCCCATCTCTTTGCTTTGTTGGCGGCAAGAGCGGTAAGGTGCCCTGCGGCTTGTGCGTCGTCGAGATAGAGGGCATGAATGACCCGGTCCGTTCGTGTGTCGCCCTGGCCAAGGACGGCATGAAGGTGAAAACCGATTCTCCTGCTCTTATGAAGATCAGGCAGGACAGACTGGCCAAGCTCTCCTCGGTTCATTTCGGTGACTGCAAGGCCCCCTGCAATATGACCTGTCCCGGCCAGATCAATGTCCAGGGCTACATCGCCCATATAAGCAAGGGAGAATATGAAGAGGCCATGCGTCTCATCATGGAGCGCAATCCCTTCCCCTTTTCCGTGGGCCGTGTCTGCCCCCGTTTCTGCGAAACACGCTGCCGCAGGATTTTGGTTGATGAGCCCGTGTCCATCAACCACCTGAAGCGATTTGTGGCAGACTGGTGCATGACCAATCATATTGATTTGAAGATTCCCAGGGAAAAAGCCACGGGCAAACGGATTGCCGTCATCGGCGGCGGGCCGGCCGGCCTCACCGGGGCGTATTACCTTGCCCGTAAAGGGCACGATGTCACCCTGTATGAGGCCAATCCCAAACTGGGCGGCATGCTGCGCTACGGCATCCCCACCTATAAGATTGCCCGTGACGTCCTTGATTACGAGACCAACATGATCCTGCGCATGGGCATTTCCGTCAAGCTGAGCCAGAAATGGGGGGTGGACTTCACCCTGCGGGATCTGAAGGATCAGGGCTATCAAGCCATACTTGTGGCGACAGGCGCCGGCATTGATAAACCCCTGGAAATTCCGGGGGGCAGACTGCGCAGTGTTCTCACCGCCACAAAAGTTCTCCGTGATGCGGCGGAGGGCAAAAAGATCAACTACGGCCGCCGCGCCGCGGTTATCGGCGGCAACAACATCGCCATGGAGGTAGCCCGCACCCTGCTGCGCCAGAACGTTGAACAGGTCACCATCATCTATCCCAGATCCCAGGAAGAGATGGTGGCCAATCAGCGTGTCATCCGGGAGGCGGAAAGGGAAGGGGTGCAGTTCCTGCTTATGGCGTCCCCTGTGCAGATTTTTGAGGCGGAAAATGGCGGATTAAGTGTTGAATTGGTCAGGATGAGGCTTGGCGAACCGGATGCCAGAGGGAGCCGTCAGCCCGAAGCCATCCCCGGCAGCACAAACCTGATGAGTATAGACACCCTTGTCTCCTCCCTTGGTCAGATGGCATGTGCTGACGGATTTACCGGCGGGGAACTTGAGGAACAGCTTGAACTTGCACCCAACAACACGATCAATGCCTCCCCCAGGGATTTTACCACCTCCGTGCCCGGGGTATACGCGGCCGGTGATGTGGCAACCGGCCCCCGCACGGTCATCCAGTCGGTGGTCGGGGCCAGGAGGGCGGCTGACAATATTCATTCATTTGTCATGGATGTCGCCAAGGATCCCGGGGAAAACCGGTTTAATTTCAGCCGGGGCAAGTCCTTTGATCAGGTGCATCTCAGCAACTTTGACGGCATCAACATCAAATTGCGGGAAAAAATGCCCACCAGGCCTCCGCAGACGGCGGTGCAGGATTTTGACGTGATCAAGCTCGGCTTCAATGAGCAGATGGCGCGCAAGGAGGCGGAACGCTGCCTCTCCTGCGGCTGCAACGCCTTTGAACGTTGTGAGTTGAAGAAATTGGATATCGACTTGAACGTCAATATCAATAAAACAGGCATGGGCGAGAAACCGGTTTACAAAAAGGATGAGTCTCATCCCGTCCTCAAGGTTGATCTCAATAAATGTGTGTTCTGCCAGCGCTGCATGCATGCCTGTGAATATAACGCCCTGGAAGTTACCGCCGCGGCCGTTGACAAGGACAATATTGCTTCCGGGCTGAAACTCCTCTTCAACGACAGGTGTGTTGCCTGTGGGAAATGCGCTGAAAATTGTCCCACCGGCTCACTAACCAAAAAGGCGTCCTTCGTGCCGGTCATCAATGAGACGGTGCGTGATGTCCGTACGACCTGTCCCTACTGCGGGGCCGGCTGTCAGATTATTCTGAGGGTCAAGGGCAACACCATCATGGAAGTCACCGCCGATCCCGGCCAGGCCCCTAATTTCGGCGCCTTGTGTGTCAAGGGCCGCTTTGCCCATGATTTTGTCCGCCATAAGGACCGGCTGACCAAACCCCTGGTCAGACGCCATGGCCATCTGGTGGAGACGAGCTGGGATGACGCCCTGGAGGTGGTGGCCAGGAATTTCTTTGATCTGAAGGCCATGTACGGCGCGGATTCCATTGCCGCCTTTTCCTGCGCCAGGGCGACCAACGAAGAAAATTTCCTGATGCAGAAGTTCATGCGGACGGTGATCGGCACCAACAATATCGATCACTGCGCCCGGCTCTGACACGCTCCCACCGTGGCCAGTCTGGCCATCTCATTCGGCAGCGGGGCAATGACCAATTCCATTGACGATATCCGGGAATCCGATGTCATCCTGATGATCGGCTCCAATGCCGATACCGGTCACCCGACCATCGGCCTGCGTCTTCATCAGGCGGTTGAAAAGGGCGCCAAGCTCATCGTCATAGACCCGCGAGGCACCGATTTCGCCTATCGGGCCGACCACTGGCTCCGCCTGAAACCCGGCACGGATGTGGCGCTGCTGAACTGCCTGTGCCATATCATCCTTGAAGAGGATCTATGGGACAAGGAATTTGTCAAGGAACGGACCGAGGATTTTGAACACCTTGAGATCATCGTCAAAAAATATCCTCCTTCCTACGTGGCCAAGATCACCGGAGTACCTGAAGAGCAACTTCGCCAGGTCGCCCGGCTTTACGCCAGCCCCGGCAAGAAATGCTCTATCTTTTACGGCATGGGTCTGGCCCATTACGCCGCCGGCACCGACAATGTCAAATCAATCGCCAATCTTGCCATGCTCTGCGGCAAGCTGGGGGTGGCCGGCGGCGGCGTGAACCCGCTGCGCGGTCAGAACAACGTGCAGGGGGCCTGCGATATGGGCGCTCTGTTCAACACCTTGCCCGGCTATTCCGGTCTGACGGCTGAAGAGGTATTTGCCCGCTATGAGGAGATGTGGGGGGTGAAACTGCCGCGCCGGCCGGGAAAACCCGCGACCGAGGTGTGGGATAACATCCTGGGCGGCAATATCAAGGGCGTGTATATCATGGGTGAGGATCCGGTCCTGGCCGATCCCAACGCCGGTCATGCCATCAAGGCCATAGAGAAGCTTGATTTTCTGCTGGTCCAGGATATCTTCCTGACCGATACGGCCAAAATGGCCGATGTGGTGCTCCCCGCCGCCTGTTTTGCGGAAAAAGACGGCACCTTTACCTGCTCGGAGCGTCGGGTGCAGCGGGTGCGCAAGGCGGTCGATCCCCCCGGCGAGGCAAAGCCGGACTGGAAGATCTTCTGCGATCTGGCCCAGAAGATGGGTTACATGATGCGCTATCCTTCCGCTGAAAAGGTCTTTGCCGAAATCAGCGCGCTCCTGCCCCAGTATGCCGGCATCAGCTATGGCCGGATAGAAAAGGAAGGGCTGCAGTGGCCCTGCCCCGACAGCAGCCATCCCGGCACCCCGGTGCTGCATATCGGCGCCTTTGTGCGGGGCAGGGGGCTTTTTCTGCCCGAGGATTATACCGGACCAAATGAACTTCCTGACGGTGAATATCCTCTGATACTCACCACGGGACGTGAGCTCGCCCAGTACAATTTCGGCAGCATGACCCGCAAAACCGCGGCAATAGAGGAGATATGCCCGGAGGCCTTTGCCGAGATCAATCCCGAGGACGCCAAACGTCTCGATATCAGGGATATGACCTGGCTTACGCTGACCTCCCGCAGGGGGGCGATAAAAATAAGAGCCAAAATCACCGAACGGTCACAGGAAGGCACCGTCTTTGTGCCTTACCATTTTGCCGAGGCGCCGGTGAATCTGCTTACCTTGAATAGCCTTGACCGGCTGTCAAGAAGCCCTGAGTACAAGGTGTGCGCCATAAAGGTAGATGTTTTACCGAACTGACTTGCTGTTAATTAATTGGCTTGCCGTCTTTTTTTAGACCAGCAACCGTAATACGAAATCACAAACGGAGTGTACCATGGGTCACGCGGATGATAATAAATCGGGAGCAGTAATGGTTGTCGGCGGCGGTGTCGCCGGCGTCCAGGCTGCCCTCGACCTGACCGAGCTCGGCTATTATGTTTATCTGGTTGAAAAGTCAGCGGCTGTGGGCGGCGCCATGGCCCAGCTGGACAAAACTTTTCCAACCAACGACTGTTCGCTCTGAATCCTGGCGCCGAAGCTGGTAGAGGCCGGTCGGTCTCCCAATATTGAAATATTAAGCAACGCCGATTTCCTTTCCCTGGAGGGGAAACCCGGTGATTTCCAGGCCAGGGTCCGTCTGAACCCCCGTTATATCGATGCGGACAAATGCACGGCCTGCGGGCTCTGCACGAAATACTGCCCGCGCCATATGGTGGATGCCTACAATGAAGGTCTGGCCATCACCCGGCCCATTCATATTGATTATCCCCAGGCCGTGCCCGCCACCTATTTTATTGATCCGAACGCCTGCCTGCATTTGAAGCATGGCACATGCAAGATCTGTGTGCCGGTCTGCCGCAGTCATGCCATTGATTTCAGCCAGCAACCCATTGAACGCAACCTGCATATAGGCGCTGTTATCCTGTCCCCCGGCTTTGGCAAGATCCCGGAGGAGGCCATGCTGAAATACAATTACGGCAAGCATCCCGATATTGTCACCAGCATTGAATTTGAAAGGCTGCTCAATCCCTCCGGGCCATTTCAGGGCGAGGTCCGCTGTCTGTCCGACAAGCGCCATCCCCATAAGATCGCCTTTATTCAGTGTGTCGGTTCGCGGGATATCGGCTGCAATAACGGTTACTGTTCCTCCGTCTGCTGCATGTACGCCATCAAGGAGGCCATGGTGGCCAAGGAGCATGATCCTGATTGCGAGATTACCATTTTCTATATGGACATGCGCACCCAGGGCAAGGATTTTGATGCGGCCCGCATCCGGGCCGAAGAACAGTTCGGCATCAAGTTTGTCCGGGCCAGGGTTGCCGATGTCATGCCCTGGGGCAAAAACCTCAAGCTGACTTACTCCACCCTGGGCGAGAGCCATCATTTCGAAGCCTTTGACATGGTTGTCCTTTCCGTTGGCCTTGATTCGCCGAAAAACGCCAAGGAGTTCGCCCGGATCGCTGATATTGAACTTAATAACTACGAATTCTGTAAAACCGATTCCTTTGCTCCGTTAAAGACCAGCAGGGATGGTGTCTTTGTCGCCGGCGCCTTTCAGGGGCCGAAAGACATCCCGGAAAGCGTCACCCAGTCCAGCGCCGCGGCCGGCATTGCCTCGGCCCTGATCAAACAGCAGCGTGGAGCCGGTGTTGTTCATAAGTCATATCCGGAAGAGCAGCAGGTAGGCTCCGAGGACGAAGTCCGCATCGGCGTCTTTGTCTGCCGCTGCGGCATCAATATCGCCAGCACGGTTGATGTGCCCAATGTTGTTGATTACGCGGGCAACATGGAAAATGTCGTCTTTTTCAGCGACAGTCTTTACAGCTGTTCCCAGGATGCCCAGGAAGTCATCAAGGATAAGATCAAGAAGCACAAGTTGAACCGCATTGTCATGGCGGCCTGCTCACCAAGGACCCATGAGCCGCTTTTCCAGGAAACCCTGAAGGATGCCGGGCTGAATCGTTCCCTTTTCGAGATGGTCAATATCCGCGATCAATGCTCCTGGGTTCACGCCAATGAGCCGGAAGAGGCCACAAGAAAATCCAGGGATCTGGTGCGCATGGGGGTGGCCAAGGCCCGCCTTAGCAGGCCACTGCCGGAACAGACCGTTCCCGTCATGCCCCAGGCCCTGATCATCGGCGGCGGCGTCGCCGGTCTTACCGCCGCCGAGAACCTGGCCAATCAGGGTTTCCACTGTTATCTCGTCGAAAAAAATGACAGGGTGGGAGGCCATGCCACCAATATGCAGGATACCCTGCAGGGTGAAAATACCGGCAAGATGATGAGAGAGCTGATCTCCCGGGTGGAAGCACATGAGAAAATCGAGGTGATGACCGGTTCCGAACTGGTGGCGGTCAACGGTTTTGTCGGTAATTTTTCTTCCGTCATCAAGACAGTGAAGGGGAAAAAGGAAAGCGAACTGACTGTCGATCATGGCGTTGTCATTGTGGCGACCGGCGGCAGGGAGCATCGGCCTGATAAGTACCTGCTCGGCCAGGTGAAAAAGGTTGTGACCCAGAAGGAACTGGAAAGCCAGTTGGCCGGCAAGGCCAAGGATCGGGCGCCCGACTCGGTGGTCATGATCCAGTGCGCCGGTTCCCGGGGCGATGATCTCAAATACTGCAGCAAGGTCTGCTGCAACACGGCCGTGAAAAATGCCTTGAGGATCAAGGAAATCAACCCTGAATCCCAGGTGATCGTCCTGTACCGGGATATGCGCACCTACGGCTATAGCGAGGATGCCTACCGGCAGGCCAGGGAGAAAGGGGTGGTTTTCATTCCCTATGAGGTTGACCACAAGCCCGAGGTGGAAAAGAAAGGCGGCAAGGTCAATGTCAATTTCTTTGATCCCATTCTGCGGGAAGAGATCTCCCTGAGTCCGGAACTGATTGTCTTGAGTGTGGGCATCGTGCCGGAGGATACGGAAAATTTGAGCAAGTTGCTGAAGATTCCCATTAATGAAAACAAATTCTATCTGGAAGCCCATGTAAAACTGCGGCCGGTGGAACTGGCGGTGGACGGCGTCTATGTCTGCGGTCTGGCCCATTCTCCGAAACCCCTTGATGAGATCATCGTGCAGGCCCAGGCCGCCGCCGCCAAGGCTTCCATCCCCTTGGTCAAGGGGTGTGTCTCCGTCGAGCCGATCGTTTCCAATGTCGACAAGGACATGTGTATCGGCTGCAGCATCTGCGCCAGCCTGTGCCCGTACCAGGCGATCAGCATGGTCAAGCAGGAGGACGGCAAGAAAAAGGCGGAAACGATTGCCGCCTCATGTAAAGGCTGCGGCATCTGCGCTTCACGGTGTCCCACCTTCGCCATCTCCATGGGCGGATTCACCCGTGAGCAGATCGGCGCGCAGATCAGGGCCTTTGGCGAAATCGGACAATAGTCTGTTAAGAGACTTCCATATAATTTTAAACATCTAAAACCCTACAGACTAAACTGCTAAACAGCTATTTATAGAGGCATGGAAAATGACCAAGGAAGAATTCAACCCTAAAATTCTGGGGTTTCTCTGCAACTGGTGCTGTTATGCCGCGGCGGACGCCGCCGGTGTTTCCCGCTACCAGTATCCGCCGAATCTGCGCACCATCCGCGTCATGTGTACCGGACGCATTGACCCCTCCTTTATTCTGCAGGGCTTTGCCGAAGGGGCGGCCGGTATCTTCACCGGCGGCTGACAACTTGGCGAGTGCCATTACCAGGTTGGTAATTACGATGCAATGGGAGTGAATGTGCTTGTTAAAAAAGTTCTGGAAGGAATCGGCATTAATCCGGAACGTTATAATCTGCAGTGGGCCTCCGCCGCCGAGGCGCCCCGTTTTGTCAAGCTTATTACGGAATTCACGGCCAAGATCAGGCAACTGGGGCCTCTCGGCCAGGCAGAGGGCATAAAGCCCGAAGAGCTGCGAGTCAGAATAGACAAGGCCCTTGACTTGGTCAACAGCCAGAAGCTGCGCATGACCTTTGGCACTACTACCAAATCGTTGCGCAAGGATAATGATTACAGTGACGCCCATCTGGCCGAGGTTTTTGCAGCCAAGTTGAGCAAGGCGATCAATTCCGGCCTGTAAGCCTTGCGATTTCCCGTATCCGGTTCATCGCCTCTGTTTGCCGATGAACCGGACCTCCTTTCTTTTTTTCAGTCAAACCGATCCTGATGCCGGTTAACCTCCTTCCCTGGTTCTTAACATTGCCTGTCTCCCGTTTCAGCCGGCAAACCCGGCCATCAAAAGAACAAAATAAAAGGAGACGAACGTTTTCACCGTGAAGAAGCCAAACGAACAATCCCGGAACTGCCGGGCCTCCGGCGGGAAAAAACTAAAAAAAGAGATCAGCCGTCTCTGGCGGGAGGTGGCAGGCCTGATAAGCAGGGACCTGGTTCCCGCCAGGGAGTCATGCGTTCAGCTGCTCGGGATGTGCGAGGATTACAATCTTTGCGCCCATAGTGAGTGGTTTGACGCCTGGAGGCAATGCGGGGAGCAGGTTAAATTGTGCCTCCTGGCCGCGGAACGGGGAGATTTCTCCGCAGCCAGGGAAAAAATTTCAGAGGTAAACCATTTGACCAGGGAGTGTCATAAGTTCTATAAGTAGAAAAGAGAGGTAACCGTTCAGGTAGATGGACTGAAGTGATGCTTTTCTCCGATTTGTCAGAGGGACCCGGCTCAAACCATGCCTTTCTGCAATTTCAGGGTGAATTATGCATAATGACTCATCGTCCTTATCAGGAAATGCGGGCAGACCCATTATCCTGCTGGGATGTGGCGGTGCGGCTGTCTGCCATGAAATGCGGTCGTTTCTGGCCACAAAGGAATTTAACGTTATCCATGTTGAATACTGCCCGGACGTTATCGGGCTTGATGCCTGTCATTTCCCGGATCTGATTCTCATGTCGTCACATAAGGACTGTAATGGTCTGGATGTCTGCGAAAAACTGCAAAAAAATCTGTTTAAACGGCGGCCTGCCTCTGTCATGATCTTTGGTCCGCCTGACGATGATCTGGTCGATCAGGCCTTTGCCGCGGGAGCTGATGAATACATCAGTGAGCCGATCCACTGGAATCTTCTCTATTACCGTATCAATTTTCTCATTCAGAAAAGAAAGGCCGAGCTTGAACTCAGTGATTTTGCGGGCCGTCTGGAGCAGACCAACCGTGAGCTGAAGGATTTTACCTATGTGGTCTCCCACGATCTGCAGGAGCCGCTGCATCTGATCCGCGCCTTTGCGGAGAGAATCACCGGAAAATCCCATTCCGTGCTGGACGAGCAGGGCGCCATGTACCTGCAGCGCATCGAGATGGCCGCGGGCCGCATGCAAAGCCTCATCGACGGTCTTCTCCAGTATTCGCGCCTGACCACCCAGGCCCAGGAATTTGTTCCCGTTGATTTAACCGATATCGTGCGCGAGGTTATTTCCGATCTTGAAGTAAGGATTGACCGCCAGAAGGCGAAGATAATCATCGGAGAGCTCGGCATCATTGAAGCGGACCCCCTGCAGATGCGTCAATTATTTCAGAATCTTGTCTCCAACGCCTTGAAATACTCTTCCTGCGGCCAGGCACCGCGTGTCGAGGTTTTTCCCCTGCCCGTGCCTGAAAATGCGGACAGGGGAAATATCTGCCAGGTGGTGGTTAAGGATAACGGCATCGGCTTTGATTCGCGCTTTCAGGAAAAGATATTCGGTCTGTTTCAGCGCTTGCATGGCAGGGATGAATATAACGGCACGGGTCTCGGGCTTGCCATCTGTAAAAAGATCGTTGAACGGCACGGCGGGTCAATTTCCGCCCGTTCAGCCTCCGGCCAGGGTGCGGAATTCATTGTCGTTCTTCCCTTGCAACAGAACAAAAAGGGGTGAACCCCTTTGCAGGCTCTTATCAGGCCACCTCAAAACCTATTTTACTGATTGCCTCTTTGATGGCTGCCAAAGGCACGGGATGAGTCTCCGTGTAGGTGGCTTCCCCTTGCTCTAGATCGACCTTGACATTGCCGATGCCGTCAATATTTTCCAGCGCCTTGGTTACGGCGCTTGAACAGTGAGGGCACCGCATGCCGTTGATTTTTACCGTTGCCATATCTATTTCTCCTGAATTATTTGCTTGGTCCGAGGTTGTCAGACCAAGGTTACAATGCTTACCTGTTTGCCTGAACAAACAGATAATTCTTTTTGATCTAAAAGTTAAGCGCTTTTTAACAATAATTATTCTATGTTGGATGCGACATGAAAGAACGGGAAAATATAACAAACGAACATGCCACCCTGCGGGCGGATATCAAGGGCATGCACTGCGCCTCCTGCTCCAGCCGCATTGAGAAGGTGGTCGGCGCCATGGCGGGCGTAACCAGGGTCGCGGTGAATCTGGCCACTGAAAAAATCGACCTGAGCTGGGACTCGAACCGGGTGGATTTGCCGGGGATTGCCGAGCGCATAGCCGGTCTTGGCTTTGAACTTGTCACCCCCGGGGCGGAAGCGCGGATATCGCTGGGGGTGAGCGGCATGCACTGCGCCTCCTGCTCCAGCCGCATTGAAAAGGTGGTGGGGGGGCTCCCCGGGGTGAAAAGCTGCGAGGTGAATCTGGCCACCGGTCTGGCCAGGGTGACGCTGGATCCGGACCTGATCAGCCAGCGCCAGGTGCGGGAAACCATTGATGGACTCGGGTTCAAGGCCGAGCCCCTGACCTCGTCGACCGATTTTCTGTCCGGCCAGCAGCAGGATCTGCATGCCCGGCTGCTGGTGTTACGACAACGGCTTATCCCCCTGTTTATCCTGGCCATGCTGGTCATGGTGGTGTCCATGGGCCATATGGCCGGTCTGTCGCTGCCTGATCTGATCAATCCGGTCACCGAGCCGCTGCACTTTGCCCTGCTGCAGTTTGTCCTGGTGCTGCCCGTGCTCTGGTTTGGCCGCGGCTTTTATATCATCGGCTTCCCCAGTCTGCTGCGCGGCGCCCCCAACATGGATTCCCTCATCGCGGTTGGCACGGGGGCAGCCTTTGTCTATTCCACCTGGAATCTGGTGGAGATCGGGCTAGGGTTTGAAGCCGCGGCCCGGGCCCATGATCTCTATTTTGAGAGCGCGGCCATGCTGATTGCCCTGGTTTCTCTCGGCAAATACCTGGAGGCCCGTTCCAAGGCGCGTACCTCGGATGCCATCAGGCAGCTGATGCAGCTCGCCCCGGACAGGGCGACCCTGATTAAAGGCGACAGCCAGGAGGAGATTCTGGTTGATGAGATCGAGGTAGGGGACCTGCTCTTTATCCGGCCCGGTGAGCGGCTGCCCATTGACGGCGTCATCGAGCAGGGCGCCTCCAGTGTGGATGAATCGATGCTCACCGGTGAGAGTCTGGCCGTGCAGAAGGGGCAGGGGGACGAGGTGGTGAGCGGCACCTTGAACAAAAACGGCATCCTGCACGTGCGGGCCGCAAAGGTCGGCAAGGATACCATGTTGAATCGCATTATCAGCATGGTGCAGGACGCCCAGGGGTCAAAGGCGCCCATTGCCAATCTTGCCGACCGCATCAGTCTCTATTTTGTGCCCGCGGTCATGGTTATCGCCACGCTGGCCGGGCTTTCCTGGTATTTCATCGGTCAGGCGGAATTTACCTTTGCCCTGCGCATCTTTATCGCCGTGATGGTTATCGCCTGCCCATGCGCCATGGGACTGGCCACCCCGACCTCGATCATGGTGGGCACCGGCCGCGGCGCCCAGCTCGGGGTGCTGGTGAAAAACGGGGAGGCCCTGGAGATGGCCCAGAAGGTGGAAACCATCGTGTTTGATAAGACAGGCACCCTGACCCACGGCAAGCCGGGACTTACCGACCTGGGCAATTATTCGTCCTTCAGCGATGATGAGCTTCTCTTGCTGATGGCCTGCGCGGAAACGGGCTCCGAGCATCCCCTGGCCGAGGCCATTGTTCAGGCGGCCAGGAACAGGAACATGCAGCCGGTTGCCCCGGCTGACTTTACCGCTTTGCCCGGCCGTGGAATCAGCGCGGCTGTCCATGATCCGCGGAACAGCAGGCAACCGCTGCTGCAGGTGCTGATCGGCAACTTTGAGCTGATGCAGGAAAAAAACATTGGGGTGGCAGGTGAGATCTACAGGGGGGCGGACGAGCTTGCTGATGCGGGTAAGACCCCGCTGTTTGCGGCCATAGACGGCGGATTTGCGGCGCTTGTCGCCATTGCCGATAAAATCAAGGATGAGGCGCCGGCAACAGTCAGTAAACTCAGGGAGATGGGCATCGAAGTGGTGATGCTCACCGGCGATCACGAAAAAACCGCCCGGGCCATTGCCGGACAGGCCGGCATCACCGAGGTCATTGCCCGGGTCCTGCCTGATCATAAGGCAGAGGAAATTGAGAGGATTAAAAAAAGGGGCAGGGTGGTGGCCATGGTGGGGGACGGCATCAATGACGCCCCGGCCCTGG
The DNA here is from genome assembly GCA_016219175.1 of Deltaproteobacteria bacterium. Taxonomy (GTDB): domain Bacteria; phylum Desulfobacterota; class Desulfobulbia; order Desulfobulbales; family SURF-16; genus SURF-16. Next base: position 105,506 of record JACRCD010000076.1, on the reverse strand, counting down.
CCACGGCGGACTTGGGCATTGCCATGGGCACCGGCATTGATGTGGCCATTGAAAGCGGGGACATCGTGCTGATGCAGGGCAACCTGGCCCAGGTGCTGACCGCCCTGAAACTAAGCCGCGCCACCATGCGCAACATCAAGCAGAACCTGTTCTGGGCCTTTGCCTATAATGTCATCGGCATTCCGGTGGCAGCCGGTCTGCTTTTTATCTTCGGCGGCCCCACCTTAAATCCGATGATTGCCGGCGCCGCCATGGCCTTGAGCTCCGTCTCCGTGGTCAGCAACGCCTTGCGTCTGCGTTTCTTTACCCCCTGATTGTTGCCGCCAGGGAGAACTTTCACTTTTTACGCAGACGTCCAGCCATCTTAACCGCGTCTAAACGCCTGAAGAGCTTTAGGTGTTGTCCGGATCACCTCTTTTGAATCCAGGCCTAAATCCGCTCCAGGCGGAGAGTTTACATTGTGGTACCTGGCGCTTTTTGCTAAGCCGTTGTCAATAAATTACTGTAACACGCCATGCGTGGCAACGGCATAAAGGGCCGTATATGCAAGATTAAATCTGTAATGGTTATTTTACAACGGCCCTTAATCATCAATAAGTGTCCGGTGAAAGTGGACTGTGTCCTGCTCGATGCGACATATTTTATTGGGTCCCACCCTTTTCCTCCCTCCCCCCATCTCTACGTATTCTAACCTTTGTCCTCGCATCCTCCACCATTTCCCGGCCTGTCCCATGCTGATCCCTGCTGAGGTACACTTTTTTTTGCCTGGCACGGGTATTGCTTTTTGACAAAATCAGCCTGATGGAGAGGAGTAAAAAGCACGTAAAAGCAGTGGGTTAAATAACCAATAACGCAATTGGGCTATTTGACCCATTTTTGTATTTTGCAGCAAGAAGTCTAAACGATAAATGCGGCAAGGAGAAAATTATGAAAACAAAAAAAAGGAAAATGCAGCGAATTCTGTTAGGGGCGGGGCTGGCGCTTGTGGCCCAGGGAATCGGCGCTCATCTGGCCGGGGCGGCCTTGCCGGGAGGCACCCTGGACCCGCTCACCATCCCCAAGTATGTCATTCCGCTGGTCATTCCGCCGGAGATGCCGAAAAGCACCATGCAGCCCGGCGCACCGGCCGCGGATTACAATATCGCGGTCAGGCAGTTCCAGCAGCAGATCCTGCCCGGCGGCATCTGGGACCCGGCCGGTGTCTATAACCTGCCCCCTACCACGGTCTGGAGTTACGGCCGGGCCGAGGACGGCCCCCCCGATTCCTCAGCCTTCGGCGGTGGCCTCGGCGTGGCGCCGGCCCCCAATTCCACCTTCAATTATCCGGCCTTCACCGTGGAGGCCACCTCCATGCAGCTTACCAGCGTGCGTTGGATCAACGATCTGGTGGACGGAAACGGCAACTATCTGCCTCACCTTTTTGCCGTGGACCAAACCGTGCACTGGGCCAATCCTCCCATGGAATGCCTGGACGGAATGATGCGGACCGACTGCGCCGGCATGAGCGCTCTGCCCTATACCGGGCCGGTGCCCATCGTCGGCCATGTCCACGGAGCCCATGTCAATGCGGAGAGCGACGGCTATCCCGAGGCCTGGTGGCTGCCGGACGCGGTGAACATCCCGGCAGGCTATGCCACCAGGGGATCGCTCTTTGATCAGTATGACCGGACCAACACCGTGCCTGGTTCCGCTTTTTATGCCTACGAGAATGACCAGCCGGCCTCAACCATCTGGTATCATGACCATGCCCTGGGCATGACCCGGCTGAATGTCTACGCCGGTCCGGCCGGCTTCTGGCTGATCCGCGGCGGCACTCATGGCGATGGTGCAGCCCTGGATATTTCCACCGGTCTGGCGGCCCAGCTGCCCGGCCCGGCTCCGGCGCTGGGGGCGGGGGATCCGAATTTCGATTCCGTTTTCCGCACCACCATCCGCGAGATCCCCATCGCCATCCAGGACCGTTCCTTTAATGCGGACGGCTCTCTTTTTTATCCGAGCAACCGCGCCTTTTTTGAAAACATCATGCCGTCGAGTCTGAATATTCCTTTTCTACCTGCTCCGAATTCTGATATCGCCCCGATCTGGAATCCCGAGGCATTTTTCAACACCATGGTGGTCAATGGCGCGGTGTGGCCCGTGCTGGAAGTGGCCCCGGCCAAATATCGCTTCCGCCTGCTGAACGGCTGCAATTCCCGCTTCCTGAACCTCGCCCTGGTTAATCAGACCTCAGGGATAGAAGTACCCTTTCATCAGATCGGCGCTGAACAGGGTTTTCTGCCCGAGGTTGTCCGGATCCAGACCGGTTCCCAGAGCGTTTTTCAAGGCAACCAGTGGGTTCCGGCAGCCATCGGCGTAAGCCCTGATCAGGCCCTGTTGATGTCGCCGGCCGAACGGGCCGACGTCATTGTCGACTTCGGCAATCTGCCGGACGGCACCCGCATCCGTATGGTCAACAGCGGACCTGACGTCCCCTTTGGCGGCTTCCCCATTGCCCCGGCCGAGATAGCCGATCCGGCCACCACCGGCCAGGTCATGGAGTTTGTCGTCAACTCAGGCCTGACCCAACCTGCTGACGCGACCACCACGGCGCCTGAAAATCTGCTGCTGCCTGCGGAAGGGAACCTGGGCGCAGAGGTTAATGTCCGCCAGTTGTCTTTAAACGAAGCGGAATCCGCCCTGATCTGCGTCACGGTTGACGCCATCACCGGCGCCATGAACGCGGTGCCGGGTGAAGTCCCGCCCTGCGTTACCCCCGGCGCCATGCCGTTCGGCCCCAGGGCCGCCTTTCTCGGCACGGTCATGGCCGGCATGGGTATGCCTATGATGTTCATGGATAATGTCAGCGAGACCCCGCTCATGGGGGACACGGAAACGTGGGAACTCTACAACCTGACCATGGACGCCCATCCCATCCATCTGCATCTGGTCCGTTTTGAGCTCATTGACCGGCAACCGCTGCTCATGATGCCGAACCCGGCTGATCCCATGATGATGATGCCGATGCCGGTGGCCGATCCCGCCGCCACCGCGGTCCCGGCCCTGGCAAACGAGACCGGTTACAAGGATACGGTCATCGCCTATCCCGGCGAGGTGACCCGCATCAAGGCGACCTTTGACCGAGCCGGCCTCTATGTCTGGCACTGCCACATCGTCGAACATGAGGACAATGAAATGATGCGGCCCTATGTGGTGCGCCATACGCCCGACATCAACAGCAGTGGCTGCGTGGACCGCACCGACCTGACCGCTCTCATGACGGTTATCCGCGACCGGGGGATGGCCGATATCACCAAGCTGGCCTATGATCTGAATAATGACGGCAAGGTGAATACAGGTGACGTCCGCTTCCTGGTGGCCAACTTTACCAGGGCCAACGGAAAACGCTGCCCTTGATTGACAAAATGAAGATTTCCGCACCGGGAACAAACCCCCATCAGGTTTGCCGGTGCGGAAAAGTAGTCCTTAATAACAATTCTTGAGAAAAAATAATGAAGAAAACAACACTCGTTCTGCTGCTTCTGTTGCTTGTAGCTCTGGTTGACCGAGCCCCAGCCGCCATGACCATGCCGCCACCGCCTGGCGCCGCCGCGACTCCCCTCATTGAACTCACCCCGATGCTTGGCGAGACCATGGTGGGGGGCGCGGTTACCTTTGATGTCATGGTTTCGGATCTGGGTATGGCCAATGTCGGTTCCTTCGGCTTTGATCTGTTTTTTCCGAACTTCCTGGCCTTTAACACCATTGCTTTTAGTCCTTACCTGGGCAACGAGGCCGCCGGTGAGGTGGTTAACTATTACGCCGCTCTGCCGCAGCATATCGTGATGATCGGCAGTTTTTCCATGCTGACGGATGGAGAGCTCGATCTTCTGCAGCCGAATATGCCCTTCAGCCTGGCCAGTCTGACCTTTACCGGTCTTGGTATGGGTTTCGGCGAGATGAATCTGGTCAACGTGTCGTTAAACGACGCCACCGGCCTGTCGCTTGATCCTGATATCTTCGGCGACTCCTTTGTGGCGGTTGATGCGGTGCCGCTGCCCGCGGCGGTCTGGTTGCTCGGCTCGGGCTTGCTCGGCCTGCTCGGCAATCAGACCCGGAAACGGCGGAACCGGATTTGATCCCCGCGCAAAAAAAATGGAAATTCACCGCGGAGAATAAAGCAGGGGCGGTTCGCGAACTGCCCCTGCTCTATTCTTCATGCGCTTTGTGGTGAAAAAATAGCCGAAAAAATGAGGGAATAAATGATGTCCTCTTCCATGAGAAACGTTTTCTGCTGTCTGCTTGTCTTGGCCTTTACCGGCGCGCCGGCTGCCGCATTTGAGCTGCGGGATGAGAAGGACCGCATCAGCTACAGTGTCGGTTATCAGATGGGTGGCGACTTCAAGCGCCAGAAGATTGATATCAATGCCGCCGCCTTGATCAAAGGCATTGAGGATGCCTTGGCGGAAGGGCAGCCGCTCATGACCTCGCCAGAAATGCAGAATACCCTCGTCGAGCTCAAGAAACGGGTAGTCGCCGGGCAGGAGGAGACCAGGCAGCTGGCCAGGGAGCGTTATCTGGAGGAAGGGCGTTCCTTTTTCACGGCAAATGCCAAAAAAGAGGGGGTCGTCACCCTGCCCAGCGGTTTACAGTACAAGGTCAGCAAATCAGGAGCAGGGAGCAAACCGCTGGCCAGTGATACGGTCAGCGTCAACTACCGGGCCACCTTCCTTGACGGCACGGAGTTTGACAGCTCCTACCGGGATAACAAACCGGCAACCTTCCGGCTCGACAGCGTCATCGCCGGTCTGCGGGAGGGGCTGCTGCTCATGGAAACGGGCAGCCACTGGCAGCTTTTTCTGCCTGCCACCCTGGCCTTTGGCGAACAGGGACCCATGGCTGACCGGCCCGTCATCTTTGACCTCGAGCTTCTTGAAATCGTGGCAGCGGACAACAAATAAATTACAAGGTGAACGACGCCCGCGGCCGGACCGTCTTCGAATCGGGCCGCGTTAATGCGGACGGCAGTGTGGTTGGACTGGACAGTGACGTAAATCCCGCCACCTTTGAGCCTCATTACGAACTGATCACCGCGCCGGACCAGGTTCAGGCCTATGAGGCGGTCATGGGCGACAATCTCGGCGAAGTCACCTATACCTTGCTCCGCGCCGTTGATATGATGAAGGACAATCGACTGCTGCCCGCGGGCTTCCACAAGACAACGGTTTCCCCGGACATCAAGGTGGCTGGCGGAGCCCTGACGGACCCGGATTTTACCGGCGGCAGCGATGTGATCAACTTCCGTTTGGCAGGCATGAAGGGCGCACGTTATACGGTGACGGCGGAGCTCGTGTATCAGCCCCTCTCTTTTGCCTTTCTGGCTGACCTTTACAACGATGCCACTCCTGAGATAGCCGCCTTCTCCAACATGTACCAGGCTTCACCCGCCAAATCAACCGGCGTGACCACTGTAACTTTTCAAATAAAACGGTAACGAATCATTGATAAGGAGATAGCAAAATGAGTGTAAAAAAAATGTGTACCTGGGCCTGTCTGCTGGTGCTTGCCAATGGGACAGCGGCAGCGGCCGGGGAGCTTTCCCCGGTTGAATCCCTGGGCAAGATGCTTTTTTTCGACCCGAATCTTTCCGCTCCGTCCGGTCAGTCCTGCGCCGACTGCCATGATCCGCAGACGGGATGGACAGGGCCGGATGCCGCGATCAACGGTGCAGGCGCGGTCGTTGAGGGTGCGGCGCCCGGCCGGTTCGGCAACCGCAAGCCGCCCTCGGCCGCCTACGCGGGGTTCAACCCCATCCTTCATATGTGTGGTGAACTGAACGGCGACGGGATGGGAGGCGGCGGCATGGGCGGGCAGGGGACATGCGCTAACGGCTTCGGCGGCGGCCTCTTCTGGGACGGCAGGGCCACAGGCTGGACCCTTGATGATCCTCTGGCGGAACAGGCCATGGGGCCGTTTCTCAATCCCCTGGAGATGAACAACGAGAATGCCATGAGCGTGTGTCTCAAGGTCAGCGAATCCATTTACGCCGATCTCTTCGAAGAGGTGTGGGGGGAGGAGTCCATGGAGTGTGAGAGAGAGGTGGATGCGGTCTATGAACGCATTGCCCGCTCGATTGCGGCCTACGAACGGTCGGCCGAGGTGAATCCCTTCAGTTCCAAGTTCGATTCCTTCTGGCGGGGGTTGCAGAGGGCCAGGATGAATGGGCAGCAGATTCCGCCGGTGGCCGCGATTAATATGATGAACATGGCCAAGTTCAAGAAATTCGGCCTGGACGATACGGAACTCATGGGTCTGGTGGTTTTCAACACCAAGGGGAAGTGCTCGGTCTGCCACCTGCTTGAGCCCCGGCACGGCAGCCAGTACCCGCTGTTTACCGACTTCATGTATCACAATCTGGGCATCCCCGCCAACCCGGAAAATCCCTTCTACACCATGGCCCCTGAGTGGAATCCCGCCGGCCCGGAGTGGGTGGATACGGGTCTTGGCGGTTTTCTGGCCACCACGATTGATGCGCGGGATACGCTGGGCAATGCGCGGGATTACACGGCGTACGCCCCGGAAAATGACGGCAAGCACCGGACCCCAACCCTCAGGAACGTGGACAAACGTCCCTCTCCCCAGTTCGTCAAGGCATACGGCCACAACGGTTACTTTAAAGACCTGATGATGGTCGTTCACTTTTACAACTGCCGGGATGTGCCCTTTGAAGCGCAGTGCACCATGCAGCCTCCCTTCCCGGCCCCGGAAGTGGCGGAGAACGTCAACACCGCTGACATGGGCGATCTGGGACTTGCCCCGATGGAGGGCATGGCCCTGGTCAGGTTCATGGCCACCCTGACCGATGTCGACCGGCATACCCCTGATATCGACCGCAACGGCTGCGTGGACCGCGCTGACCTGGTCGCTCTCATGACAACCCTGCGTAACCGGCAGTTGTCCGACCTCGACCGGCTGGCCTATGATCTTGATGATGACGGTATGCTTACCATGGCGGACGCCCGCTTACTGACCGCCGCCTTCACCAACACGGGAGGTAAACAGTGCCGCTGATAAAAAAAAATTCATCTTCCGGATATCTTCTCCGATACGTGTTGTATACGCTCGAAAAGGGAGGGGAAAATGAAGATCATTTCTTCCGCGATCAGTCTGACAGCGGCACATTCTTTTTACCAGGAAGATGTAACGACAAGCTCCCTTGCCTTCTGGAGGGATGATGACGGGCAGGAGTTACCCTCCGGCCAGGCAGGGATTGGTGACCGGGCCTCCTTTTCCAGGGAGGGCTTAATCCGCTTATGGCAATCCACCCCCGCTTTACCGGTGAGCGGGGACGAGACCGCGCTGTCTGACGACGCCATGGCCGAAGACCCGGAACTCCGCGCCATGCGCCTCACTTTGGAGCTGCTCACCGGTCATAAATTGCATGTCGCCTCCTTTCATCCCGCCGCACAGGAAAACAACACTTTTAATATCCCCGCCCAAGGCAAAGCGCCCACAACCTCGGCGGACCAGGCCGGGGAACGGGCAGGTTGGGGAATGGAATACGATTATCACAACTCCCACACTGAACAGGAGAGCCTGAATTTTTCCGCGGATGGCTTTATCATCACGGCGGACGGCAGAGAAATTAACTTTTCCCATGGACTGCGGATGGAGCGCCTGTTTTCCGTGGAATCAGAGCTGCATATCCAGGCCGGCGATGAGCGGCGTCTGGTCGATCCGCTGGTCATTAATTTTTCAGGGCAGGGGAGCCGGCTCGGCGATGTCAGGTTCAATTTTGATCTGGACGGGGACGGACTGGCGGAGGAGATCTCTTTTGTCGCCCCTGACAGCGGCTTTTTGGCCCTTGACCGCAATGGCGACGGGCGGATAAACGACGGTACGGAACTTTTCGGGCCGGCCAGCGGGCACGGCTTTGCAGAGCTTGCCGGCTTTGATGCGGATGCAAACGGCTGGCTGGATGAAAATGATCCGGTTTTTGATAAACTGAAGGTGTGGATGGCGGATCAGGCCGGACAACAAAGGCTCCTGTCCCTGGCCGAGGTCCAGGTCGGCGCGCTGCTGCTGACTCCTCTGGATACGGAATTCACCCTTGCCGACAGCACCAATTCACCACTCGGGCAGATCAGGCAGACATCCCTTGCTTTTTTCGAGAATGGCGCTGTTGCTTCAATTCAGGAACTCGATCTGGTTGTTTAGGAGCCGTTACGAAATAACATGGCCAATTATACTCATTCCGTTACGGCTCCTTATGCCGCTCCGGTAAATTCACTGGCCATGTTATTTTTTTCAGCGGCTTAGCACGCTGTAACGGGTGTTTTTTGGTAGGGTGCGCAACGGTTGTTATGTTGCGCACGCGGTTGAAGCTGGCGATCTGTTTTCTCTTCTCGGCTAAAAACCGAACTCGGCCAGTAGATCATCGACAAGATCCTGACTCAATGGGCCATCAGGAATTGTTTTCTTCGCCTCTTTCAAAAGTTCTTTCTTTTTCTGGAGATTTTCCGAAGTGCTGCTTTTGCCGATGTTAAGAACAACCAGGGCCTCCACCAGCCAATCCCGCATCTGATTCAACTCGCCGATCAATGCTTCCATTTTTTGCCGGGCAACATCCTGATAGGACTGCGAGGCAATGATATCAAAGATGGAGGCCTTCATGGTAAGAACCATGCCCCGAGCCAGTGCGGTATTGCCGCCCTCGGCATCCGTCAGAACGTGTTCCAGCTGATCCGCCAGCTCCGTCAGCCTATCGGCTTTATTTAGCACCTCGCCGGTGGACTGACTCATAAGCTCAATGACATTGTGGGCGCTGCTTACCACGGAAGGGGCATGTTCGCCGGCGCTGCTGAGGGGCGCCTCCACGGTTCTCATATTGACAACCATTTTATTTATCTTCTGGGCCAGGGAAGCCAATACCCCCTGCGCGTCCAGAACTTCCGCGGCTTCCTTGTCAAACTCGCCGCGTAATATGGCGTCCGTTATTTCCACCAGGGAAGCTATTTTCTCATCAACTTCAGAAGCCGTCATAGATTGCCTTTCGTTCTTCAATTAGTTTGCCTATGGGCCTTTGCGGCCAGTGATCAGGGTAGAACCTTGGGTTGTATTTATCATATAATCAATATACTGAGACAAATCAGTAAAATCAATATTTTCCGTTTTACCCGGCGGAATGTGGTCGGTTTATCAGGGAGCAAATCTAGCGATAGCGTTTTTCTCTTTGATAGTAGGCCTCTTTTGCGGCATACATGGCCTTATCGGCTTCCTGCATGAGCAGCTCAAAGGCACAGACATCGGTGGCGGATCCGCCGAAGCTGACTGTGACGGGGAACCGCTCGTTGTCTCCCACCTCCAGAAAAATTTCGTGAAACACCTTATCGGTCAAGCGTTCAATAAAGTTCCGCATCCTGTCGGCATTACAGTCTGAAAGAAGGATAACGAATTCATCACCGCCTGTCCGCGCCAGAATATCGGTAGTTCTAACGGTTTTATGGAGAAGTTCGCTGACTGTCATGATGAGACGATCCCCAGCCTCATGCCCATATTCGTCATTGGCTTTTTTCAGACGATTGACGTCTGCCACGATGAGGGCGAAATCCATATGAAATTTTTCCAGCTTTTCCTTTTCCTCAAGCAGCGCCTGCTCCAGATAGCCGCGATTGTAAAGACCGGTTAGAGGATCGGTATTGGCCTTTTCCTCAAGTTTTCTGGACAATAAACGGTTGTCAATGTAAGCGCCCAATGGTTCGGTAAACAGATCGACCAGTTCTTTTTCTTCACGGTCCTTGACTTCGCCTTCAAAGAGCAGAAGGCCCGCAAGCCTCTCGTTTCTGCCCATCAAGGCAATCTGGGCGGTTTCCGGCCAGGGGAGTATGTCCCAGGGAAGTTCACATTGCAGCAAACTCTGGAATTCACGGGACATGTAGGTTCTTGTTATCTTTTTCAAGGTCTCTTCGGAATCAACTTGCCGGTGGGAAACCAGCCAGATATTGCCCGGACGGATATCGTTGACCACGAGTATCCCTTTTTTTCTCTGCAGGACTTGCAGAAAAAGATTCCAGAAATGGTCGATAACGGACTCCAGGTCCGACTCCTTTTGCATCAAGGTGCCCAGCTCCGCAAGACTGGTCAATGTCTGGCGCTGCTGTCTGATCTTTTCTATCAGCTTAATCTGGCGGGTGGTGTCGCGAAAAAGAAGCAAGCCCCCAGCCCCAAAGGGCGCATGGCAGATACTCTCCGTGACATAGCGCTCTCCAAGCTGGTGAACCTTTTTTACGTCATCAAGATTGGTAAAGCCGTTGGCGGCCGGGCACTCATCACATGGGACGTCGTGGCCAAGGAGCTGGTAACATTTCTGCTCGGCATTTTCCGTCAGCACCTCAGTGACAGCCCTGTTTCTCTGCTCAATGGTAAATTCCTCATCCACGGTAAGCAGCGCTTCAGGCAAGTGGTCAAACAATTCCTGCAGCTGGTGCTGCTTGTCAAAAGCTTCCTGTCTGCGCCGCTCCAGCAGCACATTTCTGGCCTGTTGCTCCTTTCTGGTCAAATCGATACGCCGCAGGAGAGACACTTCCCTGGTAATATCAAGCAGGGTGATGATGCGATATTGGGCATAGGGCGCTATCTGCAGTCTGATGAAAACATCACTTCCGTCCTTCTTTTTTATAATGGTGGATTTCTGCTGGGCGGTAAGAAGGGGATCGATCCGCAGCAGACATTCCTCACATGGCTCCGTCCTGCCGAAAATGAAACTGAAACAATTCGTCTCGTGCGCGGCGGCCGGCCATTTTTTGTCAATGATCTCCATGGCCGCCTGATTGACAAACAACAGCCGGTAATCAATGCCAATAATCAGGATGCCTGTCTTAATAACCTGCAGAACATCCTGTATGTTCGAGAATTTTTCCAAAGTGACAGTCATGCTTTATCAAGTAGCACGGCATATTCCGAAGTGTCAAGATCAAATGCAAAGCAAAAGTGGCTGTTATAACAACTAATTATAGTGACAGAGGCGTTGATCAGGTGATTACCGAAACTTTGACATTTCCAACTCCGCTTAATATGATAAACTACGCGGAACCGAAGGATCCGGCCGGCCGCCCAAGCAGCCTCGCGGAGGAGTTTGTCATTTTCATGCACAGCAGGACTTGCACGCACATGAATAGTTCATTTAATAAGAAAAAAATAATAAGCATCGCTTTGCTTTTCTTGACAGGCTGCGCCACGCTGTCCGAGAATGATTGCCGCACTGGTGACTGGTATGGCGTAGGGCTGCGGGACGGGGCCGATGGTTTGCCTCTGTCGCGGCTGGTCGAGCATCATGACGCCTGCGGTGAGTACGGCATAGCCATTAACGGTGATGAATACCGGGCTGGCCGGGAAAGGGGGCTGCGGCAATTCTGTACGGCGGAAAACGGCGCGCGATTTGGCCGGCAGGGCGGAGTCTATGCCAATGTCTGCCCTGAGGAAAGCGAGGAAAATTTCCTCAGGGCTTATAAGATCGGCCACAGGATCTGGCAACTGGAACAAGAAATTACAAGCCTTGATGCGCGAATCGAAGAGATCGATAAAAATCTTGAAAAGAAAGATCTTGAAGAAGACAAACGCCGCGCCTTACGCCGTGAGCGCGAGGAAATTTTTGATGAGCGGGATGACGTTCGTGATGAGTTGCGCCTCCTGGATGTGATCGACTTGATACGTTAAGCCGGTAAGCAGCCGGCCCCGGAAAATGAAGAAAAAAAATTCTTTGCTTTCCGTGGGGTCCGGGGCAAAAAAATAAAACAGGCAGTTGTCGTAAAGTCCATGACCTTGCAGGAGAAACCGGTCCAGGTCTCTCCTTAGCTCGCATCCCAATAGGGAACGGTCTGGGGCGGGATGATCTTTGTGGCCAGGGGGGCAACAGCTTTTCTGACATCCTGGATGCCGGCAAATCTGAGGATATACAGTTCCCCCATGACCCACTGTTCATTTTCCTTTCTGATCCCGGTTGGCTGGCTGGCCTCCACGGTAAATCCGTAGCGTCTGGCCATGGCCTCAATATATGAGCTGCTCTGGGCATAACGGCCCGAAAAGCACAGGATATAATCGAAATCATTTTCACAGCTTTCCACCGAGAAAATAAAGTACCCTCCCGGCAGGGAGCGCTGTCTCACCATGTCAAAAACAGGTTCAAGTTTTCCTATGTAAATAAAGACATCGGTTGAAATAAACAGATCGAACTTCTCATCGCTATTGGCTAGAAATTCAACGACATCAGCCTGAATAAGTTTGTCATAAACCTTCTTGCCTTGCGCCTTCTCCAGCATCTTCCCGGACAGGTCCACCCCTGTTATGCGCTGGGTAAGCTCACGGAATTCCTCACCGCACATGCCGGTGCCGCATCCCAGGTCAATGGCGTTATCAAAATTGACGTCCTGGCCGATATAGTCAACAAAGGCCTGTTTCAACTTGGACGGCACAAAATAATCCAGGTTGTTGACCAGATCGTGTTCGAATTGCGCTGAATACTGGTCAAAAAGGGAAACGACATAATCCTTTGGGGCGGTCTGGGTTGTCGTACCGTTTAGGGCATCCAGGATATGCCGGGCAGCCTGATTGTCCGGGTCCAGTTCCACGGTTTTCTCATAGCACTGCCGTGACAGTTCTCTCTCGTCAAGCAGTGAGTAGACCATGCCGAGGTTGTTATAGGCCGCGCCATTGTCAGGGTCCAGGTTGAGCGCCTGGCGGTAAGCCTTGATCGACTCCGTCAGCCGCTGCTGTTTCTGGTACACCAGACCGAGGTTGAAATAGGCGGCGGCCGTATCTTTGTTTGCCGACACGAGCCGCAGGAAATACGCCGCTGCTTCCTCAAGTTTTCCCTGGGCCAGATGGATCAAGCCGATATCGTTCAGATGCTGGACTTCCAGGGGGCAAATTTCCCGCAGTCTATTAAACACCTCAAGGGCCTTGGCAAACTGTCCCTGCCTGCGATAGGTGGTGCCGAGCAGGGCATGGGCCTCCGCATAAACGGGTGTGAGTTCAATAGCCTTATGCAGCGCGTCGATGGCCTCACCCTGATCCGGCAGTTCCAGAAAGGCCATGGCCAGGTTTTTATAAATATGGGAGTCCTCCGGTTTTATGGCGATGGCGTTTCGGAAGGATTCGATGGATTTCCTGATCCTGTTTTTTTTAAAATAAAGAAGACCCAGGGTATGATGAATTTCAGCGATGCCGGAATGCAGAGCATTGATCCGGCATAAGCAGTCGATTGCCTCCTCCGTTTGTTCGCAGGCTATGTATACCTTACTTAAATTGTAGAGAATTTCCACGGAGGCGGGGTTATGCGCCGCCCCCTGCCGCAACAAACGCAGGGCCCACTCCGTCTCTCCGCATTGCTGGTAAATGAGCGCGAGATGGACATAGGCCTCAATGTTGCGGCTATCCCTGGCCAGTGATTTTCGGATCAGGGCAACAGCCTTTTGGGCATCCCCCTCATCAAAGGCAATCATGCCAAGCAGATACAGGGGTATTGCCTGGCCGGGATCTTCGCCGAGGATATGCTGATACAATTCCTTTGCCCGCAACAGGTCGTTTGCCTGATGATATTGCAGGGCTTTCTGCAAAACAGCATCGATGCGCACCTGTGGTGTGGGGTTCGTACTCATAAGACCATTCCTCTCTCGTCCCTCAAGGATAAACTCGCATCTTTACAGGAACATGCCTGTATCTCGGGGCAATCTCGATGCGCTCCCGAATTTTCGGGCGGAAAATCCGTTTATTTGCCGCTGGAGGTAGTTGTATTTTTTTGAGGGAGAGCAAAAACGGGACCACGAGGACAGATGCTTGTTAATTGCCCGTTATTATAGAATAAAAAAGAACAGAGGGCGCCGGCAAGGTGAGAACGTCAGGAAAATAATGCCTGTTTGTCTGACCCGGTAGGGAAAAAATTGCAGTATAAAAGCGGAAAGATTACCTGGAGCGGCTTTTGATGAACTGATAGTTTTCCTCGGAAATTTTTGCGAAGAAAGCTATCCCTATTTTGAAGGGTTTCTGATCATCGTGCAAAAGACGGTCAAACCAGAGGGGGCGCACGGGAATGGTAATGGGTGCCGTGTTGTCATCACCAGCCTCGATTTCCAGATGGAGGATGTGTTGATCGGACTCCAGGGCGGCAAAAAAAAGATGATGGTTATCGACAATGATCTGCGGGGTGATGAGCCCCGCGCCTTTCCTGGATAAATCAGTAATGCTGCATTTGACCGGCCTGCTCAGTCTGTCGCCGTTTACACCCCGGCACAGATACAGCAAACCGTCCATCGCCAGAGGGTGTCGTTGAAAAATACGTCTTTCCGTTGCCATATAAGCAAAATATCCCGTTTAAGGAGGAGGCGGACTCAGCGGCCGGCCCGGAAATGGCGTTTCAAGGCTGTCGCTACCAGCGGCGCCACTGAGAAAACATCCAGCAGTTCATCATTTTCAACACCAGGATAGGTGTCGGCCCCGATTATTTTACGGATGCCGTGCTCCTTGAATTTTTCCCGCGCCTGTCCGGCCAGAACCAGATGGGTGGCAAACAGTATGGTATCCTTCGCCCCCGCCTCCCGGCAACGTATGGCCGTCTGAATAATCGAGCCGCCGGTGCGGATCATGTCGTCGCAGATAATGGCGATCTTGCCGCCCACCACACTTGCCACCTGACTCACCATGGTCTTGTCCATGGCATAGCGGTCCTTGTCAGCCGCGGTATGGGGGGCATGGAGCTGACCCGCCAGCCTGGCCACCCATTTGCTGCGTCCATAATCCGGTGAAACCAGGACAAAGCTGTCAAGCCGCAGCTCGTTGATTTTTTTAACAATCAGCTCGTTGGTGTGGATATGCAGGGTCTGCACGTCTCCGCGATGGGCGTGCAACACGGCCTCGGAGTGGAGGTCGATGAAGGCGACGAAATCCGGTCTGGCCCGGAAAATCTGTCTGGTGCGGGTAATGCCTTTCGGTATCTCGTTTCTGTCCGGCTTGGCCTGCTCCATGGTGGAATAGCCGAGATAGGGAATAACGACATTTACCGACTTGGCCCGGTAATAGTGGCAGCCGTCAATCAGATCGATGAGCTCCTGGTGAGATCTGTCATTATGGGTGGCGCCGATGATGATCACATCACGGCTCGACATGTCATCCGGAAAGGCGTGGTAAATTTCCCCGTCGGCAAAAGATTTTTTCTGCGCGGTGGTAAAGGGGATTTCCAGGCAGTGGGCAATCTTGCGGCCCAAGGCCTCGGACGCCTCATTGGCAAGAATTATTTTGTCGTCATCCATGTCGGCAGTCAAGGTCAGGTAAAGAGTTTCGGGTTGTTGGTGACTTTTCTGATCAATTCCCGGTAGTCCTGGGCGCCGGGGGAGCCAGGGGCGAACTCGTAAATGGTCTGTCCGTAAGCCGGGGCCTCGGAAAGCCTCACATTGTATCTAATCGGTGTGCAGACATGGTTGCCGTAAAGCTCTTCAAGTTTGCTCAGGATGCCGTTTGATTTCTTCACCCTTTGGTCGTGAAAGGTCGGCAGTATATATTTGAGGGCGACATCCTTGTTGTATTTCTGAATGGATGACATGCTTTTCAGAAATTCCACCAGTCCCTGCAGGGTCATCACTTCCAGGGAAACCGGGGTAAGCACTTCCTTGACATAAAAAAGCACGTTCACTATCAGAGGGTCCCAGCCGGGAGAGGTATCAACAATCACATAATCGAATTTGCTGTCAAAGGCGGTTAATTTTTCCCGCAGAGTCATTTCCCCGCCGAAGTCCTTGCGGTCAATCACCCGCTTCAAGCCTGCCAATGATTTGCCTCCGGCCAAAAGCCACAGCCGGTCCCTGGCCGGTATTATGATTTCATCAAGTGACAGCTCATTATTGACGAATTCAGTCAAGCCGGCCTTGGGCTTCAGCCCGAGCATAAAGCTTGATTGGCCCTGGGTATCCGTATCCACCAGCAGCACCTTGAAACCGGCCAGGGCCAGACCGGCGGCAAGATTAACGGCAGTGGTTGTCTTGCCCACCCCTCCCTTGGAAAGCGTCACGGCAATTCGTCTCGGTTCGTTTTTTTTCTCCTCCGCGGCCGGCATATTGCGGCTGGCAGGGGTTGCCTTGGGCCTGGTGATGTCAAACTGCTCCTTGCAATATTTACAACGGACCTTAACGACATTGGCGGGAAGGCGGTTTTCGTCAATGGAGTGTTCTTTTTGACAGTGCGGGCAGATTATAACCATGTGGGTCTCCGGAATAAAAAAACAAAAGAAATCATCGCTGATTATCCATG
The DNA here is from genome assembly GCA_016219175.1 of Deltaproteobacteria bacterium. GTDB lineage: Bacteria > Desulfobacterota > Desulfobulbia > Desulfobulbales > SURF-16 > SURF-16. The sequence goes on along the minus strand of JACRCD010000076.1, from coordinate 89,234 downwards.
AAAATTGACAGCTTCATAAAAATGGAAACGATGACATCGTCCTCTTGAGATCATTTAGGATTATCTTTCAGCATATTTTTTACCAGTTCGCTTTCTTTTCCCTTGGCGTCAAAATCAGCCAGCAGCGTTTTCACCGCATAGTTGACAATTTTTGATTTCGAGGCCTTAAGCTTTGACCCGGCGGGGAGCAACCCTCGTAAAAAAAGGTTGGCGTCATTAAGTTCCCTGAAGACTTCCTTAGTCAGGTAGTGGGTGGATTTTCTTTTGACCGGAGAGCGCTTGCCCTCTGTTTTGTTCGGCAAAGGCGGGGTATGGGGTGGTGAAGACGGATTGTTTTCCTTGTTGATGTAATGGCTGGCGTAACGTTCAATCATCATGGTCAACTCATCGAGCCCCTGGATACTCCCGCCATGCTGCTGCCCCTGCAGAATATTACCCAGCACATCTTTTTTGTGTCCGTGGTCCTGTGCCATCCGTGTCTCCATCTTGCCTTTGTCACCGGTTTTTTTTACGGGTTCAGCAACTTTGCCGGGGAGAGAGGCTCTATTTCCCGCCAAAGAGGGTTTCTCTGTGCCTGCGCAGAAAACTCAAGATTTTTTCTTCAGTCTCCGGGTCCATTTGCACGAACTCAATGCCGCAGATGAGTTGAAAATCCCTGGGTGAAACATGGACCACTCTGCCCTGCAGGTGAAGAAGACCGGTGGAAAGATTCAGACGTATTGACCCGATGTTTTGCTCAACCGCGAAGGAATTTTCCTCATCGACCAGAATGCCGACACCGTTGGTGCCGATATTGATGACCTCATACGTTGATCCGTTTAATTCAACGGAGATGTTATCCTCCTCGTCAACCGGCAGCCGGAATACATGACGGGTGATTTTACTCTTTGCCTTATCCGGTTGTTTTTCCCCTGTCCCCTTCATTGATGTTCCCCATGAAATTTGCTGAGCCGTTGTCAAAAAATAACCGTAATTCTCAATGCCGTGGCCTACCTAAGGAGGTGGCCGCCCCTTGTCCGGTCATACAGCGGGCGGCGACACAGGCCGTCCCTGGCCATGTTGTAACGAGGTGCTTGGAAATGTAATGATTTTTTTCGTAACAACCCCTAATATAATTTTCAGGTATGCTCTACCAATCAGGCTCATATCGTTATATATAATGGTACGAGCCGTTTCATTTTTTTCTATTATTGTTGAAAAAAAGAGTAATTTCAACCAGAAAGACTCTATTTGAAATAATATCATAGTTTTGTGGTACCAGCAAACAGAGAATCAGTGAAAAGCGGAAAAAGGAGAGAATATGAAGGTGTCGATTACCTATTGTGGAAAATGAAACTATAAACCCCGCGCTTCCAGGCTGGAAGCGGAGCTGGTTGAAAGGCTGGGCGCCGAAGTGGAGCTGATTGCCGCTTCAGGCGGCGTTTTCGAGGTGGAGCTGGATGGAAGGAAAATTTTCTCCAAGGCGGAACAGAAACGATTTCCCGAAGAGGGGGAAATTGTCAAACTGCTCACCATGAAGTAACGATCCGGATCAAGGCGAAAACCGGTGGGAAGCCGATCACGGCCATGGCCCGCTCCAGACAACTGGATCGTTACCCGTTTTTTTTACTGCCGGCCAGGGGGACGGGCTCCGAACAGGGCCGTGCCCACCCGCACCAGGGTGGCGCCCTCCTCAACGGCTACTTCAAAGTCGCCCGACATGCCCATGGAAAGCTCGAAACCTTCCTGGTCTCCGAAGTAGCCCTTGCCCGCGAAATACTCGGCCATTTCCCGTAACCGCCGGAAATAGGGACGGACCTCCTCGGCATTAGCCATAAACGGAGGCATGGTCATCAACCCTTTTACCCGCAGGCTCGGCAGGTCCAGCATTGACTGCAGGAGCTCTTCGGCCCGCTCCGGCAACACGCCCTCCTTCTGCTCTTCCTCCCCCACATTGACCTGGACGAGAACCGGCAGGACCCGGTATTCCCGGCCGGCGTACTGGTCAAGGGCCCTGGCCAGTTTCAGGCGGTCCACCGTGTGAACCATATCAAACAGGGTGGCGGCATCCTTGGCCTTTTTCGACTGAATATGGCCGATAAAATGCCACTGCGCCCTCTCGCCGCCCCCCTTGATTTTTTCCCTGGCCTCCTGCATGTAGTTTTCGCCGAATATCAATTGGCCGGCGAGAATGGCCTCCTGGATACGGGGCAGATCAATTTTTTTACTCACCGCCACCAGTCTGACCGACTGCGGGTCACGGCTCGCCCGCAGCGCCGCCTTGCTGATGCGTTCCCTGATTTCTTTTAAATTTTCTTTAATATCCGGCATGGCTGATATGGGTAATAAAAATTATGGACTAAGCCGTTGTCAATAAATTACTGTAACACACCATGCGCGGCAACGGCATAAGGGGCCGTATAGGTGATATCAAATCTGTAATGGTTATTTTATAACGGACCCTAAACGGATATGCCGAAGAGCTTGGCGGCGTTGGCCGTGGTGGCCCTGGCAACCTCATCAAGGCTTAAACCCTTTAATTCGGCGATTTTCTGGGCCGTATAGAGGGAGTAAGCCGGCTCATTGGTTTTTCCCCGGAAGGGGACGGGGGCCAGAAACGGGGCGTCCGTCTCAATAAGGAGGGCGCTTAAGGGAACGGCGCGCACGGCCTCCTGCAGCATTTCCGCCTTGTTAAAGGTCACCACGCCGGGGATGGAGATATAAAATCCCAGTTCGACAAATTTCAGGGCCATCTCTCCGTCGCCTGAAAAACAATGGATGACCCCGCCCGCCGGCAAGGGGCCGTGCTGTTTGAGCAGCCCATGAATCTCGGCATGGGCCTCCCTGTTATGAACAACAACCGGCAGCCCAAGTTCTCGGGCCAGCAACAGCTGGCTGATAAAGGCCTTTTCCTGGACAACAAGGGGGGCATGGTCCTTGACTGTGTCGATGCCGATTTCGCCATAGGCGACCACCCGCTCATCCCGAGCCATTTCTTTCAGCTCGGCCAGGGTCTTGCCGTTTACTTCCCCGGCATGGTGGGGATGCACCCCGACAGCGGCGAAAACCCCGGAATTTTTTTTGGCGAACTCCAGCGCCCGCCGGGAGGTCTGTATGTCAATGCCGATGGTAATGATGGACCGCACCCCGGCGGCAAAGGCCCGGTCAATGACCTGTCCGGCATCCCTTCCGCCGTCAGCGAGCATGTCAAGATGACAATGGGTGTCAACCAGGATGGAGCCTTCGGCCAGAACGGGCAGGGGACTATGTTTTTTCTTTTTCGACACGGAATGGGACTCAATTAACAATTGATACTTGAAAATTGACAATTATCAATGAAAGGATGTTTTTATTTCAATATGGCGCTCTATCCTCTGAAACAGTTACAAACCATCTAACAAATTATTGAAATTCCTGCAACAAAGGGGTATTAAACAATGAAAATTTTCACGAGAGGGTGTAAGCGAGGTATCACGTAAATGACACAGTCTGTTTTATCTGCCATTTATGCAAGACGCAGCATCAGGGAGTTTAGCGATGGCGCCGTGGCCATGCCGGACCTGCTCGAGATCGTCCGGGCCGGCACCTGGGCGCCTTCGGGGCTTAATAACCAGCCCTGGCGTTTTGTCATTGTCACCGATGACGTGATGCGGGGAAAAATAAGCGAAACCACCCATTACCGTCACATTGTCCTGGCTGCCCGTGCGCTGATCGCCGTCTATCTGGACACCGAGGCCATGTACGACGCGGTGAAGGATCATCAGGCCGCCGGGGCCTGTCTGCAAAATATGCTGCTGGCCGCGGAAGCTCTGGGGCTGGGAGCAGTCTGGCTCGGGCAGATCCTGAAAAACAAGGAAAAAGTAAACGCCATCTTTGCCCTCTCCGCACGGTACGATCTCATGGCCGTGCTTGCCATCGGCTATCCGCTGCACCGCAATCAAAAATCATCACGGAAAGAGCTTGATGAATTCATATTAAAAACGTTTCCCCAGGAGGCTACCGATGTTTTCCAAAAGTAAACAGTATATCGCCGTTCGTTCCCTCGCTCTGCTCTTCTCTTTTTCCCTGCTGGCGGGATGCACTTCCTTCGGCGGCATGGGGAGCGACAATACCCAGCAGCAACAGGGTATTTCCTCGTCCAGCCAGCCTTATTATCCGCCTGATTTCCGGGAGGTTCTCATTCCTGACGGACTGAACATGAACCGGGAAAATTCCATGTACGTCAAAACCGATTCCTTTAACGGCGGGGTCTTGAATTTCGAAGGTCGCATCGACGTCATTTCCCTTTCCGATTTTTTTGAGGGTTCAATGCCGAAAAACGGCTGGAAACTTTCCGGCATCGTCAAGGCGAAAAACTATCTTCTCATTTTTACCAAACCCGATAAGACCTGCATGATTACCATTTCCGAAAATAAATTGAATTTCAAGACCGTGGTCAATATTTATATCTCGCAGGAGTCCGGCTCCGGCAGTGGCGGTTCCGGCAGCTCGGACAGCTATTCCGTATCTCCTTTGAATTAATTGGGTGATTATTAAAAAATTATGACTGGAATTTTTGAAAACAGGAACATACTTTGCGGCATCACGGGTTCCATTGCCGCCTACAAGGTCTGCGACTGGGTCCGGTCGCTGCGGCGGGAAGAGGCCGAGGTCAAGGTGGTCATGACCAGGGCTGCCGCTAAATTCGTCACGCCCCTGACCTTTGCCGCCTTGACGGGAAACCGGGTTTACGGCTCCATGTTCGACAGCCAGGATGAAGAAAAGATCCCCCACATCAGGCTGGCCAGGGAAAGTGATCTCATCCTCGTCGCCCCGGCCACGGCCCAGACCATTGCCAGGCTGGCCCATGGTCTGGCTGATGATCTGCTGTCCGCCATCGTTTTGGCCAGTGAGGCGAAAATTGTCGTCTGTCCGGCCATGAACAGCAAGATGTATCAGCATGCGGCAACCCAGGAGAATATAGAAAAGCTGAAAAAATTCGGTTACAGGGTGCTCGACCCTGAGAGCGGCATGATGGCCTGTGACGAGGAAGGGCCGGGCCGGCTGCCGGAATGGGCGCATGTGCGGGAAGCCGTAATCGCAGCCCTGTCGCCCCAGGATCTTGCCGGCAAAACCGTTATCGTTACCGCCGGTCCCACGGAAGAACCCCTTGATCCGGTACGCTTTCTGAGTAACGGCTCATCCGGCAAAATGGGCTACGCCATGGCCGCCACGGCCAGGGAGCTGGGGGCCAAGGTCATTTTGATCAGCGGCCCCGCGCAGCTTATCCCGCCGGCAGGCGTTGAATGCATCAAGGTGCGGACTGGCGCGGAAATGTACCGGGAAGTGCTGAGCCGCTTTGATACCGCGGATATCATCGTCAAGGCCGCCGCTGTTTCCGATTACCGGCCTGCCGTGTTCTCTGCGGACAAGATAAAGAAGACCGGAGAAAAGGCCGCACTCGAACTTGAGCCGAACCGGGATATCCTGCACAAGCTCGGTGAGATAAAAAATCAGCGCGCCATCCCGCCGCTGCTCATCGGTTTTGCCGCGGAAAGCACCAATCTGCTGGAACACGGCCGGGAAAAGCTGGAAAGGAAAAATCTCGATTTTATCGTCATTAATGATATCACGGCCCCAGACAGCGGTTTTGCCGTCGATACCAACCGGGTGATTTTGCTGGACCGCCAGGGCGGACAGCTTGATTTCCCCTTGCTTGCCAAGGAAGAGACGGCACGCCGGATCTGGCGGGCGGCCTTGAAGGGCAGGCTGTAATTGGAAGGGCGAAGGCAGAAGGCGGGTGCGCAACGAATGCCGGTGGGCACGATAAAGCCGTGCCCACCCTACGCAGGCCACCGTAACACTTCGGAATAACAACATTTTCCAAGGGCAGCAGGGTAGGGTGCGCAACGGCTGTTTTGTTGCGCACGCGGGGAGGGACACCGCCGCGTTACAGGAGTCGCATGTCGGGAACCCTTTCCCGACAGGACATCCCAGGTGGGCACGATAAAGACGTGCCCACCCTTCGCTTCTCTCTTCTTCGTTTCTACTTCTCCCCCTCCGGCAAGGGCAGGATATCAAGCGGAAAGGTAATGGTGTCAAAGATGAAGTCGATTGCTGCCTTGCCGATTGCCGTGGGTGAAAGCACCGTGATGTCGGGTTCCTTCAGCTTGCCCGTCACCCGCAGCGGGTAGGTGACGATGTGGCGTTTCTTGCCGCCGACGATACGGCCCACCAGCGGCACCATGTTGATGATCTTGTCAAGTGACTTGAACGGCACAATGAAAAAGGTCAGATCCATTTCCAGGCTATGCAGGTTGATGTTGCCCTGGGCCATGACATCCATCCCTTCTCCCTCCATGACGGCCTTGTCCAGAATAAGCAGATTATCAGCGACATGACCATGGATCTCCATCATCTTATAGCGGAACCCGCCGGAAAAAAGGCCCTGATAATAGTCCGTAATATTGATGAGCTTGAAAATCTTGGACAGGATTTCCATCTTTTCCAGGACACCTTCCTCACCCTTCAAATCGAACTTGCCTGCTGACAGGGTGCCATTTGCGTCAGTCAGGGTAGCGTTGACGGAAAAAGGACCGGAGAGAAACCTCTTTTTAACCCCGGCACACGGCAGGAAATCATCAAAAAGCGCCGGGGAGCCATCCGGATTTTTCAGGATGAATTCCTTGCTGCTCTGTTCTCCCTGCCAGGTCAAAGTACCGTCAATGGCCAGGCCGCAGAATCCGGAATCCGTCAGAAGCAGCGTGGTTGCTCCCTGGCCGGTAAAGTCTATTCTCCCCTGTAAGGGCGTGAGCTTGTAGCTTTCGCTCTTGCCTTCCTTGATTGTTTCGGCAAAGGAAAATTCCTTGGCCTCAATGTCGATGCCGCCGGTAATCTTTTTTGAAAAGGTGGAGAGCCTGTTTCCGGAGCTGCCGATGCTATCCAAAGAAACGTTTAAATCCTCGATGAAATGGCTGAGGGTGTTTTGCGACAAGGTTTCAGCGCGCAGGGTGAGATCCGTTTCGATGTGCCGCGGATAAAAAGAGAGTTCGCCGCTGCTGCTCACCGTTTCATTTTCAAAGGTGAAGAGCAGGTCGTTGATGGCTAAATGTTCCCCATCCCCTTGCAGTGACAGACTGGCAATGGAGACCGGCCGCGCCAAATTTCCCCATAGCCATTGCAGGTCATGCGCCTCAGCCAGGCCCGTGAAGGTAAAGCCCTCCTGGTCCGGACCCGGGGGAGTGAGGGTGAACTCCCCATGCAGCTCTCCGCCAAGAAGTGTCTGGCTGTTGAAGACGGTGGTCACCGTCTGCCAGTCAATGCTGCCCTGAAAGGCGATTTCCGGAAAGGACAGCGAATAATCGCCGGTCATGGTGATAAGACCCTCTTTTTCCCCGCCGGCAAAATGAAAACTCGAACGCTCATGGCGGCCGTCCCTGATCCGGACGTCAAGGCCGGCCGTCACGGGGAGGCCGGCCGGGGATTTGTTCCGCAGGGCGCCAAGCAGGGTGACATCATCTCCGCTGAAGTTTATTTTGAATTTGTCAAGCTCACAGGGAATTTTCGGGAAAAAAGGTTGCGGGAGCCAATCCTTACCCGCCAGCCAGTCGCCTTGGGCCTGGGTAACGGGCCCAGTCAGTTCCAGACCCCCCTGCCAGCCTGAAAAACGGTCATGGGAGAGATCCGTGGCCAGGGTGAGGGGAGAGTCGAGAAATGTCACTTCCGCCCCTGACAGGGCGACCCGCTTGGTCTCCAATGCCAGGGCGCCCTTGGCGATGGTCACGGTTTGGGGCAGATACGGGGTGTCGCAGCTGATGTTTTCCAGGGCCGCTCCAAGCTCATAGCCCCAGGAGGAGGGGGAGAGCAGGGCGCCTTGCGCCTTGGCCCGGCTGACGGAAATGGCGCCTGCCAGCGATGAGACATGGGGGGCAAGGGCTTCGTTGATCCATGGGTAGCGGTTCAGTTCGGTGAGCAGGGACTCGGCATCAAGTGTGCCGGCGAAATTTTCCACACCAAAGGGAACGGCGCTGCTGTCAGCCCAGGACAGCTTGCCTGAAAATTCACGAATCACATGGGGGCCGGCCTGGGCCGCCACCTCCCGCCAGGCGATTTCGTCGCCGTGGATGTGCAGTGCGCCTGCCTGCAGGGTGACGGGCCAGATCAGCCGCTCATAATTGACCTCGGTGTCCTTCATGTCGGGCACCTGGACATCCACCGTGAAGTCGCGCAGATCGTCGCCGATGGTCAGATGCCCCATCTTCCGCCCCTGGGCGGAAAATTTGCCCACCTCGTTTCCGAAGCCGTCATTTTTGATGAGGTGATGCAGGGTTTGGGGCAGCAGGGCCAGGTCCGCGTCGATATCAAGATCGAGCTTGAAAAGCCAGTTGTCATCGGAAAGTCCCAGGGAAAACGAGCCGTTTGAGCCGAAGTGGCTGTCGAGCCAGGAGGTCAGGTTGTAGCCGTGGATCACGCCGTCCTTTATAATGATGGGTCCGGAGGCCCGCTCCAGATCGAGATCAACCTCGGGCACATGGATGCTGGCCTGGTCCACGTCAACATGAATGGTCATGGCCGACAGGTTGGCAAACTCCGCCAGCGTGCCGTTAAAGGCATAACTTGCCGATTTTGCCCGCCCTGCCCGGACAATATCGCAGACCGTGCCGGTGATGTGTTCGTCGCCGAGCAGGGTGAGCAGTTTGCCGCGTATCCCGCTTAAATCGATATCCCGGGCGGCGAGTTCAAGCCGGTACAGGGGCGTGGTGGAATCCGGGGCAAGAGAACGGCTGACCTTGCCGGAGAAGGAGACCAGCGGGTCAATCATGCCCAATTCAAAAATTCTGGCGGAAAGATCCGGACCGTTTTTCTCCAGCAGCAGCTTGGCCTGATTGAAGGTGAAGGCAACGGGATTCTCCAGGCGCCGCAGGGAAAAGGCGGGAATCCCTCCGCTGAAGAGGACCTGCACGTTTTGCTTGCCGTCGCCGATGATATCGCAGTTGAAATCGGTCCCCCCGGCCAAGGGGCGGATGACGGTGGAGGCGGAGTCGATCAGCTCGCTCAGCCGGAATTTTTTAGTCTCCAGGGTGCAGGAATAGGAGGAGCTTTCCGTGAAAAATTTGCCTTGCAGGGAGAGCAAACCGGCAAAGGACGACCTGGCCAGCCAGGTCACGGCCAGATGCCCGGATTTTTTGCGGATCTTCAGGTTGATATCGGCAAACGACTGACCCTTGACCGTGATGTTGTCATAGGTCAGGGACGGGGTATGCAGGGTTCCGCCCTCCACCGTCACATTTAGCAAAGGCGGCGGCGCCTCCCCCCCCGCTGCTGAAAAGAAGGAGGGGTTAAGCGTGATATCGGGGCTGCGCAGCGAGAGGTGGCCCAGGTTTACCCGGCCGGCCAGCAGCGCCCACCAGTCCGGATAAATCCTGCTGTCTGGCAAGCGCAGGTTAAAATCCCGGTGAGTGACCGTGGTGTCAACCAGGGTCAGGTGGGGCAGGGGATCCCAGTTCCAGTGCAGCCGGCCGACGATGATCTCTGCCTGCATGGCGGAACTTGCCTGTTCGACAAGTCTTGCCCCGATCTCCTTGACTGACAGGAGGTTGGGAGCGACGTAAACCAGCAGTCCCGTAAGCAGCAGAACAAACGGGATGATTTTATATTTCCGGCCCATCCAGAATGGCTACTCGATACTTTTCAGCATCTGATCAATAACGGACAGCCCGCCCTGCCAGAAGGCGGGATCGTCGAGATTCACCCCAAACGGCCGCAGCAGTTCATAGGGGGAGAGACTGCCGCCCTGGCTGAGAAGATGCAGATATTTCGGGATGAACTCCTTGCCTTCGCTCTGGTAGAGATTGTAGAGCGCCAGCACCAGCAGTTCGCCGAAGGCATAGGAATAGACATAGCCAGGGGTGTGGAGAAAGTGGGGGATGTACGACCACCAGATTCCGTAGTTGTCCGTCAGGGTAACCGAATCGCCGAACATCTCCCGCTGGGTTGTCATCCACAGTTCGGAGAGCCTGCTGTCGGAGAGTTCCCCCTCATCCCGTCTGGTGTTGTGAATAAGGTTTTCAAACCTGTTCATCGACACCTGGCGGAAAACCGTGGCGAAAATGGATTCCAGCTTCTGGCAGATAAAGGCCTTGCGCTGTCCCACATCGCTTAACGCCGTCAGCTGATCGTGGAAGATGAGCAGTTCGGCGAATACCGAGGCGGTCTCGGCCAGGACCAGGGGGGTGTTGCTGTTAAAGTAACCCTGCTTGGCCGCCAGATACTGGTGCACGCCGTGGCCCAGTTCATGGGCCACGGTGGAAACATCGCGGATGTTGCCCGTGTAGTTCACCAGAACGTAGGGATGCACCTCGGGCACGCAGGGATGGGCAAAGGCCCCGCCCCGTTTGCCGTCGAAAACCGGGGCATGGATCCAGTCGCGGTCAAAGAAGAAGGAGGCGATTTCCGCCATTTTGGGCGAAAAATTGCGGAAGCCGCTGAGCACCATTGCCTTGCATTCCTCCCAGCCGATGGTTGCTGACGGCAGGTGCGGCAGGGGGGCATAGCGGTCGTAGTCTTTCAGTTCGTCAAGCCCCAGCAGCTCTTTTTTTACCTTATAATAGCGTCTGACGATGTCATAACGGGATGTTGCCGCGCCAATCAGCACCTCTACGGTTGCGTCCTCGAGCTCATTGGCGAGATTCATGGAGTTGATCCAGGACGGATAGCTGCGCAGCCGGTCGCTGATCATCTTGTCGGCCAGCACGGTGTTGAAGATGTGGGTGAGGATGTGCAGCTGGCCTTTCAGCCCCTCGGTGAGCTCCTCGGCCGCCATGCGCCGCACCTCCCTGTCCTGGGAGTAGAGATCGGACAAGACCTCTTCCTCGGTGCGTTTTGACGGGCCGAACTGCATGTGGCCCAGCACCTTTTCAAAGAGATTGGTCCAGCTGCTTCTGCCCACCGGGGCTGTTTCAATGAGGATCGTTTCCTCGGATTGGGAGAGCATGTGGCTGGCGTAACGGCGGATATTCTCCAGATAATGGCGGAAATGGGCGGTTTCCCCGGCGGCCAGCAGCGGATCAGCCGTCTTTTGCTCCATCTTGCTCCATTCCAGTTCAAAGAAGACCGTTTCCCTGGCAATGCGGCTTGAGGTTTCTTTGACCTGCTGGAGAAAACCCCCGGCTTCCTGGTTTTTTATCTGGGTGGTGAAATTGAGAAAGGCAAAGGTCGCCACCTTGGCGATGAAGGTTTCAATTCTTTCAAAACGGCGCACCAGGCGGGCCAGCTCGGCCGGAACCAGGGTATCGAGTTTGCCGGCAAAGGATTCGCGGATCAGGGTGGCCTCCTCCTGGCAGAAGTCAATATCTTCCTTGATGGCGGGGTCCCGCGGGGAACTGTACAGGTCGCTCAGGTTCCAGATGACAGCGGTGCTGCCAAGTTTTTCATTTAATTTTTCAGACATGATAACAAGTCCTTTCTTTATATGTTGGTGGTCGATCGCGGTGACGAGCCCGGTTGTAACGCCACGCCAATCCCGGTGGGCACGATGAGGCCGTGCCCACCCTACGCCATCCCGCCATAATCAAGCGGAATAACGACATTTTCCAAGGGCAACGCGTAGGGTGGCGCAACGGGTGTTTTGTTGCGCACGCGGTGACTAACGCCTAATAGCCTAATAGTTTAATAGTCTATTAGTCCACAACCTAATCAAACTGATATAAAAAAATAACATTAACGTAACTAGCCACGGAGGCAAGGATTTTTCTCAAACCATTGCAAAAATCATTGTTATTGAGGTTGCGTCCGGCCGGAAAGAGGGATATAGAATGTAACGCAAAATATCCCGGAAACCCTTAACCTTTATTTTGTCATACGCCTATCATGTCCGCAACAGCCGCTTACGATGAATCAAAAATAAAAACCTTAAGTTCGCTTGAGCATATCCGTCTCCGTCCGGGTATGTATATCGGCCGGCTCGGCAACGGTTCCCATCCCGATGACGGCATCTATATCCTGCTTAAAGAGGTCATCGATAACGCCGTTGACGAATTCATCATGGGGGCGGGCAAGAAGGTCATGATCACCATTATCGAGGGGGAGACGACCCGGGTCAGGATTCGTGATTTCGGGCGCGGCATCCCGCTCGGCAAGCTGGTGGAGTGCGTTTCGGTCATCAACACCGGCGCCAAATACAATACCGATGTCTTTCAGTTTTCAGTGGGCCTAAACGGGGTCGGCACCAAGGCCGTCAATGCCCTGTCCGAAGACTTCACCGTCACCTCTTACCGGGAGGGCAGATTCGCCAGGGCGACTTTTGCCGAAGGCATCCTGCAAGAGCAGGAGGAAGGGGAGAGCGCGGAAAAGAACGGCACCCTGGTCGAGTTCGTGCCCAACCGGAACCATTTCGAGGAATTTGTCTTCAATCTCGATTTTGTCAGAAAAAGGCTGTGGCGTTATGCCTACCTCAACGCCGGTCTCAAACTTTACCTGGATAAGGAATGTTTTTTTTCCGCCAACGGCCTGCTCGACCTGCTTGATAACGAGATTGATGAAGGACGGCTTTACCAGCCCCTGTACCATAAGGACGAAACCCTGGAATTTGCCTTCTGCCATACGGAGGGTTACGGCGAAAACTATTTTTCCTTTGTCAACGGCACCTATACCAACGAAGGCGGCACCCATCTTTCCGCCTTCCGGGAGGGGATACTCAAAGGAGTCAACGAGTTTACCGGTAAAAAATTTTCCGGCGACGACGTGCGGGAGGGTATTGTCGGCACGGTGGCGGTGAAGATCAAGGACCCCATCTTCGAGTCCCAGACCAAAAACAAGCTGGGCAACACGGAGATACGGGGGACCATCGTCAACCGGGTCAAGGATTTTGTCTGCGACTACCTCTACAAGGAAAAAGAAGTGGCCGAGGTGCTGATCGACAAGATCCAGCAGAACGAGAGGGTGCGCAAGGAGCTGCAGCATGTGCGCACCGAGGCCAAGGCCAAGGCCAAGAAGGTGGCCATCCGCGTGCCCCAGCTCAAGGATTGCAAGTACCACCCCACCAAGGAGAACCCATCCCAGCCGGGCCGCGAGAACATGGTTTTCATCACCGAGGGCCAGTCCGCCTCGGGCTCCATTGTCAGCTCCCGTGATCCCATGACCCAGGCCGTCTTTTCCCTGAAGGGTAAGCCGATGAATGTCTACGGCCAGTCCATGGCGCTGCTCTACAAAAACGAGGAGATGTACAACATGATGCGGGCCTTGAACATCGAAGAGTCGGTGGGCGGGCTCCGCTACGACAAGGTGATCCTGGCCACCGACGCCGACGTGGACGGGCTGCACATCAGAAACCTGCTGCTCACCTTCTTTCTCACCTATTTTGAAAACCTGGTGAAAAGGGGCCATGTCTATATCCTGGAGACCCCCCTTTTCCGGGTGCGCAACAAAAAGGAAACCAGATACTGTTATTCGGAAAAGGAAAAAGAGCTGGCGGAAAAGGAATTAAAAGGCAGGGGCAAGGGTGACAGCCAGGTTGAGATTACCCGCTTCAAGGGGCTGGGCGAGATATCCCCCCGGGAGTTCAAGCAGTTCATCGGCGACAATATCCGGCTGCAGCAGGTCAACATCGACCGGCTAAGCGACGTGCCGAAGCTCCTCTCCTTTTACATGGGGAAGAATACCCCGGTGCGCAAAGAGTACATCATGAATTATCTTGTTTAGTCTGACTGGTCTGACTGGTCTAACTGGTCTGCCTGGTCTAACTGGTCTAACTGGTCTAACTGGTCTGACTGGTCTGACAGTCGGACCAATAAGACCAATAAGACCAATAAGACCAATAAGACCAATAAGACCAATCGGACTAATTGGACAAAATATATGGAAACCCTGACCGAATACGGCTCCCTGCATAAGCTCTTTGACGAGAATTTCCTGGACTACACCTCCTACGTCATCAAGGAGCGCGCCATCCCCGATGTGACCGACGGCCTCAAGCCCGTGCAGCGCCGCATCATGCAGACCCTGTTCAACATGGATGACGGCCGCTTCAACAAGGTGGCCAACGTGGTGGGCGAGACCATGAAACTCCATCCCCACGGCGACCAGTCCATCTTCGGGGCCCTGGTCAATCTGGCCAACAAGGGCTATCTCATCGAACGCCAGGGCAACTTCGGCAACATCTTCACCGGCGACGGCCCGTCGGCGGCCCGTTATATCGAGTGCCGCCTCACCCCGCTGGCCAGGGAGATCCTGTTCAACAAGGATCTGACCGAGTTCGCCGATTCCTATGACGGCCGCATGCAGGAGCCCGTTACCTTGCCCGCCAAACTGCCGCTCCTGCTGCTGCAGGGCGCGGACGGTATCGCCGTGGGCATGGCCACCAAGATCATGCCCCATAATTTCCGCGAACTCATCGAGGCCCAGAAAAAGATTTTGCGCGGCGAATCCTTTGAGCTTTTCCCTGATTTTCCCCAGGGCGGGCTCATGGATGTCACGGGCTATAACGACGGCAACGGCAAGATCAGGTGCCGGGCGAAAATTGTCGAAAAAAACGACAAGACCATCCTGATTAAAGAGATCCCCTACACCACCACTACCCTGTCGCTCATGGAAAGCATCGAGAAGGCGGCCAAACAGGGCAAGATCAAGATCGTTTCCATCAACGATTATACCGCCGAAGAGGTGGAGATCGAGATCAAGCTGGCCCGCGGCATTTACGCCGAGGATACTATCCGGGCGCTCTACGCCTTCTCGGACTGCGAGGTGCCCATCAGCCCCAATCTGACGGCCATCCGCGACAACAGGCCGGTCAACATCCCGCTTTCCGAGCTGCTCATCAACAACACGGCCAAGCTCAAGCGTGATCTGGAAACAGAGCTGACCATCGAGCTGGACCGTTTGCGGGAAAAACTGCACGCCCATCTGCTGGAGCAGATTTTCATCGAGGAGCGGCTCTATAAAAAAATCGAGGAATGCACCAGTTACAAGCTGGTGGTCAGCGCGGTGGCCGAGGCCCTGGCCCCTTTCCGGGACAGATTGCTGCGCGACGTCAGCAAAGACGACATCGAGCGGCTGCTTGAGATCCGCATCCGCCGCATCTCCCGCTATGACATCGATAAAAAACTTAAGGAAATCAAAGAGGTGCAGGACCGCATGCGGCAGGTGGAAAAGGATCTGCGGGACATGGTCGCCTTCAGCCTGCGCTACCTTGACAAACTGCTTGCCACCTATGGCCATCTTTACCCGCGCTGCACGGAAATCACCACCTTTTCCGAGGTTGAGGCCCGGGACGTGGCCCTGTCCAATCTCACCGTGGGCTATCATCGGGAGAGCGGTTTCCTGGGCCATCAGGTCAAGACCGACTGTGACCGCTTCTTTGCCTGCTCGGAATACGACAAGCTGCTGCTGATTTTCAGAAACGGGGTCTACAAGGTGATTCATGTGGCCGACAAGGTTTTTGTCGGCCCTGATCTTTACTGGGTGGGCAGGGTTGATGAAAAGCAGGTGTTCAACGCCATCTATCTGGATGGGGAAGAAGACCTCTGCTATATCAAGCGTTTTCATTGTCCCAAATTCATTCTGGAAAAGGAGTATCATCTTTTCCCCACGCACGCGCGATCCCGCATCATGTTTCTTTCCCTGGGCGAGGGGAGCAAGGTGCGCATCCACCTCAGGCCGTCCAAAAGGGCCAAGAAAAATTATGAGGATTTCTGTTTCGACGAATTTCTCATCAAGGGGTCGGTGGCCAGGGGCAAGCGGGTGTCGAGCCGGGTCGTGCGCAGGATAGATGAGATGAAGGAAAAGAAAGAGGAAGAGGGGCAGGACCCGAAGATCCTGTCCCTGTTTGACGAGGGGAAGAAGTAGCGTTGGAACGTTCCAACGCTTGAACGCTTGAACGCTTGAACGCTGGATCGCTCAAGCGCTGAAACGCTACTTCTCCTCGTACACCTTAAGCATCACCATGTCCGTTTTGGGCACATCCTGGTAAAAACCCTTCTGGCCGGTGGGCGTGGCGACGATCTTGTCGGCAACTTCCATGCCTTCAACAACCTTGGCGAAAACGGCATAGCCGAAACCGGCCGGTGTTTTTCCCCGGTGATCAAGGGACTTGTTGTCCACCACGTTGATGAAGAACTGGCTGGTGGCGCTGTAAATGTCCTGGGTGCGGGCCATGGACAGGGTGCCCCTGGTGTTTTTCAGACCGTTGTCCGCCTCATTGACAATGGGTTCGTGGGTGGGCTTCTGTTTCATGCCCGGTTCAAAACCGCCGCCCTGGATGACAAAGCCGGGAATGACCCGGTGGAAGATGAGGCCGTTGAAAAATCCCTCAAAGACGTACCGGCGGAAATTTTTGCAGGTGATAGGGGCCTTGTCGTCAAAAAGCTCGATTTTGATGGTGCCCATGGTGGTCTCCATGACAATCCTTCCCTTGCCGGCCGAGGCGGCGGGCGCCGCCGGCGCGGGGGCAAGGGCGGGTGCATCCGCCGCCTGGGCGAACAGGGGCTGACTGAGCAGCAGAAAAAAAACAAGCAGTCGGTAAATCATATCTTTCCTCCCGGAGATTAAATTGGTATATGTGCGGCCGGTTTGACTCCTGTCTTTTACCCTGTTCACTTTTTTTTGACAACTTTTCGTTATGGAACCCGGGGTGGCCGGACCGGGAAATAATAGGTTTGATTTTTAGTGTAACGCAATATATAGTGTTGCAGATTCAAATACCGGGCCGCTGTGGTATGAATTCAGTGTACCGCACACTTTTTGGCAATAGTTTAAGCCTCTTGCAAGGGTCGAAAAAAGCCGTCATTCCGGCAGGCCTTTTATATGAAAGTCGACGGTGCTCGAAACCGACCAGGCCGGAGCGCCGGACTTTCATGCTTCGTTGTTCCCGCTTGCGGAGATGGCGGTTAGCCGGAATCCGGAAAGCACAATGGATTCCGGGTCGCGCCGCGTTTGCCCGGAATGACGAAACGCCATTGTCGTCATTTTGCAGAAACCTCATTTGACAGCGATTTTATGAAGATCAATCAGAAGATAAGCTTCTCGGGCAACGGCTATCTCAAAGCTGACCTGACCGGCCGCTCCCAGCTGTTCAACAGGCCGGGAAAAGTGGCGCGCTCCGCGCCACCCGTCCGCCCGGAATACAGAATCATCGCCGTCAGCCTCGTCTTCGGCCTGTGCTGCCTGTGTCTGCTGCTGGTGCTCCTGGCCCGCCGTCCGCCGGCGTCAAACCTTTCCGGTAAAAAAATGACGCAAAAGATCAGCAGGGACGCCCTGCGCGCCGTGCGGGTTGATTCCTCCGAGGACCTGCTTGACAATCTGCGCAGCAGAAATCTCTGGGATATCGGCAAGGATGCGCCCGTTTCGCCGGTCATATTCGCCAACCTGCCCCAGGATATGAACAGCCTGGATGTGGAAACCAAGAAAAAGGCCTTTATCAACACCCTGCTGCCCATCAGCCTCATCGCTCTCCAGGAGATAGAGCAGGAAAAGAAGACCCTGCACTCCATCATGGCCAAACTTGATGACGGCCGCGACTTTCTGTCCTTTGACCATACAACCGTCTGGCCGCGCACCGTGAGCGAGATGGAGATTGAGATCCTTGAGCGTCTTACCTGGAAATACCGCACCAACTCCAAGGAGGATCTGCTCCTGCGGGTGGAAGGGCTGCCGCTCAGCCTTATTCTGGCCCAGGGCGCCCTGGAATCCTGCTGGGGGAGTTCCCGCTTTGCCGCCGAGGGTAATAATCTCTTCGGCATCTGGACCTGGGGCGAAGAGGGCATCATCCCGGCCAGCCTTGAGCAGGGCGCTTCCCACAAGGTGGCCATGTTCGATTCCCTGCTTGATTCCCTGCGCGCCTACCTGCTGATGATTAACCGGCTGCCGGCCTACGCCGAGCTGCGGCAACTGCGCAGCCGCACCGGCAACTCCATGTCCCTGGCCGACGGTCTGCTCAACTATTCGGAAAGGCGGGATTCCTATATCGCCGATGTGAAACAGATCATCGTCACCAATGAACTGCGTAAATTCGATGCCCTGGAGCTGGCTGAAAATTTTCAGCTACCGCCTGAACCCCAGAACGTGGTTTCCCTGCGGGGCGCTCAATATGTCAAGATGTAAAAAGAGCATTATTCCGGGATGTTGTGTATTAAACTTCATCTTCTTTCTTGCTCTTGTTTTCCCTGCCTGCCTTGTTGCCGGCCAAGGTGCGCCGGCTGATGGCGCCGGGGCCACGGTGCTGATCTATCACCGTTTCGGCGAGACAAAATATCCCTCCACCAATGTCAGCCCGGAGCGATTCCGGGAGCAGCTGGACTATCTTAAAAATAACCACTACCAGGTCATCCCCCTGACCGATCTGGTCGCTTCGATCAAAAATAAAACACCCCTGCCGGAAAAAGCCGTGGTCATCACCATTGATGACGGCTTCCGCAGCATCTACGACAAGGCGTGGCCGATACTGAAGTCCTTTGGTTATCCTTTTACCATATTCCCCACGGTGAACGGCATTGACGGCAACACCTCCGCCTACATGACCTGGGATCAGGCGCGGGAGCTGCAACAGGCCGGGGTTGATTTCCAGGACCACTCTTACTCCCATTACCGCCTGACGGACAGGCCCAAGGGGCTTGATGACGCTGCTTACCGGGCCTGGATTCGCGCTGATCTGCAAAAAGGGTCGGAGCTGCTGGCCAAGAAGCTCGGCTACAAACCGAGGATATTTTCCATTCCCTATGGCGAGTACAACTCCGTTGTCCTGCAGGAGATCAAGGGGCTGGGCTATGAGGCCATCATGAGTCAGGACCCCGGGGTAATCAGTGCGGATACGGATCCGTTTTTGATGCCGAGAGAGCCCATTCTCGGCAAGGAGTGGAGCACCATGAGTCATTTTGCCGAGGTGCTGAACCACCTGGATATGCCGATCAGCGCCAGACAGCCGGACCTGGCCCCCCTGGCGGACGGCCGGGTGAAACGGTTCGGTGCCACGCTTCTGTACCCGGACAGATACGAGCGGGAATCCCTGGGGATTTACGTGACCGGCTTGGGCTGGCAGCGGGCCAAACTTGAGGGGAGTACCATCTTTATTGACAATGACAAAGGTCTGTCGAGCCATATCAACAGGGTGACGATCAGCGGTAAGGATAAAAAAACCGGCCGGCTGGCCATGCGCTGCTGGATGGTTATTCAATAGTCTGATTGGTCTTACTGGTCTTACTGGTCTGATTAGTCTGGTTGGTCTGACTGGTCCGATTGGTCCGAGCGGGCTGATGCAGCGTTGTCCGGTTGCGAAATTGCCCTGCCGTCATTCCGGCATGTTGCTAGCCGGAATCCATCATTTCGACTGGTCCAGCTAATCCGGCTAATAGGACCAATAAGACAAACAAGACCAATTCATTTCCCAAACCCGCACACCGGGTACCGGCACTCCTTGCAGACCCGGCACAGGCCGCCGTGACCGAGTTTCGCCAGCTCTTCCCTGGTGATTTTCTCGCCGCACAGCACCCGCGGCAGAATCAGATCAAAAACCGTAATGCGGTGAAACATGCCGCAGGCGGGCAGCCCCAGCACCACCACCTCGCCGATGCGGCCGCTCAGAAACATGGCGCCCGGCAGCACCGGCGAGCCGTAGCAGATATCCGTGGCCCCGGCCCGCATGATGCCACCCCTGGTCACATCATCCGGGTCCACCGACATGCCGCCGCTGGTAATGATGAGATCCGCGCCGGCGGTTATGCTTGCCGTGATCTCGGCAGCAATCTGCTCCACGTCGTCCGGGGCGAAGGATACCCTCGCCACCTTTGAGCCGAGCTTGGCCAGTTTGTCCCGCAGAACCGGCTCGAAACAATCCTTGATCCGCCCGTAATAGACCTCGTTGCCGGTGATGACCAGCCCGGCCCTGGCCTGCTTCAGCTGTTTGACCGCAAATAATCCACCGGCCTCCCTGGCAATGGTTGCGGCCCGTTCGACCAGCCGCCGTTCACTGATAAGCGGAATCAGCCGGGTGGCCGCCACCTGTTCGCCCTTGCTCACCGGGGTGTTGTCGTGCAGGGTGGCGCACATCACCTCGCCCAGCAGATTAAAGCGGTACAGGGCCTCGCTGTTGACCTTGAGCAGTCCGTCATATTCGGCCAGCAGGCTGATTTTGCCCTCGGTGGGACGGCCGGAGCAAACCACCCCCGGCCCGGTCATGGCGTCGGCCATCAGGCGCGCCGCCTCATTTTCGTGGATCTCGCCATCGGCAAGGGTCAGGATGTAGATATGCTCCTTGCCCAGGCGGCGCAGATGCTCCACATCCTCCGGCCTGATGATATGACCCTTCCTGAAGGCCGGCCCCTTGAAACCCTGGCCGTCCTCGCCCGCGCCTCTGATTTCGGTGATATCGTGGGGCAGCACCATGCCCACGGCCTGGTCAACTGGTATGGTTTTCGCCGGCATAGGTTTGTTTTCCGAATAAATGTTTCAACGATCAAACGTTCCAACGCTTAAACGATCCAACGCTTGATCGCTTAAACGTTCAAACGCTGGAACCCGTACTGTAATACCGTCCGTGGGCGCAGCTCCGGCAGAGAATCCGGCCATCCTTTTCCACCTCGCGGCAGTCCTGCACCCAGTCCCCGCACCCCTGGCACTGCACCCGCTTCATGGGCCGGCCCGGCATATCGCATGGCGGAACGGTAAGGGTCACCCGTTCGATTTTAAACAGTTCCTCCTCGGGCATGACGCGGTAGGCCTCAAGCTGCTGTCTGTACTTATCCTCGATACCGGGGCTGTATTTTTTGGCCAGCTCGCGGGCTTCCTCCAGGGCCGTGACCCGCACCGCCTTGGAGGTGGCCAGGTTGACAAAGGTGGCGGCCATGATGCCGTAGTCGAGCCATTTGAGGGAACGCTTGCCGAGTGAGCAGCCGGTGACGGACTGGATGGCGTCGGTGGCGCAGCGGTCGATCTCCACCAGCACATACAGACTCTTGCGCTGGCTGCCCTTGGGATCGGTGATGCCGATCTCCCGCAGGCCCACCATGGACATCCTGACCCCGATCACCTGGCCCGCGCAGATGTGGCCGTGGATGCGGGTGGACTGTTCCAGCAGCTCGTCAAAGTTCAGGTCCGTGACCGGCTTGGCAATGGTTACCGTCATGGTCTCAGGCTTTTTTCAGATGGGGATGATTCAGATCAAGGGCCTTGTTCCATTTATCGATGCGCTCCCGCATCTTTTCATAGAGCGCCGAAACATCGCCTTCAATGGTTACCTGATTGATCTTGTCGCCCTGGGCGATGGAATTCACCACGTCCATGTCCGCTTGGCCTACCACGGCGCCGAACACGGCGTGCTTGCCGTCCAGCCAGGGGCAGGGCACATGGGTGATGAAAAACTGGCTGCCGTTGGTTTTCGGCCCGGCATTGGCCATGGAAAGCATGCCCGGCCGGTCATGCGTAAGCTCCGGGTCAAACTCGTCTTCAAAACGGTAGCCCGGCTCTCCGGTCCCGGTGCCGGACGGACAGCCGCCCTGCACCATGAAATCCTTGATGACCCGGTGAAAATTCAGACCGTCATAAAACCCCCTTTTGGCCAGGTTGACGAAACTTGCCACGGTGAGCGGCGCCTTGCCGGCGAAAAGTTTCAGATTGATGGCGCCCTTGGTGGTTTCCATTTTGGCGATGATGTCATTTTGCGCTGTCATGATTTATTCCTTTTGTTTTAGTAGCTACTTAGGTATTAAGTAATAGGCCGCAGGCTGAATGATGTTAGGCTGAAGGCTTCAAGCTAAAAACCTTACTGGTCTGACTAACGAGGCTCTTGCAAAATAAGCAAAAGAGTGCCTCCTGTCATTTCGACCGAAGGGAGAAATCTAATAAAATCTTGGCAATTAAAGATTCCTCACTGCGTTCGGAATGACACGCAAGTTCATTTTGCAAGAGCCTCTAACAAGACTAATAAGACAACGAATGACTGTCAAGGAGTAACACATGGATTTTCCAGCACTCACGGAAGAGGAAGAGATCCGCGATATTTATTTCGGCATCATTAACCGTTTTATCGGTTTTTATACCAGGGATTCCCAGAAACATTCGGCTAATGACACGGCCAACGAATATCCCTTTGTGCCCATGGACACCCGGCAGCTCTTCGCTCAGCTCCATTTTGTCGCCGCCTACCTGCAAAAAAACAAGCCGGACAAAGGTCCGTTCACCCTGCTCGATATCGGCTGCGGCATCGGCAATGTCATGCTCTTTGCCGAACAGATGGGTTTTGAAGCATACGGCTTTGAAAAGGATGAGTACCCACTGTCCATCGCCCGCAAGCTGATGGGCGAGGAGCGGGTGAGCCGGGATGATCTGTGGCGGTATAACGACTACGGCCGTTTCGACGTCATCTACTACTTCCGGCCCCTGGCCAACGGCGAGGCCCAGCGCCGGTTTGAAAAAATGATCGAGGATGCCTTGCGGCCCGGCGGGATACTTATCGCCAACCGCAAGATGAGCGCGGACATCGACACGGATTCCCGCTTTGAGAGGCTGCACGGTGAGCTGCCCGTCTGGCGGAAGGGTGTTTGATTTTTTACGACGCCATCAAACATGGAGTTGAAATGGCTAGCCGTTTCCGCTAAGCTGATTTATGATCACAAGACGTTGATTTAATTTATTTAATATATTCATATTGTTACAATTGTCAGGATGTGCGTGGCAAGGGATGTGTCATGGCCGAGGAAACCATTGAGGATGTAGCCGCCAAGCAGAAGTATTATGTGGCGCATCTGGCGGATGTCAACAAGGAAACGGATGTCATCTCCACCGAGGATATCTTTAACAGCAGCGGCGTCATGGTTGTGCCCAAGGGCACCCGCATCAGTCAGGATGTGGCCAGGAAGGTTCTCCGCCATAAGCTCATCAAGTCCCTGGAGGATCAGGTTCAGGTCAGTGATTGCATCGACAAGCGGACCATTCTCGATGATCTGCAAAAACTGCTGGCCAAGTACAAGGATCTGCAGGTCATCCACCTGAAAAACAACTTTGAGGAGCCCTTTGCCGCGCTGGTCGAGGCGGTAAAATTCAATACCATTCTGGTGCAGAAGCTGACGGTGCTGAAAAAACAGCTGATCAAGGAGTACGACAAATCCCTGTTCTGCGGCTGGCTGTCCGCCCTGATCTCCCACAGGATGGGACTGGAAAAGGAACTGGTCGAGGCCGCTTTTCTGGCCGGTTTCTTCCATGATATCGGCCTGCTCAATGTCGCGCCCCAGACCCTGGAGAAAGGCGGGGAGCTGACGGCGGATGAATGGCGGGCCATCCAGAGCCATGTGGCGGTGGGCAAGCTGATATTCGACAATATGCACGATCTCCATGCCGGCGTGGCCCGGGCGGTGTTCGAGCACCACGAGCGCTGCGACGGCAGCGGCTACCCGACGGGCAAATCGGCGGATGAGCTGGATATCATGGGCCAGATCGTCGGCATGGCCGACTCCATGCACTCCATCCGGGTCAACCAGTTTGAACGGCATGGCCGCAACCTGCGGGACGCGCTGCCCTATCTGCATATGAACTCCAGGATCCATTTCCAGAAGGTGTACGAGGTCATGTGCGGGATCCTGAAAAAATCCGGGTTGCCCCGCTCAAAGGGCAATCCCTTCGGCGACTATCACAAGTTTGTCGAACATCTGGTGAGAAGGGCTGAAAAGCTGAACAAGTCCAAACAGGTGCTTGACCCGCTGATCCGCATGGTGGAAACCGTGAAAAATAACCACTGCGTCATCAAGCTTGGCAAGATTGTCCTGCCGGTGTCGCAGATGGTCAACTCCTCCGGGCTGCTGGAAGAGAGGCTGATGCACTGGCTGAAGAGCCTGGAGGCCGGGCCGGACCAGGCCTCCATCGAAGATCTTTCCGAGGTGGAGCTCATGCAGAACGAGCTTTACTGGCAGATGAAAAAACTGCACAAGACCATCAATGA
This sequence comes from Deltaproteobacteria bacterium, assembly GCA_016219175.1. GTDB lineage: Bacteria > Desulfobacterota > Desulfobulbia > Desulfobulbales > SURF-16 > SURF-16. The sequence continues at coordinate 65,359 of JACRCD010000076.1, read as the reverse complement.
CTGCGCGGAAAAGGGCGGCTCCAAGATCTCTCCAGCCCTGCGCAAGGCCCTGGAATCCTTTTCCCTGGACATGCATCGTATTTTGTCTGATGGCTGATGGCTGATGGCTCATGGCTCATGGGGGATGGTTGATGGTCGCGTAGGGTGGACACGGCTTTATCGTGCCCACCGGGTTTGGCGCGGTGATTCATCCATTGCATTCCGCGTGCGCAACAAAACAACCGTTGCGCACCCTACGCCCGATCGTCATTCCGGCTTTATCGTGCCCACCGGGATTTACTCGTGGCCGATGTCGGCCGGTAACCGGATCGGTCCCCCGCTGCCCCAACCGGACGGATATATGCCATTCTCCACATAACGGTGAAAACTCGAATATCGCCAATCCGAAGGCGCGGAGCCATGGCCGTGCTTGACCGGATTGTAATGGATGTATTCAACGTGGTGTTTAAAATCATCCTCGTCGCGAATGCGGTGTTCCCAGTAGCGGCGTTGCCAGAAGGTCAGCTCCCGGCGGGATGATTTTGCCGCGGTCATCAATGCGGGCGTGAAATAGCCGTCCTTTACCCTCTTGCTGGTCCTCCGTTTGATCAGATTCCAGCGGGTGGCGAAATCAACATCCCCGGCCGGCAGGGTCCAGATGCAGTGCAGATGATCGGGCAGAAGAATCCAGGCGTCAATGATAAAGGGGTGGTTCGCGGGTTTGGGCGATAGCCTCCCGCAAGGCGTACCGAACCGGTTCATCGCACAGGACAGGTTGCCGGTTACAGGTCACCACCGTGAAAAACCAGGTGGCGCCGGGGGTGCGGTCGCGCCGGTATCGAGACATGGTTCACCAAGATTTATGTAATGTTTTCATTGCCGTCATTGCCCAGGCAGCAAGGGTGGGCACGGCTTTATCGTGCCCACGGGGTTTTGGGTGGTGTTTCCGTTGCATCCCGCGTGCGCAACAAACGGCCGTTGCGCACCCCATCGTCATTTCGTCATTGCCCACCGTCATCAACGTGACGTTGCCTCCTGCAGCAGCATATCCCCCAGGGCTGCGTCAAAAAACTCCAACTGGCAGTCCACCCGGCCCATGTGGCCGTCGCGCTGATAGGCCATGAAGCGGCAGCCGCCGAAGCAGAGCGGCAGGTAAACGCACTGCCTGCATTTTTCTTCCCTTTGCCAGTGGCCCACGTGATGGGTCTGGTGGTACGATTCATCCACCCCTTGCCAGACATCGCCGATTTTAAACTGCTCGTGGCCCACCCAGGTCACGCACTTGTAGAGGCTGCCGTCGTAATGGACGGTGAAGGCGTCGTCTATTTCCACCCCGCAGGGTTGCGGTCCGATCTCCGGGATAACGTAGCCCCGCCGGAACACCTCCGCCCGGACATGCAACGCCGCCTCCCGCAGCCATGGCTCATTGACCGTGGCGCACCCCCCCCGGTACCGGTTGCCCGTGAGTTCATCCCTGACCTGCACGATGATATTGAAAATGACCCGCTCAACCTGGTCCGGGCCGATCCCTTCTTGGGCCAGCAGGTCGAGGACCGAGGCGAATTCGCGGTAATTTTCCTCGTTAAAGTTGCCGCCCAGCCGTATTTTGGTCTTGCCGCAAACCTCCTTGAGGTTTTTGACAATGATGTCGAAACTCTTTTCCCCGGACTTGAACGGCCGGTAATGATTGTGATTGTCCGGCGGGCCGTCGATGGTCACCTTAACGCCGTCCAGCCCCCAGGGGTTCAGCTCCTCCACCACCTTTGCGGTGAGCAGCGAGCCGTTTGAGACAAGATCGATGGTGAGTTGCGCGCCCCTCTCCTCGACAAAGGGTTTAAGATGCTTGGCCAGATAGACGATGCGCTTGGTGTAGAGCAGCGGTTCACCGCCGTAAAATTGCAGGGCCAGCTTTTTTTTGTCCGGGGTGAAGCACCTCTTGATAAAGGAGACGAGCTGGTCCGCCGTGGCGTCATCCATGGATTTCCGGCCTTTCTGCTCTCCTTCGAAACAGTAGCGGCAGGCGAAGTTGCACTCCATGCCTAAAACGATGGCCACGGTCAGGTTGGGGTTGAGCCGGTTGATGTCATCCAGATAACCCAGGACCTCCCTCCGCTCGGCTTTAACATCTCCAACCAGAAAACCCATGTCAATAAGCGCTTCAACCTGCTCCGGGACGGGGTTGCCCTTTTGCAGGGCCAGAAAATCCGCCTCGGGCAGCAGGACCAGGGCCCCGGTCTTGGCCGTGAAAAGCAGGACCTGGCCGGGGATTGACTGGTGGCGGCGGACGATGCAATAGGGCGATAACAACATGGTCTTCCTCAATGGTAAAAAAAAAAGGAAGGCCGCAGCCCTCCTGAATCATTAAAAAACACCCGGTTATCTTGCTGTTGACGGTTTGCCTGAACAACAATCTATGGTGGCAGCCACTTGCTTGATGCTTTTCCCTGGACTCAAAATTTTCATTGTTCCCTCCCGTTGTGGTGATTGATAAAAGTGCAACAGGTTTGTGTGACACTTTTATCCTGGCATACCTGGAAAGGGCAAGTCAACATTAAAATGTAAAGGCGATGCCCGCCTCAAGCCAACGCTCGGGATTGGGGAATTCTAAATCCCAATACTGGCTGCCGTTGAAGATGTTGTGTGCCTTGAGGTAAATCTCGCCGCTAAGGGCGGAGAGGGTAAAATCCTTGCCGATGAGCAGGTCCCAGAGGAAATCGTCATAACTCGGCTCTTCCCCACCCGTATTCATCCAGTGATAATGGCCCGCCACCTGGGTCCGCAGGCCGAGGTCCTTGAGGTGGTAATCGAAGATCAGGTTGGCGGTGTAGGATTCATCGTTTTCCACATCCTGGCTGTCCTCGTTGGCCAAGGTAAAGTTGGCGGTAAAAGAAAGGCCGTGAAACGCATCGGTCTGGCCTTCAAGCTCCACGCCGTTGATGCGCTTGGTGCCGGTATTGGTCCACGGTGTTTCATTGACTTTCCAGGCATCGTCAATGTCGTGGTAAAAGAGGGTGGCCTTGCAACGGAGATGGGGCAGGCGGGAGGTTTCCACCCCAGCCTGGTAGGTCCAGGTGGTTTCCGCTTCCAGGTCCGGGGAATGGCTGATGGCCGCCAGATAAGGGGCGGAAAAACCACTGGCGATAACGCCCCTGAGCAGGGTGTCAGGGGCCAGCAGGTAGGTCAACCCCAGGGAGGGGCTAATGAACTCGTCGGAATTGGAGTTGTAGTCATAGCGCAGGCCCGGTGTGACGGAAAAGTCGCCCGCCCCATAGGTGGCGTTGGCATAAACGCCGCGCCGCTCCTCGCGCACCGGCTCATCCTCGGTGTGGAAAGGCCCCCACAGGGGCCCCAGGGTGTAGGCGAAACGCATCTCGCTGCGGCTGGTCTCAAAGCCCAGGTTGGCGGTGAGGCTGTCCCGCATCCAGTTCAGGCGACCGGCCAGGCTGTTGGCCTCATCCTGCCAGAAGTTGCGGTCGATCAGCTCTCCCCTGGGGATGCCAAGCGATCCTGTGCCAAGCGAGCATTTGTTTGCTGTAAAATCGTTGTCAAAATGCTGGCCGGAGAGGTAGAGGGTGAGGTTGTCCCTGAGCCGGCTGTCGAGGGAGACGGCGCCCCAGACGTTTTTGGAGCGGACATCCTCGTAAATATCAAGGCCGGTGACGCCCCAGGGGTCGGACCAGTTGAGGTTTTTCCAGTACGGGTCGCTGTAGCCTCCGCTTACGGTAAGGGCTGTCTTGTCGCCCAGTTTTTTGCTCAACTTAGCGTAGGCCGAATCCCGCTCGCCATAACGGTCACGCTCCAGGCCGTTGGAGTCGATGTTGCCGCCATGGAGATACTATTCCACCCCGGCCGCCTGACCCGCCATATCGGCCGCGACATCCCGGCTCCGGCCCTCGCCGTAGCTGGCGCTGACCGAGCCGGTTGGTACCGGGCTCTTGCCGCCGTCCTTGGTGATGATGTTGATGACCCCGCCCAGGGCCGAACCCCAGGCGGCGGAGGCCGCCCCCTTGATGATCTCGATGCGCTTGATGATGGTGAGCGGAATAAAGTTTGTGCGGGCGTCGCCGCCTGAATTCAGATTGACCCGCACCCCGTCGAGCAGCACCAGGGTGTGGTGTTCGCTGGCGCCGAGAAGAGGCTCAAAATCATCGCTTAAAAAATCATGGGTGGCAAACGAGGTGAAAACCCCCGGCTGTCGTTCGAGAACCTCGGCCAGGGTGTGGGCCCGCATGGCCGCGATTTCGTCGGCGGTGACGATGGTGACGTTTTCCGCCACCTGGCTTAGGAGCTTGGGGGCGCGGGTGGTGGTCTGTTCCGTGTCCTCGCTGTCAAAGTACAGGGCGGTGAGTTCGCTTTCGGTTGGCGGCTGGTCCGCCGCCAGCAGGGGGTGGGCGGGGCAGGATAGTGTCAACAGGGCTGTGACAGACAGCAGGATTTTTTTCTTCATGTGCGGGTGTTCCCGTAAATTTTATTAAAAATGCAGCCTCTGGCAAAATGACATAAAATCAAATGGATTCCGGGTCGCGCTGCGCTTGCCCGGAATGACGAAACGTGCATTGTCGTCATTTTGCAAGAGGCTCAATGAAATATAAATTAGCATATGTTAAACGGGCTTGTCCATCATTAGGTTTGCCTTTATCAAATAGATGGCATAATAATTGTATAAATTGTAAAAAAATAGCGACAAAGGGGTGCCGTTCCGGCCACCTCTTCGGTCGGCCGGCGAAATACCTTAAACAAGAGGCTCTTGCAAAATAAGCAAAAGAGTGGTTCCTGTCATTTCGACCGAAGGGAGAAATCTAATAAAATCTAGCAATTAAAGATTCCTCACTGCGTTCGGAATGACACACAAGTTCATTTTGCAAGAGCCTCACAATTATCCGAAAACACAAAACAAGATGAAAAAAACCCTTATCCTCCTCATCCTCATGCTGCTGGTCCGGGTCCTGCCGGCCCTGGGTTATGAGATTGTGGTGGTGAAGGGCGGCCCCCTGCCGGATGCCCAGGTAGTGTCGGCCTTTGCCGAGGAGCTGGTCAAGATTCTGCCGGCCCGCGGCCCCAAAACCATCGAGCCCCATCATATAGAAGAGATCAATCTCGGCACAGATTTAAGCGGAGAGTCGGCCGCGGCGCGGATAGCCGCGTTGCGGCCGGACCTCATCCTGGCTCTGGGCCGCGAGGCCCTGCTTAGCGTGCGGGACATCCGGTCCATCCCCGTTATCTACCTGCTGGTGGCGGCCCCGGAGCTGATCGTCGAGGAAAGGACCAATATCACCGGCATCAGGCTCGACATCCCGCCGAAATTGCAGTTTGATCAGGTTTCCCGCTATCTGCCCAAGGTGAAAAGGGTGGGGGTGATCTTTGATCCGGCTCGCAGCAGCCATGTCGTTAACCAGGCAGCCCTGAACCGGCCGGATCTGGAGTTTGTCGCCCTGGCCGCGTCCAGCGCCAGAGAGGTGCCTGGACTGCTGGAGAAACTCAAGGGCAAGGTTGATCTCCTCTGGCTGCTGCCTGATCTGACCGTTACCAACCCGCAGACCCTGCAGAGTTATTTTCTCTTTTCCTTTCAAAATAAAACACCGGTGCTGGCCTTTTCGGAAAAATACCTGAAAAACGGGGCGGCCCTGGCCGTGACCTTTGATCTTGAGGACATGGGCGTGCAGGCGGCCCGCCTGGCCGCGGCAATTTTTACCGGCACGCCGGCCGGCAGACTGTCCGTCCGGGACATCTCCGCGGTGAAGACCGCCATTAACCATGATATTACCGAAAAACTCGGTCTTGATCTGGCCCCGGGCGCGCCATGAACAGAGTGAAATTCCTCCGCACCCTGCGCGAAAGCTTTATCGCCAGAATCGCCGTGGTCATCGTGGCCATCGTGGTGGTGCTCAGCGGCTTCTTTGATTATTTCCTTATCCGCATGCAGGCGAAATCATACGAAAAGGACACCTTAAGTCACGGCCAGGCCCTGGTCAGACTGCTGGCCCAATCCGTCAGTGTCGCCGTTTTTACCGAAAACGAGGGAGATTTTTTCCTGCCGGTGGATGCCATCATGAATCATGCCGATGTAATCCGGGCCGATATATTCAACAAAAAGGGGGAAAGGCTTTACATGCGCCAGAAACAGCAGAGCGACCCAGCGCAGCGCCTGGAGAACCCCGCCGAGCTGGCCGCTGTTTTCAAACAGATAGAACAGTCCGGCGAGCTGTACCGGCAGACGGGGGAAAGCTTTATTTTCTGGCATCCGGTTATTTTTAAATCGGCCGCGGCAAGCGAGACGGAGCTCTACTTTGAGGGGAACGGACAGGCGGTGCGGACGGAACTGACCGGTTATGCCGCCCTGGCCGTATCAAAAAAATCCTTCAGCCAGGGGGTGCGCCAGATCATGTTCAACACGGGCCTGCTCGCCCTGCTCTATCTTGCCGCCGGGATCATGGCGATCCTGGCCATTGTCCGCAGGATGAGCAGGCCCCTGGCCCATGTCCTGGAAAAGATCAGGGAGAGTTCGGCGGACTTAAACGGCCATGATGATCTCAGCCTGCTTTCGGAAACCCATGCCGGCATGATCCGGGAGCTTGAGAACTCCTTCAGGACCATCACGGAATTAAAGGACGGGCTGGAATTCAAGGTCCGGCAGCGGACGGCGGAGCTCTCCGTCCGCCAGCGCCAGCTTGAAGAGGTCAACAGCAGGCTTCTGGATACCCTGGCGGAACTGCGCAAGACCCAGCAACAGCTCATCCAGAAGGAGAAGATGGCGGCCATGGGGCGGATGGTGGCAGGGGTGGCCCATGAGATCAACAACAGCGTCAACTTCATTTCCGGCGCCCTGCCCTCGGTCAGACGGCTGACGGCTGATCTGGGCAGACTGGCCGCGGGCTTTGACGCACTTGAGAAAGCGGATACCAGCGAGGAGATGGACGAAAGGCTGGCTGTGGTCAGGGACTTGAAGGAAGAGATTGATTACGGCCACCTCTTTACCACCTTTGAGCTGCTGCTGGCCAATATGGAGGAAGGGGCGCAGCGCGCCACCCGCATTATCAAGGATATGAAGATCTTTTCCCGGCAGGATGACGAGGATTTCAAGGAGGTTGATCTCCATGCGGTCATCGACTCCACCATCCCCTTCATGGACAGCCGGGGAGGCAAGGTGGAAATCAGCAAGGATTATGGAGAGATCGGGCCGGTACGCTGCATTCCGGGCCGTATCAGCCAGGTTTTCCAGAACATTCTGGACAATGCGGCCCAGGCCATGGGCAACGGGGGAACGCTGACCATCACCACCCGTCAGCGGCGGGACCGGGTGTATCTCCGCTTTGCCGATACCGGCCGCGGCATTGCCGAGGATATCCTGCCCAGGATATTTGATCCCTTTTTCACCACCAAGGAGGTGGGGGAGGGGAGCGGGCTGGGACTCGGCATCTCCTACGATATTGTCAGGCAGCACGGCGGGGAGATTGAGGTGGAAAGCACGGTGGGCCGGGGCACGTCTTTCGAGGTGATATTGCCCGTGTCGCCAACCGGCGGGGCCGGGGAGGAGTATCCGGATGCGCAACAAACGGACGTTGCGTTGCCGGGCTGGATTCCGGCCAGAAGCATGCCGGAATGACGAATGGTGCTGTGCCGGCTGTCCCCGGCTTAATGTTGAACTACGAACTGCAAACATAAGGAAATGCCGTGGAAAAATTAAAAATTCTTTACGTGGATGACGAAAAGCCGAACCTGATCAATTTTACCGTGTCCATGCAGCGTCATTTCCTGATTTTTACCGCTGCTTCGGGGGTGGAAGCCCTGGCGGTATTCAAGGATAATCCGGATATCAGCGTGGTGGTGGCCGACCAGCGCATGCCCGGCATGACGGGGGTTGAGCTGCTCAGCCGCATCCGCGAACAGGACCCGGACGTGGTGCGCATCATCCTCACCGCCTATACGGAGATCAAGGATATTCTCGACTCCATCAACCGGGGCAAGATCTACCATTATCTGGTCAAGCCCTGGGATGAGGGGGAACTGCTCCAGCTGCTGCGCAAGGCGGGGGAAACCTACCTGCTGACCCGGGAAAACAGCCGGCTCCTCACTGAACTCGACGAAAAAAACCGGTTGCTTGAGGCGGACATCGCCAAACGGAAACGCATCGAAGCCATTCTGCTCAGGCGGGACATGATTCTGGCCGCGGTCAACGACATGGCCAGGTCCCTGCTGTTAAACGCCGACTGGCAGGCCCATATCGAGGGACTGATCGGCAGGATGGGGCTGGTGCTGGGAGTCAACCGCGTGCACATCTTGAAGCACTCGGCCGATGAGCAGGGCGAACTCATGCTGGAGCCTGTATTCAGATGGATCAACAGCGATGGCATTCCCGCCCAGGGGCTTGAGTCCGCCCCGGTCATTTCTTACCGGGACAAGGGTTTTGACCGCTGTCAGGCTCTCTTTGCCCGGGGCGAACTGCTCTACGGCAACACGAAGGATTTCGCGGAGCAGGAGGTGAAGGATTATCTCAACCGTTTTCAGATCAAATCCATAGCCCTGGCCCCCATCATGATGGAGAAGTCCTGCTGGGGCGTGGTCACCTTTGCCGATTGCCTGAATGAGAGGGAGTGGCCCGCGGCCGAGCTGGATGCCTTGAAAACCGCGGCCAGTCTGATCGGCACGGCGATACTGCGGGAAAATGCCGAACAGAGCCTGGCCGCCCACCGGGCCCAGCTGACCCATGCCGGCCGGCTGACGGCGCTGGGCGAGATGGCCTCGGGCCTCGGTCATGAGATTTATCAGCCGCTTACCATCATCAATCTGGGGGCCGAGACCTGCAAGTCCTATTTTGACCGCCATGATCCCCACTGCCCCGAGGCCGAGGCCAGCGAGGAAATGCTGGCAAACGTCAGGAAGGTGACCGGCATCGTCAACAGCATGCGTTCCTTTTCCAGGGCCTCGTCCGGCGACTGGAAAAGGATCAGCCTCGTCTCCCCGCTGCGCGAGGCCATGACCTTTTTCAGCGAGCAGTTCCGCATCCACATGATCGAATACTCCGAGGCCATCAGCGCTGACCTGCCCCTGGTGAAAACGGACGGCCAGAAATTCGAGCAGATCGTGGTCAATCTGCTGTCAAACGCCCGCTACGCCGTGGACAAAAAACAGGAAAAGGATGCCGGCCTGGTTAAAAAAATAACGGTCTCGCTGCGCCATGAAACCATCACGGATCAGGAATTCATCAACCTGCAATTCAAGAAAAAGGAGACAACATCCGATCGGATTATTATCTTTGAGGTGACGGATAACGGCATCGGCATGAGCCCGGAGGTGCGAAACCGCTGTCTTGAGCCGTTCTTTACCACCAAGGAGGTGGGAGAGGGCACCGGACTGGGTCTATCCGTGACCTTGGGCATCATCAGGGAGCTGAACTTTCAGCTTGACATTCACAGCCGCGAGGGCGAAGGTTCCACCTTCAGGGTCATCATTCCCGTGGATGTTGATGGGTGATGGGTTTTGGCTCATGGGTGATGGCTCATGGGTGATGGCTCATGGGTGATGGCTCATGGCTGTTACGCTTGAACGCTTGAACGCTGAAACGCTGAAACGCTTGAACGCTTGAACGCTTGAACGCTGAAACGCTTGAACGTTCTTAAATTAAAGAGGTATGCCGGAAAATGAAAACCGTACCGCACCCCGATCTGCCCATTGTGCTTGTCGATGATGATGAGGGGGTGGCCAGGGCCGTGGCCCGGACCTTGGCCGCAAACGGCTACAGCAATGTGGTGGCCGTTAGCGACAGCCGCCGGGTTCTGTCCTTGCTTCGGGAAAGCGGGGCGTCGCTGATGTTGCTCGATATCACCATGCCCCATCTGCGCGGCGATGAGCTGCTCCTGGAAATTGCCGCCAATTTTCCGGAGCTGCCCGTCATCATGGCCACGGCCACGGATTCCATCGACACGGTGGTTGACTGCATGAAGAAGGGGGCCTTTGATTATGTCACCAAGCCGCTCTCCACCGGCCGTCTGCTGGCCAGCATCAGCGGCGCCCTGGCGGTGAGGGAGCTGCGCCGGGAAAATGCGGCCCTGCGCGGCGGCAAACAGGACGGCCCCCCTTTTCATCCGGAATTATTCCACGACTTTCTGGCCGCAAGCCCCGAGATGCTCGCTGTTTTCCGCTATATCGAGCAGATCGGCCCCAGCGGTCAGCCTGTGTTGATCAGCGGGGAAACGGGCGTCGGCAAGGAGCTTGCCGCCCTGGCCGTTCACCGGGCCAGCGGCAGGAGCGGGCAGTTTGTTGCCGTGAACGTTGCCGGCCTTGACGATGAGGTATTCAGCGACACCCTGTTCGGCCATGGAAAAGGGGCCTTTACCAGTGCCGTCTCCGCCCGGGAGGGCCAGATAAAGAGAGCGGTTTCCGGCACCCTTTTTCTGGATGAAATCGGGGATCTGACCCTGAAATCACAGGTCAAGCTGTTGCGTCTGCTGCAGGAAAAAGAATACCTGCCCCTGGGCTCCGATACGCCGAGGAAAACCGATGCCCGCGTTGTCGCCGCCACCAACTGCAACCTCCTGGAGATGCTGGCCGGGGGAACCTTCAGAAAGGACCTGTACTTCCGGCTTAACGCCCATCATGTCCATCTGCCCCCCCTGCGCAAGCGCCTCGATGATCTGCGGCTGCTCGTGCCGTATTTCGCCGGGCAGGCGGCCAGGGAGTTCGGCAAAAAAAACATCACCGTGCCCCGGGAACTCTATGGCCTCCTGGACCATTATTCTTTTCCCGGTAATGTCCGGGAACTCAAGGCCCTGATTTTTGACGGGGTGGGCCGGCAGCAGGGCAACGTCCTGGGACTTGAATCCTTTGCCCGGGGCATGGGGCTGTCCGCGGGTAAAACATCGCCTTTGCCCGCGAAAACGGACGGCAAGGTGCGGTTCGGCGACATGCTGCCCTCCATGAAGGATATGCGCCGCCTGCTGGCGGAGGAAGCCCTGAAAAGGGCGGATGGGAATGTCAGCATGGCGGCAAGGCTGATCGGCCTCTCCAGGCAATCCCTCAGCCAGTTCCTGCACAACAATGATATTTGTCTTCCTCCCCTCCGGGAGAACGGAAAATAACCCTTTCAACCACCCCTGCCGGAAAAATTGCGCTGTCAACAATTCCTGGCGGCCTTGAACACCTTGTTGTTCCGCTGTTCTGTCTTTTTAGTACCAACGGTTGCCGCATGTTCCGCAGGATATCCTGCGGGGGGGGGGAATCAACGTTCCATCGTTCCATCGTTCGAGCGTTGAAACGCTCAATCGCTGAAACGTTGAAACGCTGAAACGTTTATTAATCCCCTGCCTCCCTTGGCATAAAAATTCCATATACAATAGGTATAAATAGCAGGTTGCGGTATAAACTCTGGTTATGGAAAACGGCGATGATCGTTGATGAAGAAGAAATTGGGCAGCGCTTCCTTGTTGATCTGCTGCGCATGCAGGGCAAAGGGGATTTGGAAAAGGCAAGTGCTGAGAACACGGCTGAATCGTTCGATGAAAATCTGGCAGCCATCATGCTTGAGCTTGAAATGGCCGATGAGGATATCAATGAGCCGGATTGCTGGGATTTTATCAGCGTCCATGAGGAGGCTCCGGAACCCATTGTGGCGATAACCAGACGGCCCCTGTCCGACAGCAGGAAAAACTGGAAAATCGGCAAGGTGATAGTCGGAGCGAGAAGATGCTTTTCGGCATAACCCGGGGGCAATAACCCGATGCCGGCGGAAACCCGATAAAACAAACAGGAACATATGTACACTCTTACCAGGCGGTTTCTGATAGTTGATGACCAAGCCATCATCCGCTCCTTTCTCAAGGATCTCTTTCTGCACTATGACATGAAATGCGAAGAGGCGGCAAACGGGCGAGAGGCCATCGAGAAATGGGAGCAGGAGGATTTCAATGCCATCCTCATGGATCTTGAGATGCCGGAAATGGATGGTCTGCAGGCGGCCCGCATCATCCGCCAGAAGGAAAAAGAGGCGCAGAGACCCTATACTCCGATTTTCGCCATATCAGGCACCGCTGTCCTGGATCCCGAAGAGCATTGCCGGAAAGCCGGCATGGACGGATTTATCGCCAAGCCGGTTGTCATCAGCAAACTGCTGGAATGCGTCATGCCTCTGGCAAGTTAAAAACCGCATCCTTTCCGTATTTTTTCAGCATCACCCTTTTTTTTATTTTTTTTCTGCAACTTTTTCAATAAAAGTCCGATCTATACCTAAACATTACATGTTTCTCTGCGAAAAAACCTGTATCATGTCTATATGGCAGCAGACAGCAGGGGAGAATAAACGGCGCGGCGGATAAGCATCGCGGCGCCACGGCTCAAAAAAAATCCTGATCGGATGGCGGACACGCGGGGAAAAGAATTGTGACAGGCAAGAAAAAACGATTTTTAGTGGTGGATGATGAAAATCTTATTCGTTTCTTTCTGAAGGAGTTTTTCCATATTCATGACCTGCATGTGGAAGAGGCGATCAATGGCCGGGAGGCCATTGAAAAATGGGAGCAGTATGAGTTTGCCGCCATTCTGATGGATATCAAGATGCCTGAGGTCGACGGGCTGGAAGCCACCCGGATAATCCGCCGGCGGGAAAAGGATGAGGGACGCGGCTATACCCCGATTTTCGGCATCTCAGGCTGCACTTACCAGGACTTCGAAGGCCAGTGCGATCAGGTCGGCATGGATGGTTTCATCGCCAAACCGGTTGATTTTGACAGGCTGGCCGAGGTCATTCTGCCCCTGGCGTGATCAGGCCTCGGGCATAAGGCGGAGGAAAAGCACCTTCACTTATGCCTGTTGCCTTATGCCTGTTGTCTCCCCAACACCTGATATTACTTTTTCCCGCCGCTTCTGCCCCGTGATGGCGGACGATTCGAGCGGCTGCCGCCGGAGCGATTCGATGTGCGGCCGCCCGGACGATTCGATCTGGATTTGCTGTCCCCCCCGCCCCGCGGGCTGCTTTTCAGGTTTTTGAGATCGATACCTTCCGGCAGCTTCAGCCATTCCGGATCCGGATACTGGCAGTGCAGCTTATGGCCGATGTACTCTTCGATATCCGGGATATAAAAAGAATCCTCCTCGCTGGCAAAACTGATGGATATGCCGGTTTTCCCCGCCCGGCCCGTTCTGCCTATCCTGTGCACATAATCCTCGGCCTCGTAGGGCAGGGTGAAGTTGATGACATGACTCACCCCTTCGACATGGATGCCCCGGCCAGCCACATCGGTAGCCACCAGCACCCGGAATTTTCCCGCCTTGAAGTTGTCCAGGGTCTGCATTCTCTTTTTCTGATCCACATCCCCTGAAAGCAGATCGCATTTGATCTGGCAGTGCTGGAGCATATCGGTAAGCTTTCTCGTTTCATCCCTCCGGTTGCCGAAGATGATGACCCGCTCCAGGTTCAGGCGGGTGATGATATTATAGAGCAGGGCGTATTTCTCGCCCGCGGTAACCAGATATACAATTTCCTCCACCGAATCGACAGTGACCTGTTCGGGTTCGATTTCAACAATGACAGGGTCCCGGGTCCACTGGGCGGAAAGGTGGTTGACCTCGGGGGTCAGGGTGGCGCTGAAAAGAAGGGTCTGCCTTTTGGTTTTGGGCGGCAGGCTGTAGATGATGTGCCGGACATCAGGGATAAATCCCATGTCCAGCATGCGGTCCGCCTCATCGATGACGAATATCTCCACCTGGCCGAGATGAATCGCCTGCTGGCGCTGAAAATCAAGCAGCCGCCCCGGGGTGGCCACCACCACATCCACCTGCTTGCCGTGCAGTTTGGAGAGCTGCTTCTGGTAATCCATGCCGCCGTAAACCGCTACCACGGTAAGACCCGTATAGCGGCTTAAGGCCTCGCAATCATCGGCGATCTGCAGAACGAGTTCGCGGGTGGGGGCAATGACAAGGGCGCCGGGGCTCGCCGTCTTTCTGCTTGCGGCCGGGTGGCGCAGCAGTCTGGTGAGGGCGGTTATCAGAAAAGCCGCGGTTTTGCCCGTGCCCGTCTGGGCCCGGCCCGTGGCATCGCCGCCGTTTAAGGTGTGGGCAAGAACCGCTGACTGGATCGGGGTGCAATAGTTGAAGGAAAGATCGGCAATGCCGTGCATGATCGGTTTCGGGATGTCAAAATCGTGAAAGCGTACCCGGCCGGCAACGGGTTCCACCTCAAACCGGGCGATGTCCCACTGGTCATCAATCAATGGCCTGACTTCCGCGGGAGGCGGCGGTGGTTCAGGAGGCAGGTCCCGTGGTTTTGCCGCCCTCTCCTTGCGAGGGGCGGATTTGCCTCCGCGAACCTCATGGGCAAAGGGTTTGGTGTCCTTTACGACATTGAGTCCGAAAATAGGTCCTTGCACCGTCGTGACGGTTGACGACGGGGCCGGAGAGGATGAGTCTCTCCGGTTGTGCTGTGCTGTTTTTTCTGCCATTATCATTTCTTCCCGGGTCAGGCAACAGAACGTTGACAGCCGATGAGCAGGCAAGATCAGGTCTGGTACTAAGATTATTTATGAAAATTAATAAGTTATCTACATGTTCAGGTTACAGAAAAGTCGGCTAAAAGTCAAGGGAACCTTGAAAAATTGCCCTCTGGCCCGATTAATGCGTCGCGGCGAAAGGAAAATTGCTCACCCATGGCCCTATAGGCGGAGTTTATGCCCCTTGGGGTGCTTTCTTATTTTCGCCGCTTCTTCTCCTCGATCCGGTTTACGCAACCGGGCCGGCATCGCCGCCCTCGTCCGGCAGCGGTGCCGGCCGGCCGAAGAAAAATCCCTGGGCAAAGTCAAAACCCAGCTGTTTGCAGACATCGGCTTCCTCCCGGCTCTCCACCCCCTCGGCCAAGGCTGCAATGCCTGCCTCCCTGGCCATTTTCACCAGGGCCGCCACAATGGACTGAGAGGTTGCGGAGCGGGTTTCGATGCCGTGAACCAGGGAGATATCGAATTTGATAACATCCGGAGGGGCCTCGATCAATTCCACCAGCCGCGCCTGCCCGGAGCCAAAATCGTCGTAAACCAGGAAAATTCCCAGGTCTTTTAAGACCTGGTGCAGTTTCCGTATCATGGGCACATTGGTGACCACCCCTTCATGCAGCTCCATGGCCAGACGCAGAGAGGGAAAATCCCTGCGGACCTGGGCCAGGGAGACGCTGATCTCCTCAACATTCACCTCCCCGGGCAGCATGTTGAAAAAAAGAACACCAGGCATATTCATCCGTCCGGCGCAGGCAAAGGCCTCTTCACGGAACAGTTGGCTCAGCTCGACTTCCCGGCCGAGCCTTCTGGCAATCTGAAACAATGCCCCCGGCGCCTCCGGCAAGCCATCGTAATGAACTCGCCCCAGCGCTTCGTAGCCGGCAAGTCTCAGGTCGGAAAAATTGACGATGGGTTGAAAGTAGGGGGTTACCGCTTTTTTTATCATCATGCCCTCAAATCTCAGGGCATGGGGATTGATGATCTGGGTGTGCTCGCTGGCCTCGGCGAATTCGGTCACGGTGAAAAACAGGTCGGCGAACTGCAGGATATCACCGGGTTTAAGCAACTGCTCCCCGGTCACTCTCCGGCTGTTGACGAAGGTGCCGTTCGTGCTGCCGCAATCCATGATCCGCCAGCCGTCTCCTGTTTCCTTGATTTCGGCATGAATCCTGGACACGCCTTCCACGACGAGATGCAGATTGCATCCTTCCTTGCGGCCGATCCGGAAAGGCGTGGTGGAAACAGGAACGACCCATTGGCTGCCGCCCGTTGTTTTCCCTTCGAGTTGCAATGGACATTTTGATTTTTGCATAGACATATGGATGAGCTGATTATATTTTTTTTCTGTTCATTTATCCATGGTTTTATGCTGCCGGCTCGCGGCGTAACCTGACTTTGCCGCAAGAGGCATCAGCTGTGGCCGGGAGACGGCAAAAAAAAAGGACTTAGAAGAAAATGTCCTCTAAGTCCCTTGAATTTATTTGGTAGCGGGGGCTGGATTTGAACCAACGACCTTCGGGTTATGAGCCCGACGAGCTACCGGACTGCTCCACCCCGCGTCACATCCATATACTTTACTGCAATTCAGGCGAAAGTCAACATTTAAAATCACTTCAGTATGTTGCGTTGATTCAAGAATTACCGGAAGGCTTTGCCGGCAAGGCTTGTCCGCTTGTTTTTTTCGTGAAAAGTTTGTTGAATTTAGCCGGCATCCTGCTCTGAAACTCCAGATGTTTTCCCGTGACCGGGTGATTGAGGGCCAGAAAAAAGGCATGCAGGGCCAGGCGCCCGAGCGGGTCACTCTTTGCCCCGTATTTTTTATCACCGGCAATGGGATGTCCCATGTCGGCCATGTGTACGCGAATCTGGTTTTTTCGCCCGGTTTCCAGCGTTATATGCAGGAGAGCGTACTCCTTTTCCTTTTCTTCCTTCACCACCTCATAGCAGGTCACGGCCTCTTTTCCATCCGTTGTGGCGCCACTGACCGAGTAGACCCGCAAGGCCTTGGACTCGACAAGCTGGCTGGCAATCCGTCCCCTTTTTTCTCTCGGAACCCCTTCGACAATGGCCGCGTATTTTTTATCAACCTGGGGCCAGTTATCCTGCAGGGTTTGCTTGGCGGATTCGTTCTTGGCAAAGACAAGCAGGCCGGAGGTGCCCTGATCCAGCCGGTGGACGATGAAAATCCGCCCTTTCCCCGCGGGAGACCTTTCCTTCAAACAGGCGTTGAGCTTGTAATAGGCGGTTTTTATTTTTTCCTTTTCCGTGGCAATGGTCAATAAGCCCGCCGGTTTGTCTATGACGATGATCGCCTCATCCTCGTAAACAATCTCCAGGCCGGGGCAATGATGCCGATCATCGCTCATTTCCTTCTCGGACCTGACAGAGACCTCATCACCGGGAAGCAGGTTGTGATCAAGGAGTTTTACCGGCACCCGGCCGACCGAAACAGCCCGGTACTTAATGAGTTGTTTCACCTTTGTTTTTGAATAGCCGTGACCGGAAAGCAAAGCAAGAAGAGTGGTTTCTTCCCTGGCGAGCATCTTTTTCATGATCCCTTTTCTCCCTCCGCCTTCGCAAACGGCTGACCGCTATTTACTTCAGGAGGCTCTGGCTCTTTTTATCTTCTTTCTTGGCCTTTTTTGCCGCCTTTTTTTCCTTCAGGGATTTGGCTGGCTCTTTCTTGGTTTCCTTTTTCGTATCCTTTCCTTTGCTCATGGTTTCTGATCCTTGTCGGTAGAGGTTATTGAGATAAGATCCACAACACAAAATTGATGAACTCGTAAAAAATCGGCGACAAAGCCCGGATGGCTAAGTAACAAAATTCGATATACAAGGCGTAGTGTATTTTTGAGAGTGAGGCTATACATGCGGTATGCCGAACGAACAAAAATGCGCTACAACGCAGTAGATCGAATTTTTTACGACGCCATCAAAATTGTCTATGACAACAATATAATACAATTATATTACAATAGTGTGCATTTTTTACGATAGAATTTTTTAAGCAAATATTCCTCTGCCGCCCTGTACCCGGTCGCTCAAACGAAGCGGTCCAGAATTTTTTTCATGTCCGTGAGCTGATACGGTTTGGCGCAGGCTGCAACAAATCCGTAGTCCGCGAAATCGGTCATGGCATGATCATCGGCATAGCCGCTGGAGACAATGGCCTTCACTTCGGGATCAATTTGCCTGAGAACGGCGATGACTTCCTTACCGCCCATGCCGCCGGGGATCATGAGATCAAGGATGACCGCCGCATAGGGGTCGCCGGCGGCGCGCGCTTCCTGATAGGCGGCGATGGTCGCATTGCCGTCCAGGGTCGAGTCAACCCGGTAACCGGAAAGTCTCAAGAAATTTCTGGTTACCTGCACCACCCCAAGGTCGTCGTCCATAAAAAGAATTCGCGGACCATGGGTTTTCCGATCCTTTGTTGTCTCCGTCTTTCTGGCGGCAATGACAACGGCCGGGATGTGAATATGAAAGGTGGCGCCTTTATCTGGTTGGGACTTCACGGTGATCGCTCCGCCGTGCTTCCTTATGATCGTATCGCACAGGGCGAGCCCAAGGCCCAACCCCTTCTGGCAGCCGCGCTGCTTGGTGGAAAAATAGGGATCAAAGATGCGGGGCAGGTTCTCGCTGCTGACCCCGCAACCCTGATCCTGGATTGAAATTCTTACGTAGTTGCCGGGGGCAAGGGTTGGAGACATGCCGGGATGTGCCTGTAAAGCCTCATTGACAGCCATTATCCTTAGCTTGCCGCCTGATCCCGGGGGCATGGACTCCATGGCGTTCAGCACCATCTGTTTTATGACCTGGCGGAATTGGGCGGCATCGACATTGATGAGCCAGAGGTCATCGGCCAGGTCAAACTCGGCTGCCAGTCCGGAACTTCCCAGGGTAGCAGTTGCCTCCTCCCTGATGTGACTGGACGGCTGGATATTTATCATGAGTGACAAACCGCCGGAAGAGAAGGCGATGAGCCGGCTGGTGAGCTTGGTGGCCAATGCGGATACCTGCTCGGCATTTTCCAGAAACAGGAAGGCCTTGCTTGATTCCGGGGTGTACATCTTGGCCAGGGCGAGATTGCCTAGAAGCGCCTGAAACAGGTTGTTGAAATCATGGGCGATGCCGCCAGCCAGGACGCCAAGGGATTCAAGATTTCTGGCCTTGGCGACCTCGGCCTCCAGACGCTTGCGCCCGGTAACGTCCCGATTGCTTCCCCTGATACCCAGGAACCGGCCTTTGTCATCATAGACAGGTTGACAGACGTGGGCGATCCAGCGCCATCCTGTCGATTCATTCACGTGGCTGATACGGAATTCAAACTCCGGGCTCATTTCCCGGTTCTTGGCGGTCCGGAAGTGCTGGTCATACACGGCCAGGTCATCGGGGTGGACAAGGGTGCGCAGCAGGGCGGGATCCCGGTCAAAGGCCTCGGCCGGATAGCCCGTGATCCGCAGGCAAGAGGGTGAACAGTAAAGAAAATTATTGTCCGGCCCGAGCCAGAATTCCCAGTCATAGGTGAAATCCGCCACGGTGCGATATTTCTCCTCACTCATCCGCAGGGCCTCCTCGATCCGTTTTCGGTCGGTGATGTCGCTGATGACGAGGCGGCATAAAGGCAAACCGTCCGGACCATGGGCGAGGTTGGCCTCCATTCGCGCCCAGAAAACGGCGGCATCGGGACGTTGCAGTCTCAATTCGCAGACCTGAGGGGCGCAGGTCTCAAAGAGTTGTCGGCATCTGTGTGAGTAAACATCCTGGTCCTCGGCAAAGACAAAACGTCTTATCGACTGGGCGCCCAGCGCCTCTCGCGCCACGCCGAGCTGGGCCGCGGCCGTAAGATTGGCTTCCAGGATCAGCCCCTGTTGATCGATGGTGCAATAGCCGACCGGGGCCAGATTGTAGAGGTCGAAATAACGGGCCCGCGAGGTCTCCAGTTCTTGCTGGGTGCGGCGCAATTCATCGTTTTGCATCTCCAGTTCGACCTGATGTCCCTGCAGTTCGTAAAGTATTTGCGACGTCTCCTGGTCGTTTTTGGGACCGGCCGGGGCTTTGTTTTTTTCCCGCGCCCCGCGGCGCAAAACCTTCTTCTGATCGGAAATGCCCTCTTTTTTTGACATGATTGGTCTCGAAAATATTTTTAATTATCGTGCTCGGTTAATCCGGATATTTCAGGCCGTGATGACGTTCCGTGGTGGCAATGGCGTAAACATGGCCGGTCTTGTTGAGCAGGGCGGTGGCGGTTATCCACACCGCCAGGCGCTGGCCGTCCTTGGTGAGCCGTTGATCTTGGTAAGGCTCCAGGGTTTCGGCCCGGATGAGCTGGTGAAGTTTTTCCAGCGCCTCCTTACGCCGGTTCGCCGGGATCAGCTCGCGGATGTTCATGGCCAGCGCCTCGGGCTCGCTCCAGCCGTACATCCTTTGGGCCGCGTTATTCCAGGCCAGAATGCGGCCCTGCAGATCCTGCAGGGTGACGGCATCGTGGGAATCGTTGACAACCACCGCCAGGCGGCGTAAGGACTCTTGGGCGGCGACCATCTTGGAGATCTCGACAAAGTTGATCACCACCCCTTCGGCCACGTTTTCCTGAGTCCGGTAGGGCCGGATGCACATCAGAAACCAGGCGCCGGACTTGGTCTGCACCTCGATTTCCATCGGAGCCAGGCTGTTCAACACGGATTTGGCGTCCTCCTCCAGGCTGTTATAATTCACCAGATTGGTCACCGTATGGCCTACCGGCCGTCCCACATCCGTCGGGATCAGGTTGATCAACTGGGTGGCGGCGGGGGTGAAGCGCTGGATAAGCAGCTGTTTGTCCACAAAGACGGTGCCGACGCCGGTGCCGGCCAGCAGGTTGTTCATGTCGTTATTGGCCCGCTGCAGTTCAAACACCTTGTTTTGCAGTTCGGCGTTGACCGTGGTCAGCTCCTCGTTGATCGATTGCAGCTCTTCCTTGGAGGTCTCCAGTTCCTCGTTCGAGGATTGGAGTTCCTCGGTGGTGCTCTGCAGGTATTCCTCCTTGGCCTGCAGTTCCTGGCGCAAGGCGGTGATGAGGGCTTGAGAATCTTGAGTATCAGTAGGCTCCAGCGAATTCGCGATATCGGCTCTTCCGGCGCTTGCCCCTTCAGCGGCCTGGACTTCCTCCAGAACAACCAGGTACTGAAAGGGATCAGCCGTCACCTGGCGGCCCGTCTTCAATTCGGTGACGCTGTGCGCGCCTTGGGGGTCCGAAGCGTCGCAGCCCTCCGCGGAACCGGGAGCCACCGGATGCACCGTCAGATTAACCCGGCTGAAATCTCCGTTGGTCTTGACCCGCAGACCAGAGCGGAATACCGGCTCTTTATGGGTGACGGCCGTATGCAGGGCAGTGGTCAGGTCACGCCGCAAACCTTCACGGGCCATTTTCAGAATATTCACCCCGATATCGCCCGCGGCCATTTCCAGGTATTTGCCGGTACGGCCGTGGATATAGAGGATCTCGCCATTTTTGCTTACCAGCACGCTGGCCGGTGAGTAGCAGTGCAGGAGAACCCGCTCCGTCAACTCCTGCCGCGTCAACAACCTCTGGGCATCTGTCAGGCCTGTGTCTCGCGGGAGAGCCTGCGCCGGTAAGGGCTTGATAAATTTCCGCAATACCAGACGCTGTTCGCCCTGCGCGCCGTTTTTTTTGCTGAAATAGAGTTTTGCCTTGCGATCCAGGGGGGTAAAAAGATCGCGGCAATCGCCCACGCTCTCGGAAGTGCCCAGAAAGAGCAGCCCTCCCGGATTCAGGGCATAATGGAACAAGGGGATCAGCTTCTTCTGCAGCGCGCCGTTCATATAGATCAGCAGGTTGCGGCAACTGACCAGATCGAGCCTGGAAAAGGGTGGATCCTTGATCAGGTTCTGCTCGGAGAAAACCAGCATGTCGCGAATGACTTTGTTGATGCGGTAGGTGCCGCCGTCCGCCTGCAGGGTGAAAAACCGCGCCAGCCGGTCCCGGGAAACATCGCCGGCAATGCTGGCCGGATAGAGGCCGCAGCGGGCCGTTTCAATGGACCGGCTGTCAATGTCGGTGGCGAAGATCTGCACCGTAAAGTATCGTTTCAGCTCCTCCATTTGCTCCTGCAACAGTATGGCCAGGGAATAGGCTTCCTCGCCGCTGGAACAGGCCGGGACCCAGACCCGGATGGGGGCGTCGGCCGGTCTGCCGGCAAAAAGCCTTGGGCCGATGTAGGTTGCAAGCGCCGCAAAGGCTTCCGGGTCCCGGAAAAAACTGGTGACGCCGATCAGGAGGTCGCGAAAAAGCGCCTGCGCCTCCAGCGGGTTTTTCTGCAGAAAGAGGACATACTCTTCAAGGCGCTCGATCTGGTGGACAAGCATACGCCGCTCAACCCGGCGGATAACGGTGTTCGTTTTGTATTCGGAAAAGTCGTGGCCGACTTGATCCCGCAGCAGAATGAAGATTTTATTATAGACATCTCCCCTCGGGGGGGAGGGGTGAACAATCTTTTTGACCTTTTTTTTGCAGAGATGGGAGGCGTAGAGAAGCAGTTTGGCCGGCATCTCGGCCGGAGGGAGGATATAGTCCATCAGGCCGGTGGCGATGGCGCTGCGGGGCATGCCATCGTACTCGGCGGATTCGGGTTGCTGAACCATGACCATGCCTCCCTCGCCCTTGACCTCCCGCACCCCCAGCGTGCCGTCGCTGCCGGTGCCGGAGAGCACGATACAGATCGCTTTTTCCTGTTGATCCTGGGCCAGGGAGCGAAAGAAAAAATCAATCGGCAGACGCTGGCCGTGCGGCGTCGCCGGTGGTAACAGATGCAGCGCGCCGTTAAGCAAGGCCATGTCGAAGTTAGGCGGGATGACGTAAACGGTGTTTGCTTTGATGATCATCCCGTCCGCGGCCTCGAAGACCCGCATGGGGGTGAAGCGTTGGATCAGGCTGGCGAGGATGCTTTTGTAGTCAGGGGCCAGGTGCTGCACCAGGACAAAAGCCATGCCTGGGCCGGCGGCGGGCATGCCGGAAAAAAAGGCCTCGAAGGCCGAGAGCCCTCCGGCCGAGGCCCCGATGCCGACGATGGGAAAATGAACCTGCGGAGGGGCATTTTCGTCCTGCCTCCCTTTTGCCTTCATTCCGGGCGGCTTGGCTTGAGCGGTTTTGTCCGCCACACCCTGTGCGGATTCCAGGGGCCCTTGATTGGCGCTGGAACTCTTCTTTCTGGTCATTATAGGTCTCCTGTGCAGCCAGGATGAAAATTTTTCGAAAAGTTTCGTCTCCCGGCCAGCCGGCAAAATATTAAGCACGGGACCGGCCAGGGGCAACACCATTAATCGAAAATTGATGGCGTCGTAAAAAATCCGATCTACTGCGTTGTAGCGCATTTTTGTTCGTTCGGCATACCACATGTATAGCCTCGCTCTCAAAAATACACTACGCCTTGTATATCGAATTTTGTTACTTAGCCATCTGGGCTTTGTCGCCGACTTTTTACGAGTTCACCAAAATAAACATAGTATCATGCAAAAGAAAGTCGATGTCAAGTAGATGTAAGGAAAAAACAGGTGGTATGTGCCGGAAAATTAATCGCAGGGACAATGGGGGTAGGGAATTTTTTTGTGGCTTAAAGACCGGGAAAGTTTACTGGAGCCACCTGCCGGGATCGAACCGGCGGCCTTCGGGTTACGAATCCGATGCTCTACCAACTGAGCTAAGGTGGCGCAAGGTTGCCATCTTTTAGCAACTGTTGCCCAAGGTGTCAAGATTTCTCTTATCAAAGAGCGGCCAAGGTCGCAACCTGGTCATCGGGCAGGGCAGGGGAGTATACCATTGTTTCTGTTTGATCTTCCGTCACTGTTACGCCAACATCCGGCGGGGCGCCGGGGATTTTTTTGCCGTATCGGACCAGCAGCGCCGCGCTTAAACGGATATCCTCACCATGCCTGGAATGACGAAGCAGAGCTGTCGGACCCGGCCTGTCGCTCAGGCGCAAAATCACATCGCCGGACTGCCTGAGCCTTGCCACCTTGTTGTTTTCTTCCTCGTCACGCCCCATGGCAAGCCAGCCGCCGTGAGGCAATCTGAATTGCCGGCCCGCCAGCAGAAAGCGGATATCCTCTTTGTTGATTTCGGTTGTCTCCCGATAATAGCCCTGGATGCGCAGCGCGAGGTTCTTGTCGGTCAGCACGCAGCCGCCCGCGGCATTGGGGTAGTCGGTGATGCCGAATTTCGCCGCGAGTTCTCTCTGCGGTGCTCTGCCGCGGCCGCTGATGCCGGGCAATTTCTCCCGGTCGATTATTCCCGCCAGTTCCACGGCGGTGGGCTTCTGGCATTGGGTACAGAGAGGGCGAAGCAGCAGGGAATCCGTGCCGCTGTCCCGTTCGATGACGCGCAGGGTGTCCTTGCGCTGCGACATGGGACGCTGACCCACGACTTCGCCGGTGATGATAAATGAGGCGTGATAATCGGCCATGAGTTTTTTGGCCTCGCTGATCATGAGAATCTTGCAGTCAATGCACGGGTTGAAATGCTTGCCGTAACCGTGGGGCGGATCATGCAGCATGCGCAGATAAGGATCAGTGATATCCCTGACCTCGACATCGATGTCGTACTTGTCCCTGATTTTTTTTTGGTACCTGGCGGTTGTTGTTAGCAGATCATAGTCAAAAAACGGGGTGACGAATTTGATGGCCTTGACCTTTACCCCTTGCTCGGCGACAACCCGGCAGGCAAGGATGCTGTCCAGTCCGCCGGAAAAGAGGGCGATTGCGGTATGGCGCTGTTTATTCATTGACAAGATGAGCCTGTTATTGATTTCTGTTGATCAGTTCCGCGGCATAGGCCAAGGTCTGGGGCGTGACCGAATCCCCATCAAGCATGCCTGCCAGTTCCATGACCTTCTCTGCTTTATCAAGCTGGACGATGGAGGTGTGGGTGCGGTCGTCGCTGACATGTTTGCTGACCCGGTAATGGTCACGGGCGCAGGAGGCGATCTGGGCCAGGTGGGTGATGCAGATGACCTGATGATGGCTTGCCAGTTCCTTGATCTTTCTGGCCACCGATTCGGCGGCCTTGCCGCTGATGCCGGTGTCCACTTCATCAAAGATGACGGTTTCCACCTGATCCTTGCGGGCCAGCAGACATTTGAGGGCCAGCAGCAGCCGTGACAATTCGCCGCCGGAGGCGATCTGGGCAATGGGTTTGACCGGTTCGCCGGGATTTGCCGAAAACATGAAAAGCGGATGATCCGCGCCGGTACGCCCCAGGGAAGATATGGACGGCTCTTCTTCGGAAAACCTGATCTCAAAAAGCGCCCGGTCAAGACAAAGTGAATGCAGCTCGTTCTTGATGGTTTCAGCAAGCATTGCCGCGGTTTTTTGCCGCGCCCCGGAGAGTGATAGGGCTGCGGCCAGCAGTTCTTTTTCGCTTCTACCGAGCTCTTTTTCCAGCGTTTCCAGGCGCACATCGAGTTCTTCAAGCTCTTCAAGCTCCCTGGAGGCGCTGCTGCCATGACTGATGACGTCAGACAAGCCGGGACCGTATTTTCTTTTCAATTGCTGCAGAACATCCAGCCGCGCCATGACGGCATCAAGCGCGTGCGGGTCATTGGTAATGGAGTCCGCATAGTCACGCAGCAGAAGCAATTTTTCTTCCAGCTGAAAGGTGAGACCGGCAATGTCCTCGGCAAGGGGAGAAACCGTCGCGTCAAGTTCGGCCATCTGCCGCAGATTTTTGCGGGCCTGGGCCATGGGGTCGGTTGAGTCATAAAGAAGCGTATAACTTTTCCGGCCCAGCCGGGTGAGATCATCCGCGCTTTTTAAACGCTGTTTTTCCAGGGCCAGCCTTTCGTCCTCATCAGGGATGATATGGGCATCCAGGATTTCCCGCACCTGAAAGGAGAGGAAATCCTTACGCTGCTCCTTTTCCGTCTCTTTATGACGCAGATTTTCATATTCGTTTTTTTTCAGCTGCCAGGTCTCGTATTGTCTGGAAAAATCAAGCCGCTGTTGCCAAAGATCGCCCACGGCATCGATAAAATCAAGATGATAGCGCGAGGAGAGCAGCTGCTGATGATCATGCTGGCTGGCCACGCTGAACAGATCCTCGGTAAGTTCCTCGATGATTTTTGCCGTGGCGGGGCTGCCGTTGATATAAAAACGGCTGCGTCCGCTCTGCGACAAAACCCTTTTTAAGACGATGGTCCCGTCGCAATCAAAGCCCTGTTCCTTCATGGTGTCAATCACCAGTCCGTGGTCGCCGCTTATCTCGAAAAGAGCTTCAATGGTCGTGCTTTCCGCGCCGCTTCGCACCCAGGAAGATGAACCCTTGCCGCCCGACAGCAGATGGATGGCCTGCAGGATAATGGATTTGCCGGCCCCGGTTTCTCCGGTCAGGACGGAAAGACCGTTGGCAAAGGAAAGAGAGAGCTTTTCAATGAGGGCAAGATTGCTTATGTGTAACTCGCAGAGCATTTTTTTAAATTGACAAATGATGTTTGTTCATTGATAATTGATCGAAATAATAAATTAAATAAAATACATGTTTTATTGAGTTGTTGTCAATTTTCATTTGTTAAAAATCCTTGATTTCCCCGAGCCTTTCTCTCTTTTTTTTTAAGGCCTCCTTCATTGCCGATAGTGAGATTCTTACACTTTTCATTTAAAAAATTCTCTCTCGGATTTATATCTGATTGAAATTATGATTAAAGTTTCGTCGCAAAGAATTTTATCCACCTCCGCCGCGGTTAACTTTCAGCCATTACGCTTTTTCAAACGTTTTATCTCCCTGGCTGTTCTGTTTTTTTTCCTGACCGCCAACGTCTTCACCCTTCTGCCGCCAGCCGCGGCCTATGCCTTTTCGGTCAAGGAAGAGCGTGAATACGGCGAAAACATGCTGGCTATCATACGGCGGGAATTCAAACTTCTCGATGAGCTTGATATCTCTCAGTATATCAATAACCTGGGCGATTCCATCCTAGCCCTGGCCGGACCCCAGTTCTTCGACTATCATTTTTATGTCATTGACAATAAGGAATTCAATGCCTTTGCCACGCCATCCGGCCTGATCTTTTTCCATTCCGGTATTATCAACGCCATGGATACGGAGGGTGAGCTGGTCAGTGTCATGGCCCATGAATGCGGGCATGTCATGAGCCGCCATATCGCGGAGCGGATCGAAAAATCCACCGCGATTAACGCCAGCACCCTGGCTATGATGCTGGCCGGCATCGCGCTCGGCGGCGGGGCGCTGTCCCAGGCCCTGGTCACCGGCGGCATGGCTACCGGCGCCGCCATGAGTCTTGAATTCACCCGGCAGGACGAGGAAGAGGCCGACAGAATCAGTTTCAATCTGATGGATGGCCAGCAGAGGGATCCCCATGAGATGCTCTCCATGCTGAACAAGATGTATAAGGAATCAAAAATCAAGATGGGCAATATCCCCCAGTATCTGTTGACCCATCCCAAACCAAAACTGCGTATGAGTTACGTTGAGGATCTGCTCCATATCAAAGGTGAGGCGCAGTACCGGGCCTTTGATCAGTTTGCCTTCCGCCGTCTGCAGAAAAGGGTTTCTTCCTTAACCGTTGAGCCGCAGAAACTCTATGGCAAATACCGCAAAGAGGTCAGGGAGGCAACTGGCGAAGATGTGAAAATGATGGCGACATATGGCCTGGCCCTGGCGGACATGTCTACCGGCAACTATGAACAGGCTGCGGAAAAATTGCGGGAAGTGATACGTTATTACCCGGACAAGCCTCTGCTGCTGACTGATCTCGGTATCGTTTATCTGCAGTGGGGCAAGGTCGAAACGGCCCTGATGTACCTCGAAGAGGCAAGGGGCAAGGACCCGGGCAGCTGGTACAGCGCCTTTTATCTGGCCAATGCCCTGCAGCAGTCCGGCCAGGATGACAGGGCCGAGGATCTCTACACCCAGATTCTTGGCCATAACGCGGATTATCCCGGCGCCTATTATCAACTGGCCCAGATTGCCACGAAAAAGGGAAAAGAGGCCCAGGCCCATATCTATCTGGGCAAGAATTTTTATTATGAGGGCAATTTCCCCACCAGCACCTTTCATCTGAAAAAAGCCAGGGAACTCGCCTCCGGCCGCGATAGAGAAGAGGTTCAGGATCTTTTGGATAAGATCAAAAAGATTGAAAAAGAGATGAGATAGCGTTCCGCACTCTTCATCATGGGAAACCCTGATTCCGGCCACAGAACGGCAACCGCCTGGGTTTGCGGGCAGAAGATCCTTGCTTCCTTCACGGTCAATGATATCCGGAGCGGACCGCTTCATACCGACTACCTGCTTTCCCACCCCGGCTGGCAGGGCAGGGTTACCATCAGGACTCCCCATGCCAAACTGATCAGAAGCCAAGAGGATGTCGAGCTTTTCCGCACCGGTATCCAGCAGTGGGTCCGTCTCGGCATGCATCCTCACGTGGAAGCCTGCCATGGTCTGGTTGACGATAGCGGGGTGGCGTTTTTTGTGGAAGACATCCTGGGCGCCAGTCTGACGAACTGGCTCAAGAGCAACAAATGTAACCTGCGCACCGTCCTTTCCCTTCTCATCCAGATCTGCCACGGCCTGGAATATCTGCACGCCCATGGTATGCATCATCAGGGGCTGACCCCTGACAGAATTTATATTACCCGTAACTCCCTGGCAAAAATCCGGGAAATTATCCGTCCTGTTGCCTGGCAGGGGCGGAAACCAAATGTTGCGGGAGAGATTGCCGATATCCGCGCCATGGGTGATCTGTTGCGAATGATGATCCGCGCCCAACCCAAGGAGCCCGAGGCCGGACAAGATACTTTTGGCCGTGATTTCCGCGGCCATGCCCCATTGCTGCGCTCCGTGCTGGCAAAATGCGCCCCATCCGTGACCGCGGGTTATCGTCACATCTCCGTTTTGCGCCATGACCTTAATAATATGTATCAGCAGGTTTACGGTCTGGCCTGTCCCTATGACATGATTGAAACGGCTTGCCGGGCCGAGAGTTTAAACAATCAGGCCGTTTTTCTTTTTGAAACAGGCCGTTACCGGCAAGGGATGCTCAAACTCAGACAATCCCTTCTGGTAAAAGACCGGCTTGCCGAGGCTGTTTACAATCTTATCCTTTTTAAGCTGCGTTCCGGTCTGTTTCCTGCCTGGAGGATCCAGCTGATGATTGAGGCGGCTCTACGGGACGGACCAACAGACGATCATCTGTCCCTGCTCAAGCAAGCGCTCCCCTTGATAAAAAAAGAGGGCCGGCAAAAGATAAGCGGGTTGCCGCCATTTCTTCTCTGTCCGCCGGCAGACTCCCTTCGTTTTTACCGGCAGGCTAAAAAAAAGCAGCAAAACCGCCAGGATATTGAGAGCCATTTTCTGAGGCTGCGTTATGAAGCCTGCCTCAAATCCCTGCTTTGCTCATGGAAAGAGGTGAAATTCGCCAAGGATCCCTTTTTTTCCAGGATCTATGACAGACTTCTGGCCAGAGCCGATAAGCGGGAAATTGTCGGGGTGCAGCGCTATGCAACTTTTAAGGGACATGGGCAAGCGGTCCAACACCTCTCTTATCTGCCCGGGACAAGAAAGATTATCCAGTCATCCGGCGGCGATAACCTTCTGATCCATGACTACGGGGCGGGGATGAAGGTTTCCACCCTCAAAACCGGCGGAGGAGCTGTCAGCGCCCTTGCCGTTTCCCCTGACGGCAAAATGATTGTTGCGGGAACGACCGCGGGAGAGATTGATTTCTGGCAAAGCCGATCGGGTAATACCTTGCGGCGGGCTCATCCTCATGCAGAGCGGATCAACGCCATTGCTTTTAGTGAGGATGGACGTTTTCTCGCCAGTGGCGGAGCAGACGGGAAAGTGATAGTCCGCAGCGTGGCAACGAACAGAGAAAAAATTATCCCTGCCTGGGATAACCACCAGGTAACCGCCCTTGCCTTCCTCCCCGGCGGGACTGATCTTGTTGCCGGCAGCAGCGCGGGAGAAATCAAGTTGTGGAGTTCACGCGGGAAAAAATGCCTACATGCCCTAGCCGCCCATGCCTCGCCGGTTGTTTCCCTGGCAACATCCCTCAAGGGAGATTTTTTTGTCTCAAGCGGGGGTGAGGAAATAAAAATATGGGATAGCCGGACAGGAGGGTGTCTGCGGCAGATGGCGGGTCACCCCGGCGGAACCACGCGGGTGCTGCTTTTGCAGGATAATCATCATCTCGTTTCCGCGGGCATGGATGATATGATTCGCATCCGGGATCTCAACTCAGGCGAGGTCGCGCTCACCCTTGACGGCAGAGAAAACGGGATTTGCTGTCTGGCTGGCGGGACACAGCCGCATTTTTTCATGGCCGGCCAGCAAAGCGGCGCCCTGTTGATCTGGAAAATCATTTATAATCTTATTTTCTCGTGACCATCACTTTTGCCGGGAAACGAAAATGCCTAATATATAATTATGATGGCGTCGTAAAAAATCCGATCTACTGCGTTGTAGCGCATTTTTGTTCATTCGGCATACCTCATGTATGGCCTCGCTCTCAAAAATACACTACGCCTTGTATATCGAATTTTGTTACTTAGCCATCCGGGCTTTGTCGCCGACTTTTTACGAGTTTATCAATTATGGATAAGATGAAATTGTCGGAATTTTCTGAGGATTGTATGATATGATTTTATAAAACCTCGGACTAAATTTCTACCTGGCAGGGTGCTTGACCATGAAGCGTGTTGTCAATACCGAAAAGCAGCCGATCAAACTATGGCTTGATGATATCGAGGCCGGGGCCCTTGACCAGGCCAGAAATCTCGCCAATCTTCCTTTTGTCTTCAAACATATCGCCGTGATGCCCGATGCCCATCAGGGTTATGGCATGCCCATCGGCGGGGTAATGGCCGCTGAGGAAGTCGTTATTCCAAACGCGGTCGGGGTCGACATCGGCTGCGGCATGTGCGCGGTCAAGACCTCGCTTACCTCTCTTGCCACGGAAAAGATAAAAGCCGTTCTTGCCGGAATCAGAAAGACGGTGCCCCTGGGCTTTCAACATCACAAGAAAAAGCAGGATCCGGCGTTGATGCCCCAAACTGCGGGGAGACCCCTGTCGGATTTCCCTGTTGTGGCCGAGGAGTATGGCAATGCGTTGACCCAGATCGGCACCCTGGGGGGCGGCAATCATTTTATTGAGATACAGCAGGGAAACGACAGTCATGTCTGGCTTATGATCCATTCGGGGAGCCGGAATCTCGGCTTTAAGGTGGCAAATCATTATAACCGGCTGGCCATGGACTTGAATCGAAAATGGGGATCGAGAATCCCTGAAAAATGGCAACTGGCTTTTTTGCCCCTGGATAAGGAAACGGCGCAACGATACCTCAGGGAAATGCGCTACTGCGTGGAGTTTGCCTATGCCAACAGAAAATTGATGATGGAGCGGGTAAAGGAGGCGCTGCTTTCGGTTGTCCCATCCGTGGTGTTTGAACCGGTCATCAACATCGCCCATAACTATGCTGCCCTGGAAACCCACTTTCATAAGAATGTCATGGTGCACCGCAAGGGCGCCACCAGTGCCAGGGAGGGCGAAATCGGCATTATTCCCGGTTCCCAGGGAAGCCCGAGTTATATTGTCAGGGGGCGGGGAAATCCCGAAAGTTTTCAGTCCTGCGCCCACGGCGCCGGCCGGAAAATGGGAAGAAAACAGGCCCAGCGGCAGCTTGATCTGCATCAGGAACAAAAAAAACTTGAAGATCAAGGCATTATCCATGCCGTCCGCGGTGTTCGTGATCTTGACGAGGCCGCCGGAGCTTACAAAAATATTGACGAGGTGATTGAGAATCAGATTGATCTTGTTGAAGTTATCGTTGAATTGCGTCCTCTTGCCGTGATAAAAGGTTGAAATGAAATAGTTAAAATATTGATAAGGAGGAATTGCCATGACAATGCAACTTTCGTTTACAAAAATTGAAAATGAATTGCTGCCGGAGTACAGAAGGAAAATCGGTTCCGCTGAATCCACCGAAGACGTGAAAAAATTTTACGTCTACACAATGCAGGATCTTTTCCGCCAGGTATTCGGTGGCAAAATAGACCTGGACTTTGAGGACATTTCCCTGCAGCCTGATCAGCAACCATCATTTGTTATCAGTACGGTCCTGCTTGACAAGGATGATTTCACCTATGTCTGGAACACCTCGGACCTGCCGAATCTGGTGGGACGTTTTACGGAAACGGCTGTAAAACACTATAGGCATCTGGAAAAGAACCCGAAGAAAACCGAGGCAAAAATCAGGATGTAGGGATTTTGTCGACAATTCGCCGGGAGATAATCGCTCTGCTTGGCGATAATGAACTGAACGCCCTGGAAATATCACAGGCGTTGTCAATACGTGAAAAAGAGGTCTATGAGCATCTTGATCATATCAACCGGACCTTGACCGCCCAGGGGAAAAGGCTGCTGGTCAGACCGTACACCTGCCTGGGCTGTGGGTTTTCATTTGCGGACCGTCATCGTTTCAACAGGCCGGGTCGTTGCCCGCGCTGCAAGGGGGGCCATATCCGTATGGCCTCCTATTTTATTCAGCAATAATCGGTTTCCATCCTTCTTGTTGTCAATCCCCACGAAAATAAGGCCATATCGACCCGATGTCGGGTCGATATGCGGCTCCGTTTGCCCCGATGTCCTCTATTTTTCCACCCCCTCTTGTTATACCATCTGACTCAGACAGGGGAGAAGTTTTGCCATAAACAGTCAGGAGGTCATCATGAAAAACATCATCGTTCTTGTCACACTCATTCTGCTCTGCATGACGTCAGGCGCCGGAGCGGGTAATTCCTCCCTGGGGGCCGTGACCGGAGCGGCAGGCGGCGCCTTGATCGGCCAGGGTATCGGCCGAAACACGGAAGGGACGCTGATCGGAGCGGCTGTCGGAGGGATTCTGGGGTATGTGGTCGGCAGCGAAATGGATAGAGGCGGTTACGTGTCGAACCGTTATTACGGCGGCAGCCGGGACTGGCGCCCGGTTGAAGTCATTGTGGCTCCTCCTCCGCCCCGGCCCGTGCAAGTCATAGTCGCGCCGGCCTACGGTTATTACTATCCAGTACCGGCCGTGTGGAGAAGAGGGTATGACGACCACCAGGGAGATCATCATTGGCGGCATGAACACAGACATGGCAGAGGCCACCACAGACACTGAGTTCTTTCAGGTAGATGACTTGGCGGCAAGCTGACCGCAGGCCGCGGAGATGTCCGCTCCGCGGCTGGAGCGGACAAGAACCGTATAGCCTTTTCTTTTCAGGATTTCCTGAAAGGAGTCGATTCGCTTCTGATCCGGTTTTTTATACGGGAGTTCGGGTGTCTCATTGCAGGGCAGCAGATTGATCTTCGCCGGGATACCGTGCAGAAGTTTTGCCAGCCTCAGGGCATCCTGATCGGAATCGTTGATGCCCTGCAGAAGAATGTATTCAAACATGATCCGTTTACGTCTGCTCAGGGCATATTGGCGGCACGCCTCAAGCAAACTTTCCAAAGGATATCGCGCATTGATCGGCATCAGACGAGTTCGAGTTTCATTGTCCGCGGCGTGGAGAGATATGGCCAGATTAACCTTGAACAGTTGTCCCAGCTCAAGAATTTGCGGGACAAGGCCGCAGGTGGAGACCGTTATTTTCCGGTCCGGGAAGTCAAACCCAAGTTCATCGGTCAGGATGGTAAGCGCCTTTACCAAATTGTTGAAATTTGCCAGAGGCTCGCCCATGCCCATGAACACCAGGTTGTTGATGGCTCCCTGCTCGTTTTTGTGCAGGTCATCGGCAACCGTGAAGACCTGATTGACCATCTCCGCGCAACTCAGATTTCTGGAAAACCCCATGGTGCCGGTCAGACAGAAGGAACAGTCCATGGCGCAGCCGACCTGGGAGGAAACGCAGAGGGTATGTCTGCCGTCTTCCGGAATGAGCACGGTTTCAATCACCTTCCCATCTTCCAGCAGGAATCCATATTTTACCGTTCCGTCGCTTGATGTTTCTTTAGCAGCCGGAAGAAGGCGGCTGAAAAAAGCCTCCTCCGTCAGGGTGTTCCGCAGATCTTTGGAAAGATCGGTCATTTCGGAAAAATCCGTAATACCGGGGCGGTAGAGCCAGGGGAATATCTGTTTGGCCCTGAAGGAGGGGAGACCGCGAGCAACGACAAAGGCAGTCAGTTCGTCCCTGGTGAGATTTCTGAGATCGGTTTTTTGAGAGTGATGCACGTTCGGCACGCTGAGATATCTGTCTGTACAGGCTACTGATTGATAAAGGAGACTTCCTGGAAGCGTTGTTGCCAGAGGATGAATTTCTGGTAGCACTGAATAACAGCCGTTTCCAGCTCTTCAATATTGAGAGGTTTATAGAAAATGTTTGTGGCTCCAAGAAAGTGGGAATTATAAACAACTTCCTTTGACTTATGGGCGGTAATAACTATAAAATCCGTAACAGGATGCAATTTTCTCATTTTCGCCAGCAGATCAAATCCTCCCAGCCCCGGCATGGTCAAGTCGGTAAGCACCAGGTGGTAGGGGCGGGTTTTGAAGACTGCCAGGGCATGAAGGGCATTACTGTAAGGATGGCAGGTGTGCCCTGTCAGCACCGACATGGTGTCTGCAATTCCTTCGGCAATGTCCGGTTCATCATCGACAATCATTATTCGGTATTGATCTTGAAGCATAACACTATGATCCGGTAAAGGGAATGGAATTTATGCCATGAAATTCTTGGAAATGTTCCTGCTTGGGCTTGTCTGCGCTGGAATCAACAAAGTGTGACACAATTGAGGTCTATGTTATGTGAAAACGTCATAACTTTACAAGAAAAAAATGTAACTTAATGACATGGTTAAATTTTTAGATTAAATTACTTTTAAATATCATTAGGGCCGTTATAAAATAACCATTACAGATTTGATATCATCTGTACGGCCCCTTATGCCGTTGCCACGCATGGTGTGTTACAGTAATTTATTGACAACGGCTTATCTCGAAAACATATCAGAGGCATGCGTGTGAGTCAGGGGTCACCTAAGGGAAAAATACTTATTGTTGATGACTTTCCCGCAAGCATAAAAAACCTGGCCAATAAGCTGGAGGAAGACTACTTCGTCATCACCGCCACAAGCGGCGCCGAGGCCCTGAAACTTGTCAATGCCGAATCGCCGGATCTGATTCTGCTTGATATCATGATGC
Source organism: Deltaproteobacteria bacterium (assembly GCA_016219175.1). GTDB lineage: Bacteria > Desulfobacterota > Desulfobulbia > Desulfobulbales > SURF-16 > SURF-16. Next base: position 30,719 of record JACRCD010000076.1, on the reverse strand, counting down.
CGGTCATGGACGGCTATGAGTTATGCCGCGTGCTGAAGAAGGATGCGAAATTTTCCACCATTCCCATAATCTTTGTCACGGCGCGGGCTGAAGATGCGGACCAAGCCAAGGGGCTTGCCCTCGGCGCTGTCGACTACCTGGTCAAACCGGTAAATGCCGCCATTGGCAAAGCCCGCATACGCACCCATCTGGAATTGAGGCAACATCGCGCTCATCTTGAAAAAATGGTTGAGGAGCGAACCGGCCAGCTGAATAAAGCGTTAAAACTGCTGCAGGCCAAAAAAGAAAGCGAGTTCCGCCAGGCCGCCGAGGTGCACGGCGGAAGGCTGGCCGCACTGGGCGAGATGGCCACCTCCATGGCCCATGAAATCAACCAGCCCTTAAATGTCATCTCCATCACGGTTCAGGGCTGGCAGCTCCTCAATCGGCGGGGGCTGTTGACAACGGAAAAAATGCTGGGTGATGTGCAGATCCTTCTTGATAATGTCAGCCGCATTTCCCGTCTTATTGACCATGTGCGCACCTTGGGCCACCCTTCCCAGGAGATATGCCGTTTTTACCTGCAGGATGTGCTGCAGGATACCCTGTCGCTCTGCCGTATGCAGTTTCTCAACCACGGCATCACCATTGATGTTGACATTGATGACAACGCCCCCCCGGTAAAAGCTGTTCAGTCAGAGTTTGAACAGGTGCTGCTCAACCTGTTGTCCAACTCCAGGTATGCCCTGGTTGAAAGGAAGGAGGAGGATGACTTTTTTGAGCCCAGGGTCAATATCTGCATTTATCAGCAGAACGACAGGGTCTGCCTCGCCATTGAAGACAATGGCGGCGGCATCGATCAAATGGCCGAAGAGAACATTTTCGATCCTTTTTTCACCACAAAACCCGCGGGGCAGGGAACCGGACTTGGATTAAGCATCTCGCGGCAGCTGATCCATAAATTCAACGGAGAACTGAAGATGATCAACAAGCCGGGGCAGGGCGCCAGGTTTGAGATCTCCCTGCCCAAGTGATTCCAATTCCAAATCATTTGTATAACTTTGTCCCCCTCAAGGGGGCATTGAACTGAATCGGCTGCGCTGCGCGGCTCCTTGCCGTACTTGATTATACTGTCGCGTCGCTGCTCGCTTGCCTTCGCGTTTTACTTTTGCTTTGGAATCGGAATGAGAGGGAAAGCGGGAGCGGGGCGGTCACAACGCTCGTAAATGCTCGGGGGTCAGCCTTTTTTCACCGGCCAGGGCTTGATCGATTGCCGCCAGAACCGTTTCCTTGTCCCGGCTGAGACGGCAATTGATGGGCAGATAATTGGAGGCATGGTTGGCCTGAAACTGGGCCTTGGTTATGGTGATATTTTCCACCATCAACCGTAATTCCCTGAGCATGCCGCTCTGGTCTGGAATGTTGAATTTCTGCGATTTCTCAAGCAGATAAAGAGGAGTGTTCGGAAGGAGCATGAGGGTCAGGACCGCAATCTGGTTGGCGGACATTGCGGAAACGACGCGACCGGTTTCCTCGGCATGCTCCCGGGAATGTTCCGTGCCGCCAATACCGAGAAGGACGGTCAGGGAAAGAAACAGGCCGGCCTCCTTAACCTGGCTGCCGGCCCTGATCATTTTGGCTGCGTCCGCGCCTTTCCCGATATCCTTGAGAATCCTGTCGGCTCCGCTTTCAAGTCCCATATACACCCGATCAAGGCCAAGCTCTTTTAGTTCTCTCAGCTCCCTTGCCGATTTCAGCAAAATGGCTTTGGCATTGCCGTAAAGGCTGATCCTGTTGACCCACGGCAGCTTCCCCCTGATCCGGCTAAAGAGGGCGACCAACCGGCGCTGGGGGATGATCAGGGCGTCCCCATCCGCCAGAAAGACTCTTTGCTGGCGTTTGCAGTAGGTTGCGGCAAAATCGATATCCTGGTTTACCTCTTCGTCATCCTTGATGCGGAAACGGGTACCCTTATACGTCCCGCAGAAGGTGCACTTGTTGTGGGAACAGCCGACGGTGACCTGGAGGATGATGGAGTCGGCCTCGCTGGGAGGCCGGATGATGATGCCCTCGTAGTTCACTGTTATCAGGCTGTTTTCTCGAAATCCTTCATGAATTCAACAAGATCAATGACCCCCTGCTTCGGGAAGGCGTTATAGATCGAGGCCCTGATGCCGCCAATGGATCGATGTCCCTTCAGGCCGTCCAGGCCGCGTTTTGCCCCTTCCTGGATAAACCTGGCTTCAAGCTCGGGAGTCGGCAGATTGAAGGTGACATTCATCAATGAACGGGAATCCTTTCTGGCATGCCCCCGGTAAAAATCGGTACCGTCAATGGCCTCGTAGAGAATGGCGGCTTTTTCCCGGTTGATTTTTTCAATGGCCTCTATCCCCCCGATTTTTTTCAGCCATTTGCAGACCAGGCCGATGGTGTAAATGGCAAAGCAGGGGGGGGTATTGAACATTGAACCGTTTTCCGCATGGATTTTATAGCGGAACATGGTGGGCACGGTCTCCGGCGCCCGGTCAAGCAGGTCTTCCCTGACGATGACCAGGGTGGCACCCGCCGGACCGATATTCTTCTGGGCTCCGGCAAAAACCAGGCCGAAAGGGGCGATGTCAAAGGGGCGGGACATGATGTCCGAACTCATGTCGCAAACCAGCATTTTTTCCGATTTCGGCATGACTTGAAACTGGGTGCCGTAAATGGTGTTGTTTGAGACAAAATAGAGGTACTCGGCAGCCGGATCAACGGTATAGTCGCCATCAGAGGGAACATGATCATATTTGGTCCCTTCGCTTGAGTAGGCGACATGGGCGCTGGCGACGATGTTCGCCTCCTTGATCGCCTTCTTGGCCCAGACCCCGGTGTTCAGATAGGACCCTTTTTTGCCGGGCCCAAGTAAATTCATGGGAACCATGGCAAACTGGGTTGAGGCCCCGCCCTGGAGAAAGAGAACCTTATAGTTCCGCGGGATGGCCAGCAGTTCCCGGACCAGACTTTCCGCCTCCGCGGTAATCGCCATGAAATCCTTGCTGCGATGGCTCATTTCAATGAGGCCGATTCCTTTGTTATTGTAATTGACAATGTCCTTGGCTGCCTGATGCAACACCTCAATGGGCAGGGTGGCGGGGCCGGGGCTGAAATTATAAATTCTCTCTGGCATGATGTGATCTCCTTAGCCGCTTTAATGGTGCTTCAAAAAAAAGGATGCGGGAAAAAATAGGCAATAAATTGTGTTTGGCATAAATAAAACCGGAACACCGGCTGAAAAAAGAGCAAATATAGTGTAAATAAGGGACTCTGTCATCTACTTACTGCAATGATTAAAGAATGATGGCGTCGTAAAAAATCCGATCTACTGCGTTGTAGCGCATTTTTGTTCGTTCGGCATACCACATGTATAGCCTCACTCTCAAAAATACACTACGCCTTGTATGTCGAATTTTGTTACTTTATATGAAAGTCGACGGTGCTCGAAACCGACCATGCCGGAGCGCCGGACTTTCATGGTTCGTTGTGGCTGGCCAGCCTGGTCCAGCCATGCTGGTTAGCCATCCGGGCTTTGTCGCCGACTTTTTACGAGTTCATCAAGAATATGCCATCTCCTGATAAAAAAAAGATTATTGTGCTGGCGGGCCCAACCGCCATTGGCAAAACGGATCTATCCCTGGCCATGGCCGAGGAATTCCGCTGCGAGATTATCTCCATGGACTCCATGCAGATCTATAAGTACATGGATATCGGCACGGCAAAGCCGTCTCTGGCCGAGCGGCAACGCATTATCCATCACCTGATCGATTTTGTTGACCCGGCGGAGCAGTATAATGTCGCCCGTTTTGCCGCGGACGCCGGAGACGCCATGAACAGGATAACCGGCGGCAATCATCTGCCGATGCTGGTGGGCGGCACGGGTCTGTACCTGAAGGGATTGCTGCGGGGGATCTTTACCTTGCCCGAGGTCCCGGGTGAAATCAGGGAGAATGTCCTGGATATCTTGCGGACGAAGGGGAGCGAATATCTCCACCGGGCACTGGCCGGAATTGACCCGGAAAGCGCGGCCAGAATCCATCCCCACGACACCCAGCGTCTGACCCGGGCCATGGAGATATGGCAGGCAACAGGCATGACCTGGAGCCGCCATCTCCAGCAGCAAAATGACTTGGCCGCCGAACAGAGGGGGGCCTTTGAGGTGATAAAGATCGGTCTGAACTGCGCCAGGGATGTTCTTTATGCAAGGATTAATAAACGGGTTACGACCATGGTGGAGCAGGGCCTTCTTGCGGAGGTTGAAAAACTGCTTGCCAGGGGTTACACCCGGGATCTCAATTCCATGCAGGCCATAGGCTACAAGCACATGGTCAATTACATTGACAAGGTGTGGCAGTGGGATGAGACCCTTGACTATCTTGCCCGGGACACCCGGCGTTACGCCAAAAGACAGTTGACCTGGTTTGGCCGGGACAGGGATTTCGTCTGGTTTAAGCCTGATGAAATATCGCGGATCAGGTCATTTGTGAAAAATAAATTATAAATTACATTAACATCAATAAAGCGCTTCCGACACATTAATAATCATGACTTTATTCCCTAAACAATTCAGACAGCGAACGCAGGACCGGCAGGTTTTCGAGGCCTCCCTGAAATTCGGCTTTTCACCACTGCAGGCCCGCATTATCGCCGGCAGGGCCTCGGGACAAGATGGCTGTGCCGATTTAGAAAGTCTTTTGTTTCCTGCCTTGAAAAACCTGCATCATCCCGAGCTCCTTAAAGACTGCTTGCGAGGCGCTGAGCTCATTGTCGAAGCCATCCGCAGCGGGAAAAAAATCGGTGTCCTGACGGACTACGACGTGGATGGCATTTGTTCCCATGTTGTTGTTTATAAGGCATTGCGGCAGTTTGGGGTTCCCGGCGACAGGCTGATCAGCCTTATCGGTCACAGGATGCATGACGGGTACGGGATCAGCGCAAAACTCGTTGACAAGATTCTCGCCTTGCCGGAGAAACCCGATCTTGTCGTCACCGCGGACTGCGGTTCTTCAGATGAAAAGCAGATCAGGAGGCTGAGGGAGGCCGGCATTGATGTCATTGTCACTGATCACCATGCGATTCCGGAGGCCGGCATTCCCCAATCAGCCATGGCAACCATTAACCCGCTCCGGAACGACTGTCATTACCCGGACAAATTCATTTCGGGATGCATGGTCAGCTGGCTTTTGCTGTGCATGGTGAGAAACCGTCTGGCCGAATGCGGGTTCATCGCGCCGGACTCGGAAAAATTAAGCGGCTTGCTGGATTTTGTCGGACTCAGCACGGTTGCCGATGCCGTTACCTTTGTCAGTCCGACCAACAGGGCGGTTGTCAATTCCGGGCTGCGAATCATCAATCAAATGCGTCTGCCAGCCTGGCTTGTGTTGGGAGTTGCGCTGGGCAAAAGTGAAAAATTTCCTTTTACCGCGGAAGATCTCGCTTTTCAGGTCGCGCCCCGGATCAATGCCAGAAGCAGAATGGCTGACCCATATGCCGCTCTCAATTTTTTCCTGGCGGAAAGCAGGGAAGAGGCGGAGAGGCAACTGCAAAAACTCGAAAGAAACAATGAAGAAAGAAAATTGACTGAACGTGACATGGTCAAAAAAGCTCGTAAAAAAGCTGAGATACAGATAAAACAACACAAAAAATCTCTTGTTGTGTCCGGCGGTGATTTCCACGCTGGCGTCCAGGGCATTGTCGCCGCAAGACTTGTTGATTCCTACGGCAGGCCCGCCGTGGTGTTAAGTCCTTTTGGCGAGGGCGAGATATTGTCAGGCTCAGCCAGGACAATTCCTGGAGTGCACCTCTTTCAGGTTCTGCGGAAAATGCACGAACAAAATCCTGAACTTTTCCTTTCCTTTGGCGGTCATAAGGGCGCCGCGGGTTTAAAGATAAAGAAGGAAAAACTTGAACTTTTCCGCGCGTCCTTTGAAGATATTGTCTGTGAAGAGCTCTACAATCAGGATATGAAACCGGTGGTGTTGACTGACGGATATATTGAAGCCGACAGGCTCAATTTTGGCACTCTGGCGGAACTGCAAAAGCTGGAACCGTTTGGCCGGGATTTTGACGAACCAGCCTTTGAGGGAATTTTTAATGTTACACAAAGCCGGATGGTTGGCGCGGAAGAACCTGTTCATCTTTCCCTTAAGCTCCGGAATCAAGGGCGGGAATTTCAAGCCATCTGGTTTAACGCTGTTCATGCTCCTGGAGACAAACCATCAATTACAGGCGGAAATACAATACGATGCGCCTTTAAGTTGAAGCTGAATAATTTCCGGGGTCAGAAAAATATCCAACTGCTGATTGAATACGCCGAACCTCATGATATCGCGGGGCTATCTTTTTGATGCTCTTCCTTTTTTTAAAAAACCCCCTCAGTCAATAGCCGAAGCAGGAGGCTTATCTCCACTCTAATTGCTTGATTTCTTTATTATTAATAAAACTATACATAATATACATTATGCGACATTGCCAATATATGTTTTCTTTTTACCGCTAGAGTGCTAAATATAACTTCCCCTCGTGAACTTCATTACGGAGATTGTTGAATAATGAGCAGAGAATTTTATCAGGAACCACTCGTCAGCCGGTACACCAGCGCTGAAATGCAGAAAATTTTTTCAGAGCAAACTAAGTTCGAAACGTGGAGACGTTGTTGGATCGCCCTGGCGGAGGGCCAGCATGAACTGGGTTTGGACGAGATTGTCACCCGTGAAATGATTGACGAATTAAAACGGTTTGAAAAATGCATCAATTTTGATGTTGCGGCCCAGAAGGAAAAAGAAATACGTCATGACGTCATGGCGCACGTTTATGCATACGGCAAACAATGCCCCGTCGCCGAGCCGATCATACATCTCGGCGCGACCTCTCAGTTTGTCGGCTGCAACACAGACCTTATCCTGCAGCGTAAGGCGTTGGCTTTGATAAAAAAAGCATTGGTCAATGTCATAGCCAATCTCGTTGCATTCTGCCGGAAGCATAAAAATCTCGCCACGCTTGGCTACACGCATTATCAGCCAGCCCAGCCGACTACCGTTGGCAAGCGCCATACTTTGTATATTCAGGACCTGCTCATGGATCTTGATTATCTTGAAAATCTGGAAAAGCAATTCAAGGCTCGAGGGGTGAAAGGCACGGTCGGAACCCAGGCAACCTTCATGGAGTTGTTTAAGGATGACCACGAAAAAGTCAGGCGGCTTGACCTGCTGGTCGCGAAAAAGTTGGGTTTCACCGATGTTTTTGCCGTAACCGGCCAGACCTATACCCGTAAACTTGACATGAAAACCGCCGAAACGCTTGCCGGGATCGGCGCTTCCGCCCATAAATTTGCCGTTGACCTTCGCCTGCTTTCCAACCTCAAGGTTCAAGAGGAACCATTTGCCAAAAATCAGGTGGGCAGTTCAGCCATGGCCTACAAGCGCAACCCCATGCGCAGTGAGCGGATGACCGGGCTTGCCCGCAAACTCATGGGGTTGCCGGCGAATTTTGCCGCGACTTTTGCCAATCAGTGGTTTGAACGTACTCTTGATGACTCAGCCATTCGGCGCATGGACATACCCCAGGCCTTTCTCCTGACGGATGCCATATTAAAGTTGTATCTTAATATTACGAGCGGAATGGTTGTTTTTCCGAAACAAATTGAACGTCACATGAGGATGGAGCTGCCTTTCATGGCTACGGAAAAAATCCTGATGGCCTGTGTTGAAAAAGGAGAAAGCCGACAGGAAATGCACGAAATTATCAAGCTGCATTCTCTTGAAGCAGGTAAAGTCGTGAAAGAGGAAGGACGGGACAATGATCTACTCTCCCGTCTTGGCGCTAATCCCCGCATTCCCTTTAGCGCAGAGGAACTACAGGCCATGGTGGGCACCGGTCGGGAATTTTCAGGCCGGGCGGAGGCCCAGACCGAGGAATATCTTACTGAGGTTGTCGAGCCGCGCCTATCCGCATATTCCAGCTTGTTGACCGGTGAGATGGACGCAGAACTCAAAGTATGAAAGATCCGTTTGAAACGCATAAACTCTATCTGAGGATCAATGCCCGGCGGATTTATTTTTTCAAGTTTCTTCTGGAAGGATATGACGGCATGGCGACCCTGTCTACCGTTGATGTACGGACTGGCCTTGTCCTGCTCCGATACCCCATGGAATCGCAAAGGGTTCTTTTTGAACTGCTTGCCGATCTGGTCGAAAGTATTTCACCAAAAAGCTAATTTTGATTTTAAGCTATGAAACGTATCATTTTGATTTTATGTTTGTTTTGCTTACTCATTCCAAGCGGAGCTTTTACGGCTGAGGGTGATGCTTCCCTGCCCTTGAGTTTAAACGAATGTATTGAGATCATCTTGGCCAACAATCCTGATCTTGCCATGGCCAAGGCTGATATTGAAAGTAAGGAAGCCGCCCTGCAAAGTTCCCAAAAAGATCTCTACCCTACCCTGTCGGCCCAGTATAGTTATGCGCATCAACCGGATCAATTTTTTTCTCCGGCAGACCTCTTCACCTATGGCTTCAAAGCTGAACAGCCTCTTTATAAAGGCAAGGCTCTCGTTACATCCGTTAAGCAGGCCGAACTCTCTCTTGGCACTTCCAGGTTGGCCTTGGAGCAGCTCGTCAACAATCTGGTTTTTGAGATATATGGCCGTTATTACGAGCTTCTTCGCGCTGTAAAACTGGAAGAGGAAGCGCAACAGTCTGTTTTGCGCCTGCAGTCCCACCTTAAGGATGCCAAGGCATTTTATGATGCGGGGCTGATCCCTAAAAATGACATGTTGCAGAGTGAGGTGGAATTGGCCCAGGGCGAACAGGATATGGTTGATGCGGAAAATTCAACCGCTTTGTCCCGTTCTCGCCTGAACGTGTTGATGGAACGTGCGGTTGATACGTTATTTGCCATTGAGGACAGCACTGAATATGCAATACAGAACATTAACTGGGATGAGGTTATAGCAAAGGCCAGAGAAAGTCGCGCCGAAATAGCCCAGGCGGAAATGTCTGTACGGATCGCCGAGAATGATATTGTCCTGGCCAAGGCCCCTTACCTCCCTGCCGTCACTCTTTCAGCCTCCTATGATTGGCTGGGAGATGATCTGGGCCTTTCTCATGAACCAGGGGCGCCCCGGGAGATGAAAACCATAATGGCTGTAGCCAGTTGGAAACTCTGGACCTGGCGGAAAGACAGCGATGATGTGCTGGCGGCCGGCAAGAACCTGCGGAGGGTACAAAAATCCGTCGCGAAAACGGTCAATGAAGTCACGCTGGATGCCAGAAATTCTTTTCTCCGTCTCGAACAAGCCGCCAAAAGGATAAAGGTTTCGGAAAAGGCCATTGAGCACGCCAAGGAAAATTTCCGGATCAATCAGGCCCAGTATCAGGCGCAGCTTACAACCTCAACGGATGTACTTGATGCCCAGACTCTCTTGTCCCAAGCCATGACGAATTATTATGACGCCCTGTACGGTTACCAGCTCGCCCTGGCGGCAATAGACAAATCAAAAGGACTCTTTGGGCAACTTTACGTAAAATGAACGAAAAAAAATTACTCTATATAGAAACCTTCGGTTGTCAGATGAACGACCGTGATTCGGAAATCATGCGCCAGCTTCTTGCCACGGCATATGAAACCACTGATGTCATCAGCTCGGCCGATGCCATCATCGTCAACACCTGCAGTATCCGTGATAAGGCAGAGCAGAAGGCCTACAGCCTGCTCGGAGCCTTGCGGAAGAAAAAAAAGGAAAATCCCGGGCTCATTATTGCCGCCACCGGCTGTGTGGCCCAGCAGGAAGGGGAAAAGATGCTGTCCCGCATGCCGCACGTGGATCTTGTCGTTGGCCCGCGGAATATTTATCAGTTGCCGGAGCTCTTCCGAAGGGCGGAACAGCAGCAAAAAGGCATTGTCGCCACCGATCAGGCCAAGTCCTTCATGATTCCGCCATTTTTGCCCTCCCTGCAACAAGGGCAGCCCCACAAACGCTTTGTGACGATCATGCAGGGTTGTAATAATTTCTGCACTTACTGTATTGTGCCCTTTACCCGAGGACGGGAAATCAGCCGGAAAGCAGAGGATATTCTTTCTGAAATCAATCATTTGGCTGCCGGAGGCGTTAAGGAAGTGACCTTGCTGGGACAGAATGTCAATTCATACGGCAATGATCAACCCGAGGGGAACCGCACCAGCTTTGCTTCTCTGCTTCGGCGGGTTTCTGAAATCAAAGGGGTTGAAAGGCTGCGTTTCACCACTTCCAACCCAAAGGATCTTTCAGAAGAGCTGATGCAGTGTTTCACGGATTTAAAAAAACTTTGCCCCCATTTTCATCTCCCTGTGCAATCCGGGTCAAATGCGATTTTAAAAAGCATGAACCGCAGGTATACCATTGAACTTTATTTGGAAAAGGTTGAAAAACTGCGCAGCTATTATCCGCAACTAGCCTTGACCACGGACATTATTGTCGGTTTCCCCGGCGAGTCACGAGCCGATTTTCAAGCCACCATGGATCTCATTGAAAAAGTTCGTTACCACGCCGCCTTTTCATTCAAGTATTCAAGCAGGCCGCCGGCTAAATCATGCCAGATGGCGGAAACAGTAAGCCGGGAGGAAAAAGAGGAGCGGTTGGCTGAGCTGCAGGAACGTCTGAGCAGCATTACCCTGGAGAGAAACAGAGAATATATCGGCCAGCGGCTGGAGCTCATGGTTGAAGGGGAAAGCAAGGCGGCTGACGGGCAGTGGTCCGGGCGAAGCGGCACGAATCATATTGTTAATTTTCAGAGCCCCGACGTCCTGGCGCCGGGGAATCTCGTCCAGGTGATCATCCGGGAAGCCTGTTTACACTCATTACGCGGGGAATTGCTCTGATTAAATAAATTCTTTTTTACTCAATTCACACCCTGCTTAGCAAAGCCCTGTGCGGGCCACGGAGATATTATGATTGATCTTCATACCCATTGTTTTTTCAGTGACGGCGAACTTGTCCCGGCTGAACATCTGCGCAGAGTCGAGGTTCTCGGTTATGAGGCGATCGCCATAACCGATCATGCCGATTCATCCAATATTGATTTCATCCTGCCGAGGATCCTCAAAGCGGCGCGGGACATGAATCCCTTTTCTTCTACCAGGCTGCTGGCCGGCGTTGAACTGACCCATGTTCCTCCTCAATTGATGGCTGAATTAACGCGTTATGCCAGAGAGCTTGGCGCTCAGATCGTGGTGGGCCATGGTGAAACTGTTGTGGAACCGGTGAAAACCGGAACCAATAGAGCCGCCCTGGAAGCAGGAGTCGATTTGCTGGCTCATCCCGGCTTAATCACAGTGGAAGATGCCCGGCTGGCCGCTGAAAAAGGGATCATGTTGGAATTGTCGGGCCGCAGGGGCCATTCCCTGACCAATGGCCATGTAGCCAGAGTGGCTGAGGCTTGTGGGGCAAAGCTTGCGATCAATGCGGACGCCCATGGGCCCGGGGACTTCCTGACCAGTGACATGGCCAGAATTGTGGCGCTGGGCGCCGGTTTAAGCGTTGAACGCTATAAAAAGATACGAAAGGATATGTCCGCCTTTGTGGCCGGAATCGGTTGAAAGAAAAATTTTTACAAGGAGCAGAAGCCTTGCAGGCCGGCGAATTTCCGCGGACCGATGCCTTCCACCTCAAGCAGCTCGGTTAGATCATGAAACCCCTTGCGCGCCGTGCGTAAGGCAATAATCCGTTCCGCCAGCGCCGGTCCGATACCGGGAATTGTCTCAAGCAGCCTGCCGTCGGCACTGTTAATCCGCACCGGCAGAAAGACAAAAGGCCTCATTTCGTCGCTAAGAGTGCCGGGCAATAAAAATTCCGCCCTCGGCATCGGCAGGGAAGATGTTTGCGGATCTGTTTTGCGGATCTGCATTGCCTGGTCAACAAAGGCGGAGAAACCTACCAGCAAACCGGCAACAAGCAGAATCATCGGCCGGTAATCCCGCCTGTTGCCTGACGTATTGTTGTTTTTACTTTTTTCTTTCATCCTTCATGAGTTTGTAAGTAATACTGTCAACCAGCGCCTGCCAGCTGGCCTCAAGGATATCGTGGGAAACGCCGACTGTCCCCCACTCGGATTCACGGTCCCTGGACTCGATAAGCACCCTGACCCTGGCTCCTGTGCCGTGATCGCTGGCCAGAACTCGTACTCGGTAATCATCAAGCCACATTTCCGATAGTGAAGGATAAAAGCTGGTCAGTGCCTTACGCAGCGCGTTATCCAGGGCATTGACCGGCCCATCTCCCAGGGCCGCGGTATGCACCATTTCTCCCCCCACCTCAAGCCTGATGGTCGCCTCGGCCTGCGGAGGCTGGTCGATATCGGATTTCTGATTGATAACCCGAAACCCGAGAAGGGTAAAATATTTACGCTGTGCGCCCAAGGCGCGGCGCATCAAAAGTTCGAAGGAGGCTTCGGCGCCTTCGAACTGGAAGCCCTGATTCTCCAAGCTTTTTAATTCTTTCAGGATAGCGGTGACCACGGGATCCTTGCTGTCGAGATCAATGCCGAATTTCTTGGCTTTATGCAAGACGTTACTGCGACCTGATTGATCGGAGATGAGAATTCTACGCACATTGCCCACCAGCTCCGGATCGATATGCTCGTAAGTCAACGGATTTCGTTTGACAGCGCTGACATGAATCCCCCCTTTATGGGCAAAGGCAGAGGCGCCCACATAGGGTTGATAACGGTTGTGGGGCAGATTGGCCAGTTCGTTGATATACCTTGACGTTTCGCTCAATTTACTGAGATTGTTCGCGGCATGGAAGGTGTACCCCATTTTCAAGGCAAGGGCAGGCATGATGGACGTCAGATTGGCGTTTCCGCACCTTTCCCCATAGCCGTTAATGGTGCCCTGCACCTGGGTTGCTCCCAGGGAAATCGCCAGCAGGGAGTTAGCCACTGCTGTTTCGGAATCATTATGGGCATGAATGCCGATTTCCACGGGGTGTTTGCCCTGTTTGATGAATTTTTTCACCTCCGCAAGGATATCATGAACCTCGGTGGGGAGCGTGCCGCCATTGGTGTCGCAGAGAACAAGCATTTCCGCTCCTCCCCTGATGGCCCGCTCAAGGGTGGCAAGGGCATACTCTCTGTTCAGTTTGAAACCGTCAAAAAAATGCTCGGCGTCATAAAACAGGTGGCGCACATGGGGCCGCAGATAGGATAGAGAATCTTCAATGATCAGAAGGTTGTCTTCCAGCTCAATACGCAGGGCGGCATGAACATGCACATCCCAGCTCTTGCCGAAGATAGTTATGGCTGGAGTTTTGGCGGCGATTAATGCCTGCAGGTTGGCATCGGCATCAGCGGGATTGGCAAACAGCCGGGTGCTGCCAAAGGCGGAAATCAGCGCATGTTTCAACTCGTAATTTCTGATCTCCTCGAAATACTTGGTGGAGGCGGGATTTGCTCCCGGCCATCCACCTTCAATAAAATCAATACCAAGCTGATCCAGTTTGAGACTGACCCTTATTTTGTCCTCAACGGACAGATTAAAATTCTCCGCCTGTGTCCCGTCTCGAAGAGTCGTGTCGTATATTGTCAGCTGCTTACTCATAAGTGTTTGCTATCCTTAATGTTCTTCCAGCGGAAGATTTTGTTTGTCCAGTTCAAAGGCGTCATGCAGAGCCCGAACCGCAAGCTCGGTGTATTTTTCTTCAATGACGCAGGAAATTTTGATTTCCGAGGTGGAAATCATCAAGATATTGATATTTTCCCTGGACAGGATATGAAACATGGTGGTGGCAATGCCTGAATGATTGCGCATGCCGACTCCGACAATGGAGACTTTGGCGATTTTCGGATCACCGGTGACGCTTTCCGCGCCGATTTCCGCCGCGGTTTTTTTCATGATCCGCATCGCCTTTTCATAATCGGTGCGGGGAACGGTAAAGGTCATGTCCGTCATGTCCCCTGCCCTTGTGTTCTGGATAATCATATCCACCACAATGCCGGCATCGGAAATCGGATTGAAGATGCGAGAGGCAATGCCCGGGGTGTCCGGTACCTTGGAAAAGGTGATACGTGCTTCATTCTTATTATACGTTACGCCGGAAACCAGCATGGATTCCATAATTTTATCCTCCTCAACGACCCATGTTCCTTCAGTTGTGGTAAAAGTTGATCGCACATGAACCGGGACTTTGTATCTTTTCGCCAGACCGACTGACCTGATGTCGAGCACCTTGGCCCCCAGGCTGGCGAGTTCGAGCATTTCATCATAGGTAATTTTGTCAATTTTACGAGCGGAAGGGCAAACATTCGGATCTGTTGTGTAGACGCCCTCCACATCGGTAAAAATATCGCATTGATTCGCCGCAAGCGCAGCAGCCAGGGCAACGGCGGTGGTATCGGATCCACCCCTGCCCAAGGTGGTGATGTCTCCTTTTTCCGTCACTCCCTGGAATCCGGCGACAACCACGATTTTCCCGTCATTAAGATAGCTCTTAATGAGATCCGCGTTGATCGATTTAATTCTTGCCTTGGTATGCATGCTGTCGGTGCTGATCTTTATCTGGTCACCAAGCAGGGAAACGGCATCAAGCCCCGCTTCCTTGACTGCCATGGCGAAAAGGGCGACTGTCACCTGCTCGCCGATGGCAAGCAGCACATCCATTTCCCTGGGATCAGGTATTGGTTGCATCTGATGGGCCAGATCCACTAAACGGTTTGTTTCCCCTGCCATGGCAGACAGGACAACCACCACCTGATTTCCTTGTTTGTAGCAGTCCATTACCCGCTGCGCTACGGCTCTGATCTTATCGGGATTAGCGACAGACGTCCCGCCAAATTTTTGAACAATTAGTGCCATTTATTCAAACACTCCAGTTTTATGCTTCTTGAAATTCTTCTGAATTTTCCCTGTATTTTCCAAAATATGACTTTCGGATGCCACTTTCAATAAAACGGTACGAGAATTGCTAACATAAATCAATCACGACAAATGCCAATTTTAAAAAATAACAAAAAAACACATAGAATATCAAGGATAAAAAGTTTTTTCCCGGTACAAATATGGTTTGTAATAACATTTGGTTTTTGCTGGCAAAAAATGAGAGAAAATTGTATCGTTGCGGCAATTTGATATTGACATTTTTTTGAAGGACCATCATGACAACGTTAAAAAAAATCATCCTGCTCGCTATTCCGCTGGCATTCTGCACCTTTCTTGCTCTCGGTTCCATTCCATCCACCGACAGACAAAGTGATCTCACATCAGCAAACGCCATAGCATCGGTTCCTCCGGAGCCGCCGGCGCAAGAGAACAACAAGACGAACCAGGATTCTTTTCATACCATGGTGGAGGGCGAGTTGCGCTCGGGCGACACACTGAGCAGGTCCCTGGCCCGGTACAGCATCGACCCTCTGGTGAGGCAACTGATTCTTGACAATCTGTCCACCTGTCTTGACTTTAAGCGTTTACGGCCGAAAGACAAATATCGTGTCTATCTGGATGATGAAGGGCAGCTCCTGCGCTGTGAATATGAGTCAAGCCCCATGGAATCCTACTCCATTACGCGAATGGCGGATACGTTTGTCGCTGAAAAGGACACCATAGATGTTGATGTCAATACCTGCATGATTGAGGGGGTGATCTCGACTTCTCTTTTTGAGGCGTTTTCCCAGCAACAATTACAACCGGCTCTGATTTATGCCTTTGCCGACATTTTCTCATCCCGCATGGACTTCAACACCCAAACCCAGAAGGACGATTCCTTTCTGATTGTTTTTGAAAAATATTACAAAGACGATCAATTCATCGGCTATGGCAACATTCTCTATGCCCGGTATCAACAATGTTCCGGCGAAATGTATGAAGGTTATTTTTACCGGTCCGAAGAAAAGGCCGGTTCTTTTTACGATACCGAAGGCCGGGAGCTGGGAACCTCATTTATTAAATCGCCCGTGCCCCTTGGCAAGGTTACCTCCAATTTCAATTTAAGGCGTATTCACCCGATCTCAGGCATTATTCGCCCCCATCTGGGGGTTGATTTTGCCGCACCCGCCGGCACTCCTGTCATGGCAACAGCCGACGGCAAGGTATCCTTTGCCGGTTTTCAAGGAGGTTTCGGACGACAGATTGTCTTGACCCACGCCGGCGGCTATAAAACGTATTATGGACATCTGTCCCGGTTCAGCGAAGATTTACAATGTGGAAGCGCGGTAAACCAGAAACAGGTAATCGGTTATGTGGGATCATCCGGGTTTTCCACAGGTCCTCACCTCGATTATCGTTTGCAGCAGCATGACAAATTCTACGATCCTTTTTCCATGGAATTCCAACCGAAATCCGTGTTACAGGGTGAGGAGCTCGCCCGTTTTCAAAATGATATCAATGTGCTTACCCGCCTGGTTGGATCGACTTCACTGCCGGGAACCCTCTATGTCCGGCATTTGGTGATTGAGCCGGATGAACAGTTAACCCTGCTCTGATGCCAAGCCCCCAGCCGCCATTCAATATTGTTCTCGTTGAACCTGAAATTCCCCCGAATACGGGAAGTATTGCCAGGTTGTGCGGGGCTACCGACTCTATCCTGCACCTTGTCAGACCACTGGGCTTCAGCACGGATGACAGATATTTAAAGCGGGCCGGGCTGGACTATTGGCAATTTGTGAAAATTGTCTACTGGGACAATTTTGATAATTTTTTGCAGGCCCAGGATGAAAAGAAACTTTTCTTTTTGAGTAAAAAAGTAAGCAGAAAATACACGGAGGCCCGTTTCCGGCCGGGAGATTATCTTATTTTCGGGAAAGAAACCAAGGGGATCGCTGAAGATATTCTTTCCCTCTACCATGACCGCTGTTTTTCAATTCCCATGTCTAATCCCAATATCAGAAGCCTCAATCTGGCCATGGCCGCTGGTATTGTCCTTTTTGAAGCCCTCAGGCAACAAGAAAATCTTGCAGACTGACTCTGTTTTGTTCTTTACCATCCCGCTTTATCGTGCTAATTTTTAAATTTTATTAAATCTTATCACGTCAACGACCGCAATACGCATAATGCATAATGTTCTGATTGTAGACAATAATCCATTGATCAGGAAAATACTCTCTTCCGCACTTGAGAAAGAAAACTATCATGTTGCTACTGCTGAAGACGGACTTTCCGCTTTTGATCTTCTTGAGACCTTTGTGCCGGAAATCATTTTTCTTGATCTCATCATGCCTAACATCAGCGGAGAACAATTCTGTCAGATGATTGCGGGGAGAAAAAGCCTGGGGCAAACGAAGATCGTGGTTATCTCAGGGGTGGCGGTTGAGGCCCAAGGAGATTGTGAGATCAGAGGTGTTCATGCCTGCATAGCCAAGGGCCCCCATTTAGTAACGCATGTTACTGATATTGCCAGAAAAATTTTTACTGAAAAAAATTACCCGGCCAATGATCATGAAATTTTTGGGACAGAAAATGTCTTTCCCCGGGAAATCTCCAAGGAACTGCTTGCGGCAAACAGACATTTGAAGGTTGTCCTGAACAATATGAGCGAGGGGATAGTGGAACTCGCCGCTGACCATCGGATCATTTTCGTTAATCCCGCGGCTGAAAGACTTGCCGGTATTACTCAAGAAAAATTGCTTGCCGTAAATTTCACCCATCTCTTTTTCGAAGATGACCAGTTGCGTGTTGCTGAAATTCTTCGGGATATTGACAGGACACCAATCCAGATAAACGACAGTCTGCCTGTCAAATTCAACAACCAGGAAGTTTCCATAAATTTTCTTCCTGTTCATGACCGGGAGAGTATGACGGTTGTTGCCATCATAAAGGATATCAGCAAGACAAAGGATGCGGAAAAACGTCTCATGGAGACGAAGGAGTATCTGCATTCGGTTTTTAATTCCGTACAGACCGGAATAATAGTGATTGATGCGGAGACAAGGGCAATTATTGACGCCAATCCCCGCGCCCTTGAATTGTTTGACATAGCGAAAACGGATATGCTGCAACACAGATGCCATACATTATTCTGCTCCGCGGAGAGCGGGGTATGTCCCATTACCAGGGAGGGAAAGTCAACCTATCAGGGCACAGGGTCTATCACGAAAAGCAATGGACAGGTAATCCATATACTGAAAACAGCGACAGTCTGCACAATTAATGACAAACCCTGCATTGTTGAAAGCTTTCTTGATATTTCCGATCAGAAAAAACTGGAGGATAAACTGCACTCCCTCTCCATTACTGATGAGCTTACCGGTCTTTTAAACCGCCGCGGCTTTATGATGATGGCCAAAAAACAGCTGCGCATAGCCGACCGGAATCAGGGGAGGCTTTTCTTACTTTTCGCCGACGTAGACAATCTGAAATTGGTCAATGATACATATGGTCATGACACGGGGGACATGCTTCTTGTCAAGGTTGCCAAAATCCTTTCTTCCTTCCGCCGTTCTGATATTATCGCCCGCCTCGGCGGGGATGAATTCGCCATTTTGATTTCCGGCAGTTCCGAGTCCGGGGATGGAAAAAAAATAACCGAGAGATTTAAGGCATTGATTCGGGAAGAAAACACAAAACGTGAGCTCGGTTTTGAAATCGGGGTAAGCTTCGGCGTCGTTCCCTATGACGAGCACAAGCCCTGTCCGGTTGAGGAGCTTATCGCCATGGCTGACAAGCTGATGTATTCATCAAAAAAGAGTAAAAAAGGTCGCTGAAAAACAGCAGGACCTTTTTCATGCATCGCGGCCTGTTATCCCGCCCAGTAATGGCTCCAGGAGTCAGAGACTGATAGGGCAGTCCGCCGGATAGGCGATTCATTAACCGTTATCATCATCCGAATCTGAAGCAATGACTGCCCCGGCCAGGCCGAGAAATCCCAGCCCCCCGGCTTTTTTCATCTCCGTTGTCAATTGGGCGATAAAGCCGCGGCGCAACGAGGCCGACGGCTTGCCGGTGCCCGTTGGCGCCGAGGTGCTGGTGAGCAGATGCATGTCCTTTTTATTGCCATAGTATCTGCTGTTGGGACCAATATGAACCGCGGCTGAGGTCAAGCCTATGGCGCCTTTGCTTACATATCTGGAGACCTCCGAATCAGGATCATCAAGGTCCCCGAAAATACGGGCATTTGCCAGACAGGTCAGGACACAGGCCGGCTCTAAGCCCTGTTCCACCCTCGGCAGGCAATAGGTGCATTTGTCGGCAATGCCTTCTCCGCCGATATCCTCATTTTTGATTTCCGGGTTGATATAGCGGGCGCCATAAGGACAGGCATGGGCACAGGCCCCGCAG
This sequence comes from Deltaproteobacteria bacterium, assembly GCA_016219175.1. Classification (GTDB taxonomy): domain Bacteria; phylum Desulfobacterota; class Desulfobulbia; order Desulfobulbales; family SURF-16; genus SURF-16. The sequence continues at coordinate 11,468 of JACRCD010000076.1, read as the reverse complement.
CCCAGGCAACGATGCCTGTCTATCTGCACCGTGCCGTTGACTGGATTTTTATAGGTAGCGGCAACCCGCAGGGTTTGGGTTTTTCCGGTTCTGTTGTCATGAAATGTTTTTTCAACAACATCCGCCGGACAGGCCGGAACGCAGGATGGCTCGTTACAGTGATTACATAAGCCAGGATAATAGGTCGCGGCAAGACCTTCAGGGGTTTTGGCCGGACCAAGACGATGGACCCAGTTCCGGCCCTTATCGGCAGGCACCTCCCATTCCGCCTTGCAGGCAATTGCGCAGGCGTGACATCCCACGCATCTGTTCAGATCAATTATCATTCCATACTGCATAAGGGATTCCCCTCCTTGCTCACTTCCGTGGACACGGATGTCTGACTATGCCGGGATATCAAGCACTTTTCCGTCTTTAACAAATTTGACAAAATTATTCCTCATGCCGTGACAACCGGTTTCAGGATCAATCGCCAATTTGGTGATAAGTTCCTGATCATCAATACCGGCATGAGCTCCTACGGACAACAGGGAATTCCGAGAGCCATAGCCGTGATACATGTAGACAATATCTTTACGAATCCCGGGAGTTACCTTGACAACTGTCTTGGTGGTTGATTTGATATCCTCGCTGTTAACCAAACTGACCTCATCCCCATCCCGCAAGCCCATCTTTTCAGCCACTTCATCGTTTAACCAGACGGGATTGACCGGCATGGCATGATGCAGCCAGACGTTATTCTGGGTCCGGTTGAAGGTATGCACTGGAGAGCGGCCGTAAACAAGACGGGTAAAACCCTTCGGGACCTCTTCCACCGGAATATAAGTCGGCACGCCAGGATAACCGTTGTCTGCGATATCCTCATTATAGAGCTGCACCTCGAAATCATCGGCGACTCCGTAAGGATCTTGGCCATCCCGGATATGAATGCCCTCTTCTTTTCTCAGCTGGTCGATGGAAAGGTTCACGGCGCCAAGTTCCCTGTTCACCTTCTCTTCAAGGCTGTTTACCGGAATCTTATCCCCGTGTCCCATGCGTTTGGCGATTTCATTGGTGATCCAGACCCCATCCCGGCACTCAAACATGGCATCAACCAGCGGCATCCGTGGCGCGACGTATTGCTGGTGTTTGTCGGCCAAATTCCACTGAGTTCCGGTTTTAATAAAGTCGAATCTTTCCAGATAACTCGCTTCAGGCAGCAGGATGTCCGCATACATGGTGATATCGGTGGGCATGATGTCAACGCACAGGACAAACTCCATCTGTTTCAAGGCATCCATGGTTCTCTGCTGATTGGGGATGCTCTGCATGGGGTTCTGCCCCCAGATGACACAAGCCTTGATCGGATAAGGCTTGCCTGTCAGGCAGGCATCACGGATTAATTCACTTGGGGTGCCCGGAGGAGAATAAGGGTATTTGTCAGCCAGCAGTCGCAAATTATGCTCCACCCCTTCTCCCCCCTTGGCCCAGGAGATTCCTTTCACCTTAAGCGCTTTGGGCTTGACGAAACCGCCTTGAACGCCGACCGCCCCAAGCAGGGCGGTTAAACAGGCCTGGGCTCGCAGGCGTTGAAAATCATTGCCATGCCAGCTCACATGCCGTCCCGGGTGGATGGCAACATGTGGAGCATTGCTGGCGAGAAGTTCGGCAACCTCCCGGATCTGTTGAACGGGAATATCGCAGATCTTGGCGGCCCAGTCAAGAGAGGCGTGGGAGATGCCACTCTTGAACTGCTGGAAACCCACACAGTGGGCGGCGACAAATTTTTTGTCAAATTTATCCCTTTCCACCAGGTAATTCATGACAGCGAGCAAAAAAGCCGTATCCGTGCCCGGTTTTATCCGCACCCAGATATCCGATTTAGCGGCGGAGGCGGAATAACGCGGATCAACGACAATCAGTTTGGCGCCCTTCTCCAAACCTTTAAGGTACCGTTTGACATGGGAGACATGCACGTTCTCGCCAAAATGGCAGCCAAGCAAAAAAATCGCCTTGGCGTTCGCCATGTCGACGTTTTCATCGGGTGCGGTGGCAAATGTCGCCATGTAGCCGCTGTCACGAATACCACGGCATTGAAAAAACGATGCCTCGCTTATATTTGGCGTCCCGACCACTCTTTCAAAAAAATCCATGGGATATTTGGCCGATGAGCCATGGGGAAAAACGGCAATGCCATGACCGCCGTATTTTTCCTGAACCGCCTTCAGCCTGGCGCCGCATTCATTAAGCGCCTCTTCCCAGGAAATCCGTTTCCACTGGGGGTTGCCTCTCTCTCCGACATTTTTAAGCGGATATTTCAAGCGATCGGGATCATAGAGAAGTTTAATGCCGGCATTGCCGCGGGCGCAGATTGACTTGCCGTTATCAATACTTTTCGGGTTGCCCTCAAGCTTGATAAGTCTATTGTCACGAATTTTCCCAACCAGTTGGCATCGCCAGAAACACATCTCGCATACGCCGCCGGTGACCGTCCGGGTTCCCTCAAAACTTCCAGGCGGAGGAGAAGCAGTTCTGGCAAAGCCGGTTTCAGCCGAGACAATCTTGGTCAGCGGAAAAGAGGCGGCAGCTAAGGACGCGGTTTGCAGGAATTGGCGTCGTGTCACTTTACAAGACATAATCACAGCTCCTCCCTGGTAAAAAAATCAATCAGTTTCATCACCACCCCATAATAAGGATGGCGGCTCTCCATTAAAACTTTATGCATAAAAATTGTAAACCACGGGGTGAAAAGAGTGGCCAGGAATTTCTGCTGCTCTTCAGGATAATCTTGGGAGAGTATGGCTAAAAACTCGAGTTCCAAGACGATATGGTCAGGAAGATCGTTTTTTCTTGCCAGATCAAAACCCATTTCCCGGTATTTTTTTTGGGTCTGTTCGGCAATCTGCCCATACAGTGTCCCATCCCCTTTATAATGGGCCGAGGCGTAGGGGGATGCTACGACATGAGGCACGCTATTGATGAAGAGACGGGTATACTCGATCTGGAGGTTTTCAAGAAAGTCTTCGCCATCCGCTTGCGCCTTTCGCAATTCTTCACGATCTTCATGCCAATGCAATTCCTCAAGCAAAGTGAATAAGGCGGACCAGAAATGTTCATTCAACCACTCCGGCCCGGGATAGCGCATCGATTGGGCGAGAAAACGAAATATGTCAGACAGGTCTATCGGCTGAGGAGTTGCGTTCATCAATTATCCTGTCAGTTAGTTTTGCAAGATCCTCTATTCTCCGGGCAGATCAAAAAAACAGCCAGTTACGTCAAGGGATTTGGAGTAGGAAGCGGTTATGAGTCGGGGGCGCAGGAAACCTGCCTGATTTTTGCTATATATTCAGGCGGGAGTTTGGCAAGCTTGCCACCCATGTCCACCGAGGCGTGAACTGTAAAACCTTTGACCAGCAGCTTCTCGTCATCAGATCTTAAAATATGATGACTGAATTTCCAGGAGAAATCGGAAATCCGCTGCATGGATGATTGAACAATGAGCAAATCATCGTATCTGGCAGACGCCTTAAAACGCAAGTAAGTCTCAACTACGGGCAGTATAAATCCTGCTTTCTCGATTTCCCGGTAGGAAAAAACATACTGCCGCATGAAACTTGATCTGCCTAATTCAAAAAAACGAAGATAGTTGGCGTTATAGACAACCCCTCCGGCATCCGTGTCGCCATAGAGAACCCTGTACGAGCAGGAATGCACCGGATCCGTGAGTTTGATCTTCAATGACGGCATGGATGACCCGCAAGCTATTTATCCAGAAGAAAATGAAAGAACTCTTCCCCGTCAGCAAAGTGCAGGGCGGCAGCCGCTCCGTTCTTTTCGCTGTAGGAGAGCATATTTTTTTGTTCCGGCCGGCGTGAGTCAAACACGGCAACAGGCACCGGGACGGCGACATGGGTTTTTAAACTGACCGGGGTGAAGTGATCCATGCATACTACCAGGCGAAAGTCAGGACCACCTTTCATGCCGTCAAGAATAGGCTGCACAACTTTCTGATCAAAATCTTCAATGGCCTGAATTTTTTCCTTGAGCAGACCCTGGTGGCCAGTCTCGTCAGGCGCCTCCACATGCACAAGAACCAGGTCATTTTCAGCCAGGGCCTTCAGCGCCGCATCTACCTTGCCCTGGTAGTTGGTATCAAGATAACCCGTGGCGCCGGGCACATGAACAATCTCCATCCCGGCATAAACTCCTATCCCTTTCAGCAGATCAACCGCGGAAATCAGAGCCCCGCTGATCCCGAAGTTTTCTCTCAGGGTCGGCATTGAGGGAGCTTTGCCCTCACCCCAGAGCCACACGCCATTAGCCGGAAGCTTGCCCTGCTGTTCACGCTTTCTGTTGACCGGGTGGCTTGGCAGGATTTCGCCGGCTTTTTTTAGGAAATCCCTCAGGTCCGGATACTGTTCATAGATTTTCCAGAACCGCGTCACGTCCTGTCCTGTGTGATCATGGGGAGGAACGGTAACCAGACCTTCAATATCTCCTCTGTAGACAAAAAGGTGGCGATAGCTGACCCCAGGATAAAGAGTGAAGACCTTGCTGGAAATTCGCGCGTTTATTGCCGCGATCAGTTCACTGGCGCTGGCGGTGTCAATGTGGCCGCCACTGTAATCCACCATGGTAACCCTGTCGCCGTTATGCGTCATATTGACAAGATTGCAGCGAAAGGCGATTTCCTTCTCATGGAGATTGACTCCCAGGCTTGCCGCCTCTAAGGGAGATCGTCCGGTATAGATTTTCTCGGGCCTGTAGCCAAGAAGAGACAAGTTTGCCACATCGCTTCCCGGGGGAAAACCCTCCGGCACGGTTTGCAGCCGGCCGATAACCCCGTGGCGGGCCACAAAATCCATGGCCGGAGTATGGGCGTACTCAAGAGGTGTTTTGCCGGCTAATTCATCAACCGGCAGGTCACCGATACCGTCTCCGACCAGGATGATATATTTCACTTTATTTCCCATCATCAACCAAAATTCGTATCTTCACCGTCTCGGCCATGGTCGTGTCCAGACCATTGATCTCGCTCAGGGCTTTTCGCACCGAGGCCTCACTGGCTTCATAGGTACGCATGACGATGGGAACATTCCCTTTCTTTTCCCTGCCCTTCTGAATCACAGACTCTATGCTGATATCATATTTGCCGAGAATACCGGATATTGTTGACAAAACGCCGGGCTTGTCATGGGTTGTGAATCTGAAATAATAGGGACTACGGAGCTCCTCCATGGGAGTAATTCGTCTCGGTGCGATATGTTGATGCTGGTAGGAGAGACTGGGTACCCTGTTTATGGCATGAAACATGATATCCCTGGCAATATCGATAACATCCGCGGCCACGGCGCTTCCCGTTGGCATCTTGCCCGCACCCTTACCATACAGCAGCACATTTTCAACCATATCCCCGGTAAAATAAAACCCGTTGTATGGGCCGTTGATATTGGCAAGCATGTGTTTTTCCGGCACCATTGTCGGATGCACTCTTGCCTCGACGTGGTCACCATGGTTTCGGCTTATGGCCAGCAGCTTGATTCTGTAGCCGAATTCCCTGGCAAATTGGATGTCAATCGGTTCAATGCGCGAAATGCCTTCGCAGTTTATGTCAGCGAGCCGGACATCCATCCCGTAGGACAGGGTCATGAGAATGACGAGCTTATGGGCGGTATCAATCCCTTCCACATCATAGGTCGGATCAGCCTCGGCGTATCCTTTTTTTTGCGCATCCTTTAATACCTTGTCAAAGGCAATGCCGTGATCGGTCATCTGGGTAAGAATGTAATTAGCCGTGCCATTCATAATCCCCATGATGGATAATATTTTATTGGCGACAAGCCCTTCCTTTACTGTTTTGATCAGCGGGATACCCCCTCCGACGCTGGCCTCAAAGCCGATCTCCACGTTTTTCTCAGCAGCAGCGGCGAATATTTCCTTGCCGTGCTCGGACAGTAAGGCCTTGTTTGCCGTAACAACATGCTTACCTTTAGCTATCGCGGCAAGGATAAACTTTTTGGCAATGGTGGTTCCGCCGATAAGCTCAATGACTATATCAATATCAGGATCATCGATAATATCCGCCGCATCCCGGGTCAATTGCGTGGAGCTTAAGTGGCTTGGCAAACTCTCTATGGATATATCAGCCACCTTTTTCAGAATGATGGATGCGCCTGTCCTCTTTTGAATGCGGCTGGCCTGCTCATACAGCACCTGAGCCGTGCCACTGCCAACCGTGCCAAACCCTATAAGTCCAACCTTTATTTCCTTCATATCTCCAGCTGCCTTTCGTGATGTTTTATCTATGGAATCGTTTTAACCCTGCGGTGTTAGAAAAATCGTATACATTTACCTGCTTTAATGAATGATGTCAAAAAATATAACTAAAAAACATGAAAACACGATTCCACCAAGGTGTATCGCTATTGATTTTAGCGATACATGATGCCGCCGCGGAAAGCACCGAAATGGATTCAAAGCGCACGGCAAATCAAGGAGTTGCGCGGCACAAACCGACAGATAAACGCCTTTTTGCGGCATCGGCGGATATTAAAATAAAAATACCTTGAAATAGTTGTAAAAATATATATAAAGAGTTGAACATTTTCAATGATTGATGATCACTATGAATATTCTCCCCGCTTGTTTCTGAGTATTCTCCTAAAAAAATAGAAAACAGCTTTTGAAAGGAATGAATCGTGCAAGAAGTTAATATTTTCGCAATGTTCTGGAATGCAGGACTTGTAGTTAAATTTGTTATGCTCATGCTCCTCTTTTTTTCGCTTATATCATGGTATGTTGTTTTTCAAAAATTCATGCTTTTCAGAAAAGTCCGGGGAGAGTCACAGAAATTTCTTGATAAATTCTGGAGTAGCAAAAACCTTGCGGAAGCATACAAGTCCGCCCTTGAGATTTCCCTGTGTCCGGAATCGGCAATTTTCAGGTCAGGGTATGCTGAACTGCAGAAAATCGGCAAGAGAAAAAGTAACGAGGAATCGCAAACTCTGGAGATGCGGCTGGCCGGCATGAATAACCTGAAAAGGGTATTGCAAAAAGCTGTTGGCAAGGAATCCTTTCAGCTGAGCAGGTCCCTCTCCCTGCTTGCCACAGCCGGCAGTTCAACCCCTTTTATCGGCCTTTTCGGAACAGTATGGGGCATTATGGCATCCTTCAAGGAAATAGGCCTGCGCGGGTCAGCCTCCCTTGCCGTAGTTGCCCCTGGTATTTCCGAAGCATTGGTTGCCACGGCGGCAGGCCTTGCCGTGGCGATTCCCGCGGTTATTTTTTATAACTTTTACGCAAATCAGGTTGAAGTTTTTGAGGGGAAGATGGAAAGCTTTTCCGCCGATTTCTTAAATCTTGTGGAAAGAGATCTTATTTCCCGCATTTGATGGATCAAAAATATGGCGATGGGACCAATTCAAAAAAAATGTAAACGCGGACTGGTGGCGGATATTAATGTTACCCCGCTGGTGGATGTCATGCTGGTGCTGTTGATTATCTTTATGGTAACGGCGCCAATGATGACCCAAGGCGTTGATGTGAACCTGCCGGAGACAACGGCAAAACCCCTGAGACAGGATGAAAACCCTGTCATCATATCCATTGATCCGAAAGGAGTAATTGCCCTGGGTAAAATAAAGGCGGATGTGAAACTTCTCCGCCAGGAATTACAGAAACTTTCCCAGACAGATCCCGACAAAACAATTCTTTTAAAGGCTGACAAAGACGTGCCCTATGGTATAGTCGCCCAGGTTATGGCTGATGTGAAGGATGCGGGCTTTAATAAACTCGGCATGGTAACCTTGCCGGTTGAGATGAAACGGTGAGGCATGTCACCATTTTCAGACGCCCCTTCAGAGTCCGACGAATTCCTAACAATAGAGCGCTACACGGAAGAGCTATGGAAAAAACCCATTATTCTGGCAATATGTATCCATCTGTTGGTTATTGTTCTCATGTTGCTTCCTGCTTCTTTTTTCAAATTTGAACGGAATAATGAAGAAATCTATACGGTAAATCTTTTCGAAATGAGCGAACCCGGGCCCGCCAAGCAGGAAGCCCCCCCTGCTCCACCCGCTCCTCCTGAGATCAAGAAGCCCAAAGAGGTTCCTCCGCCAGAAGTAAAAGAAGTTGAACCGCCGCCGGTAAAAGAACCGCCTGCCGTGGTGGAAAAAATAGCTCCCGCGCCCGAAACAATAAGCACGTCTACTGGAGAGGTTGTCAGTCTCAAGCCGCGTCAGGTGAAAAAAGAGATAAAACCAAAAAAAGAGGTCAAGCCGGATAAGAATCAAGATGTAAAAATTGACCAGGCGCTTAATCGCATCAAAAACCAACTGAACAAAAAACAGGCTGAACAGAAAGCAAAAGAAGCTCAGGCCTCCGCAACGGCCGCTGTGGATAATGCTCTTGCCAAGATACGTGATTCGATACACGCTCGCCGGACAGCGCCGCCATCTTCTTCCACACAATCAACCACCGGCGCCGGCGCCACGGGAGGCGGCAGCGCAAAACTTGATGCCGCCCTGAGACTGTACTATATTGCCGTATCGCAAAAGATACACGAACACTGGAAATTGCCCGAGACACAGGATTGGAAAAAGGATCTGAAAGCCGTGGTGGTGGTCAAAGTGCAACGTGATGGAGAGGTGACGGATCACTTTTTTGAAGTGAAATCAGACAATAGCATCTTCAACCAATTTGTCGAAAAAACATTGAAAGAATCGTTTCCGTTACCGCCATTCCCTGAAAATTTAGACGAAAGCGAACTGGAAATCGGGCTCGTATTTCATCCAAGCGGTTTAGAATAACATCATCAATATATCACACGAGTTAACTTACCATATGAAAGAGAAAATTTTAGACTGTTACATCTTTACTCTGAGAAAGCGTCTCTCAGATATATCTCTGATTGGAATGATCAGCAAAATTTTTACGCCAAGAATCGTAGCCGGTTCTGCCGGGCTCGCCTTACTGACCATCCTGCTTTTGTTGCCTTTTTCATCTGCCTGGGCAGGCAAAAGGGTCAATCTTGACATCACCTCTGCCGAATTCAAAAAGATACCTGTTGCCGTTCCCTATTTTGTAGACAGCAACAGGCCCAATGAAATCCAGCAGGCTGGACAGGAGCTTGCCATGCTGGCCTCCAAGGCCCTTGATTTTCATGGTTTCATTAAAACGATTTCCCCCACCTCATACGGTGGAAGACAGGACGCTGATTGGGCCAATGTCGGTGCTGATTTTGTCGTAACGGTCCAGTATGCCGGCAGCGCCGACAACGTAGTTATGGAAATGAGGCTGACCGACGTGCTTGAAGGGAAAATGATTCTTGGTCTCAAATATACTTTCCCCTGGAATAAACGTAAACAAATGGTCCTTAAATTTTGTGATGCGATCATTGAAAAACTTACGGGTATTCCCGGAGTATGTGATACCAAAATTGCCTTTGTGTCTGACAAGACCGGACAGAAGGAGATTTTCCTGGTTGACATCTTCGGCGATTCCGTTCGTCAGGTGACAAGACATAAATTTTTGGCTGTCTCGCCTCGTTTTTCTCCTGACAACAAAAAACTTGCTTACACCTCTTATCACCGCGGCAATGCCAATCTTTACATAACCGAACTTTCCCAGGACAAGACAACCCAGGCCTTTTCCAGAAGATCCGGCCTCAATATGGCCCCGGCCTGGACCCCAAACGGCGACTCGTTGGTGGTCACCTTAAGCAAGGATGGCAATCCTGATCTTTACCAGCTCAGCACTGATGGTTCAGTTGTCCGGCGGCTTACAACCAATGCCGGATTAAATGTCGCCCCGTGCTTTTCACCCGATGGCAGCAAACTGGCCTTTGTCTCGGACCGAACCGGAGAACCTCAGGTTTATATCATGGATTATAAATCAGGCACCGTTAACAGAATCACCTACCAGGGCAATGAAAATACCACACCGGCCTGGTCTCCCGATGGTAAATGGATTGCCTATACCGGCAAGGACGATGGGAGGTATCAGCTTTTTAAGATATCACCCGAGGGAGGACAACCGGTTCAACTAACCAGCTCCGCCGGAGATCATGAAGCCCCAAGCTGGTCACCGGACTCAAGGCTGATTGTGTTCAGCAGAGCGGTCAATTCCCAGAAAAAATTGTATGTGATTTCTCAGAATGGCAAGGATATGCGTCAATTATATTCTTTTGAAGGAAACCAGACAACTCCTCAGTGGTCAAACAGGATGAACTGAGAGTTGATCCAAACTAGTATCCTACAGATACAATTCGGATTAATTTGCTAATAAAGAGGACACGATGAAGAAATATTTTTCCGGCTCTCATCTGACGATTTTGGCCATCGGACTGCTTCCTTTTCTTTCCGGGTGTGTTACGGCTCAGGATTTCCGAAGTCTTGAAATGCAGATTCGCAACATGGATAACAGAATGGTGGCGGTTGAAAACGAGGTTAAGGAACTGCAAAGCGGGGCTGGCGCCTCTGTTGAGCTTGTGCGAAAACAACAGGCAGGGTTGAGCAGTAATTTTGACCGTCTCAATACAGAATTGATGCAGGTCAAAGGCGAGCTTGACGAATCTCGACACAGGTACCGCAGTTTGCAGTCAGAAAATAAAAATCTACAGGATGAATTGAAGACGGTTCAAGAGAAAACCGAAAAACATGCCACGGAATTACAGGATAGAATCGGCACGGTTGAATCAAGCGCCACGCAAATTGACACTCGTCTCTCTTCTGTCGATTCGAATCTGGCCGATATGAAGGAAGAACAGGCTCGCGCTGCGACGATCGCGGCGGAGGAGGCGAGAAAAAAAGCTGAAATAGCCATGAAGAGCGCATCCCAACCGCGGGAAATAACCCCGGAAAAAGCCAAGAAAACACCTGGGGAAGCAAAAAAACAGCCACCTGCGGAGAGCGGCGGCAGTAGCTCTGCAAGTGCCCCCCCCCCTCCTCAGGGTTCCGGCCAGAAAATGTATGATCAGGCCCTGGAACTCTTTAAGGCGAAAAAATATAAGGAGGCGCAGAATCTCTTCGGCGAATTCATCCAAAAAAATCCAAAAGAGGATCTGGCCGTCAGCGCCCGTTTCTGGGTCGGAGATTGCCTTTACAATCAAAATGAATATGCTCTTGCCATTCTGGAATACCAGAACGTTATAGCAGATTTCCCCAACCATACCAAGGCCCCTGCTGCTCTCTATAAACAGGCTATGGCGTTTGAGAATCTCCAGGATGCGGATACAGCCAAAATTGTTTACAAAAAAATCCTGGATGAGTATCCGAAAAGCGATCAGGTTGAAGCCGCGAAAAAAAAGCTGCAGGAACTGGCGAAATGAAACGCTGACTGATGGTTTATTAACCCAAGTTTAACAGCATAAATTATTTGCCTAATATAATCAGCACGTTACGTCTTTAAATTTTTCGTAGTGGCACTACATTCGTGTATCTTGGCCATCAATTTATCAATTTCCGTACGCCCACCGGATCGGCTGTCAG
>JACRCD010000075.1 GCA_016219175.1 Deltaproteobacteria bacterium | reverse complement strand
CTGCTTGAAGATGTGGTGACCACCGGCGGCACCCTGCTCAAGGTCATTGACCGGGTTGAGGCCCAGGGATTCAAGGTGGCGCAGATCATCACCATTGTCGACCGCCAGGAAGGCGGGGCGGAAACCCTGGCTGAAAAAGGCTTCAAACTGGAAGCGGTTTTCACCAGGGAAGAGCTGCTGCGGGGGTAGTCATGAAATGCCGGAAATGCCAGGGAGAGCTTGTGGTCAAACGTTCCTGCCGCAGGGTGCGGCTGCAATGCAAATCTTGCCACCAGGAATACCAAATCCACGAGGTGGCCGCGGATCTCGACGAGAAAACCTCGGCCATCCTGGAGCAGTACACCACCATCATCTATGACTGATTAGTAAATCGTCGGCATAGGGATGCCGACGAAATGTGCCGGGAAAGGTTTCCCGACCTATCGGTTAAAATATAATGAAAGCGCATGCAACATTGCGGAATACAACATTTTCAAAGTGTAGAAGGGTGCGCAACGGCCGTTTGTTGCGCACGCGGGAACGGACATGATGCAACATGACATTATTCCCGGAAAACGGTGGGCACGATGAACCCGTGCCCACCCGGCAAACCCGCCGGGTAATTATCAGAAAAAGCGGGAACTCGCCTTTGTATCAACCCTCCCCCAAATTCCTCAACAACCGTATATAATCCCGCTGACTCTCGCATACCATGCTTGACAGCAGATTGATGAAGTGCTGATCATCACCTCGGTTGCTCGCCTTGAGGGCATCAATGTAGTCGCCGCGCAAAACAGGCGGGATGATGGTTATCGGGTAGCCTGCCTGCAACAACGCCAGGTTCATCACCAGACGCGCCGTTCGACCGTTACCGTCGGCAAAAGGATGGATACTCGCCAATCTGATATGCAGCCATGCGGCAAAGGCAATGGGGTGATGGCTGGCGCGTTGCGCGGGAATATCCGCCAAAATCCCGCATCACCTTCTTGAGTTCGGCGGGCCGGGGAAAGTCCAGGGTTGCCCCGGTAACGACAACCCCGATTTTACGATAGCGCCCGGCTTGTTTCGCATCTATCCTCAGGTAGAAGAGTTTATGCAGATCCAGGATCTGACGCTCCGTGATATCAGGCTTTCGGGCCAGCTTATAGAGCAGGTCAAAGGCCTCGCCATGGCCGATGGCTTCAAAATGATCCTTCAGGGGCTTGCCGCCGATGGTGATGCCGTCTTCAAGAACAATTTTTGTTTCCGTCTCCGTGAGGCTGTTACCCTCAAGGGCATTGCTTGAATACGTCAATCCTATGCGATAATAGTCCTTGAGCTGTTTAAGCGCCTGCCGGCTCAATGGCCGCATGCCGTTAATCTCTCGTTGCAGTTGCTCGGCTTCGCTGATGCGGTTCTTGAAATTCATTGCGCTCCTTTGGTCTCCCGTTCCCGTCCTCGACACGATGACCGGGTATATGGGCCTGCGAAATAATACGTTGATTTCAGATGATTGCGTTGCCGTATTTCCTGGTTTCGTTATAACGCTCGGGTCATGATCGCGCCGATAATCTTCCCGCGTAGCGCCGCCGGGCTTCCCTCAGCCAGGTTGACCAGATGATTCCATGCTCATAGCATTATCGTGCCTTCCAGATAAGCTGCCGCTTTGCCGGATATTATGACACGGTCGCCCGAGGTTGAGCAAAACAACTCTCCTCCCCGTTGCGAAACTTGGAAGGCGTGGAGACTGGTCTTGCCAAGCACGGTTGCCCAATATGGAGTCAGAACGCAGTGTGCCGAACCCGTCACCGGGTCTTCCGGCACGCCGAACCGGGGCGCAAAGAACCGTGAAACGAAATCGCTCCGATCCCCTCTGGCGGTAACAATGACGCCGCGGCATTCTATCCGCTGCAGTGCGGCAAAATCGGGTTGAACGGCGCGAACGGCGCTCTCGCTCTCTAAGACCACCAGCAGATCTTCCGCCGAAGCGAATACTCTCTCCGGGGTAAACCGCAATGCTTCCGCAAGTCCGGCGGGGAGAGGCAGGGGAGAGGCGGGCCTTGCGGGAAAGTCCATCACAAGGAGATCGCCCTGCCTCGTCACCGAAAGCTCTCCACTCTTTCGTGTGTGAAACGTCACGGTATCGGCCGGCCAGTTCCGACTCGTAAACAGCACAAAGGCGCTGGCCAGTGTCGCATGCCCGCAGAGCGCAACTTCGGTGACAGGGGTAAACCACCGGAGGTCGAAGCCGCTGCCGGTTTGCACGAGAAAGGCCGTCTCGGACAGATTGTTCTCCGCGGCGATCGATTGCAACAGCCTGTCGTCAATCCATGCATCGAGCACGCATACCGCTGCCGGATTGCCCGAGAAAACTTCGGAGGAAAAGGCATCAACTTGATAAATGGGTATTCTCATTCCTCATCCTTATGGGTTCATCGAACGTCAAAGCTCAGTGAACGCCACTGACATTACAGAAAAATTACCAGCGCTTACCGGCGTTCCGGTAAAACGTCTCGTTAGGGACCGTTATAAAATAACCATTACAAATTTGATATTGCATATACGGCCCCTTATGCCGTTGCCACGCATGGCGTGTTACAGTAATTTATTGACAACGGCTTAGCGCCTTTTCGTGATTTGTTTCAGAATCCATGGCGGATTTCTACGCATAGGCAATACTGCTACAACGTATGCAATGTCTTCAATGATTTCATAATAAATGGTGTACGGAAATCTTTTTGAAAACAGTTGATGCAAGCCAAATTTTTTCTTATGAATTCCGGCAAATATGATAAGAGATTCAATATCAGAAATTAGACAATCCCAAAAATAATCACCGATTCCTATCTCTTGAAAATCGTAAAATTGTTTCCCTTCATTCAGATCGTCAAACGCTTCTTCTAAAACAAAAACTTCTTTGACTTTCATTGTTGCCGACTCTTTTTCAATTCAGAAAGGGAAATGAATTTTGCAGTTCCATTAGCAATTTTTTCTTTTCTCGCCCTAAGAACTTTTTCATGCCATTCAGGTGTTTCAATTTCATCGATTTCATATAAAAAGCTATCCCAAAGGGCCTCCATTGCCTGTAATCGTTCTATAGTACTCATTTTTTTTAACTCTGAAATGTTCATTTGCTGCCTCCATTGTTCCTTGCGACGACTACCCCTGCTGTCATTTGGCAAGAGGCGCATGTTTCATCGCGTTTCTTCCTTTGTATTTCCGGATTGCCGCCGGGTTAGCCAGATGCACGCGGTAGCCGGCTTCCCTGAGCAGGTCAACGAGCCAATACCAGTTGAATGTTGACTCAACGACAACACCTTCGACTTGTTCCCTGAAAGGTGCAAGTGTTGCAAGAATCATCTCCGGATGGTTAGGGCGTTTTTTCTTGAACACCCGGTTGTCATTGTCGTCGATGATTGCCAGATAATTGTTGTTTGAGTGCGGATCGATTTCCGGTGTAAAGTTTCATATGGCGCCTCCATCAGGGTTGAATTGGTCTTCTCCCTTGTGTACAACCTTCCAGGTTGCAGCGGGAACTGAAACCAGGTCCCGTGAGGTGCCTTTTAGATGATTATCAAACTTTGTCTTTGATTAATTGTTCATGAATAAAGATTTGACCCCATTCTCCACCCAGTCGGGCATGACCAATCAATGGCTTAAGGATCAAGGTTTGCTGTCTGTCAAAGATCTGTGGGTAAACATCCATTACCCGGCTACGGCTCGGTAGCCTCTGGGAACCGCCTGGTGCGGACCCGCATGCCCGGTAGTGTGGGGGCGGGGGAGAAAATCCACCGGCTACCCGATTGGACCATATTTATTTTTTTCTATGGCATCTTGTGTAAAATTATGTCGGTCTGTCTCTCTACAGCTTTGGTTAGTTCTTCCAGTAACCTTGCTGCTCTCTTGCGTATGAAATCATCAAAATTCATTGGTGGTATCAGGTCTGGATTGCCGAGGCAAGCATATTGTGATTGAAGCTCACGAAGCATTTTCCGAATCTCTTCTGTGAAGAGCAGCATGTTGGGCTCTACTTCTTTTATATACGAGTGCTTCATTGCATCAAAAAAGTCGCGTCGCGGGTCTTCCGGCGGGGAGAGTGCGTTGCCGAGAGAAGTAATAAAGCGGTATAGCTTCTTATAGGCATCAAGGCACTCCCGCTCATGCAGTCGTAATCGTTCAATGCCGATCTGCGTCTTGCTCGATAGCACCTCCTTGATGAGAACGGCACCAAGGGAACCTATGGCAGCAAATGCACCTGTCCAAAACCATGTTTCATTCAGAAATGTCATTTGGCTTGTCTGTCCACTTGGGTACCAGGAAAGCTCCTGAGTTATTCAGCCGAACCTTTCAACTGACGACCGAAGGTGTCATGGTATGCAGTGTTGCATTTGCCTTCAGCCCTTTTTTTAGCAACGGCGTCAAAACCTTCTTGAAATTGACAAGATTTTCAATATGCCAAGCTTTGATCTGTTTTAACTCCTCTTCATTGGATTGAATTGCCCCGTCTCTGTAAACCGCAAGGCGCGAAGCCCTTTTATCGTCAAGACGTTCCCACTCAAGTTCTTTGCCCAATTTAGAATGGATTTCTTCTCTTTGATCATATAGCCAATCAAATAGTGCCTTGTTTTTATCACCTTCACCAACATCTATATAGAGTTCCGTTCGCGCTTTACTCCCTTGTACAAAAACGGCGCCAAACGTAATGCCAGAGACTCCAGAAGAAAAGGAATACCAATTTTGCGGTTGGCCAATCTTTGCATTTGTAAACTTGTATTCTTCTCTAAGTTCATCAATTAGTGTCTGGAAGTATTTACTGTACATCTCTCCTTTGGCAGAAACGGTTCCACTGGCTTGCCGTTTTTTCGATTTTTGCCATTCGCTTGGAGAAACGACCGGTTTGAAACTGAAGGCTGGCTTTGAATCATCAATTTTGAAAACGTCAATAACAACTCCAAAAAATTGAGTGTCTTCGTCAGTTCTTTGATTTAACCATTCAAGAGCTTGCCTGTGCTCATCTCTAATAACCTCAGCAACCCATACCACTGTTGATGCACTGAAGCCAGCGGCATATGTAAGCAACTTGCCAAGATGATCGTGATCCGTTTGTGTTAATTGGTTCTCAATTATTACAGTATGACCAGTACCTAAATCCTTCGCCAACAAATCTAAAGAAAAATCACCAACAGCGGCTTCCATGTCATTGAGTTCTAATTCCATCCCAAGTGCCTCACCAAGTTCCCCGATATTATCCGCAAGCCATGGTGTAAAATCCTTTGCTTCCTTTGGCCAAATATCCCTTGGATTGAGCTTTTTTATCTTTCCAAATTGCATAGTTACCTCTCAGATTATTCCTGCCAAACAACTAATTACACAGATCCACATATCATTACAACCCGCATGATATACAAAAAGCTCCCGATTATTCCCAGGCAAATGATCTCTGCCAAGATAAACATTGCGGGATGTCCCGGCGTTCCGGAGGCAAGCCCTCTCTTTTCAGATTGACGGAAACTCAAGATACTTTGCCGACTGTCTTTCTTAATTTTCCTTACTCGACAATGAGGTTATCAGGCAAGATTAAAAACGCGGGAAGTGAGAAAGTTACACTCATTGCAATCACTGCGGGTAATTGTTACTGAGCGGAACAAGACTTACGGAAGTTCACAGTAATGGATCAGGGTGGCAACCCCCTTCCGTGCGAACCCCCATTCCTGCAAGCAGGAACAACGAAGCATGAAAGAGAATTTCATGAAAAGACAAAAGGCATAAAAAAAGCACCTTCATTTTGTTTTAGGAATAGACCTTGCCTAATCAAAATATATGGGGCATAATTCCATAAATTAATAGAAATATATGGAGTTGCCATGACTAAATTCATCAGCCGGACGGTCTCACCCGCCGAATTTCTCGTGCCCGGCAAGGCGCTGATCATTTACGGGCCGCGCCGGTCCGGCAAAACGACCCTGCTCAAATCGTATCTTGCCTCCTGCGGCCTGCGTTACCGCCTGGAAACCGGCGACGATGTCCGCATCCGCCATCTGCTCGGTTCCGGAGAACTCAAGCAGATTGCCGCCTTTGCCGAAGGCTTCGACCTGGTGGCCATTGACGAGGCGCAACAGATTCCGGACATCGGCATGGGGCTGAAAATTCTGGTCGACCATCTTCCCACCCTGCGGATCATTGCCACCGGTTCCTCATCCTTCGACCTGGCCGGTGCGATTGGCGAGCCGCTGACCGGCCGCAAACGGACCCTTACCCTTTTCCCCATCAGCCAGATGGAATTGAAGCAGCAGTTCAACAGTTACGACCTGCGCGGACGGCTGGAGGAGTATCTGGTCTACGGCTCCTATCCGGAAATCGTCATGACCGAGGACAGGAAGGGCAAGATCGAACTGCTGGAGGAACTGGCCGGCTCCTATCTACTGAAAGATGTGCTGGCCCTGGAACGCATCCGCTCCTCGCGCACCCTGCTGGACCTTTTGAAACTCGTCGCCTTTCAGGTGGGAAGCGAAGTGTCGCTGAACGAGCTGGCCACCCAGGTCAGGCTGGATGTGAAGACGGTTGGCCGTTATCTGGATATCCTGGAAAAGGCCTTCGTCCTGATTCGGGTGGGAGGCTTCAGCCGCAACCTGCGTAACGAGGTAACCAGCAAGGCCAAATATTACTTCCTGGACAACGGGGTGCGCAACGCCGTCATCGGTCAGTACAACCTGCTCGATTCCAGAAATGACGTCGGCGCCCTGTGGGAAAACTTCGTGGTGGCCGAACGGCTGAAAAAACGATCCTATACCGGCATATACGGCACCTTCCACTTCTGGCGCACCTACGACGGCAAAGAAATTGACTATATCGAAGAACGTGACGGCGGGTTGTTCGGCTTCGAATGCAAGTGGCAAGCCAATCAAAAAATCAAACCGCCGCTCAAATGGCTGGAGTCCTATCCCGGGGCAACCTTTGAACTGGTCACGCCGGATAACTATCTTGATTTTGTGGGGTAACACCTGACATTTATGCCTTTTGCCTATTGACTTTTCTACCTTCAAACATCCTGACCTCGAAACGAAATAATAAGCAGTTATGTTGAGTTCGGAAGATTGACATGAGACCGAAGAGTGGCGAAGATTCCGTTTTTCCGTCACCCCCGCATGTCGTTAACGGTGGTCCATCGCATCGAAAACACATAGATTCCCGCTTAACTGCCTGCGGGAATGACGGCCTTGGTGCTGCCCTTTTCGGTATCAATGCAAATCTTCCGAGGTCAGGATGTCTGAATTTAAACTTGAATTCACGGTGGAAAGAATTCTCATCAATAATCTGAGGGCCATCAATCGCCACAACGAGCCACTAATAACAATCAAAATTAGTCGAATAGCAAGAAAAGGTCAAGCAACAGCTTGATTGAGTCTTAAAAAAAGTCTAAAAAAGGTATAGTTATTGTTGCGTTCTACCTCAAAAGATATATCCATATAATATGGAATTCGAATTTGATGAAAAGAAAAGCGAAATCAACAAACAAAAACACGGGATTGATTTTTACGAAATTCAAGCTCTTTGGCATGATGTGGATTTACTGGAAATCCCGGCTAAAACCGTTGAGGACGAAGGACGCTTTCTCGTCATTGGGAAAATCGGCGACTACCACTGGTCCGCGGTGATCACCTATGGAAATGACGCCACACGAATCATTGCCGCCAGGCGCGCCAGGAAAATGGAGGTCCAATATTATGAAAGCTGAAGATTTTGACAAAAAATTTGAAGCAGGCGAGGACATGACGGACGATCTTGACTTTTCAAAAGCCCGCCGGATAAATCAAGAGCCCAAACGGGTCAATATAGACTTCCCGGCATGGGTCGTGGAAAGGCTCGACAAACAATCCAAAAGACTTGGAATAACAAGGCAAGCTCTTGTTAAGGTATGGATTGCGGAGAAGCTCAAAGAGGCTGTTTAAAGTGAGGGAACCCGGGAAGCATTACGATGGATTCCCGCCCTTCGCTTATCCGCCCGACCCCCCTCACCATTCCAGCCGGAAGGTATTATCCAAAGCGTTGGCCTTGCCCAGTTTCACCTTGATCCGGTCGCCGGGGCTCACCTTCGGCCCCTGATTGAGCGGCAGATCCCCTTCCAGCAGGATATCGGTCAGCACCACCTGGATACGCCTCGGCTGGATTTCCAGCACCAGGGCATCCAGCCTGTTGCCCGAGCCCGCCTCCTGGGCCAGGTATTTAAACAGCCAGTAGCGGTGGCGGAACTGCCGCGCCTGATTGACCCTGGACTGGGCCTCGAGAATGGCTGCCCCCAGGTCCCGGCAGTCGCTGCCGGAATAGAGAGGCCCCTTGCCCTGCAGCACGTGACTCAACTGCTGCTGCATGGCCAGATCAAGCAGCCTGCGGATGGGCGAAGTGAGGGTGGTGTACTGGGACGCCCCCACACCGCTGTGGGCTTTCGGTTCGGACAACAGCTGGCCGCGGGAGAGAAAACGGCGCTGCCGGAAATTGACAAAGAGATCCTTCTGCACGCCTGGGGCGAGACGCTGCCGGGGAGGCTCCTGGCAGCGGTACAGGGCCGGGATCTGCCGGTCGGCAAAATACTGGGCGCCCAGCATATTGGCCAGCACCATGAATTCGGCCACCAGGGTTCTGGCCGGGGTGTCCACCTCGCCCAGATGCACCTGCACCCTGCCGTTGCCGTTGATGCTGATGTTGACGTCCGGAATGGGGATGATCAAGGCCCCGTTTTCCACCCGTCTCTCCTGCAGCCGCAGGCTTAAATCCGCCAGCACCTTCAGCTCCGCATCCTGGCCCGCGGCCAGAAGTTTTTCGGCCTGGCTGTAGCTGATCCGCCTTTTCACCCGCACCACGCTGCGCGTCACCTTGAAGTCAACAACCTCGCCCCTGGCGGTCAGATGCACGAGAAAACTTAAACCGGGCCTGTTTTCTCCCTCAATAAGACTGCAGGCCCCTTCCGAGAGGATTTTCGGCAGCATGGGAATCTGGCGGTCCGGAAAATAAATGGATGTGCCCCGCTTGCGGGCGGAGAGGAAGAGCTCGTCGCCGGGCTTGATAAAGGCGCTCACATCGGCGATATGGATGCCCACCAGAAAGTCCTCGCCCTTGCGCTCCACATGGAGGGCGTCATCGAAATCCCGGGTGAACTCGCCATCGATGGTCATGAGCGGCAGATCCCGCAAATCCAGGCGGTCGCCGTCATGAAAGTCATTTCCGCCAAGCCCTGCCGCCAGCTTCTCCGCCAGCTCAAGCTGCTTTGCCTCGAAATCCACCGGCACATCCAGCCGGTGCAAGGGTACATTTTCATCCTGCTGCCAGATGCCGGCCTTGATCAGCAGATAATAGGGATCATGGGGATGGGCCAGTCCCGCTTTTTTGAGCAGATCACGGGCAAGCTCCGCTTCCGGGGCCTCATTGCCGAAAAGATAATGCTGGCGGACCAGATCCAGACACCTGTCCCGTCCCGGCCAGTCGGCAACCGCGTCGCCAGCCATGATGGCCTGCAGCCCCCTGGCCCCCTGTTCCATAACCTCGGCCAGCTGGCGCTCCTTTTCCTCCCGTTCGCGCAGCTGCCGCACCACCTCACGGGAATGAACCAGGATCTTGCCGTCCCTGAACTTGAAGAAAAAGCGGTCCGCGAACACCGCCTGCAGGAAGGCGGCCACCTGATCGTCCCCGGCCTCGGTCCCGAAGCAGAGCTCGGAGAGAAAAAGAGGCGAAAAATCACCATGTTCTTCATCAACGGCCAGCTCCCAGACCCCTTCAAGGTCAATCTCCCCGGCCAGGGCCAGGCGGCGGTCCGCGACCTGATGCAGGGTCTGCATGATCTCCTCCCGGCTGAGCTGGGTCGGGTATTTCCGTTCCGTCTGGTGCAGCACGCGGCTGGCCGGCAGATTCATCTCCCGGCCGTTCTGGTTCATGACCCGCAGCCGCTTGTCCTGCTCCTGCAGCACCAGGGCGCAGAAAAACCGGCCCTGCTCCACATATTCTATGATTTTTCCCTGCAATTGATATCCTGAAGAAAGTTTAAACTACTTTAGGTGATTAGGCTGTAGGCCGAAGGCTGTAGAACAGGCCGGTAAAGACATATAATATCAAAACCAACAGACTTACAGACTTAAACCTTCCGTCGAGCCACCTGAGCAGTTATACAAAAGTTTTAGTTTCAAGTTTTACGTTTTACGTTAAAGTATGTTGTTACTCAGGAGTTAAAGAGTGCTTGCTGAAGTTGCCGACTCAATCATATACGTCACTAATGTCACTGGGCCGCCCGTCCTTCAGCCTGCAGCCTAAATACCTGAGCAGTTACTGGCAGTTTAGCAAATCATCCCCCCCAACCCGGAACAGGAGAACATAATGGATTACCCGGCAGAAAAGCAAGTTAAATCAGGCATTGTGGCGCTGATCGGCCCTCCCAATGTGGGGAAATCGACCCTGCTCAACAGCCTGCTCGGCCAGAAAGTCTCCATTGTTTCCCCCAAGCCCCAGACAACCAGAAACAAAATTGCCGGTATTGTCAATGCCGATGATTATCAGATCGTCCTGCTGGACACCCCCGGCATTCATTCCGCCAGCAGCCCGTTGAACAAGGAAATGGTGAGGATTGCCGTTGACAGCCTGGCGGGCGTGGACATCATCATCTTCATGATTGATATCACCTTTCCCCTGCCCGCCAAGATCAGCGCGGCCACCAGCCATCTGCCGCAGGCCGGCAAACCCGTCATCCTCCTGGTCAACAAGATGGACCTGACGGAGCCGAACAAACTGCTGCCCATCCTGGCGGCCTATCAGGATATTTTCCCCTTCCATGCCATGATCCCCATTTCCGCCCTGCGAAGGGACGGCACCGACATCCTGCTGGCCGAACTGCTGCGGCTCCTGCCCCAGGGGCCGCGCCTCTATCCGGAGGACATTCCCACCGATGTCACGGAGCGCTCGCTCGCCGCTGAAATCGTCCGGGAAAAGATCTTTCTGCTGACCAGCCAGGAAGTCCCTTACTCCTGCGCGGTTATTGTCGACAGCTTCAAGGAGGAAGAGACACGGATCACCATCCATGCCACCATCTTTGTGGAGAGGGATTCGCAGAAAGGCATCATCATCGGCAAACAGGGCTCCATGCTGAAGCAGATCGGTCAGTCCGCCCGGCTGGAGCTGAAAGAACTGCTCGGCATCAATATTGTTCTGAAGCTCTTTGTCAAGGTCAAGAAAGAGTGGTCCAGCAATCCCCAGTTTTTAAAGGAGCTCGGTCTGGGCTGACCGTGAGGCCCGCGGTCCTGCCTCGCCCATGGCGGTTAAACATGTTTTGACACTAATCGGGGATGACGTTATAGTTGGTCTGACTGGTCTCATTAGTCTTGTTAGTCTTATTGGTCCGATACCGATTTATATAATGCCGGTACCGAGCAGACCAACAAGACCAGTTAGACGAATATGACCAATAAGACTAATGCGACCAGTCAGACAAATTAGACCAATAAGACTTACAAAAAGGAATTTGATATGTCCGAAGTACGAGTTCGTTTTCCACCGAGCCCCACCGGCTACCTGCACATCGGCGGGGCCCGCACCGCTATTCTCAACTGGCTTTTCGCCAGAAAACATAACGGCAAATTCATCCTGCGCATTGAAGATACCGACGCCGAACGATCCACCAAGGAGTCCATCGACGGCATCCTGGACGGCCTGACCTGGCTGGGCATCGACTGGGATGAAGGCCCCTATTTCCAGACCGACTTTACCAGCGACCATATCGCCGCCGCGGAAAAACTCGTGCAGTCAGGCCGGGCCTACCGCTGTTTCTGCACCAAGGAGGACCTTGACGCCAAGCGCGAAGCGGCCATGGCCGGCAAGCAGGAGGTGGGCTACGACGGCAGCTGCCGCCATCTCACCCCCGCGGAGGTCGCGGCCAAGGAGAGCCAAGGCATCCCTTCCGTCATCCGTTTCAAGGTGCCGGAGCGGGACGGGGTCATTGCCTATGACGACAAGGTGCTCGGCCGCATCGAGCGCAGGTATGTGGATGTCGAGGATTTCGTCATTGTCCGCTCCAACGGCAAGCCCCTTTATCTGCTCTGCAATGTGGTGGATGACATCCGCGACCGCATCACCCACGTCATCAGGGGGCAGGACCATCTGACCAACACCATCCGCCAGATTTTGCTGTATGAGGCGCTTGAGGCGCCCATTCCGATTTTCGCCCACATGCCCCTTACCCTGGATCTGAACAAGGCCAAGATCTCCAAGCGCAGCCACGGCGAGATCGTGGCCGTGCAGTTCTACCGGGCCAAGGGCTTCATCCCCTGGGCCTTTGTCAACTTTCTGGTGCTGCTGGGATGGTCGCCCGGCGATGACCGGGAGATCTTCACCAGAGAGGAGCTGATCGAGGCCTTTACCCTGGAGCGGATCAACAAATCACACGCCATCTTCAATTACCGCAAGGACGATCCGAAATTTTTCACCGATCCCAAGGCCATCAACATCAATGCCCAATACCTGCGCACCCTGCCCATTGAGGAAATCGGCGTCCTGGCCAAAAAGGAACTGCGGGAGGAAGGGCTGTGGGACGAGGCCTATGACGGTGAGCGGAAAGAGTGGTATCTGCAGACCATTGACATGATCCGGGACCGCTTTCACACCCTGAAGGATTTCACCACTCTGGGCCGCGCCTATTTTGCCGACGACTTTGAGATTGAAGAGGCGGCGCTCACCAAAAATCTTCTTAAATATCCCGACCTGAAGAAATGGCTGCCCATGCTGGCCGACCGCTTCGCCGCTTTGCCTGATTTCAACAAGGAGAGCGCGGAACAGGCGGCCAGGGAACTTGCCGAGGAAGTCGGCGTCAAACCGGGCATCCCG
>JACRCD010000072.1 GCA_016219175.1 Deltaproteobacteria bacterium | reverse complement strand
TGCCGTTAACGGCCTGGGTGCCGAGGCTAAAAGTCAAAACATCGTTGTCGCCGTCGCTGGCCGTCAGATTACCGTTGACCACCGTGTCCTCGTCCGTGGCCACGGCCAGGTTATCGGCCACCGGATTATCCGCCACGGGGTTTACCGTCACCGTCACCGTTCCGATATTGGAGTCGGCTGTGCCATCGTTGACGATAAAGGTAAAGGAGTCAGGGCCGTGGTAGTTGGCAACCGGGGTGTAGCTGTAGCTGCCGTCACTGTTCACCACCGCCGTGCCGTTGGCGGCCTGGCTGCCAAGGCGAAAGGTCAGCAGATCACCGTCGCCGTCGCTGGCGGTCAGGGCGCCGCCAAGCGCCGTGTCCTCGTCGGTTGCTATTTCCAGATCATCGGCCACCGGCACGTCGGCCACGGGGGTTACCGTGATGCTCACCGTAGCGATATTGGAGTCGGTTGTGGAGTCGTTGACGATAAAGGTGAAGGAGTCAGGGCCGTGGTAGTTGGCAGCCGGCGTATAGCTGTAGCTGCCGTCGCTATTGACCACCGCCGTGCCGCTAGCGGCCTGGGTGTCAAGGCGGAAGCTCAGGATATCTCCGTCGCCGTCGCTGGCGGTCAGCGTGCCGCCAAGCGCCGTGTCCTCGCTGGTGGCCACTACCAGATCATCGGCCACCGGCGAGGCAGCCCCTGCCAGAGACGCCCCTGTCAAGGAAACACAGAACAGCGCCATCAGAAAAACCGCAATCCTGGCGCACATAGCACATTTTATTTTGTCCATTCTCCACTCCCAGATGGATCGATTAAACCCGGACTGACAAAATCCCTTCCTAGGGACCGAAAAGTGCCTCTGCTCGTTGCCGGCTCGCCTCTGCATTAGCATCTCCGCTTTCAAACTGACATTCTTCCTGAACTCAAAAAACAGAAGAACCGAAAGCCGCGGCAAATTCTGCGACACTCATATTGGTTACACCGGAATTCAACTGCTGTTTGTATGCTGTGAGATCAAGACCATCGACATCACCATCACCATCCAAATCGGGATCAGGAACAACCGGCGGATCATTTGTCATAAAATCCCCGTAGATAGTTGCTGAACCGGAAGATTCCCCAGCATCATCAAAGCCATAGGCCCCGGCAACAGCAAAATTATCCCCGATGGCCACGGACTGACCGAAATAATCAGAAGGTGCGGCCTGGCTTGCCGTCAGTTTCCGCAGCTGCACCCAGCTGTTGCCGTCATAATGAAAAATATAGGCCGAGCCGGAGGATATGCCCAGATCATCATCGCCATAAGCGCCGACAATGGCGTAATCACCCGCGACGGCCACCGCCTGACCGAAATAGTCGGCGGCTGCCCCGTCGTTGGCAATTAATTTCTGTTCTTCCTGCCAAAGACTCCCATTATAATAAAACATATAAGCAGAACCGGAAGAAGCGCCCTGGTCATCATCCCCATAGGCGCCCACCATGGCCGAGTTGCCGGAAACAGAAAGCGATTGGCCGAACTTGTCCCAGCCCGCCCCATCACTGGCCGCCAATTTCTGCACCTGACCCCAGCTTGAGCCACTATTAAAAAAAACATAAACCGCGCCCGCGGAGCCGCCGTTGATAGTATCGCCACCTGATCCCGCAAAAATAAAATTGTCGGATATGGCGACCGACTGACCGAATTTTTGCCATCCAGCCCCGTCATTCGCGGTCAGCTTCTGGGTCTGGGTCCAGCTTGTGCCATTATGCTGAAAGACATAGGCAGATCCGGAGGATTCGCCGCGGTCATCGTCGCCGTAAGCGCCAACCACCGCGAAAGAACCGGAAATGCCGACAGCTTGACCAAACATGGCCCAACCGGTCCCATCGCTTGCGGTCAGCTTCTGCACCTGCGCCCAACTCGTGCCGTTATAATAAAAAATATAGGCTGACCCGGCGGACTCACCTTTATCATTGTCTCCGCCAGCGCCGACGATGGCATAACTGCCTGAAATACCAACCGCCTGACCGAATTTATCCAGACTCTCCCCATCGTTTGGCGTCAGCTTCTGGGTCTGGGTCCAGCTTGTGCCGTTATGATGGAAGATATAAACTGCGCCGGAGGATGCGCCGCTGTCATCGTCCCCATGCGCCCCGACGATGGCAAAACTGCCGGAAACGGCAACCGCCTGGCCGAATTTATCCATAGCCTCCCCATCGCTTGCAATCAGCTTCTTCTCCGTAATGGTATCATCAGCCGGGCATGCATCAAAGAAAGCCAGCACCAGGAAAATGCTCAAAAAAATAGAAAGACAATATTTCATCAGAATTCACTCCAGTTAAGGAAGAGCTGTGACATCAATCAACAAGACCAGCAAGAACGTCATGGAAACAAAGTGTTATTTCTCAACACTCCAACAGGATTTGCAATTATCGATCCAAAAAACGACAAAGAACCGGCAACATATAACATACTGAGATTGCAGCACATAAATGAGCAGAGAGAATCTGCTGCTTTTTTTTACAACAAACCGGACATGGAAAATTTGGCCGAAAACGCCTCAGACGGGGCAAATAACCCAGAGCCAGAAGACAACAACTGGGCTATTTGCCCCAAAAAAGATTATAAACCGGAAACAAATAGGTAAAAAAAACGCCTGCCGAGGCAGGCGCGAGGCGCATACAACATCACCGCAAACTGCTATCCGCAAAAACGGCGGGAGGGAAGGCATCCAAGACTAAAGACAACCGCACATCAATTCAAAATTTTCGCATTCCTTGCGATTGACAAAAGGACAAACCTCCTTGCTGAACCACTGCAGCTTCGGACACCAGTAGCGCCCCTTATACGGCTCATTGCATCCTTTACGGGTGATCTTTTGCCTTTGCTTCCCGCCACATGTCACCATATTTCCTTGAATCGAAAATCTCCATACCGGCATATCGATTCCTCCCTCGTTTTTCAGGTTTTCGTCAATCTGCACAGGCCTGCCGCATCAATCAATGCCGCAAAAGCTGCCGGACAACTGCTCCTTTACAAAACGAACTCAACTGGAGAGAAAATTCTTCATTTACTCAAATATGGTTGCACCAACGGCAATTCCCTGAAAATACAAATGTCACGAAGAGATATACTTCAACCCCCGGATCCCTCTTCTGTTATTTTTTATTTGTGCAAATTCCGGACCAGCTTCTAAAGGGGCGCCTTGAAAAAAAGAAAAGCACCTTCACTCATGCCTGTTGCCTTCTGTCTCACCCCTGATGCATGAAAACAGGAAGGTCATATAATCCGGCGGGACAACGCAAAAATTTCGTTCACCGCTGCAACGCCGGGTAAAAAAATAAAAAAAAGGGGGAGGGAAAAAAGGCGGCCCTGGGATTGCTCCCAGGGCCTGAGGGTTGAGGTACTTCTTTTGCCTAGTTGCCGATACCTGATGGTAGACCCCAGCATCCAGGACTTTGGAGGAATCACTGACTCTTAGGAGGAGAGTCCAACACCAAAGGAGAGAGGTGTTAAGCCAATTGAGGCCTTTGACTTGATTTATTGCAACACATATACCACCGAAATAAAACGCGAATAATTTTATGCCAACACATTGTTATTATTAAATTAAAAATTTACCAGCCCTCTCATCCACCAAACGGAACAAATCCGTTTTTCAAAAAAAATGGGCATATCGCCGCATTTTTACCGGTTTTTTTGGGCAAATAACCCAATAACCTTTATTATCCCGAAAAAATATAGCCACTCCATTGTGGCTTTTGCAGAATGACATAAAATCAATTTGCCGCCATTCCCGTCCCCACTGACGTGAGGATAAACTCCAGCGGGAATCCAGAAAGCACAATGGATTCCGGGTCGCGCTGCGCTGCCCGGAATGACGAAACATTCATTGCCGTTATTTTACACGCGGCCCCATTTATGATGAACTCGTAAAAAGTCGTCGACAAAGCCCGGATGGCTAAGTAACAAAATTCGACATACAAGGCGTAGTGTATTTTTTGAGAGCGAGGCAATACATGTGGTATGCCGAACGAACAAAAATGCGCTACAACGCAGGAGATCGGATTTATGCCCTTCAGGGTATTTTTGTGCTTAGCCATCATTTATTTGAAAATACTTTTTTCAAACCTCGGGAATGAATGAATCAACAGGCATAAGTGAAGGTGCTTTTCTGTTGCCTTGCGCCTATTGCCTTTTTATGAGACCTTGACCACTCATGCAGGTTGACAAGATTCAGGGGATAGAATAGTTTTGCAGCTTGATTATTTCCTTCCCTCCCTGGAGACGATAATGGCCCCAAAAGAGATAAACCCCGGCGCGGGCAAGATCTGCGTATCCATCGCCGGCAAAGATACCGCCGCCGCCCTGCTGGCGGCCAAAAAAGCTGAGTCCGGCGCGGATGTCATTGAAATCCGGCTGGACAGCCTGACCAGTCCGGATATTGAACCCTTCCTGCGGCAGCTCAAAACCCCTCTTCTCTTCACCAACCGCCCTGTCTGGGAAGGCGGCCTGTATGACGGGCCGGAGGAAAACCGCCTCAGTCCGCTCATGCAGGCAGTGCAGAGTTCGGCCGCCTATGTGGATATCGAACTGCAAAGCAATCAATCAGCGGTGGGCAAACTGTGCAGCGCCGCCCTCAACCGCCCCACCAGGATTATCGTGTCCTGGCATAATTTCAAGGAAACCCCGGCAGCAGACGCGTTGCAGGATATTTTTTCGCGGCAGCACGATTCCGGCGCCCATATCGGTAAAATGGTGACCATGGCCCACGATTTCCATGATGTGCTGCGGGTTCTGCAGCTGCAGGAAATCGCCCACCAGAAGGGTTTCCCCCTGATCGCCTTCTGCATGGGCCGCGCCGGCATGATCAGCAGACTGGCCACCCTGGAGCTGGGAGGATTCATGACCTACGCCGCGCCCGATGCGGGACAGGGGACCGCGCCCGGCCAGCTGACGGTGGCCGGCCTGGTCAACTGTTTGCAGGTATTCCGCCATGCGGATTAACGGCAAAACCCTCGTCCACGGCATCATGGGCAATCCGGTGGCCCATACCCTCAGCCCGGCCATGCACAATCGCGCCTTTGAGACCCTGGGTCTCAATGCGGTCTATGTGCCCTTTCCGGTCAGCGACGCCGCCGCCGCCATGGCCGGTTTCAGGGCGCTGGGGGTAAGAGGGGTAAGCGTCACCATTCCGCACAAGCAGGCGGTTATCGCCCATCTTGACGACATTGATCCCGTTGCCGCCGCAATCGGGGCCGTCAACACCCTGGTCATTGAAAACGGCCGCATTACGGGCCACAATACCGACTGGATCGGGGCCAATCGGGCCCTGGAAGAAAAAATTCCCCTGGCCGCTAAAAAAATTCTACTGCTCGGCGCGGGCGGTTCAGCCCGGGCCATCGGTTTCGGACTGCTTGAGGCGGGCGCCGGGATTGTCCTGGCCAGCCGGACCCCGGAAAGCGGCCGGGAACTGGCCCGTACCCTCTCCTGCCCCTGGCTGCCATTAAGCGAGATTGGAGGCCTTACCGCGGATTGCCTGATCAACGCGACCTCCGTCGGCATGGCCCCGCACCCGGACGCCAGTCCTGTCCCAGGAGAATACCTGTCCCGCTTTAGCGTGGTCATGGATATCGTCTATTCCCCCCTGGAAACCAAGCTGCTCAGAGAGGCGAAACAGGCCGGCTGCCAGGTGGTAAACGGCCTGGCCATGCTTCTTTACCAGGGGGTCGCCCAGTTTGAACTGTGGACCGGCCAAAAAGCGCCGGTTGACATCATGCGGGAAAGCCTTCTTGCCGGTCTTTCCTCAAAATAACATTCAAAAATAGCAGCCAACGACTATGAAAGAAATCAAACCGCTTCGCCATATCAACGCCACCATCACCGTGCCCGGATCAAAGAGCATCACCCAGCGGGCGCTCATCGCCGCAGCCCTTGCCCAGGGCCAATCCACCCTGCTGACCCCCCTGGCCAGCGAGGATACGGCCTACACCTCCTCGGCCCTGCAGGGTATGGGCATTACGGTCGACAATCAGGGCGGCGAATGGAAGGTAATGGGCACAGGGGGAAAAATCACCGCCCCGGCCGGGGAAATATTTCTCGGCAACAACGGCACGGCCACCCGCTTTCTCACCTCGGTTGCCGCCCTGGGGCACGGCAGCTTTACCATCAGCGGCGAAAAACGCATGGAAGAGCGCCCCATTGCCCCCCTGATGCAGGCCCTGGCCGGCTGGGGGGTCAATATCACCAGCATCAAAGGCACCGGCTGCCCGCCCCTGAAGATCGAGGCCGCGGGCATTGAAGGCGGGCTGACCACCCTGCCTGAAGGCAAAAGCAGCCAGTATCTTTCCTCCCTGCTGCTTGTCGCCCCGTACGCCCGCAAGAAAGCGATTCTCACCGTTCAGGGCGAGGTCCCATCCCGGCCGTACGTCACCATGACTTTAAGCGTCATGCGTTCTTTCGGCATCGAGGTGACGGCAAGCGACAGCCTCAACCATTTCGAGATCAGCCAGGGGATCTATCAGCCCCGGACCTATCAGGTTGAGGGTGATGCCTCCAGCGCCTCCTATTTTTTCGCCGCCGCCGCCATCACCGGCGGCACGGTCACGGTCGGTAATGTGCCGGAAATCTCCCTGCAGGGCGACACGGCGCTGGTGAAAATGCTGGAGAAGATGGGCTGCCGGGTGAGCTACGATAAAGGGATAACCGTTAGCGGGCCGCAAGAATTGCGGGGCATCGAGGTGGACATGGGCGATTGCCCGGATGTGGCCCCGACGCTCGCCGTGGTTGCCTCACGGGCCAAGGGGCGCACCGTCATCAAAAATATTGCCCACCTGCGCATCAAGGAGTGTGACCGCATCAACGCCATGGCCACCGAACTTACCAAACTCGGGGCCGCGGTCAGCGAAAAGGAGGACGCCCTCATCATCGAAGGGATCAATCCGGATAAACCCATGCACGGCGCGGCAATCGAGACCTACAACGACCATCGCATCGCCATGTGCTTCGGCGTGGCCGGGCTTGTCGTGCCCGGCATCACCATCGCTAACGACCAATGCGTGGCAAAATCCTTCCCCGATTTCTGGGAGAGGTTCGGGCTGCTCTATTAAAGACAAACCCGCTGGGGTGATAACCGTGCCCACCCTTCTACGGTGAACTATTGCTCAGCGTAACCGGTAAAACATCATAACCACAGATGGATTCCGGCTTAACACAATGCCGGAATGACGCAAGGCAAGGGTGGGCAACTGCTGTTTGCTGCGCACGCGGTTGAAACTACTCTTTTGCCGGTTTCTTGAACTCATCCTTGATCTTCCGGCCGGACGCGTCATAAACCCGGACATGCACGCTGCCGTCATAATCCAGTCCCCACATGGGGGTAACTTCGATCTGGTTCCCCTGGCACGTTCCGGTGACCGTCTTTGAGGTCGTCACCGATTTCTTGACAAGCTCATCCAGCATGACCTGGCAGGGGTCTTTTACTTCCGGCGCACTCTTTTCCTTCTCCGGGGCCGAGGCCTGCGTTTCCGTGGTCGGAGCCGGTTTTTCGGTCGTAGCGCAACCGGCAACGAACAAACATAAAAATCCTGTAACGATCAATCTTGCCAACATAATCATTCCTCCAAAGCGTCAAACAAAAAATCAAACAAAGAAAAGCACCTCATCCCTTCGGCGCCTCAAGCCTCTAGCCCAAATAAACTAATTGCTATTGAATTTATTATCAATTAGAAATTATCGTTTCCTCTTCCCGGACAAAAGGACACAAGCGCCCTATGCAGCTGCATCTGCTCGCCACTCTTCTCCTCTCGGTCTTTATCGCCCTGCTCGGCATCGGCATCATCGTGCCGGTCATGCCGGTCTTTGCCGCCAGCCTGGGCGCAGGCGGTCTGGCCCTGGGCCTGATCATTGCCGCCTTTTCCATCACCCGCGGCATCTGCCAGCCCATTGTCGGCAATCTCTCCGACCGCTGGG
This sequence comes from Deltaproteobacteria bacterium, assembly GCA_016219175.1. Classification (GTDB taxonomy): domain Bacteria; phylum Desulfobacterota; class Desulfobulbia; order Desulfobulbales; family SURF-16; genus SURF-16. Next base: position 22,036 of record JACRCD010000072.1, on the reverse strand, counting down.
GCAGAAAGGGCTTTCTGGTCAGCGGTCTGCTGGTCTACGGGCTGGTCGGCCTGGCCATGCCGGAGGCGGACTCGGTGGGCAACCTGATCATCATCCGCGCCTTCCATGGCATAGGATCAGCCATGATCGTGCCGGTTGCCATGGCCTATGTCAGCGACATGGCGCCCGTGGGCCAGGAAGGCCGCTATCTGAGCATGCTCAATATCGCTATTTTCAGCGGCATCGGCAGCGGCCCCCTGATCGGCGGTTTCTTCACCGACCTGTGGGGCATGGCCGCCGCCTTTTACGCCATGGCAGGCTTGAGCTGGCTGGCCCTGCTGCTGGTGCTCTTCCAGATGCCGTCCCTGGTCGGCAAACCACGCGGACCGGAACATCTGGGCCTTGTCAAGGCCATGGGGTGCATGCTCTCCTCCCGGAGAACCAGCGGCATCCTGCTGGCGCGCATGTCCACCATGATCATCATGGTGCCGACCATGGGTTTTCTGCCCCTGCTCATGCACGAGTGGTTTAACTCAAGCGGCCTGGAGATAGGACTGGTCATCGCCTGCCGCACCCTGGTCAACGCCGTGCTGCAGACGCCCTTCGGCCGAATGGCGGACCGCGGGGATAAGGTCGGACTGCTGAAAACAGGCTGTCTTATCATCAGCGGGGTCATGTGCCTGGTGCCCCTGGCGGGGAATATCTGGTGGCTGCTCGTCCTGTTCATCCTGCTGGGCGCGGGCGAGGCGATCATCTGGCCGACGCTCGGGGCTCTGGCCACGGAAGAGGGACGGATCCACGGGCAGGGCACCATGATGGGGGTGTTCAACATGGCCATGAGCGCGGGGGTCTTCTGCGGCTCCCTCGGGGCCGGCCTCACCATGGACCTGCTCGGCCTGCGCTGGGCCTTTTTGCTGATCGGCGGGCTGGTCCTTGCCCTGTCCATGATCGCAGCCGGTTTGATTAGAGGAAAAATAACCACCCAGGTTGATTAGGCTGTAGCCTGAAGGCTGTTAGCCAAAGAGGCGGGACAATAAGATTTTCTTATCCAATCAGTACCGCCAGTCCTTCAGCCTAAAAGACTTCAGTCTATCTCCCTCGGAGTTACAAGGGAAGCAGGCGAAAGCGGCCAGCCGTCATACTCCCTGGCCGAATCCCGTGCGCAGCAGCGAATCGCGGCTGATCATCCCCTTGAATTTTCCTTGGGCGTCCAGCACCGGCAGACGCTTGAAGCCCTTTTCGATCATGAGCCTGATCCCCTCGTCAACCGTGGCGGTCTCCTCAATGGTGATGATGTTCGTTTTCATGACCTCGGCGGCTGTCCTGGCCTGAAGCACATCACGCAATTCACGGTGCTGCCGTTCCCGTTCCGTAAAGGGCAGCCGGTTGACGAAATAATCCCAGATGCCTTCATGATGCTCGGGGGAAAAGGTGACAAGCAGATCCCGGTCGGAAATCAGCCCCAGAAAAAAATCGTGTTGATCCACCACCGCCACCCGCTGGATATCGCTGGCATCGATGATGCGGATGACCTCGGCCACCGAGGTTTCCGGCCCCACCTTCTGGGTGTCCCTGCGCATGATATCACTGACAAAACGCAGGTTGCCCACCTCAATGTGCTGCTCCTGGAAACTGTGCCAGTCCGGCGCCTCCTGCATGATGGTCCGGAAGATGTCAAGCCGCGAGAGCATGCCGGTCAATTTCCCGTTCCCATCGACCACGGGCAGACGTTTCACCTCTTTTTCAAGCATGAGAGCCGCGGCCTCAATCACCGGCCTGTCTTCGCCGATGGTAATGGGGGGCCCGCTCATGGCGCTTTCCGCCTTTTTCCCGGCCAGGGAGGCGAGCAGCGCCGCCACCCGGCCGCTGTCCGAGGCAGCGAGCAGACCAAGCCGCATGGGCATGCCCGCCTTGTAGATCAGATCTCCCTGGGTGATGATGCCCACCGGCCGGTTATCATGATCAACCACCGGCACCCCGGTAAAGATCGAGGAGAGCAGCAGGCGGACCACCTCGCTGAGCGGCGTTGCGGCCGTTACTTGCGCGGGCGAGGGGGTCATGACGTAGCGCGTCAGGATGTGTCTAGGCAGGATGGCCTTGCGGGTGCGGTACGAAACCACGTCCAGGTTTTGCACCGCCACGATGCCGTCCGTGACCATGGCGGTGATCTCCGCCAGCACCCGGTCAAGTTCGGCCGCGGGCAGCACGATGGCGATACGCAGCGGCATGTTATAGGAGAGGATCTCCAGCCTCCGGGTGGCGACCTCCCCGCTCTCGGAGCAACCGTCGGTAGCCCGGGTCACCAGGCAGCGGGCCGCGATTTTCAGGCCGCGCACGTAATCCACCACCGCCTCGTCCAGCGCCCTGCCCTGCCAGCGTACTTCCTCGCTGGTGAATATCTCGATGATCCTGTAGTCCAGCATGACTCCGCCTCCTATCTGATCCGGCCCACCCACATGCCCAGCAGCACAAGGGCCATGCCCAGGACGTTGTTGGCAAGAAAATTCGGCAGGGCCGCCAGAGTGTCTTCCGCCTGCACGGCGCTTACGGTTTCCATGGCAAAGGTCGAGAAGGTGGTGAGCGCCCCGAGATAGCCGGTCACAAAAAACAAACGCATTGAGGGATTCATCACGCTACTGCCGCGCTCGGCCAGGGCAAAGGCCAGGCCGATCAGAAAACAGCCGGCCAGATTGACAATCAGGGTGCCCCAGGGAAAACGGGCGCCGAACAGCTTGACCGCCAGCAAGGCCACGCCATAGCGGCTCAGGGCGCCGACACTGCCGCCGGCCATCACCAGAAGAATTTTTACCATCGCCGCAACTCGCTCATCAGATCAGCCCCCAAGGCAACAGCCCGTTTCGCTTTGCTATTTTCCGGCAACTTTCGCGGTATTTCCGTTATTTGTCAAGGAGAAATTGCCCGCCAAACCTTTCAGGCAAAATGACCGGCAACCACCTGTTCCACGTCCTCGACCAGCTCGTCGACCGTGTCGTACCAGACGCTGGCCTCCTGGGAAAAATGCATGAAGATGTTGTTCAGCGGGGTGGGGATGTAGGGAAAGAGCTTTTGCAGATTGACCAGCCGGTTTCTGGACAGCAGGGAGAAATCATCGGGCGTGAGGGTCTCAAGCATCCTAGGCCCGAACAGGGGGTCGTCTGAAATTTCCTTGGGATGATAATTCCCCCTGACAACCAGATACATGAGAAGATTACCCAGCTCGAAGAGATCGAGGGCAAACGGCCGCTCCGGCAGATAAAACTCGTAATCGAAATCGATCCAGCGGAACATGCCGCTGCCGTACTCCACCAGAATATGATCGCGGCGGATATCGCCATGGCGGAAGCCGGCCTGGTGCAGAAAACCGATGGCCTTGGCGCACTCGACATACTCCCGCAGAATGGCGGGCAGATAATTTTCAAAATACTCCCGGTGGGTGCATTCGTTACGGAAGATATGCTTGTCCAGCCTGCGGCCGCTGATGATATCAAGGATTCTCACCAGGTTGCCGGCCTCGTCCTCCGCCACCCGCCCCTTCATGAAGCGTACATGGTCCTGGGTCAGCTCCAGGATTCTCGCCTCCTTCTCCGGGCTGCGGTAACAGGGGATGGTGAAAGCCCCCACCGACACGGAAAAAACCTCATGAAAAACCAGCTTGATGATATGCGAGACCCCGCTTTCCAGGTCAATGACCTTCGGCACCCACTGCTTGGGCTGATCATCAACCCCGAAACGGCCCTCCACCGTATGCCCGGTCACCACGAAATAGCGGTTGTCGGCGGCGATGATGTCGCCGTAATCGATGGAGCTGAAATTCGAGGTATCGGTGTAGACTTTCGGCTGGCGCCGGATGGAGCTGCTGACCGGATGATTTCTGAAGAGGTTGGCGATATGTTCGGGTAAATCCTTTAGGGTTTTATGCATTGGGATGCCTGGCCATGGTTGAAGTCAGGAGACAACCCACACGGTGAAATCATGGCTTTCCCTGATAACGGCGTTGGAGACGCTGCCGAACAGAAACTCCTCGGCCTTGGAAATCCCCCGCTTGCCCAGCACCACGGTGCCGAAGCCGCCCTCTTTCCGCACCTGCAGAATCGTTTTGCTGAAGGTCTTGCCGGTCGCCATCAGGCAGGAGCTGGTGATTTTTTCCCCGCCAACCCCATGGTTGGCCAGGACACCCGCGGCCTTGGCGAAGATTTGGGTTGCCACGCTCTCCTTCTCCTGCTGGTATTCCAGCAGGGTATGTTTTTCCTCTGTGAAATAATGGGGCGGCGGTTCCGGGTAGACATGGAGCAGACGGATCTCCACCTTGTCAAGAGAACCGACCACCTCTCCCACATAGTTCAGAACCCGCTCCGAGAGGCTGCTGTCATCCACGGCCACCAGAATTTTGTACCAGTCCGCCATTGCTTCACCCCTTTCAGAACCGCTCTTCCTTGTCGTCGGCCATGCCGTAGCTTTTTTCCATGCTCCTGATCAGCTCGAACATGGTGAGATGGGTAATGGCCTCAACTCCGTTTCTCTTGCCGTAGCGGTAGAGAATACCGTTTAAGGAATCCACCTCGGTTTTCCTTCTGTTGATGATGTCCTGCAGCATGGGGGAAAGATGGTTGAAGGTTCTGCGGCAGGAGGCCAGCAGCATTTCATAGAGATCGGTGGAGCCGAGTACCACCCCGCAGGCCCCGGCGATTTCCTCGCCCTCGTCGACCAGCCTTTTCAGCAGGGAAATCGGCTCAACCCCTTCGATGAGATGGCCATTGCGTTCCCGCAGCACGGCGGAGACGGAATTAATCGCCGCATGGACAATCACCTTGCACCACAAACGGCTGATGATGTCATGCACCGGCTCGGTTTCAATGGCGCAGCGGTTCAGCATCGCGCTGATCTTGCCCAGACGCGGACTTAAAGCCCCGTCATGTTCGCCGATCTTGGTTTTGCCCACGCCGTCATTGACCACCAGACCGGGACCAAAGGCCGTGGCCGCCATATTGGTGAAACCGGCAATGATGTTTTTGCGGGCCACGATCCGCTCCATCACCTCAAAATGGCCGAGCCCGTTGAGCAGACAGACCACCGGCGAGTCATCGCTCACCAGATGGGACACCCCCACAATGGCCTCGTAGAGATGATAGGATTTGACCGTCATGATCAGCAGCCCGCACTCCTTGACCTCAAGGCCGCTCACCACCGCCCTGGCCGGGTAATAATCGATCTTCTCGGGGTCCGCCTGCCCATGGCCGCTGACCCCGACCCCCTTGGCGTTGATGGCTGCGACCACCTCCGCGTCCGGCTCGACAAAACAGAGCTCTTCCCCGCCCTTGGCCAGTAACGCGCCAAACAGCCTGCCCAGCGCCCCTGCTCCGACTATGACAATTTTCATGCCGCCACCCGGTCCATGTTGGGATGTACTTCCCGTGCCAAACGTCTTGTTTTTATTATTCATCTCAACACACGGGCCGGACCCGTGTCAATTGAAAAACACGGGAAACCGCCGGGCGCGGCAATTCGCCACGGATGCGTTGGCGGTTGGCAAAGCAGCGGGGATAAGCCGCATAGACGGGAAGGGGAATGACGAAAGAGTTCCATCTTGATTGCCGTGCGGAATGAACGATTCCGTTGCCGGAATCGGTTCATAGTTTCTTTTCCATGCGCGGTATGATACATTTTTATATCATCAGTATGTTGAAAACCTTTCAGACACGAGGCAGAAAATGAAACGCATTAAAATCACCGCGGAGTTGACCCCGGCCGAGGAAGGGGGGTATATAGCCTATTGCCCCGAACTTGACATCACCACGGAGGGAGAAACCGTGGAAGAGGCCCTGGATATGATCAAGGATGCCGCCACCGGTTATATCGAGGTGGTTGGGCTTGAAAACATTGCCCACTTTGCTTCGAACCGGCAAATTAGAGAGATGGAGCTGGTTGTGCATGGCTAAGCTCCCCCAGATCAGCGGCAAGGAGCTGTGCAAAATTCTTGAAAAAGACGGCTTCTCCCTTGCCCGCCAGACAGGGAGCCACCGCATTTACCAGAAACAATTTGACGATATGACCATCACCATCCCGGTCCCCGTCCATTCCAACAGCCCTCTGAAAAAGGGCACCCTGCTCAGTATCCTCAAGAAAGCGGGCATCAGCCGCGAAAAAATTATCTTCCTCATGGCCTTGCTCATGAACAGCCTTTAATCCGTTTTGGCGGTAACGAACCAGCACAAGGGTGGGCAACGTTTTTTGTTGCCCACGCGGATAAAACGCCACGACACACCCTCCTAAAAAAACCTTTTTTAGCCCGCAAAAAAGTTGGATAAAATCACCCAGAGTGATATTATGCGTTAGAAGAGCTGGATATGAATTTTTATGCCTCCATAAAACGTAAAACTCTGCGTTTTTCCGGAGGGCTACTCTATGTTATAGGAGTTGAAAATATGAAAAAACTTTTGGTAATTGTTTTGCTCATTATCCCCCGTATATTGTTTGCAGAAGATTTACCGAACAACTCTCATCCAAACATATATGGCACAGGTTGGGATTGCGATCGTGGCTATTACAAGTCAGGGGACAAGTGTGTAAAAGTCATCGTGCCCGAGAACGCAAGTATCGATGTGTATGGCAACGGCTGGACTTGCAATCGTGGCTATTACAAGTCAGGGGATAAGTGTGTAAAAGTCATCGTGCCCGAGAACGCAAGTATCGACATCTACGGCAGTGGCTGGGCTTGCAATAAAGGCTATAAAAAAGCGAATAATGTTTGTGCTCCCATGACAAAGGAAGAACTCCAAAAACAAAAAGAGCAGGAACAGGCTTTAATCGCTGAAATTCAGCGCCGTAAGGCTCAGGGTATCAGCGGTGATGTTTGCGAAACAGAATACAAGACTAACGCTGAAGTTTGCATTAGAATAAATGGTGCTGATTTAGACTGCAACGAGAGTTATGGAGATAATTATTATCGTGATTGCGATGTAACATTGAGCTATGAGGTTCAAACTGATTATGAAGGCGGCTCTTACATCGATGTTGATATTGAGTGCAGAGTCGAAATTGAATACAAAGGTAAGCAAACCTATGGGACGCAATCTGACTCCAGTAATCAAGATGAATCACATAGCCTATATGCCCATGATAGTGAGACTGAAACAATGTATTTTAATTTTTCATTTAGCTCCTATAAAGAGATAACCAGCGTAAAAATAAGTTCGGCAGAGTGTGAAATTGATAACGTTGAATTGGAGTAACATAAGAGAAAAAGGGACTGAACTATTTTTTTTACACCATAAATTCGGCACATTAATGTGCGCAACGGTTTTTTTTGTTGCCCACGCGGATAGAAACGACCGACATTCCGGTGGACATGACGAACCCCACGCCCATCCAGTCTTATGAAGAACAAACTTTTTACAGAAGCCCCAAAGGGATGGGGAATCGACAATGCAATCGTTGGAGGTCGATGGGCGAGTCGCTACGCTTACATCAACGGCTACTATCTCGCAGCGTCTGTCTTGGCGGAAACCGCGCTGCGTGGCCAGCCAAGGGATCTGTTATTTTATCCTATCTGCTTCAATTATAGGCATTGTATTGAACTGCATCTGAAGGCTCTAATCATCGAGGCACGTAACCTCCACGACGTTCTCACCAAGCTAGATGAGCCCGTGAAGGAGTTGCCAGCTCTGCCGAAAAAAATTATGAGTTCGCACAGCTTGAAAGAACTGCTTCAATGCGTCGAGAATCTCCTGTCCCTGTTCTCTGAGGAAAAAATGAATGCCGCCGCAAAGAAGACCATACGTGACTTGGATATAATTGACTTCAACAGTCAGGCTTTTCGATATGACAGCAGGTTGAATGGTACGCCAACTCTACCGAAGGCTTCATGGGTAGATCTTCGCAACATCATAGAGAAAATGAAGGAAGCGCATTTTCATCTTATCGGAATCGCGATGTGGATGGCTGATCAAGGAAAAAGGGGAAGATAGTTGCCGAAACTGTGGTCTGCATGTAGCTTTTATTGGGGTTCTTCTCGTATCATTTCGCAATCCCGCAAGATTTGAGCAAGAAGTCCGCGGCCAATAGTTTCACCTTGATGACCAGGAATAACTGTGCATCGACCATCCGCGTGCGGTAAAAAATAGCAGGCCGCCTTTGGTGCGGACGACTTCAAAACCGGCTTTGCGCAATACCTGAATGAGCCGGCTCCCCGTCACGGAAGGTAACGTACTCATACGTTAACGGCGACCTTCTGAACACCAACAAATTCCGTTGACGCCGGCTCCTCAACCTCAAGACAAAGCTCAATTGCTTCTCGAATTCTTTTTATCAGACCGTCAAGTGATTTTGCCTGAGTTTGGCAGCCACGCAGGGTCGGCACGGATGCCACAAAATATCCATCTTCATCTTTTTCAATAACCACGCCGAATTCTCGTATCACCTCCAGACCTCCATAACTCCTTGAATGCTTAACTGCATATCATGCTGATATCATTAAATCATGAACAAAGGCATAAGGATTGTCTTCTGTCAAACTCTTTACAATTCCAAAGTGCTGGTTTAGAATTGTAATTATGAAAATTAATCGCATTATTTACAAGACGTTGGCGAATGAGATCGGCAAACCTTTTATCTCGATCCTCGTCGGTCCCCGCCAGGTAGGCAAGACATTCCTCCTGCATCAACTGGAAGAAGAGTGCCGAAACAAGGGCATGAAGGTGCGGTTTCACAACCTGGAGGACCCCGATGACCTGCGTTCGTTCAGCGGCGATGAAGATCAGCTTATCAGGCAATTGAAGAATTCGGACGCCGAGGTGCTGTTTCTGGACGAGTTCCACTATCTGAAAAACGCCACGCGTATCTTCAAGGTCATGTACGATTCCGGCATGAAAGTGAAGATCTTCGCTTCCGGCTCGTCGTCAATGGAAATCCATAAACACTTAAAGGAGAGCCTGGCCGGGAGGTTCCGGCTGAGTATCGTTCATCCGCTGTCCGGCCTTGAGCTGCAGCAGACTCCCGAGTACTCCCTTGCCGAATTTCTGCGCTTCGGCGGTCTGCCGGGCCTGACCCACGAACAGGAGGCCGAGGAAAAGATGAGGCTGCTGAAAAACGTACTGCAGACTTACCTCCTCAAGGATATCAAGGCGCTGATCAAGGAAGAAAACATCCGGGCCTTCAACGCTCTGCTTTACAACCTGGCCCAGAATCAGGGACAGGTTGTGTCCGTCGCCGCCCTGGCGCGGGAGGTGGGTCTCTCCGAGCCCGCGGTCAAACACCATCTCGAACTGATGGCCCAGACCTATGTTTGTTTCCCGCTCGACAGTTACTCCCGTAACTTGGCGAATGAACTGAAAAAAGTGAAGAAATATTACCTGTACGACACCGGGATCAGAAACTGCCTCGTAAATGATTATTCACGCCTTGATGACCGCCAGGACAGGGGCGCGATCATCGAATCGTTCGTGGCCTTGGCGGTCATCAAACAGTTAAAGGTGAACATGGAGGTAAAGTTCTGGCGAACACGGCAGGGTGACGAGGTGGATTTCATCCTGCTCAAGAACAGGGTTCCAGTGCCTGTGGAAGTAAAATACCGGCTTTCCGGACCGGTTGTCCCCGACGGCATCCGGAAATTCCTGCAGAGATACCCCGATGCGCCGTTTGCTCTCGTCTTTTCAAAAGAGGCGCTGGACGGGGTGGAGTGCTGCGGCAGGCCCGTTCGGTTTCTGGAATGGAGCCAGGCGGAGGAGATCGAGTATTTGCGGAACGTGGAGTGAGACGAAACGCCGCGCTAAACCGGCCGCGATGAACCCAGCCGACTCGACGAATCTCGGCACATGTCATTCGACACGGTTCCGCAACCGCCCACTAAAAGTATTGACAACGGTATAAACCGAACGCATAATATAATTATAACATTGCAGGAGGTGAATTATGGCAGGCGTCAAGACAGCAATATCATTGGACGAGGAATTATTCGACAAAATCAATAAACTAGCCCATGAACTGCATGTTTCGCGCAGCAGGCTCTTTACCATTGCCGTGGAGGATTATTTAAAAAAACAGGAAAACCAATCGTTGCTTGCGCAATTAAATAGCGCCTACAGTGCGCAGCCGGATGATGATGATGATGAAGAAAGAAAAATTTCTCAATCAATGCGAGACAAGCACACCAGAATGATTGAGCGCGAGTCATGGTAATCGAACAAGGCGAAATCTATTGGGTGGACCTTGGCCAGCCGGCAGGGTCCGAACCGGGCTATCGCCACCCGCATCTCGTTATCCAAAATAATTTATTTAACGCGAGCAAAATTAATACAGTAGTGGTTTGCGCCCTTACCTCAAACCTCAAAAGAGCCCAAGCGCCCGGCAATGTCCTGCTCAATAATGGGGAAGCAAATCTTCCCAAAAAAAGTGTCGTGAATATTTCCCAAATCTACACTGTCAACAAAGACGATTTGGTTGAAAAGATTGGTAAGGTTTCAGAAAAAAGATTCAATGAAATTCTTGCCGGCTTAAGGCTGCTCACTGAGCCCAGAGAGGTTTAACCAGAAAAAAGGAACAGATTTTTTTACACTCTAAATTCAGCGTATTGCGGCAACAATCGGAAGATAGTTGCCGCGACTGTGGTCCGCCTGTGCCTGATTCAGTTCTTTTTCTAAGCCGTTGTCAATAAATTACTGTAACACACCATGCGTGGCAAGGCATAAGGGGCCGTAGAGGTGATATCAAATCTGTAATGGTTATTTTATAACGGCCCCTAATCATGATGAACTCGTAAAAAGTCGGCGACAAAGCCCGGATGGCTAAGTAACAAAATTCGATATACAAGGCGTAGTATATTTTTGAGAGTGAGGCTATACATGCGGTATGCCGAACGAACAAAAATATGCTACAACGCAGTAGATCGGATTTTTTACGACGCCATCAATCATCCTTGGTGGTGTGACAGACAAAACAGCCTGAACCATTTGCGCCGCCGGCGGCAACCATGTCACTATAATCCCACCGTAGCATATCATGGTAATTCGTTGCGTGCGCCCCGTGACAGGAAAGGCACATAACCACATCGGTTCCACTCGCGGCATCCACCGTACTGCCCACGCTGTCAGGAACCGCGCCTGCCCGAGCGACCGGGGCCACAATACTATAACTATGGTCACCGTTGTAATCGGTATACTCGCCACTGTTCGGCAAGGCAATATCCGTGGGATGCCGGATAAACGGGTTGATGCCGGTACCGATGCCGTCTGAACTTCCTACTGTCAGGGTATGAAAATTGCCGTGGCAGGTGGCGCAGAATTCGCTCATGGTATGATTGGGCGGTCCGATGCCCTGGGCGTTGTGGCAACTTGCCGCGGGATTACCGCATGTAAGCTGTTTCGGCATGGTCTGCCCGAAATATTCATTATGGTTTCCCGATGAGACATTTTGCCATTTGCCTGTTATGTTCTGATTCTCCAAGCCCTTGACGCCATAGAGAAAACGATAACTGTTGCTTGGCTTGTCGGCAAGGTCACATTTGCCGTCAACATTGCCGTGATGCGCCCCTTGCAAGGCGGAGATCCCGCTGCCGTAAGCGGCACTGTAACGATAGCCGTGGCAGCCGTTAGTGCCGGCACAGGTCAGGTTGCCATCGTTCACGGTTCCCCCGGTATTATGGAAAAAAAGTATTATCCCACCCGGCGGACCATCGAGGTTTCCATCGTCTTCACCCGGGAAGTCAACGACATTATGGCCTTTACTGTCTGAGGCGCCGCTCCCTTTCATCCCGAGCATATAGGCGAAATTGCCCCCGGCCAGATCGCCGGTACCATCGGTGTGAAGGACTTGAGGAATCTGAGTGTCGCCGATGGTTACAATCTTCGTACCGGAGTTCATGGCATGACAGCCCGTACAACTGCCGATGGTCAGGTAAGGGTTGGGGCCTCCGCCAAGTAAAGCCATCGCGGCCCCGTCCTGGCTGTTATGCATGGTATGGCAGTTTGAGCACGGGCCTGAAATCGCGGCGTTGAGTGTTACCGGAAGAGAGGGGAGACAGAGAAAGAAAACGAGGAGCGGAAAAATTTTTGCGGGGAATCTGCTCTTGTTAGCGGGCAAACCACGTCGATAAAAGAAGAAAGACCCTGCGTGTAGACGCATTTCCGCACCTCCAGGTGATTTTTGAGGATAAGGTATTTATCACTTTTAAAAATCCCATGAGGCTCATTTACAAATAACGTCTTTTTTTCTTTTATCATTCACGGCGGTATTGAGCAAAATTACCCATTACAATAAAATGATTAATGCATCTTCAGCAAAAGTCAACCCGAAATACTGGCGCATATAGCGAACAAAAAAGACCTCCGGCAAGAAAAAAATATTCACAACTTGTTTGAAAGGTAAATGGGGCCGCGAAAAAGGGGCTTAACCAAACAAATATTTTACCCTTTAACCTCTTTCTCTTTTTTCCGGCTGCGACAAAATGCCGCATTGCAAAGAAAAATGCCTTCCCCTACACTTGGATTGATATTTTCCCGGTCCACTTCAGCCCGGAAAAAAGCAGGACATTACTGAAATCCCTGATCTTTGGATACACGTTGTTTAGCGAAACCCAGTCACCTCCACGACCCAAAACCTGAAAATCATCCACAAGGCGCCTTCGCGGGGGAGTTCAGCTCCCGGTTGTAACCATCAAGGTTGCGCAGTCAATATGGAACCGTAGCCCGGAATCGATCCGTCCGCAAACGACAAGCATCTCGCAACCGGTTTTGCTTGGAATACAACCGCGACCTCGCCTCGCCTTGCGCCCCCGCGGTTATACAATGTGGCACTTGAAATCCGCTATGGCAAGGCTTAAACTTTATTAGTCATACATAGGAAAGTCGCATTTTCTTACACATCAGGGATTCACACTCAGGAGACTTTCCTTTTTTCCGGAATTGACAAACGCGGCACGTTTATCGGCCGAGCCGGTGGTCTACCTGTTTATCATTACTTGAGTCCGGCAATCTGGCGAAGGTGAAGAAGGGCAACCATCAATGAAGGAAATCCGGATATGAAGACATCCCGCCGCATCATTCCGTTCGTTCTGTTCCTTCTCTTCAATATTGCACTGGGCCAGCAGGCCCGCGCCGCCGGTGACATCGAGCTCAACATGGTGGTTCATAAGGAGATTGTCACCATCGACGCCCAGGGGAAAAAAACGGTCACCCTGGTGGAACCCGCCTCCGTCATTCCGGACGACATGATCGTCTACACCACCCATTACCACAATAAAGGGAAGGTGGCGGCCGAGAGCATCGTCATCACCAATCCCATCCCCAAGGATACCGCTTACGTGGATGGCAGCGGTGTTATTGAGAACACCACCCTCAGCTACTCCGTCGATGGCGGTAAAAAATTCGACGTCCCCGAACATCTCACTATCACGGAAAACGATGGCAAGAGACGTCCCGCCACGGCCAACGACTACAGCAACATCCGCTGGACCTTAAAGAGCATCGCCCCGGATGAACGCGGCAGCGTCAGCTTCCGCGCCAGGGTGCGATAGCCCTGAGGCAAGATACCTGAATCGCAACCGGCATCTTGGCCATGGGCATGGGTCCAGCTTCGCGGCTCCCCTTCCCCGCGCCCAAGGCACGTTGCCGGGTGTGGGCCTGAGGAAGGGGCGCTTACAGAATCATGAAAGGTCAACGCCTGGAGGTCACAACAATGGACAACAAAAAACACCTTGCCCCCAAACTGTTCGGCCTCAGCGCCGCCACTCTGCTCATCATGGCCATGCCGTCAGAAACCTTGGCCCTGACCGCCTCCGGCACCAATATCAGCAACTCCGCCACCGTCGACTATGAAGTCGGAGGGGTCAACCAGGCAGACGTCACCAGCAACACCGTCACCGTCATGGTTGACGCCAAGGTCGACCTGACCGTCACCGGCACCGGCGGCAATGTGAACGTCAGCCCGGGTTCCACCGCCCAGGTATTGAAGTTCACCGTGGCCAACACCGGCAACGAGGCCTATGACTACGCCCTGACCGCGGTGGCCGGCACCCTGGATTTTACCCCCACCAACGTGGCCATCTATGTCGACGATGGCAATGGCATCCGTGACGGCGGCGACACCCTCACCAGCACCATCACCAACCTGGCCGCAGCCTCAGCAAAGGTGGTGTTCATTCAGGCGGACATCCCCGGCAGCGCCGCCAACACCCAGACCGCCAGCTACAACCTGAAGGCCGTTGCCGCCCTGGCCAACGCCGGCGGCGCCATTCCCGCGGAAACCACCGATACCCCGGCCACCAAACAGTACGTCTATGCCGATGGAGCAGGAAGCGCGCCGGGTGATGGCGACGGGGACAAAACCCACTCCGTCAGCCTCGACTATGTCGCCGTATCCTCGGCCCTGACGGTGACCAAATCCTCAACCCTCATTTCCGACCCGGTCAACGGCGTCACCGATCCCCTGCATATCCCGGGGGCGATTGTGGAGTACACCATTGTCATCGGCAACGGCGCGGCCGGCGCCCAGGCCGATGCGGTGGTCCTGACCGATGTACTGGACGCCAACCTGGCCATTGCCCCGGACGGCGGCAACTATGCCGCCGGCAAATCGGTGCAGATCACCAACGTCGACCTCTATGGAGGAGCGGCAACCGCTCTCACCAACGCCAATGATGGTGACCAGGCTACCGTCTCCGGTCAGACCGTGACCGTTAATGGTATTGTTCTTTCCGCCAGTGAGACGGCGACGATCAAGATCAGGGCTCAGATTCAATAGCGCTGATGCGTCGCCATCCCGCGCCATCAATTTCAGTCTTCGGTCCCTTGATCGTTTCCGGGCGGAGGACTGGCCTGGGGCCGCATGTCGTGCTCCTCGCCCTGCTGACCCTGTTGGGCTCACAGCCGGCGCTGGCTGTTCCCCCCGGCACGGTGATCAGCAACACCGCCACCCTCGCCTACAGCGTCAACAACAGACCCGGCGGCTTGCTCAACTCCAACACCGAGCAGTTTACCGTGGTCAGCCCGGAGACCATGAACCGCTCCACCATCAATTTCTGCCCCTTCAGTTGCCGGCTCTATGCCGCGACCACCCATAGCACCACCCTCGACCTGATCAACTCCGGCAGCAATACCCTGGCCAGCCATAGAGTCAGGATCACGGCGCCACGGAACAGCCGGATCGAATTAAGCGGCAGCGGCCTCACCCTGATCGCCAACACCGACACCGCCGCCACGACCAGCAGCCTCTACGCCTTGCCGGACCTGGCTCCCGCCGCCAGCCAGAATCTCCAGCTCTCCCTGACCCTGCCCGGGCCGATAGATCAGGGCAACCAGCAATTGACCGTCGAGCACCTTGCCAACGGCGGCACCATCAACAGCACAACCATCGCCCTGGAGGTGCTGGAACGCACGGCAAGCACCCTGGAGATCCTGCAATACTCCCACAGCGCCCAGGCCACCCCGGTCATCATCGGCACTACCCTGTATCAGGATGCAAGCGGCGGTTTCCTCCCCACCCCCGTTCCTGATCTGCCCGATGCCCCGGGGGTGGGTGTCACCGATGGGCCGGTCTCGCTGGAGGTCAACGATCAGTTCAGCCACCGGCAGATCATTTTCCTGCGGGTCATTGATCATGATCACAACCTCAACCGCACCCTCCGGGAGAACGTCCTCGTCCATCTGGACATCGGCGACAGCGGTGAGCGCGAATGTCTGCAACTGCGGGAGACCGGGGCTGATACCGGCATCTTCACCGGCTATACCATATTCGAAAGAGGCCGCGCGCGCTCGTACGACGGCCACCTGGATGCGCACCCCCACACCAGGGTGGCGATCCGCTATCAGGACGAGATGAACGGCAACGGCGACAACCTTGTCAACATCCTCATCGACCCCTACGGCGAGGTCTTCGACAGCACCACGGGCCAGGCCCTGGAGGGCTTCACCGTCCGCATGATCAACAGCAACACAGGTCTGCCCGCCACCGTCCATGGTGATGACGGAATCAGCAGCTACCCCGCCGCCATGACCACGGGATCACCCGTCACGGACAGCAGCGGCCAGGTCTACACCTACACGGCCGGCGAGTACCGCTTTCCCTTCGCCCCGGCGGGCAATTATAAACTGGTGGTGGACGTCCCCAGCGGCGCCAGGTACACCTGGCCTTCCACCAAACCGGCCGAACTCCTCGAAAAACTGCCGCTTGAACACCTGGAGATCGTTCCGGGCTCACGGGGCGAGACCTTTACCCTGGTCAGCGGACCGCCGCTGCACATCGACATCCCGGTCGACCCGCTGACCAGTCAGATGTTCGTCCAGCGCAGCGCCAACCGGGAGAGCGTCGCCCCTGGCGACTTTATCCGCTACAGCGTCAGCCTGGAAAACACCACCTCCGTCCCCTTGGGCGCGGTGGTGTTGACCGAGACCCTCCCCCCCGGCTTCCGCCTGCAAAAGGGGTCGGTGGCGGTCAATGGCAACAGCGTTGCCGAGCCCGCCGTTGCCGGTGACGGCGCCACCCTCATCTTTGACTTCGGCGCCCTGGCCGCGGGCGAGGTAAAAAGTATCGAATACCTGGCCGCCGTCGGCGCGGTCAAACAAGGGGTCGCCATGAGCAGCAGCCACGCCGTGGCCAACGCCGGGGCCGCCGAATCCAACCTTGCCGAACACGCGGCCAGGGTCTTTGACGAGTTGATGCGCGACCGCGCCCTGCTCATGGGCCAGGTCATCCTGGATGATCCCGGAGACGAGCCGTCCGGGGAAAGCGATCTCGCCGGCATGCGCATCTATATGGAGGATGGCCGCTACGCCATCACCGACGAACGCGGCATGTTCCACTTCGACAACGTCGTGCCCGGCAGCCATGTGGTCCAATTCGACCTCGACACCCTGCCCGCGGAGTACGAGATGGTCCCCACCGAAAAAAACAGCCGCTACGCCGGCCGGGCCTGGTCGACCTTCGTCGATGTGCAGGGCGGCGCCCTGTGGCGCACCGATTTCCACATCATCCGCAAACCAGGCCCCAACCGCCTCGTCGAGGGGGGGCCAGGGCGGCAGGATGACAAGAGCGAGAAGCAGAGTGCGGCGGTCGAGGGATCGCCCCCCTCCGATGCTGCCTGGCTGCTGCCCGCGGCCGGGGAGGTCCTCGCCATACCTTCCGCCAACATCACCATCAAACACCACCGCGAGCATACGGTCCGGCTCACCGTCAACGGCGAGCCGGTCCCGGAAGTGAACTTCACCGGCGTCATCCTGGACCCCAAGGGCCCGGCGCTGAGCAGTTGGAAGGGTGTTGACCTGGCGAAGGGCGACAACCTCTTCAAGGCCGCCGTCACCGACCAGCAGGGCCGTTTGGTCAGCGAACTCCACCGCAACCTTCACTTCTCCGGCCCCCCGGTGCGGGCCGAGATCGTTGCGGCCCGCTCCACCCTCATCGCCGACGGCGCCACCACTCCCGTGGTGGCCATCCGCCTCTACGACCAGGACGGCTTCCCGGTCCACGCCGGCGTCGATATCGACTATAATCTGAATCACCCCCACCAGCCGGCCCGCGTGAGCGACCTGGCCACCGTCAACATGCCCGGCGCCCCCGGCAACCGCACCATGGCCACGGTGGGCGAGGACGGCATCGCCCTGATCAGGCTCGAACCCAGCAACGATACCGATGATCTGGTCATCACCCTGCCGCTGGCCGCAAACAAGGCCATTGAAGTCAAGACCCGGCTCAAACCCCAAATCCGCGAATGGATACTGGTGGGTATCGCGGAAGGGACCGCCGGCTACAACACCCTGAGCGGCAACGTGGAGACGCTTGAAGGCGCAGCCGCCGAGGACCACCTCTATGTCGACGACCGCATCGCCTTTTTCGCCAAGGGCCGGGTCCTGGGCAAATGGCTCTTGACCATGGCCTACGACACCGACAAGGAGCGGCCGCAAAATGACGGCCACGACCCGCGGCTGTTTCAGGCCATCGATCCGGGCAGCTACTACACCATCTTCGGCGATGCAGGTCAATACGGCTTTGGCGCCTCCAGTACGGAAAAGCTCTACCTGAAACTTGAGCGCGATGAGTTCTATCTCCTCTTCGGCGATTACGAGACCGGCCTCACGGACACCAAGCTGGCAAGGTACGAGCGCACCCTTACCGGCATCAAATCGCGCTATCAGGATGAGACGTATAACCTTATCCTCTTTGCCAGCGAGAGCGACCAAACCTTTGTCAAGGACGAGTTCCGCGGCCAGGGCGGCAGCGGTCTCTACCGGCTGTCCCGCGGCGACGTGGCCATGAACACGGACAAGGTCACCCTGGAGGTGCGCGACCGTTTCCGCAGCGAGGTGATTGTCAGCAGCAGGGAGCTGTCCCGCCACCTTGACTACGACATCGACTACCGCGACGGGACCATCACCTTCCGCGAGCCGGTTTTCAGCACCGACGCCAATCTGGATCCCCAGTTCATCATCGTCCGCTACGAGGCCTATGGCGGCAGCAACGACAGCATCACCGCCGGCGGCCGGGCCGAGGTCAAGATCAACGACAGGCTGCGGGCCGGCGTCACCCAGGTGAGCGAGGGACGTCCTGACGGCGAGGCCCTGCTCGGCGGCGCGGATGTGCAGTATCGGCTGAACGACAACCTCACCTTGAGAATCGAGGCCGCCAACGCCAACGGCAGGGAGGAGACCGCCGATCTGGTGGACGGCAACGCCCGGCTGATCGAGGTGGAACACCAGACCCTGCGCAGCAGCAGCAAATTCTATTTCCACGAGACCGATCCCCTGTTCGGTCTGGGTCAGACCAATGCCGGCGAGATCGGCATGCGCAAGGGAGGGGTGGAGAGCATGGTGCGCGCCGCCGACACCCTCAATATCAAAGCTCAGGCCTATCTCCTGGAGAACCGGATTAAGGACGCCACCCGCAACCTGGCCGAGATCCTGGGCGAGCGCACCTTCGGCCAGAGCAAGGTCCGCGCCGGTCTGCGGGAGGTGCGGGATGAACCAGGCGACGGCAGCAAACAGCGCTCGGAGCAGATCACCGCCGGGCTCAGCCGCTACCTGTTCGACAACAAGGTCGTGCTGCGCGCCGACCACGACTTCAACCTCAACAGCGGCAACGACAGTCTCGATTTTCCCGACAGGACCCGGCTGGGCGCTGACTACCATGTCAGCCAAGATATTGCCCTGTTCGCGGAACAGGAACTGAGCAACGGCGAGACCCCTTACACCAGCAGAAGCCGCATGGGCGTCAAAACCACGCCCTGGAACGGCGGCGAACTTTACAGCGGCGTCACCCGATCAAGCGGCGACAGCGGCGGGCTCACCAGCGCGAGTCTGGCCGGCCGCCAGAAGTGGCAGCTCAACCAGGCCTGGAGTATCGATGCCGGGGCCGAGGAGTCAAAACCCCTGAACCGCGATTCCGGCCTGCCCTTCACGAATCAGAGCCCGGTTTCGCCCTTTAACCTCAACAGCGGCTTTGCCGTCAGCGACTTCGAAGAGTTCATCGCCGGCTCACTCGGCCTCACCTATAGCCAGGAGGATCTGTTGTGGGCGACGCGCCTGGAGGCGCGCAACGGCGACAGCGAAGACCGCCGCTACGTGGCCACCTCGGTGCAGACATCACCCAAGGATGACCTCTCCCTGCTCGCCGCCTTCAGCTTCACCCAAAGCGACCGCGACCGCACCGGCGAAGAGCTGCGGGCGCCGGACCTCGTTCTCGGTGTCGCCTACCGTCCCCGTCAGCAGCGCCGCTGGTTGCTGCTCGACAAACTGGAGCTGAAAACCGAAAACGTCGACAGCACCGGCGTGAGCGAAGAGAGCTGGCGCATCATCAACCTGTTCCATGCCAACTACAAAAAAGGGCGCTGCCAGACCTCGTTCCAGTACGGCGCCAAGACCGTGCATGAGACCATCAACGCCGTCTCCTGCAACCAGTTCATCGATCTCACCGCTATCGAGAGCCGTTACGACATCACGAAAGAGTGGGATGTCGGCCTGCACGGCAGCATCCTGCACGCCTGGGATCTTAACCATTACGACTTCGGCAGCGGCATCTCCCTGGGCTACCTCATGGTCAACAACTGCTGGATCAGCCTCGGATATAACTTCACCGGTTTCCGGGACGAAGACTTTTCGCGCCACAACTACACCAGCAAAGGCGTCTTTTTGAAATTCCTCATTAAATTCGACCAGCAGTCGGTGCGGGAGGGGATGGAGTGGCTGAAAAAATGAAGGTAACCGTAAAGAGAAAGGAAGAGACCCCGGCTCGGGCCGAGCAGGGCAGCGTTCGCCGCCGCGCGCGGTTGAACCGTCCGGCGGCAGGCAGCCCGTGGACCGTTTTCGCCCGGCAGATCCTCCTGCTCGCCATGCTGGTGCTCCTGGCCCCCCCCGTCGTCTCGGCGGCCGTCTACACGGTGACCAAGACCGCCGACACCAGCGACGGGACCTGCGACGCCGACTGCTCCCTGCGCGAGGCGATCACCGCCGCCAACGCCAATGCCGGAGTGGACACGGTGAGCATCCCGGCCGGCGCCTATACCATCACCCTGGCCGGCGCCGCTGAAAATGGCAACGCCACCGGCGACTACGACATCTCAACCGCCCGGATCGATTTCGCGGGCGGTGGTTCGGGCTCCACCATCATCGACGGCAATGGTCTCGACCGCTTGTTCGACGTCAGGACGGCAGGGGTTGCCGTCACCTTCACCGATCTGACCCTCATGAACGGCGCCCCCGGTTCCTCCGGCGGCTGCGTCAACTCGCTCAGCGGCAATATCGATTTCACCAGGACCATCGTCACCGGCTGTACCGCCAGCACCACGGGCGGCGCGGCCTATACCAACAATACCAGCACTATCACCATCGACAGCTCCACCTTTTCCGGCAACAGCGCCACGACCGGCAGCGGCGGGGCGCTGGTCGGCGGCAGCGTTTCGATCTCAGGCGCCTCCTCGTTTTCCGGCAACTCCGCGGGCGGCAACGGCGGGGCCATCTATACCTCGGGGGCCTCCCCCGCCGCAATCACCATCACCTCCGCCACCGGGACCACCTCCTTTACCAACAATACCTCGTCCGCCTATGGCGGCGCGGTCTATGCCGGTGGCGCGGCAAACATTACCGGCGCCACCCTTGACGCCAATCATGCGGATACGGCAAGCCAGCGCGGCGGGGCCATTCACGTGGCCGCGCTCGCTCAATTCACCGATTGCACGATCACCAACAACAGCACGGCGGGCCAGGGGGGCGGGATCAACGGCAACGGGGCCGTTGAGATCAATAACTCCACGATCAGCAACAATACCGCCGGCACGGGGAATGGTGGCGGCGTCTATGCCCAGACCACCCTGACAATCACCGCAACCACCACCATCGCCGGCAACACAGGCGGGGCGGCCGGCGGCGGGGCCTATAGCGTCGGCGCCGCCACCATCGACGGCGCCGACATCGACAACAACCACAGCACCACAGGGAGCACCGTTATCCGGGGGGGCGGCATCGGCGCCGGGGGCAACCTGGCCATCAGTAATTCCAGCGTCACCAACAACTGGACATTCGGCGGCGGTGGCGGCCTTTCCGGCGGCGGCACCGTCACCATCACCGGCTCCACCATCACCGGCAACCAATCCACCGGGGCCGTGGGGGGCGGGATTTACTCCCAAAGTGCCGCCGCGATCACCGATTCGACGGTGGCAAGCAACAGCGCAAGCAGCAATGGCGGCGGCATCCTGGCCAACGGCGACATCACCGCTACCCGCACGACCTTCTCCGGCAACTCCAGCGGTAGCTCCGGGGGCGGACTCTACCGGGCGAGCGGCACCATCTCTCTCTACAACTCGACCCTCTCCGGTAACAGCTCGACCGCCACCGGCGGGGGGGTGTGGACCCAGCACTGCACCATCACCAATGCGACGATTTACGGCAACAGCGCCAGCAACGCCGGGACGACCGGCGGCGTCTATGAGACCGGTACCTGCACCTACACCAATACCATTACCGCAAGCAATACCGGCAACGGGGCCCCGGCCAACTGCGGCGGCGGCGCCAAGGTCTCCAACGGCTACAACATCGAAAGCGCCAACACCTGCGGTTTTGTGGGCACGGGCGACCTGCCCGATACC
>JACRCD010000073.1 GCA_016219175.1 Deltaproteobacteria bacterium | reverse complement strand
TTGCAAGTCCCTTGGTGGCTAAAACCTGAGTAATTGCTGCTGTCAATGTGGTCTTGCCGTGGTCAATGTGACCAATTGTACCAATATTTACATGGGGTTTAGTGCGTTCAAACTTTTCCTTTGCCATGTCCAAGCTCCTCAGACTGATTTTGATTTATTATACATGACTGGCCCGAATCTATTTTAGCCTATTGCATGGAGCTCACGACCAGGATCGAACTGGTGACCTCTTCCTTACCAAGGAAGTGCTCTACCTACTGAGCTACGTGAGCGTATCGAAGCATTCAGATATTCAGCTTCCAGCATTTAAACATCACACAACAACTACAATCTCCAACTGCGTAGTGGAGCGGGAAACGGGTCTCGAACCCGCAACCCTCAGCTTGGAAGGCTGATGCTCTACCAATTGAGCTATTCCCGCTGCTATCAAGCTGAATTTTGCAGAGTATCACTTCTGCATCAAGACAGACAACCTAAAATATCTTAAATGGTGGAGGGGGGAGGATTCGAACCTCCGAAGGCGTTGCCGACAGATTTACAGTCTGTTCCCTTTGGCCGCTCGGGAACCCCTCCGAATTTTTTTAAAAAAAACACTTCATAAAAGCGTTTAATCCATGCGACAAAAGCTCTATTGTCCCATCGTCATGGAGCTGGCGATGGGACTCGAACCCGCAACCTGCTGATTACAAATCAGCTGCTCTACCAATTGAGCTACGCCAGCGGTATTAAACCGAAGCACCGTAATCGCTTCAAAGGTAAAAATCAACCTTTTTTTTCAGACAGAGACGGTTTTGCACCAAAAACCGCTGGCGTTTTTGGTATCTCCAGCGTTTATGCATGCAGTCCACTGGCGGAACTGCATGCATTTTTATCTCTGCATCGAAGCAATTACGGTGTTAAAAATGGAAATATAAATGGGTTAGCGGGTGATAATTTTCCTACCGCCAACTTTTATTTCACGTCACTTTATTTCGTTACAAATTCACTCGCACGATACTTCTCAAAGGCCATGGCGAATGTTCTGTATACCAAGTGGGCAAATTTTGTATAGGGCATATAAAGAAAAAGCATAACTACCGATACCAAATGCAAATAATAGAAAAAATACGCCAGCACAGGCACGCCGACGAGACGTCCAAGCTCTGCGCAGAGTCCGGTAATGCCGACCGCCATGATTTCATAAATGAGAAACCAGTCATAAAATGTCGGAGTCGTGCCGGATTCCGCTTCAGCAGCGGCCCGATTAGACCAGAGCACACCGATGCCGAATATCAGAGCAATAGCGGCGATATTGGCTACAATCTTGACCGGGTTAATCATGCTCATCGGGCCATGCAGTGAAGGAAAAAAGATACCCAAAACGTCCTGAGTAAAGGCACTGTACGCCGTGACGAAAAGCAGGGCAATGAAGGACAGCATGAGCGGCAGATGACCGGTAACCCTGTTGGCGTTCGCCTTACACTCCCTGAAACGATTATGCTGAATAATTTCCGTTACGGCAGGCCAGAGAAACTGCTGAACAAACTGATTAACCGAGGGACGATACCCGGCATTGACATCGTGCTGTTTCGCCATGGCGGCCCACATGGCCGATACCCCACGATAGGCGGAATAGACGGCAAGACCGGCTGCCGGCACCATGATCATATCAATAAAGGCAACGTTCTTGGTCAGCCACGGCCAATCCCAGTGACCGAAGAAATGGCCGAAACCATACCGCGCAAGATCCTCGGCGGACGGCACATGCATCCCGCCGGACAGAATCCACATGATCAGCACAATCAAGGCGGGAAGCCCGACAATAAGCGGCAGATTTTTTGCGCTGCTCACCATCTTGGCCAATCCTGACGGGAAGCCGTAATGGGTGTAGGCGTAAGCGCGAATGGCGCCAAGCACGTCTCCCGGCTTTGCCCCCCGCGGACAGTAAGCGGTACAATCCCCACACTGATGGCAGAGCATAACATCAGGGTCAGCAATCAACTTGTCCTTAAGACCCCACTGCGCCCAAATCATTTCCTTGCGGGGAAATGGTTTGGTATCTGAGGAAAGCGGGCAAACCACCGAACAGGTGGCGCATTGATAACACTTCTTCAATGCGTCGCCACCGGCACTTTTCATATACTTTATGAAGTCTAAATCAGGATTTACCTTCATTTCTCTTTCTCCTTTCTTGGTTAAGCAATGATAACAGACTTCGGGTTTGCCGGACTGTAAACAGCTCAGTCCGGTAAATTTATCAACACAAAAGTCGTTTGGCAGTAAATGTACTGCCAAACGACAGGTAATTCAACAAATTAGAAACCTTTGAACGGATTCGGGCCGAGACCCACGATTTTCTCGACAAAGTCATTAATAATCGTCGGAACTTTGTCATAATCGGTGATGGCAATCTGCTCCATGGCGCAACGCTCCGGCTCAAGACCAAGAGAACCAAGGGTCTCCCCGATATTATCCATACGTTTGTTGGCGATTTCGCTGCCTTTGACAAAATGGCACTGGTAATCGTCACCATACTTGCAGCCCAGCAGAATTGCTCCGTCCATACCGGACGAAAGCGCATCCTTGATCCAGGCCATATTAACGGAACCCAGGCAGCGTACGGGAATAAAGCGCACCAGGGCGTTCAGCGAATGCTTGCGCATCGCGGCCATATCCAGGGCAGGATAGGCGTCGTTCTCGCAAACCAGGGCCAGAATACGCAGTTTATCCTCGTCATCATCCGGAACTTCGATAGCCTTGATCATTGATCCAATCATATCAATGGTGTAGTTCTTAAAACCGATGATACGCTCCGGACAGGCTCCCATGCAGGTCCCGCAACGACGGCAGCGGGTGGGGTTCGGTTTCGGAGTTCCCTTCTCGTCATCATCAAGAGCGCCGAACGGACATTCTTCAGTACAGCGTTTGCACTGGGTGCATCTTTGGAAGAAGAATTCCGGATAGGTTTGATCGCCTGAACGGGGATGCACGGCAACACCGCGGTCAGCACACTCCATGGCCTGGATGGCCTTTAATGCCGCCCCGGTGGCGTCATCAATGGTCTCCTCCATGTTCATGGCCTTGCGGACCCCGCCGCAGGTATAAATTCCCGTACGTCTGGTTTCATAGGGAAAGCAGATGAAATGGGAATCGGAATAGCCGTCAAAAAGATCCAGATCGAGAAAAGCCGGACCCTGACGATAGGCCAGGTTGATCGTGGCCTCATGTTTCGTGGTCGGCTCCATACCGGCGGCGAGCACTACCAGATCGACATCAAGTTCAAGGTCCTCGCCCAGCAGGGTATCTTTGGCGTGTACAACACAGCCGTTGCCGGCCGCTTCAACTTTCGTGACGCTTGCCTTGGTCAGAAAAATTCCATCGTCCTGCTGGATGCCCTTGTAAAACATTTCCATATTGCCGGGGGTTCTCATGTGCTGATAGAGAATATAGGCCTTGGCATCACTGCTCGCCTCACGGACGTATTTGGCCTGTTTGAGGGCAACCATGCTGGTTACGGAGTTGCAATAGGGGAAGTCCATATCATGCTCTTCACCGCCGGGGCTCTGCACAAAGGCAACGGACTTGATACCGGCAAGTTTCCCCTCTTTCACCATCTTCTCAAACTCGGCATTGGTGACAACCTTACTATTGGCCCCGTAGCCGAGGTGCTCGAAAGCGCTGACATCAGCAGGAACCCAGCCGGTGGCCAGAACGACCGCCCCGTATTTTTCCGCATCCGGATTCTCTTCCATGTAATTTTTGAGGCCGGCATTCGGATCCTCCATCTGCCCCTTGGCGATGCGATCCTGCTCGTCTACTCCTACCTTGGCGGGAGCATCCCATTCACTCTTGGCGCCTGCTGCTTTGAATGTTGCCGAAAAATTGCCGGGCGCGCCGCCGATACGGGCGACCTCGGTGGTTTTTTTAACGGTAATTTTGGCGTTCCCTTCAACTTCAGCGACAAGCGCGCCAATGGTCGGAGCAACAAGTTCACTGTAGGGCGCCTTGGTCGGAAACTGCTTTGTCCAGCCAAGGGCCTTGCCGCCAAGGGCGCCTGACTTTTCAACAACGGTTACTTCATAGCCGGCCTTGGCCGCCTCTTTGGCCGCGGTCAGTCCGGCAATACCGCCACCCATGACCAGAATCCTCTTGTTCATGGTTTCAAGCTTAAAGGGCTCGGGCATATCGGTCTTTTTGGCCTGAACACAGGCCATGCGGATATAGTCCTGGGCAACCTCGGTATAATACTCCTTGATGGTGTCCTCGCTTTTGCTATCAGAGGGCTGCTCACGACACCAGGCCGCCTGCTCGCGGATATTGCCGCGGATAGTGATCTTGTCATCTCCGAAATTAAACTGATCCTGCATGACCCGTGGCGAACAGGCGCAGACAATTACGGTATTAACGCCATCGTTCGCTATGTCCGCTTCAATGACCTGCCGCCCGGCCGCGCCGCAGAAGGCCTCATGAGTTTTGGGCTGCATGCCCTGTCCACTGGCCGCACTGACTAAAGCATCGACATCAAGGGCCTCTCCGATTCCACATCCTGTGCAGATATATGCACCATATTTCTTATCCATTGATCTTCCTCCTACTTAGCTGCTTGAATAGCTTTTAAGGCTGCGGCGGTGGCGCTCTGAGCGCTGGTTACAACGTCAGCAGCTTTATTGGCACATCCGGCAGAAATCATACCTTTGTCAGCATTACTTACGACAAAACCATTGCTGTCAACCTCAAGACCAAGCGATGCCGCCTGGGCCTTGATGGCAGGCTCCATACCGGTTGCCAGGACGCAAAGATCAACCTTCTGTTTCACTTTATCGCCGGTAACCGCGTTTTCAGCGACAACCGTCACGCCGTCGCCCTCGGGAATAATGTCAGCAACTTTACCCTTGATAAAATGAGTGTTCTTATCCGCCATCAATTTTTCGCGGAATTTTTCATATTTGCCCGGGGTGCGAAGATCAATGTAAAAGACATAAATCGGGGCTTCGGGATAGCGCTCGCGAATGTAGGTAATCTGCTTCATGGAGGCCATGCAGCAGATGTATGAGCAGTATTCAAGGTGATTTTCATCACGGCTGCCTGCGCACTGCACAAAGGCGAAACTCTTGGGCTCCTTGTTGTCACCGGGGCGCAGAATCTGACCATTTGTCGGTCCGTTCGGCGCAGCCAGGCGCTCCATCTGCATATTGGTGATGATCGCGTCACTCTCACTATATTTGAGATTGGTCATCTTGGTGGGATCATAAGGATTCCAGCCGGTAGCCCAGACAATGGCCGCGACATTCAGGGTGAATGTCTTCGGTTGCATCTCCGTATCGATGGCATCGTATTTACAGGCGTCCTTGATTATCCGCAGGGTGTCTCCGCTGCAGGCGCCCTTGTCCAGAACATATTTCATCGGAAAGGACATCTCATGGGGACGATAGATAGCCTTTGTCTTGCCCATGCCGAAATTAAAGTCATCAACACGCTCATCAGGGCAGGCATCAGCACAGGCGCCGCATCCGGTACAATTATTATTCACATAACGGGGGGCTGTTTCACAGGAAACCTCGTAGCTTCCCGCGGCTCCTTTGATGCTTTTTACCTGAGTCATCGTATACATACGAATCTTACGGTTGCTTTTGACTCTTTTGAAATTAATTTCAAGACCGCAAGACGGCGGGCACAATTTGGGAAAATACTGATTGAGCTGGGCTACGCGGCCGCCCATGTAAGGATTTTTTTCAACCAGAAAAACGTCATTCCCAACCTCTGCGGCTTCCAGGGCAGCTGTTAAACCGCTGATGCCACCACCAACGACCAGCACTGCTCCTGTTCCAGATGGACTCTGTTCTGTCATGCCACTCCTCCATTTGTAGGGGTTATGTTAGAAAAGTTTTTAAGTGTTAAATTTTCCGTTTTAAAATGGTACCAGAAGAACATGGAACATGGCTCGGGTAGAACCTTAAAACTGAAAACTTAAAACTCAATCAAATTGTGGCTTCTTCCTTTACCAGAAAGTTATGGTCAAAGCAACTCAACATGGAGGGCAATTGGCATTTTCTTCATTTTTCGGCTCTCCATAATAAAATCTCCAGGCACCTTTACTAAGGTACCTGGAGATCAAGAACACTAAGACTGTAATCTGTTAACTGTAATTAGATCCAGGGTTCAGTCTCAACGATGTTAATGCAGTTAACTTTCTCGCATTTCCACTCCTTGGTGTTCGGATCAAAGGTGGAGTTAACGAAAACCTTCCAGTTCGCATCGTCACAGGTGGGGTAATCAGACCTGTAGTAGAAGCCCGGGTAGCGGCTCTCTTTGCGGAACTCGATGTGACGGATATGAGCCTCTACACACCAGATGCGGTGGTAGTTTTCCCAGGCCCGCATAAGCTCATGCAGGTCGCCCGCGGCCATCAGCTCGGCATCTTCACGGAGCATGCGGAGAAGATCGAGGCAGATGTTCAACAGCTTGCCGGAGGTCATGTAATAAGTAGCAACACCACCGCCGTACTCGTCGGTGGCTTTCATGAGTCTCATCATGATACCGGCCGGCTTACAGTAGTTGGGGTTAACGTTGGCGGCAGTGGTGGCGCCAACATGCTGCAGGTAACGTTTTACCGGTGCGTAGATCTCGTCAGCCAGTTCCTGAGCGGTCTGTTTCAGCTCGGGTTTGAAGGAAGCGTTGTCGCGGCAGAATTTTACCATCTGCTTGGCGCAAATACGACCCTCGGCATGTGAACCCGAGGAGAACTTGTGACCGGAGGCGCCAACGCCGTCGCCGGCGGTGAAGAGACCGTCAACAGTGGTCATCCTGTTGTAGCCCCATTTGTACTGGTGAGAGCGGGGACCGTCAACGGCAGGGACCCAATCTTCGTTCGGGCCGGATGTCCAGATACCGCAGCAGCCTGAGTGTGAACCCAGCATGTACGGTTCGGTCGGCATGATCTCGGATCCGGTTTTCTCCGGCTCGATGTTCATACCGGCCCACAGACCAGCCTGTCCAACCGACATGTCAAGGAAGTCTTCCCAGGCCTCGGACTCCAGATGTTTCCAGTATTTCTTAACGGCTTTCTCATCCATGCCTTTGGCGCGACGATCATCCAGGAATGCATTCAGAGCAACGTCGGTAGCCATGTAGATCGGGCCACGGCCGGCTTTCAGCTCGTTCAGCATCAGGTGGTTACGCAGACAGGTGGGGGTAACAGCGGAGGCGCCATAAGGCATGAACTTGGCAAGCTCGTCTTTTACTGAGTCGCTGTTGGCATAGAACTCACCCAGACCGTTCTGAACTTTGGCCTTGAAGAGCAGGAACCATGCACCAACCGGGCCGTAACCGTCCTTGAAACGGGCAGGGGTGAAGCGGTTTTCCATCATGGTCAGGGTGGCGCCAACCTGGGCACACATGGTGTAGGTTGAACCAGCATTCCATACGGGATACCAGGCGCGGCCCTTACCCTCACCGGTTGAACGGGGACGGAAGATATTTACCGCACCACCGCAGGCAACGAGAGCGGTTTTGCATTTGAAAACATGAACTTTGTTTTCACGGGTTGAAAAACCAACCGCGCCGGCGATCTGGTTCGGCTTGTTCTTGTCAAGCAGCATCTTGACGATAAAAATACGCTCAAGGCAGTTTTCCTCGCCAAGCGCGCTTTTGGCAGGCTCGGCCACGATGCACTTGTAGGACTCGCCGTTGATCATGATCTGCCATTTACCGGTACGTACCGGCTCGCCGCCTTCACGCAGCGTTTTTGCAGGCTGAGCACCGTCAAGGGTTTCACCATCCGCATCTTTCTTCCAGATGGGCAGACCCCACTCCTCAAACAGCTTTACAGACTCGTCAACATGACGGCCGAGGTCATAGATCAGATCCTCGCGCACAACGCCCATCAGGTCGTTACGAACCATCTTTACGTAGTTCTCAATGGGGTTGCTGCCGATATAGGTATTGATGGCGGAAAGGCCCTGGGCAACAGCACCGGAACGCTCCATGGATGCCTTGTCAACCAGGATAATCTTCATGCCTTCCGGCGCCCATTTTTTGATCTCGAAAGCGGTACCGCAGGCAGCCATACCGCCACCAACGATCAGAACATCGCACTCATGCTCCTTGATTTCCGGGTTTGCAACGGCAGGCAGTTCGCCAAGTGGTTTATTAGGTAATGCCATATTATATCTCCTTAAAATAATAGCTGAGTTAACAATTAACCTTAAAAAACACTAATTACTTCGCGAGTTTTGTCGGTTTGGGCAAGTCCTTCTCGAGGAGCAGACACTCGTCATCAAGGCTTGCGCCTTTCTGGCCGACGTACGCATTGGCAGCGCCTTCAGCAGTTGTCCGGATGGGGAATTTGAAGCGTTTCATGTTACCATTGCGGAACTTGACAGTCCACATAATGGAATCAGAGCTTCTCATCGGATGAACCTGGCCGCCCATTGGTACGAAGTCATCATAACCACGAACGAAGATTGCACCCTGGGGGCAGATCTTAACGCATGAGTAGCATTCCCAGCATGCATCAGGCTCCTGGTTGTAAGCCCGCATTTCCTCTTTGTTGAGTACCATCAGGTCGTTGGGGCAAATGTACATACATGCAGTTTTGTCACCGCCCTTGCAACCATCACATTTGGAAGGATCTACATAGCTTGGCATTAAATTACCTCCTCAATTGGGTTGAATTGTTTGATTCCACTAAATGCGAAATCGGTTTTCCTTTTATTTTGTTCTTGCGTAATTTCTAAAATAAATTTTACGCCAGTGCCAAAAAATGAGGGGTCACTCATTTTCTGACCTTTTGTTCTATAAATTTTCATCTGGCAAATGTCAAGAAAAAAAGTTTTATGCAAAAAATCACCTTTTCTAAATCATCAGGCTGATTTTTTTAAAGTTTGACAACCTTTCAAGCTGTGATTAAGTTCTTTCC
Source organism: Deltaproteobacteria bacterium (assembly GCA_016219175.1). Lineage (GTDB taxonomy): Bacteria > Desulfobacterota > Desulfobulbia > Desulfobulbales > SURF-16 > SURF-16. The sequence goes on along the minus strand of JACRCD010000073.1, from coordinate 15,724 downwards.
ACTTCAATCACAGCTTTTTATTTTTTTACCTTAATATAGTCCGGAAAATGAGGAAAGATGATGGCAGAGCAAGATAAAGGCATGTTCGGTTTTGACAAAAACCCAAGCAATATTCTCCCGAAAAAATACACCTTAAACAGCAAAATAAAATTTAAGTGCCACCCCGGGGTTTCTTGCTTTACCGCCTGCTGCGGGAACATCAACATTATCCTGACCCCTTTTGATATTCTACGCTTGCGCAAATATCTCAACCTGCCCGCCGCTGAGTTTCTACTCAGATTTACCACGCCGATGTTCATTGAAAAAACGGACATGCCCGGGGTAAAAATTCATCTTGACGAAAACGGCCGCTGCCCCTTTGTCACCGAAGCAGGGTGTACCATTTATCCCGAACGCCCCTCGGCCTGCCGTTATTATCCGGTCGGCATGGCCAATTTCCACGAAGGAGGGGAAGAAGGGATTGATTCGGAGAGATTCTTCTTTCTGGTCAAGGAATCTCACTGCAAGGGACACGAAGAGGACAAGGAGTGGACCATCCGCGAATGGCGGGAAGACCAGGGCGTTGACCTGTGCGATGAGATGAACAGGGAATGGCTGGAAATTGTCATGCGCCGCAAATCCTTCGGGTTCCAGGCCTCATTGAGTGAACAGGCGAAAAAAATGTTCTTCATGGTCAGCACCGACCTTGATAAATTCCGGGAATTTATTTTCACCAGCTCTTTCCTGGACATTTATGAAATCGGCCAGGAGACCCTTGATAAAATCAAGGAAGACGATATCGCCCTGCTGCGCTTCTCCTATAAATACCTGGCTTCATCTCTCTTCGGCACGAAAGATCTCAAAATCAGAGATGAAAAAATCAAGGCCAAGGCTGCCGAACTCAACGAGAAGAGATCCCATAAAGAAAGTGAGGCTGTCGAGATTTACGAGGAACTGAAGGCGGAGCGTGATAGAATGGCCGCTGAACTAAAAGAAAAAAACAAATAAAAAGGCAACCCGCCTTATAAGAAATCCCGCCGTAAACGGCTCGCAGAGCGAATTTTCGCCCCAGCCTGACCACGGCGGGCGGCACCAGATCCTGCCACGGAGCATCTTTAGAGTTTTCCGCGCTTTTTAGCCGAGAGCCGCCATTATTTATTAATTCAGTGCCAGGAGGGCGTCGGCCAACTCGCTGCTGGTCAGGAAAGACTCCGCCACCTGGCGGATGGCCTTCTCCACGGCCGAGGCGGCGTAGCCAACCGGGATTTCATCCACCCGGGCATCAGAAGCCGGCGGCTTCCAGGGTATTTCCACCTCTGATTCAAACTCCAGTGGGCTTTCGGTGATAGACTTGCCCTCACCGCTACGCAGCACGATCTCAATCTCGGCCCGGCCATGAAAATCGGCGGTGAGCCATCCCATTTTCCGCTCCGCCTCGCAACGAAGAATGCGGCCCGAGATGATCAGATCGGCATCCCGAGTCTGCAGAAACGTTTCCGGGGCAACGAGTCGGATCCGGCGGCTGGCCGACAGTCCGGACTTGATGGCCCGGTCGAATTCCGTCCGCACCTCAGCCGGCTGGCCCAGATTATCGCTGAAGGAATGGGACTGGCGGACCCAGTCAAGATCATGCTCCATGGCCGGACGTTCGTCCGCGAGCATGAGCACCACCACCCGCACCTCGCGGGACAAGGTTACCTTGGGCGGGGAAACCGCATATTCCTTGCCGCCGAAAGGTTCCGGCCCCCGGTAAACCCCGACCATGCCGCCGCACCCTGCCAGCGCCACCACCAACCCTGCCGTCAACCACCATCGCCAGCCGCTCATCTATCTCCGCCCTCCCTCGCTTCTGCTTTTCGCATCCCAGCAGGCGTTCCTGCCCTGCTCTTCCCGGCGATGCCACTGATCCACCAGACGCTGGCTATCAATGCTGTTAGCGTAAATCACCTCCACCGAGGCGTAGCCCTTGGCGCGCAGGCCGTCGGCCGTGGCCTCGATTTCCCGCCTGCCACCGGCCACGGAATCAATAAACATCAGACTGCGGGCCACCGCAAACCGGCATTCGGGAAAACGGCGATAGTCGTCATGGCTGGCCGGGTATTCCGAACTGGCGAGGATAAACCAGTCGTTGCCATCCCGGGCATTGGCGCCACCGGTGCCGGCCGGAGATGGTGGGCTGCCGCCGGAGTTGCCCAGCAGCTCCTCCAGGTGGCGAATTTCCACATCCCTGTCGCGCATGGTGAAACTGCCGTTGCAATCCTGCCAATAATTAGGGTACAAACGCTTCCCCTCCAGCAGACAGTCGAGACTGCGTTGCCATTCCGCTCTTTGCTCGGCAGAGACCTGATTGCCCGCCCCCTGCTGACCGGTGTCCTGCCGCGGAACATTCCGCCAGTCCTGGCCGCCCCCCTCCGAGTCACCCCCGGACGGCCAGGGGATGGACGGCTGGTCCACGACCGGCGCCGGCACATGCACTCCCTGGGACTGCGCCACCGCCGTCCCCAGGGCCTGCAGCAAGCCCCCCATCAAGTCGGGGCCCTGTGGTTCCCTCTCGCGGCTTGCCGGGCCTGAATCAGCATATTGCGATTTATCACGCTGATCATTTGCCGCCGTCCGCTCACCCTGATTGGCGGCATCGCTTTCCTGCTGGTTGGCCGCCACGTCGCCGAGCAGCTTATCAAGTTCCGGGTCGGAGCCCGCCAGACAGGCGTTCTGTTCCTTGCTGAACCGGAAGCCGGGTTTACAGCGGCAGCGCGCCTGTTCCCGTTCCGCATCCCAGTAAGCCTCGGCATTGTCCGCACACTGACGGGCCGCCACCTGAATCTCCGGTTTATCCACACAGGCGCTGCCTGCCCGGTTGGCAACCTGGCCGTCCGGACAGACGCAGCGCTCGGCGCCGCCTGCCTCGCGCCGGAAAATCCCGCCTTTCATGATGGCATCACAGGTACGGGGGGCCTGGGCGGCCTGGGCGATGGCCTGGTCGATGCCCCCGGCTTGCCGGGTACAGCGGGTGGCTGCCCTGGCTTGGCGCAAAACGGCAAGCCCTTCGTCAATCCGGCCCTCGGCCACCAGACGCCGCCCCTCCTCAAGCAGCAAACCGGCCTGCTCCTCCCCGGCGCGCAATGCCTCGAGCCGGGCCTCGAGCTCCCCGCGCTGTCCTTCGGATATCCTATTGATAAAGTCCCGGGCGTCCTTGAAACGGCATTCAGCCAAGGCATCCTCCACCCAGACCGTGTAGCGCCCGTCGTCAATGCTCTTGGTCAGTTTCCTCACCCGATCCGCAACCGTTTTGGCCAGCTGGCGGTCGCGGTCGCAGGGGGCGAGGGCTTGCACCTCCTCCAGCTTGGACAGCGCCCGGTACGGCTCTTCCCCAAGAACCTCCGCCTCTGCCTGCTTGATCACCTTGATGGATTCCTCATGCTGGCGCCGCCTTTCAGTCAGCGCTTTTTCGAGGGCTGATCGTTCAGCACCGTTGCGTACCCCGGCCAAAAGCGTTTCCGCCAGATCCAAATCGCATTTCTCGATTGCCTCCGCCACAACCCCGGCCATGCCGGACTGCCCATCGGCGGCCGGCGGCGGTTCATCCGACCGGTCCGGCGGGCTGCCGGCGGCGGTATTTTCCTCCTTGGGCGGCGGCGCCTGTTTCTCCTGCGGCAGGCGCAATACGACCTCCGTCGTGGTGATAAAGGGAGGTTGCGGCACCCCGGAATTTTTCGGATTCAACGTTTCCTCGGGGGTGCGGCGTCCCGCGGCCTCGGCGCGGAAAGCCAGGGCCCATTCCTCTGCGCTCATGGCATAGAAGGCGGTAAAAGCGCCATAGCGATCGACCCCGCCAGCCGTGCAAACCGGCAGCACCTGCGCCCCGCCGCCAGCGACCCGGCCCGTGACCGCGGCCGCGGCGCAGTCCCGGCAGGCGGTTGCCCCGTCCGCCGCCACTCGGCCGGCCACGCGCAACAGCGAGAGTTTCTCCAGCTTCACCCAGATGCGGGAATAGGTGTCGTAGGCCGCGGTGCGCCCGCCGCCGGCCGCTTCATCCGCCACATACCGGTCAATATAGGCCATGACATAATGCAGCCTCAGGTCGTCGGCCAGACGGGATTCGGCATCGTGATACTCCGGGGCGTTCAGGCCGGTGGCGGATTTGAGAAAGGCATGCAGCTTTTCCACGCCGCACTGCTCTTCCTGCCCGGAAACCAGCTTTTCCATGGCCTCCAACCGGCTGGAGATGCCGTCCAGCACTGCCACGGCCTCGTTCATCACCCCGGGAATACCGGCGCCGTGGCGTTTTTCCTTCTCAGCAAACTGCTCGTCGCCGGGCGGAGGATAGGGCGTATTGTACACCGCGGCCAGGGTGGCCGGGTCGGCCGTCTTGCCGGCGTAACGGATAAAGTTGGCCGCAGCCGCCATTTCCAGCAGCTGCTTCACCTGCCGCAGGCCGGCTAGACCGCCGCCCGCGGGATTACCGACCAGAAAGCGGCCCTTGACAAAGAAATACACCTTGCTGTTGTCAAAGGGTTCCTCCTGGACATAGATCTCAGGGGAAAGGTCCGTCGGACAGATGCGGATGGAAGCCTCGAACTGACTATTAAACGCCCTCTGGCGCGGAGTCTCCACATCATGGGTATCGGCCCCCAGACAATTGCCTTCCCGGGCGCTGATGATCTTGGCCAGCCGTTCTTCCGCGGCCAGCATCTCGGCGGCGATTTTGCCCAGGTTTTCCACCATCTGCCCCATGAAGGAGACGATGGGGATCCGGCTGGCCCCAGCCGCCCCGCCCAGTTTTTCAAGCAAGCCGAACATGGCGCCGATCTTCTGCCTGGGCATGTTGTCGGCCTGAAAGGCCTCGTACAGCAACTGCAGCGAGTCAAGCACATTGTATTTTTTATTATACTCTTGCAGCTTGCGGAACTGGGCCTCCCGGCCCTTGAATTTGTCCAGCCAGGGCCCGGAAAAACCGTATTTCTCCAGGGCCTTGGCCGCCGGGGCCTTGCCCTCCTCCGCCTCCTCCACCGCAGTGGTGAAGCGTTTCAGCTTTTCCTCCGCATCCTCATACAGTCCGCTGAGCCCGTCGATAATCTCCTTGGAAGCGCCCGATTCCAAATCCTCCATAATTTTCCTGGCCGAGGATTCCAACAGATAAGCATTGGCCAGCAGGCCGGCCTCATCCGGTTTGTCTTTCAGCCATTGTTCCAGATAGGGGTCAAAGCCGGGATCGTTGGGCAGGATTTTCAGGGTGGCCAGCTCAAGGCGTTGCTGCTCCGGGAGATCCTGATAGATGCGGACCCGAACCCAGCGCTTGAACTCACCATAGAGAAACTGCCTGGTTTGGTCGGCGGCGGCCCCGGGCAACCCCTCAAGCTGCTCGCGGCCGGACTTGAGGGCCTCTTCCAGCTCCTCGCTCACCTGTTCCCGCAGGGCATCCTTAAGCACATTAAGATCCAGTTGCGCCCCGCCCACGTTGACGACCCCATCTTCCCCGGCCACGGGCGGGCAGGAAAACAAAAGCAACAACACGACAACCCCCCAACATCTGAAAAACGCCATGCGGCAAGGCATAAATAACTCTCCCTGAATTTTCCTTCTGCCCGGCAAGGTTTCTTTCAACGATACCCGGCTGTGCGGCCTGGAAATTAATGAGGCCAGTCAAAGTATGATGGACCCGTAAAAAATCGGCGATAAAGCCCGGATGGCTAAGTAACAAAAATGCGCTACAACGCAGGAGATCGATTTATGCCCTTCAGGGTATTTTTTACGACGCCATCAAAGTATACTGTCGCGATGCCGCAATATTCAACAAATTGTTGTCGAATGCCCATCTTCCCCCCGTCTCTAGCTATCAAAAGTAAACACATCCGCCTGCCGGAGACAAGGCGCTCCCCGGAGCCGGGGAAAAGCGGCAGCGCTGATAGCGCCTTGACATATTATCCACAACATGAACATGATAAAAAAGGCAAAAATATAAATTTTCCCCGCAACAGCGCTCGCACAGGATGACTGTAGTGATGGATGACCGGCCCAAAAAAACAAGCTTCATGTTGCGGCGCAACGAATGGTTGCTCCTCGGCCTGACAGGTTTGTTTGTCTTAGTGTGGCGGATGCCGATGCTGCCGATCCTGCGGGGTTCGGACATCATGTCCCTGCCCATGCATATTTTTGCGGAAACCTTTGCCATCGTTATTTCCATGATGGTTTGCGGTGTGGCCTACGCCTCTACCGAAAACCGCCCCGCGCCTGTTATTTTGCTCGGTTGCGCCTTTCTGTCGATTGGGCTTCTCGACTTCGCCCATCTCCTGTCCTTTGAAGGGATGCCTGATTTTATCAGTCCGGCTGATCCGGGGAAAGGGATTAACTTCTGGCTGGCGGCGCGTCTTATTTTTGCGCTGGCCATGCTTGCTTTCGCCCTCCTGCCCTGGAAACCCTTTGCCAAATCCCGGACGCGCTACTGGTTTTTGGCCGGCAGCCTTATCTTGACCGCGCTGATCTACCGGCTGGGTTTATATCATCAGCGGATCTGGCCACGCACCTTCATCGAGGGGCAAGGATTGACCCCCTTCAAGATTGGCGCGGAATACAGCATCGTTGTCATTATGCTTGCCGCCGCCGTTTTGTTTTATCAAAAGAGTCGAAACTCCGTGACGCCCTATAAGGCATCAAGTCTGTTTGCCGCAGTGGTCATGACCATCCTCAGCGAACTGACCTTCACCCTCTATTCCGAAATCACCGACATTTTCAATCTGGTGGGTCATTGTTACAAAATCATCGCCTATATTTTTATCTATCACGCCATATTTGTTGCCAGTGTGCAAGAGCCTTTTCAGAAATTGCACAGGGCCAAGAGTGCGCTGGAACGCAGCGAGGAGGCCTTGCGAGAGAGCAATGAGCGCTTCCGTATGATTATGGACAGCCTCGATGCCCTTGTCTATGTGGCGGACATGAAAAGCTATGAACTCCTGTTTTTAAATAAATACGGCAAAAAACATTGGGGGGACGTGGTTGGCAAAAAGTGCTGGCAGGCATTGCAATCGGGCCAGTCAGGGCCATGCCCCTTCTGCACCAACAGCAGGTTACTGAACGGCGAGGGAAATCCTTCGGGCGTCTATGTCTGGGAATTTCAGAATACGGTAACGAAACAATGGTACGACTGCCGGGATCAGGCAATCCGCTGGCCGGACGGCCGGTTGGCGCGGATGGAGATCGCCACGGACATCAGTCTGCGCAAGCAAGCGGAACAGGATGTCATAAAGGCCAAGGCGGAATGGGAAAAAACCTTTGATGCCATTGGCGAGCTGGTCACCATCCAAGACCTGCGCATGGGCATTATGCAAGTGAATCAGGCCGCCTGCCGGGCATTAAATACCACTAAGGAAAACATCATCGGCAAATTCTGCTATGAAGTCTTCCGGGGAATTCCAACCCCCTGTGACGATTGCCCTGAAATAAAAGTTATCCAGGATCTAAAGACCCATGCCGCTGAAATTTATCACGAGAATCTGGGCCGGACCTTTTCGATCTCTGTTTCGCCGATACTGGACAACGAAGGACGGGTCAAAGGCACTGTCCACATTGCCAAGGATATTACCGCCCAAAAACAATCCGAGATGCGGCTCCAGCAATCTCAGAAAATGGAGGCCATCGGCACCCTGGCCGGCGGCATTGCCCATGATTTCAACAACATCCTTACCGCCATCATAGGATATACAGAACTGGTCAAGGTGCAGGTGCTTGGCGATAAGTCACTGCAGGATGATTTGAACCAGGTGGTCAAGGCAGCGGGGCGCGCCTCGGACCTGGTCCAGCAAATCCTCACTTTCAGCCGCCAGCAACAACAGGAAAAGCAACCTTTGCGGATATCCCTCATTATTAAGGAAGCCCTGAAGCTGTTGCGCGCCGCCATTCCCTCCACCATCGACATCCGGCAGGAAATTATTTCCCAGGCCGTGGTCATGGCTGATGCCACCCAGATCCATCAGTTGATTATGAATCTCTGCACCAACGCCTATCACGCCATGCTGGAAAACGGCGGGGTGTTGGAGGTCTCCCTCAAGGAGATAATCAACGATCATGAAATATTTGCCAACGGCACCGGGGTGCCCCCCGGCTGCTATGTGCTGTTGTCGGTCAGCGATACCGGTAGCGGCATGGACAGGGAAACCCTGACCAAGATCTTTGACCCCTACTTCACCACCAAGGAGTCCGGCAAGGGCACCGGCCTGGGACTGGCTGTGGTCCATGGTATTGTCAAAAGCCACAATGGCATGATCACGGTGCGGAGTGAACCGGGACGGGGTTCCACCTTCACTGTCTATCTGCCCGTCATCGAGCGCGAAGCGGCAACGGAGGTCCCGGTAGCGATTCCTCCCAGGGCTGGGGCGAATGAGCGGGTTATGGTGGTGGATGATGAGATGGCAATCCGGAATTTGCTCAGCCAGATTTTGCTGCGGGCAGGGTATCGGGTTGACGCCTTTGCCGGCGGAATCGAGGCTTGGCAGGCCCTGTCCCGGACCCCCGACGCCTGGGATATTCTCGTTACCGATCAGACCATGCCGGGAATGACCGGTGATCAGCTGGTCGCCAAGGTGAAGACAATTCGTCCTGATTTGCCGGTCATCCTCTGCTCGGGCTACAGCACGGGCAGGAGTAGCGAGCCGGCCGGGAAAACCGGGGTGTTTGCTTATCTGCAAAAACCTATCGGCAGGAATCTGCTCCTCACCCAAATCGCCAAGGCGCTGGAGAAAAGGCATGAAAAATGAACAGGTTTTCCGAAGCTTCCCGCCCCATAAAAAAATACCTGCCAGCAAAAATCAGGAGCACTAATGACCCTCGGCAACTTTACCGCCAGCTCTGGCTTTTTTCAGCGGCAACAAGTTTTTTCCGTGGCGATTGCCCTCTGGCTCGCTGTCATTGCCTCCTCTCTTTACTGGAACTGGCGCCAGATTGAAAAGAGTGTGCTTGAGCTGGCGGCAACCGAGGCGCAAGCCAGTATCAACAAGGATCTGGTCTATCGGCGCTGGGCGGCCATGCACGGAGGCGTCTACGCGCCGCCCACGGGAAAAACCCCACCCAGTCCCTATCTTGCCCATCTCCCTTATCGCGATGTCACAACCACCACAGGGAAAAATCTCACCCTGATCAATCCCGCCTACATGACCCGTCAGGCCCATGAACTCGGCCAGGGGCAGTATGGCGCGCAAGGCCATATTACCAGCCTCAACCCCCTCCGTCCGGAAAACTCCGCTGATGCCTGGGAGGCTGAAGCCTTACAGTCATTTGAGTCCGGCGCCAAAGAGGTCCGAGCCATAGCGAACATGGATGGCAGGCTGTTTATGCGAGTCATGCGGCCATTAATCACTGAGGCGGGATGCCTGAAATGTCATGCGGGACAAGGGTACCAGGAAGGAGATATCCGCGGCGGCCTGAGCGTGTCCGTGCCTTTTGCCCCCTATAAAGATATTGCCTTAACGCAGCAAAAACAGCTGGCCTTCTGGCATGTTCTGTTTGGTGTTCTGGGGGGCTTGGCTCTGTGGGTATGGCGACTTGGCCAGATTCAATTTGAAAACTCGCTGCGGGAAAAGGAAAAGAAATATCGCATTGTTGCCGACAACACCTACGATTGGGAGTTCTGGCTGAGTCCCGAGCGTCAACCCCTTTATATTTCCCCATCATGTCAAAGGATAACCGGTTACAGCACGGAAGAGTTTTTCCGCAAACCCTCCTTATTTACCGATATTGTCCACCCTGATGACAGAGCGATGTTTGACAACCATGTGTGCCGGGAACAGCAACAGAACGCCGGAGAAATCATGTTCCGTATCAGGCATCAAGATGGCGGCCAGCGTTGGATCGGCCATGTCTGCCAGCCGCTTTTCGATGCACAGAACCTGTTTCTCGGCACACGCAGCACAAACCGCGATATCACTGAGCTGAAAAGAAATGAGCTCTGGCTGCGGACACGGAGCAACCTGCGTGAACACGCCATGAGATACGAACTTGGCGAGTTCCTGACCAAGGCCCTTGACGAAGCGGAAAACCTGACGGCAAGCACAATCAGTTTTTTTCTTTTTCTTGATGCCGACCAGCGCGCCCCGAATCTTCAGGCCTGGTCCACCAACACCTTGCGGCATGTGGGTACTGCTGCAGGCAAGGGCGCCCATCAGTCCGTGGAGCAGGGCGGGGTGTGGACGGACTGCCTCCATGAACGGCGGGCCGTGATCCATAACGATTACGAGGGACTTGCCCATCGGCGGGGTTTCCCTGACGGACATCCCCGGATCGCCAGGGAACTGGTGGCGCCGATTATGCGCAACCAACAGATCGTGGCCATCATTGGCGTGGGCAACAAGACTGCCGTCTATGACGAGAAAGACGTGAGCATCCTTACCGACTTCAGCAACACGGTTTGGGATATTGTTTTGCAGAAACAAACAGAGGAAGAAAAGGCCAAGATCGAGAACCAACTACGCCAGGTGCAGAAAATGGAGGCCATCGGCACCCTGGCCGGCGGCATTGCCCACGATTTCAACAATATCCTTTCCGCGGTCATGGGTTATACCGAAATGGCGCATGACGAGACCCCCGCCCAAAGCCCTGTCCGCGATTACCTCCATGAAGTACTTAAGGCAGGCGACCGGGCAAAAGGTCTGGTCCAGCAGATCCTGGCCTTCAGCCGTCACGCGGAACAGGAATACAGGCCCCTGCACCTTCATCTTATTATTAAGGAGGCTGTCAAACTGCTGCGCGCAACCATTCCGGCCACGATCGCCATGAAGCAAAATATTAATCCCGACTGCGGGCCGGTCCTGGCTGATCCGACCCAGGCCCACCAGATCATCATGAATCTCTGCACGAATGCCTACCATGCCATGCGCGAAACCGGCGGGATATTAGGTGTCAGTCTTGCCCCTGTCGAAATCGGCCCGGATGACCCGAAGGTCAACGGCTTTGTCCTCTCTCCCGGCCCGTATGTCGAGCTTACGGTAAGTGACACCGGTTGCGGGATGGATAAAAAGACTATTGAGCGTATGTTTGATCCCTATTTTACCACCAAGGGAAAGGGAGAGGGCACGGGGCTTGGGCTTGCCGTGGTGCATGGCATTGTCAAGAGCTTCGGAGGCTATGTCTCCGTGGACAGTGAACCGGGGAAAGGGTCGACATTCCGCATCTACCTGCCGCAGGTTGCCGGCAGAGCAGCGGCGGAAGCCCCGGTTGCTCCACTCCCCTGTTTGCGCGGGACGGAAAGAATTCTCTTTGTCGATGACGAGGAGACCATCATTTCAGTAGCAGAAGCGATGCTCAGCGGCCTCGGTTACCAGGTAACAGCGCTCCCGTCTGCCCTGGAAGCCCTCAAGACATTCCAGCACAAAGCGGGAGATTTCGATCTGGTCATCACCGATATGACGATGCCGCACATGACCGGGGTGGCTCTGACCAGACGGCTCAGGACAATCCGGCCCGATATCCCGGTTATTCTCTGCACCGGTTTCAGCGAACTGGTTAATGAAGAGAAATCCAGATCCTTCGGCATTGATGAGTATCTCAGCAAGCCCCTGCTGAAAAAAGATTTGTCCGCCGCAATCAGAAGGGTGCTGGATAAGAAGATGGTGTAACCAGTCAGACCGGACAGCTTTCCCCTGCAGAATTTTGATGAACTCGTAAAAAGTCGGCGACAAAGCCCGGATGGCTAAGTAACAAAATTCGAGATACAAGGCGTAGTGTATTTTTTGAGAGTGAGGCAATACATGTAGCATGCCGAACGAACAAAAATGCGCTACCACGCAGGAGATCGGATTTATGCCCTTCAGGGTATTTTTTACGACGCCATCAATTTTAGTTTTTTAGAAATCTTGATATTTCCTGTATATCTTTCCCTCTCTTTTTGACCACGTCTTTATGCAGCCCGTGCTATACTTGATGAAAAATCAGGTAGAGAGAGTGCAGTTTTTAAGCGGCGGGGCGGCCGGTACTGACATTGATGTGTCTTTGTCCTTACCGCCGCTCCGTTACCCTTCAGCCTACAGCCTGAACACCTGAGCAGTTACACGCTTTCACCATAAATGGAAATCCGATGTCTGAAATTAATGATATCATCCCGGCCGTCGCCCTCCTGCTTCTGCTGATGCTGCTGGTCAAACCCATGGGGAGTTACATGCACAAGGTTTATCAGGGGGAGCGCACCCTGCTTTCCCCCGTGCTTGCCCCCTGCGAAAACATCCTCTACCGGCTTGGCGGCATCGACCGGGACGAAGAGATGGGCTGGCAGCGTTACGCCACCGCCATGCTTCTCTTCAATCTGACTGGGTTCGCGGCGCTTTTCATGCTGCTGCTCGTCCAGCACCTGCTGCCCCTGAATCCGCAAAACCTGCCGCCCTTCTCCTGGCAACTGGCGGTGAACACCGCGGTCAGCTTCACCACCAACACCAACTGGCAGGCATACAGCGGCGAGGCAACGGCCAGCTATCTCACCCAAATGGCGGGGCTCACGGTGCAGAACTTCCTCTCCGCCGCCACCGGCATGGCAGTGCTCATCGCGCTCATCCGCGGCTTTGCCCGGCGCCGAGCCGCAACCATAGGCAACTTCTGGGTGGACATGAGCCGCGGCGCCCTCTATGTCCTGCTGCCGCTGTCCCTTGCCGGCGCCATTTTTCTGATCTCCCAGGGCGTGATCCAGAATTTTGCCCCCTACCAAACCGTGCCGCTGGTCCAGGTCTTCAGTTACGACAAAGCGCAAGTGGACGAGGCCGGCAAGCCGCTTACCGGCACGGACGGCCAGCCGCTGCTCGCCACGGTGATCGTGGACCAGGTTACCATCCCCATGGGGCCGGTCGCCTCCCAGGAGTCGATCAAGGAACTGGGCACCAACGGCGGCGGCTTTTTTAACGCCAATGCCGCCCATCCCTTTGAAAACCCCACCCCGCTCTCCCATTACTTTGAGATCCTGCTCATCCTGCTCATCCCGGCCGGACTCACTTACACCTTCGGCCTCATGGTCGGCAATACCCGCCAGGGCTGGGCTCTGCTTGCGGTCATGCTCCTGCTCCTGGCCGTCTCCTTTGCCGTTCTGTACTGGGCCGAATCAAGCGGCAACCCGCTGGTAACACGGATGGGGGTGGCGGGGCCCAACATGGAGGGCAAGGAGGTCCGCTTCGGCCTGGCCGGCTCCTGCCTCTTTGAAGTGGCCACCACCGCCACCTCCTGCGGGGCAGTCTCCGCCATGCACGACTCCTTGACCCCGCTGGGCGGCCTGGTCCCGCTTTCCCTCATCCTCTTGGGCGAGATCGTCTTCGGCGGGGTCGGCTCCGGACTCTACGGCATGCTGGCCTTCGCGGTGATCGCCGTCTTTGTCTCAGGGCTCATGATCGGCCGCACCCCCGAGTACCTGGGCAAGAAGATCGAGGTGCGGGAGATGTGGATGTCCATCATCGTCATCCTGACCGCCGGGGTCGTGGTGCTGATCCTCTCCGGTGCCGCCATGATCACCCCCGCGGCCGTGTCGTCCATGGCCAACCCAGGCGCCCACGGTCTCTCCGAGGTGCTCTACGCCATGGCTTCCATGGCCAACAACAACGGCAGCGCCTTTGCGGGGCTGAATGCCAACGGCAGCTTCCATACCCTGCTTGGCTCGCTGGCCATGCTGATTGGGCGTTACGTGCCGGCCATCGCGATACTTGCCATGGCCGGGTCGCTAGCGGGCAAGAAATACGTGCCGCCGAGCCTAGGGACGCTGCCCACCGACAAGGCGCCTTTCGCCCTCTGGTTGACCCTGGTCATCCTCATCGTCGGCGCCTTGACCTTTTTCCCGGCCCTGGCCCTGGGACCCATCGTCGAACACCTGACCATGACCGGAGGCAAATAAGACCATGTCGAAACATCTCCCGCCGCCCAAATCGGCCTTTGATAAAGAACTGCTGGCAGGCGCCCTGGTCGATGCCTTAAAAAAACTCGATCCGCGCTCCCTGTGGCGCAACCCGGTGATGCTCGCGGTGGAAATCGCCAGCCTCATCACCCTGGCGACCTTCATCCTCTCCCTCACCGGGCTGAGCGATGAGCCGGTCTGGTTTACCGGCGCTGTTTCAATCTGGCTCTGGCTGACCGTCCTTTTTTCCACCTTTGCCGAGGCCCTGGCCGAGGGACGCGGCAAGGCCCGGGCCGCGTCTTTACGCAAATCACGCACCGAGGTGACAGCCAAGCTGCTCGCCAGGCCGGATTTCAAAAGCGATTTTACCACGGTTCCCGCCAGTCAGTTACGCAAAGGGGATTGTATCCTGGTTGAGGCAAAGGATCTGATCGCGGGCGACGGCGATGTGCTGACCGGAGCCGCCCTGGTCAACGAATCGGCGGTGACCGGCGAGTCGGCGCCCGTGGTGCGCGAATCGGGTGGAGACCGCAGCGCCGTCACCGGGGGCACCACGGTTATCGCCAATGCCATCATCGTCAGAATCACCGCCAACCCCGGCGAAACCTTCATTGATCGCATGATTTCGCTGATCGAAGGGGCCAAACGCCGCAAAACCCCCAACGAGGTCGCCCTCGAAGTGCTGCTGATCGCCCTGACCCTGGTCTTCCTGCTGGTCTGCGCCAACATCAGCCCGCTTGCCATATACAGTGTCCGGGCCACCGGCCAGGGCAGCCCGGTGTCGCTGACCATCCTGGTGGCGCTTTTTGTCTGTCTGGCCCCCACCACCATCGCCGCGCTGCTTCCCGCTATCGGCATCGCCGGCATGGACCGCCTCTTCCAGAAGAACGTCATCGCCCTCTCCGGCCGGGCCATCGAGGCGGCAGGGGACGTCAACGTCCTGCTGCTTGACAAGACCGGCACCATCACCCATGGTAATCGGGAGGCGGTCGCCTTTATCCCGGTGGGGGATCACTCGGAACGGGAGCTGGCCGAGGCCGCCCTGCTGGCCTCGCTGACCGACGAAACGCCTGAAGGCCGCAGCATTGTGGCCCTGGCCGGACAGCAATACGCCATGAAAGCGGAGATGCTGCCCGCCGCCCTTGAAACCCTGGCCTTCAGCGCCGAATCCCGGCTGTCCGGGGTCACCACCAGCGAAGGGAAACAGTTCCGCAAGGGGGCGGCCGATGCCATCGTGGCCTTTGTCAAGAATCAGGGCGGGACATCCATCCCCGCCACCCTCCATGACGTGGCGGACAAGATCGCCCGGGCCGGGGCCACGCCGCTTGTAGTCTGCCGCGATGCCGAGATTTTCGGAGTGGTGAATCTGAAGGACATTGTCAAAAGCGGCATCCAGGAACGGTTCCGGCAACTGCGCAGCATGGGGATCAAGACTGTGATGATCACCGGCGACAATCCGCTCACCGCCGCGGCCATCGCCGCCGAGGCTCAAGTTGATGACTTCCTGGCCCAGGCCAAGCCGGAGGACAAACTGCGTCTGATCAAGGAGCACCAGGAGGCCGGTTTCATGGTGGCCATGACCGGCGACGGCACCAACGACGCCCCGGCCCTGGCCCAGGCAGACGTGGCGGTGGCCATGAACACCGGCACCCAGCCGGCCCGCGAGGCGGCCAACATCATCGATCTGGACAGCAACCCCACCAAGCTGCTCGATATCGTCGAGATCGGCAAACAAATCCTCATGACCAGGGGCAACCTCACCACCTTCAGCATCTCAAACGACATTGCCAAGTACTTCGCCATCATCCCGGCCGCCCTTCTTTCCATCTACCCGCAACTCGCGGCCTTAAACGTCATGCACCTGGCCAGTCCCCACAGCGCCATCCTGTCGGCGGT
>JACRCD010000071.1 GCA_016219175.1 Deltaproteobacteria bacterium | reverse complement strand
CCTTGCCCGGGGTCCGGGAAGCGCCGATAACCGCCACACTTTTCGGAGCAAACAAAGATTCCAACATGAGCAACCTGCCAGGGGTAGAGAGCATGCCGCAAACCACTACGGCGCAACCCTCGTATTAAGGGGAAAAGCCTGTTTTCAATCACGCGGTCGGAGTCCGTCAACGGCATCCGAACAATTACCTAGTTACATGGGTAGATATTAGGCCGAAACAGATCCGTTTGTCAAACAAAACAGAGGGGGGAGGGTGATGAATGATGGGAACTGCAAAAGGAAATATTTGCACAAAATTGGCTTGTCAGGGAAAAAAAATATTTGAGTATTGCGGAAATACAGTTCATGCTCAATCAGAGCGCCGATGATTACGGCCGTGAGAGAACATGCGGATCACCATGCAATTTGGGGTTATATACAGATACGCGGAATCGCTTTCAGCTGTTTTTCTTAAAAAATACGATAACATAAGACATGAGGACAGAAAACGATATGGCGAGTAATCATCGGATGTTGCCTCATTATGATATGACGAATTTTACGATCCGTGAGATGACCCTATGCGGAGAGGCCTTACGTGCCATGGGGCTGGGGAAGACCAGCATGGAGGAGGTCGCGGACAGGATCGTCAGGTATTTTCACGACACCCTCCGCGACGGTGAGGGAAGGCGGGCGACTTCGCTGGTCCGTTTCTACAAAACCCATCGCTTTGCCGAACTGGACCCTGAACTGCAAGAAGCCGCCCGCGGAGGTCTGGGAAGCGATACCCCTTCCCTCGATACGAGGTGTCTGGTTCTTTTAGGGACCACAGGCGAGGAGCCGGATTGGCAGTCACGGAGAAAATCCAGGGGACATCGCGCTATTCCCCTGTCGAGCAAGGAGGCGCTCAGCCGGTTGCCGATGATCGATAACTTGATCAATCAGTTGGGGATCCCCGGCGGGATGGTGGTCAAACCGGACTCGAAACTCGTGCCGGATATGGAGCGGAAAACCTATAGCGTCTTTTATGTCGCCGAAGCCCTTGGCAGCCCCTTCATCCCCGCCCAGCAAGACTTCGTCGTTCCATACGGGATCAAGTCGGTTCTCGGGTTCGGCGGCCTTCTTCCCTCCGGGGACATGTTTTCAGTCCTTTTGTTTTTCAAAATTCCGGTGCCCGCTGAAACGGCAAACCTCTTCCAATCGCTCTCCCTGAATGTCAAAATGGCGCTCCTGCCTTTCTCCCACCGGGTGTTCGAGGGCAACGGACCGCAAGGCGACAGGGATGACAGGGATGACAGGGATGTGCAAACCGGCGCGTCTTTACTCAATTCCCGCCTGGCCGCCATGGAGCAGTTGCTCGAAGTATATGAGAGCAGCGTGGTGGAACAAGCAGACAAGCTGTATCTGGAAATTGCCGAGCGAAGGCGTTATGAAGAGCAGCTTGAACACCAAAGCAATCACGACGGGCTCACCGGTCTGCCGAACCGCAACCTTTTGAAGGACCGTATCCGCCAGGCTCTTTTTAACGCCCAGCGCCACAGGAACCAGGCGGGGATATTATCCATCGACCTTGATCAATTCAAGTTTATCAACGACAGCCTTGGACACGATATCGGCGACAGTCTCTTAAAAATCACGGCGAAGCGAATGGCTAAATGCATCCGTTCCACGGATACCCTGGCGCGCCTGGGGGGTGATGAGTTCGCCGTTGTCCTCGTCGACCTTGAACAGAGCGCGGATGCCGCTCTGATGGCGCAAAGAATAAGGCATTCGATTTCGCGGCCCGTGACAATAGAAACGTATCAGCTGGAAATTTCGTGCAGTGTCGGCATCAGCATCTATCCCAAGGACGGAAGTGATGAGCAGGTGCTGTTGAAGAACGCCGATGCGGCCATGCATCGCGCCAAGGATCAGGGCCGGGACAACTTGCAATTTTATACGGCCGAGCTGAATAAACGGATTGTGGGGCGCATGACCATGGAAAAACACCTGCGCCGGGCCTTGAAAAGGAATGAATTCCTTCTTCATTATCAACCGCAGGTGGACTTTACAACCGGCCGGATTAACGGGATGGAAGCCCTGATCCGCTGGCAGAGCCCGGAACTGGGATTAACCCCTCCCGGAAGCTTCATTCCCCTGGCCGAGGAAACCGGACTTATCGTTCCCATCGGGGAGTGGATACTGAAAACCGCATGTCTCCAAAACAAGGCCTGGCAGGATGCCGGACTTCCTTGTCTTACCCTGGCGATCAATCTTTCGCCACGGCAGTTCCGGCAGGAAAATCTGGTGGAGGTCGTTGCACGAACCCTGCGGGAAACCGGTCTGGAGCCCAGGTATCTGGAACTGGAAATCGTCGAAAGCCTTCTCATGCACGATGTGGAGAACGCCGCCCGCCTGACCGGGAAACTGAAGGAACTGGGCGTGTGCATGACCATGGATGATTTCGGTACCGGCTATTCCAGTTTGAGCTACCTGCGGCAATTTCCATTCGACAAAATCAAGATCGACCAGTCCTTTATTCGCAACATAACCAGCGATCCCGACAACGCGGCGATCGCCAGGGCGATGATTGCCCTGGCTCACAGCCTGAGGCTTCGGGTAATCGCCGAAGGGATCGAAACCGATGGACAATTGAATTATCTGCTGTCCCATGGGTGCGATGAAATGCAGGGTTTTTATTTCAGCCGGCCGATGCCCGCGCCGCAGCTCGAACAGATGCTGCGGGAGGACCGGCGGCTGCCGTTGCCTGAAAAAAATACCGCTGCTCCGGAACGGACATTGCTGCTGGTGGATGACGAGGAGAATGTCATCAAGGCCCTGGAACGGGTCTTTGCCGCGGACGGCTACCGGATCCTCACGGCGGCAAACGCGGCGGAGGGATTTGAACAACTGGCGACAAACAGCGTCGGCGTCATTATCGCCGATGAACATATGCCCGGCATGCGCGGCAGCGAATTTTTGCACCGGGCCAGGGAGCTTTACCCCACCACCATCAGGGTCGCGCTTACGGCCTTCGATGACCTTCCCACCGTCACCGAGGCCGTCAATCGAGGGGCCATCTTTAAATTCCACAGCAAGCCATGGCAGGAGGAAATTCTCCGGGAAAGCATCCGGGAAGCATTCAGACATTACAAGGAATTGGCCTCCGAGGAGAGAATTTAGGGTCACCCATTTGACATCGGCATGGATATGAGGCATAATTGAAAAAGATGGCGTTGTAAAAAGTACCCTGAAGGGCATAAATCCGATCTACTGCGTTGCGGCACATTTTTGTTCGCCCGGCATACCAGCGTGTATAGCCTCTCTCGCAAAAATACATTACGCCTTGTATATCAAACTTTTTACTTAGCCCTCCGGCGGCTTCGAGGTGACTTTTTACCAGATCATCACTATTACGCCGGACAAATGATATCACCCCGCGGCTCATTACGGATTTTATTCTCGCCTGAGCCTCCTGCAAAATGACATAAAATCAATCCGCCGTCATTCCCGTCCCCACTGACGTGAGGATAAACCCCAACGGGAATCCAGAAAGCACTATGGATTCCGGATCGCATTGCGCTTGCCAGGAATGACGAAACGTTCATTGTCGTCATTTTGCAGGATTCTCGCCTATTTTGGATTGAATTATACAAGGAGCCGTGCCTCTCAAATGTGTAGAACTGACCCCGGATGGAGGCCGAGTCATGACCGAAACCAGAATAACAGTTGATCCCCTGACCAGGGTGGAAGGACATCTCAAGTTTGAGACCAGCATCGAAAATGGGGTGGTTGTCTCGGCCAGGACTTCGGGCATGCTCTTTCGCGGCATTGAAAAGGCGCTCATCGGCTATGATCCCCGGACCGCTTCGCAATTGACCCAACGGGTCTGCGGCGTCTGCCCTTATGCCCACGCGGAAGCGGCCGCCCTGGCCCTGGAAAACGCCATGGGGATACGTCCCAATGCCAACGGCCAGCTGCTCCGCAACCTCATTGTCGGCGCTTATCAGATTCAGGATTGTCTGTTTCATTTTTACCACTTGAGCGCCCTGGATTTTATCGACGTAACCGCGGTGCTGGATTACCAGGGCGCGGACCCCGGCTTGACGACGATACGGGATTGGGTGCGCAGCGAAACCCGTTCCGAACGGATCTTTCCCGCCGCCCCCTTTCTCCCTCGTTATCAGGCCGATTTCCTTAAGGATAAGGATTGCAACCTTTCGGCGGTGCGCAATTATCTGGAATCCTTTACCGTTATGACCAGCCTGCACAAAATGGTGACGCTGTTCGGCGGTAAATCCCCCCATCCCGTGGCGATCGAGGCCGGCGGGGTCACCACCCGGCCGACCATCGACAATCTGGCCCACTATCGCACCCTGCTGAGTCAGGTCGAGCGGTTTGTCCTTTCTTGCTACCGTGAAGACATCCTGGCCGTGTGCCGGGCTTTTCCGGGCTATTTCAAGGAAGGGCGCGGCTACGGCAATTTTCTCTCTTTTCCCTATTTACCCGACGCCGACGGCGAAAACCATTTCTTTGCCGGCGGCGCGACCATTGAGGGCATCCACACACCCCTCGACCTGAATGCGATTACCGAGGATCACACCTACAGTTTTTACCAAAACAAGCCGGGCGCCGGCATCAGGCCCCTGGGACAAACTCGGCTCGACCCCCTGGACTGGGAACAGTTCCAGCAGGAAGAACAGCGAACGGACGGAAAATACAGCTGGAGCCGCGCCCCCCGCTATGGGGGCAAGGTGATGGAAACCGGGGCCGCGGCCCGGGTGGTAAACACCTATCACTCCGGCCGCAACCCGGTCCTGAACCAACTGGTGGACCGGCTCAACCGGGATATCGGCATCACCCTGCAAGACTACAACTCCGTTCTGGGCCGCCATCTGAGCCGGTATATCACGGTCTCGCTTTTGCTCAGCCGGCTCAAGGAACAGGTGGAGCAGGTCGAACCGGGAGTTCTCGGTTTCAGCGAAATGGAAGTGCCCCGCGACGCGCGGGGCGTCGGCATTACCGAAGCTTCACGCGGCGCCCTCGGGCACTGGGTGGAAATCGATGCGCAGGGCTTGATCAAAAACTATGAAATGGTGATGCCCACCACCTGGAACATGGGCCCGCGGGACGCCACCGGGCAACCGGGGGCGGTGGAACAGATGCTGATCGGCGCCCGGATCCTCGACCCGGACAATCCCATGGAACTGGCCCGCATCGTCCGTTCCATTGATCCCTGCGTCGCCTGTTCGGTACACTAAGCCGTTGCAACAATTTAATGTCGTCATCTGGCTGGCCAAGAACGGCATAAGGAGCCGTAACGAAATGGTTATAAAGAGAGGCTCTTGCAAAATGAATGTGTGTGTGTCATTCCGAACGCAGTGAGGAATCTTTAATGGCCTTGATTTTATTAGATTTCTCCCTTCGGTCGAAATGACAGGAACCTCTCTTTTGCTTATTTTGCAAGAGCCTCAAGAGACAGGTTATTTCGTAACGGCTCCTAAAACATAACTGTCCGGTTACTTTTTCTGGTTTACTACCCTTTCCGGTTACCACTGAGAATGACAATGACCTTGAATAGACGAAAATTTCTGCAAAGAATGTATCAGCTGGTGATTGCCGCCGGGGCCGCGCCTCTGCTCTCCCTTGACGAGCTGCTGGCCGCCGACGCCAACCCCTCGTCCGCCGGCTGGTCCCGGCCCGGCCTGGTCTGGCTGCAGGGGGCGTCCTGTTCCGGCTGCTCCACCTCTTTTCTTAATGTCGAGCAGATCACGATCCTGGACTTTATCACCTATTTTACCCGGTTGCTGTATCATCCGAATCTCTCGGCGGCCACCGGGGATCAGGTGCCGCAAATCCTGAGCAAACTCGCCGCTGCCGGCAAGCCCTACATTTTTGTCCTGGAAGGCGCCATCCCCGCGGGGATGCCCCATGCCTGCATGATGGCCGGCCGCCCCATCGGCGAATGGGTGAGTGAGCTGGCCGCCAAAGCCGCCGTCTGTGTCGCCGCCGGCACCTGCGCCGCCTCGGGTGGCGTGGCGCAAATGGCCGGCACCCTCACCGGCGCTGTATCCCTGGATGATTTTCTCAAGCAGCGGACCATCAAGACACCATCGGTCAATCTGCCGGCCTGCCCCATGCACCCCGAACACCTGGTCTACACCCTGCTGCATTTCGTCAAGGGCAAGGGTTTGCCGGAACTGGACGATGCGCGGCGGCCGCGGCGCTTCTTCACCCATTCGGTCCATGAGCGCTGCCCCCGCTACGCCGCTTTTCAGGCCCGGGATTTCGCCCAGCGTATCGGCGAGGAGGGTTGCCTGATAGAATTGGGCTGCCAGGGGCCGGTGACCTACAACGATTGCGTCGCCATCGGCTACAACGGCAACACCAACAACTGCGTCCGGGCCGGTCATCCCTGCATCGGCTGCGCCGGCGAGCTTTTCCCCCGTCCCCTGCTCTATCACACCCACGATGATCCCGGGACAGAAGCCGGGATCATTTTAAAAAGGACATAAAATGAGGCCGGAGATGGAAAAACCGAAACCGGGCAACCGGGAACCAAACCCCGAACGGGTCGTACCGCGCTTTCTTCTGATCGCCTTTTCCTGCCTGCTGCTGATCTCGGTGGCGGCCGGGTTTATCTTTTATCACTACCAGAAGCAGATGATGGATGGAACCATCCGCGAACAGGGCAGCGGCATCCTCTCCAGTTATGTCTCCCAGACCCGCGATTCCATCGAGAAAGGCCAGCGCAAAACCTTTCAGCTGGTGATGGACAACACCGCCCAGCTCGAAGGAGTAACCGCCACCACCCTCTATCCCCGCGAGGGCTTGATGAACTACCGTTCCGGCACGGTGACGGTCGGCCTGCCCTTTGTCCATGATCAGGAAGGCAAGCTGCTCAACCCCAACCTCGACCTGTTCGAAAAAACCAGGGGCATGTTCCTGCGCAAGGACTGGCACCTGGTCGGCCGTTTCGATTCCGCCGCCGGGCGGGCCCACCTGGCGCAGGTTGAGGGGAAATCCTGCGCCCAGTGCCATTACGTCCTGGATGAAAATCTCCGCTTTGACAACCGGAACCGGGCCGAGATGCTTGACGCCCGCGTGGCCCACTTTTATGAGCGTATTCCGGTGGAGGGCAAATGCACCGTCTGCCATACTTACTGGCGGGTCGGAGAGACCGCCGGGGTGCTGGGGGTGACCATCGATAAAACCGCCTTCCTGCGGCGGACCCAGGAGAGCACCCGGCAACTTCTTTATATTCTGCTGGCCATTGCCACCGTGGTGCTCGCGGTCACCTATCTTGTCGCCACCATGTACCGGCGCATTCTCATCACCCGCCGTCAGCTGGCCGACAAGAGTGATCGTCTGGCCGGCCTGCTCAACAACTCGGGCCAGGGCTTTCTTTCCTTTGGCCCGGATCTGGCGGTCGAACCGGAATACAGCCGGGAATGCGTGGCCTTTTTCGGCGAAGAGATCGCCGGCAAATCCGTCGCCGCCCTGCTTTTTCCCGAAGACAGCCATGAACGGGAGCGTTTCAGCCTCAATATCGACCGGATCGCGCACACCGAAGACGAGTTCCAGCGGGACATCCTGCTCTCGCTGATGCCCAAGGAGCTGTATCTCAACAACCGTTACCTGGACATCTCCTACCGCCTGCCGGATACGGCCCGGCTGATGCTGATCATCACCGATATCACCGAACAGCGCCGCCTGGAGGCCAGGGTGGCGGAAGAGCAGACCCGCCTGCGCTTCATCGTGGCCGCGGCCACCGAATCAGCCGAGCTGTTCGAGGTGCTTGACGATTACCAGAACTTTACCGAAAACACCCTGCCCCGGCTGCTGGCCGCCCCGGATGAGCAACTGGCCGGCAGCCTGGCTGAAATTTACCGCCAGGTGCACACCTTCAAGGGGCTTTTCGGCCAACTGGAGTTCCTGCACCTGCCGCGCCGTCTCCACCAATTCGAATCCGCCCTCAACCGGCTGCGCCGCGACCTGGCCGGGAAGCAGCCGGACCGGGCCCTGCTCGAAAAAGAGCAGGAGCTGGCCGATCAGGCCTTGCAGCAGGAACTGACCGTGCTCCGGGAGACCCTGGGCGACTCCTTCTTTGCCCGGCGGGGCCATCTCTCCCTGACCGCCGAGCAGACGGAGATGCTGGAGCGGTTGGCTGACCGGCTGTTGCAGGCCAAGGGACCGGCCCTTGATTCCGAAGAGACCGTGGAGATGCTGCGCCGCATCAAGCGGTTGCGCTATGTCGCCTTCGGCGAGCTGCTGTCGGGACACGCCAAGACGGCGGTGCGGTTGGCCGAGCGGCTGGAAAAGGAGCTGGCCCCCGTCGAGGTGGAGGACAACGGGGTGCGGGTCGCCCCGGAGATTTACAGCCCCTTTACCAAATCGCTGATCCATCTGTTCCGCAACGCGGCGGATCACGGCATTGAGGGCCCGGAGGAACGGCTGGAGCAGGGCAAGGAGGAAGAGGGCCACCTCCGCTGCCGCATCTTTGCCGAGGATGACCGGATCATTGTCGAGATCGACGACGACGGCCGCGGCCTTGATGTCGAGGCGATCCGGCGCAAGGGTGTTTCCGCGGGCCTTTTCACCCCGGACCAGGGCGCCGCGCTTGATGAGGCCGCGCTGCGGCTGCTGATCTTTGAAGATGAGTTTTCCACCAAAGAGGAAGTAAGCGAACTGTCGGGCCGCGGCGTTGGACTTGCGGCGGTCCGCATGGAAACGGAAAGGCTGGGCGGAAGGATTGAGGTGGACTCGACCGTCGGTCAGGGGACCAGTTTCAGATTCATCCTGCCTTATCTGGAATCATTACCGCAACAGCAACATGATGCGGCCATGGAGAAAAAACAATGAGCAAAGCCGAGGATGACAGACACAGCCGGTTGGTCCAGGCCATCGGAGACCGGACCGTGAGCTACCTGAGAGATGAGTTGACGATCCCGGTGCGGGGCACCGAGGTGCACATGCGGGATGTCAAGCGCATGCAATTGCTGCATCTGACCTCGATTCTGTCGGTGGAGGCGGATATCCGCATGCTCATCGCCTTCAGTTTTGACCGGGAGCTGACGGAGCGGGTTTTTATCGCCAGCACCGAAGGGTTGGAGATCACTGAGGATGAAGCGGAAATGATGCGGGAGGAAACCGTCTCCGAGCTGATTAATATTATTGTCGGCAACGCCATGGCCGACCTGGCGGCCACGGGCACGATCATTCCCATCTCCCCGCCCATTATTATCAGCGAAGCCAAAAATATTACCCGCAACAAGGGGGCGACGTTTTACTCGTTGGATATTGTTACCGATAGCGGCATGTTGAGCATTCATTTCATCGGCCCCAGGGAACTTTTTGATTTGAATCTCAATTATGTGGAGAAACTGTAATGAGCAAACTGAACATCATGGTGGTGGACGATTCGGCCCTGACCGCAAAACGGCTGGTGACCATGCTTGAACAGCTGGGCCACGAGGTCGGCAAAATCTGCAAGACCGGCCTGGAGGCGGTCGAGACCATCGAATATATGACCGGCAAAGGCCACGCCATACCTGATCTGATCACCATGGATATTACCATGCCGGACATGGACGGCATCAGCGCCACCCGCAGGATTCTGGCCATGCAAAAGCAGGCCCTGATTATCATGGTGACCTCCCACGGCCAGGAGCAGATGGTGATCGAAGCCATCGGGGCCGGGGCCAAGGGCTATGTGCTCAAGCCGATCAAGCCGGAGAAGTTGCGGGACAGCATCAAT
>JACRCD010000010.1 GCA_016219175.1 Deltaproteobacteria bacterium | reverse complement strand
CGTTCATTCATGGTCCGGCAATAGCGGAAGGGGATGAAGTGCCCCAGCATGCGGCAATAGCCTTCTTTTGTATCATATTTTTCAATCATTTCTTTTGCTTGATAACCGGTATTCTTGATTCCAGCCCTTCCTCGGCCACACCTGAACGCTGATAGAATACCACGCCGACCCGTTCGATATGCTCCCGCAGCTTGACGTGGTCGATCTGGCTCCACAACGACAAGTCCACCTGGTAAGGAATCGATGATTCCTCCAGCCTGGCTGCTATCTCCCCGAGCAGGTGCAAATCAAGTCCCTCGCCGATGAGGGTCAGATCAATGTCCGAGCCGGACCGGTAATCTCCCTTGGCGCGAGAGCCGTACAGGATCGCTTTTTCGACCGTGGGGCAGCCGGCCAGAATTTGCCGGATGGCGGCCAGGGTTTTATCGGGAAGTCCGAAATCCGGCATGACTATTCTTTTTCCCCAAGGAGCTCTTGCAAGGCCAGAAAAGCCGGGTGGTAGGTGTCGCGGATGGCCGCCACCAACTGAATCGTCACATCGAGGTTATAGGTATGGCTGGAAAGATTCCGCTTGGCAATCATGTCCATCCAGGCCTCGCCATCCGCCACCAGACCGCGCTTGAATGCTTCGCGCACGGTGCTCCTGGAGCCGATTAACCCCTGTATCCCTTCGTACTCCAGATAATCCTTCAAGACATTCCAGGCCAGTTCGTGAGTGAATTCGAATCCTTGGATGATTCCTTGTTGTTCGAGATCGGAGAGCGGGCGCTGCTTCAGGAGCTGCACGGCGAGGGTGAGCTGATGCAGGGCACGCTTGTAGTTGTCAAAGCGTTGTTTCCAGCGAATATCTGCGGACATGAATTCAGACTCCTTTACTCACTGTGTGCCATGCCACGGTCTTAAAAAATTATTTTGTCAATCCCAAGACCCCACAGCTCTTCCTAGCTATTTTTTTGGCAAAACAAAACAAGTATGATGTTCTCTTAAAATTCTGTTGGATAATGAATTTAAATCTTGAAAAAGATCATCCTCTTTGTAGCCTAATGAATATAATTTTTCGATGATTTCTTTCCGTAACTCTTCGTTTTCGAGAACAATTTTTATCATGTAGTCGCATTTCATAGTGTCGAAATAACTGTCAATGCTCCTGTTATCCCGGCCGTGAAATGTGAAACATCCTTTTTGCGCCCGAATTCTCAAATTAGACATAGGGTGTTTAAATGCGATTGGATATTTTGAAAATTCAGGATTTACTTTATTGTTTAAAATGCTTGGTAGATTTTGGGTTGTTATGCAGTCTTTATCGCAGCAAGGAACAATAGTAGTCGATTTTCCAAGAGTTATGTAATTCAAATCATGGCAAGACATTGCCCAAATAACTCTGCGCCCTTTACTAACGTTTTCTTTAGTTAAAGCAAAATATAATGCAACTAATGGAGATATAGTCCAGTCAAGAAGTCGAGTTGGCAAACCATAATGCTGCATCAAAATGTAAAGTTCAAGATTATTTGTTATTTTCTTTTCAACAAATGATTGATAATGCAGCAAAAATTCTGAAACCATTGAATTTTCAAGTTCGAAATCTACTCCTCTCCAGACCGTACCAGGAATAAGACCAAATTCATCGGTCTCGACGCCTCGGAACCAAATTCCATTAGAATGGCATTTCCACACTTTGGGGATGGTACTTACTATGTCAATAAATTCAGGTAATGATTTAAACGAAATTTCTTTGACCATATTTCTTTAATAGAATCATGATTATGACGGGTTCCGATCCACCAAAGGCGGAAAATCCGCTTTTTTATATCCCAACAAGCTGTTGCCAAAGAAAAAACTTCATTTCAAAAATCTGGAACTGGAACCAGATCTCCTTCGGAACACATTGAGGAGTATGTGCCCAGTAATCGGTCAGTTTGTTGCGCGTCTCCTGCCCGGTCATGCGTTGCTGTATCCACTTCTCGCTGCGGCCGTGCTTCTGCCAGGTCTCGCGGGCGCGATCAAGCGACAAGGCCGGATCAGCCATTTCCCGCATGCGCTCATAGCCCACTTTCGCCAGCCACAGTTTGATCGGCTCAGCCTTCGGGCTGGGAACGGACTGCACCAGGCGCAGCATGGTCTCGGCGGTGGCGACATCGGTGGGGTAGTTTTTACCATCGGCGGCGGGCAATTTCAGTCGGTTACAATTTGTAACCGACTGACTACCTTCCTTGATAAGACGGTTTTTCAGCACCTTCCAGTAATTTCTGGCTGCCTGGTAATCCGGCTGCTGGGTCAGCACCTGGATGATGTCGACAACCGAGAACCACCAGGTTTCGCTTTCCTCGTCATAGACGCGGCGGATGGCGTGGGTTTCAAAAAGGGCAGGTTTGCTTTGCATGGTTTGGCTCATTGAGTTGCATGATATTTTTCTCAAATTTATTAGCACCGACAACGAATGGAGTCAACAATTACTTTGAGCTTTCTAACGATCCTTTTGCAAAACGACATAAAATCAATTTGCCGTCATTCCCGTCCCCACGGCCGTGAGGATAAACTGTAGCGGGAATGCGGAAAGCACAATGGATTCCGGGTCGCGCCGCGCTTGCCCGGAATGACGAAACGTTCATTGCCGTCAATTCGCAAGAGGCTCTCCCATTGCCACATTCCCTTCGCATCATTTTCTTGCAAAAATGGATACTGATTTTTTATGC
Organism: Deltaproteobacteria bacterium; assembly: GCA_016219175.1. Classification (GTDB taxonomy): domain Bacteria; phylum Desulfobacterota; class Desulfobulbia; order Desulfobulbales; family SURF-16; genus SURF-16. Next base: position 34,315 of record JACRCD010000010.1, on the reverse strand, counting down.
AATCAGGTATATAGTGATCTTTTTCAACTTAACCATACATCATTGACAATCCATAATCTGATGAATAAACCAGCAAAAACAGGATATTACGGAGAGTGGGGCGGCGCCTTCATCCCGGAGGTGCTCTATGAAACCTTCCGGGAATTGAACGCCGCCTTCAGAACAGCCAAGGCTGATCCCGCCTTTTGGCGGGAATACGTGGCCCTGATGTCCACCTACTCCTGCCGGCCGACTCCTTTAACCCACGCGGACAATCTTTCTCGCCATTTCGGCGGGGCGCGGATCTTCATCAAGCGGGAAGACCTCAACCACACCGGAGCCCACAAGGCCAACAACGTCATGGGTCAGGGGCTGCTGGTGAAACGAATGGGCAAAAAAAGGGTGATTGCCGAGACCGGCGCGGGTCAGCACGGGGTGGCCACCGCCACCATGGCGGCCAAGTTCGGCTTTGAGTGCACCATTTACATGGGCGAAGAGGATGTCGCGCGCCAGCGGCCCAATGTCTTCTGGATGGAAAAGCTGGGCGCCACGGTGGTATCGGTGACATCCGGCTCAAAAACCTTGAAGGACGCCATCAACGAGGCCTTCCGCGACTGGGTGACCCGCATGGAGGACACCCATTACGTCATGGGCACGGTGTGCGGCCCCCATCCCTTTCCCGAGATGGTGGCCTGGTTTCAGTCCATCATCGGCATTGAGGCCAAAAAGCAGATCACAGAGCAGTTCGGCGGACAGCCGAGCCGGGTGTATGCCTGCGTCGGCGGCGGCTCCAATGCCATGGGTATCTTCCAGGGTTTTCTTGACGACCCCAAGGTGGAACTGGTGGGAGTTGAGGCCGGCGGCCAGGGGCTCGACAGCGGCAAACACGCCTCGCGGCTGGCGGCCAGGGACGCTTCCGCCGGGGTGGCCCAGGGCTACAAGACCATGTTTCTGCAAAACAGCGACGGCCAGATGATGGACACCCATTCGGTGGCGGCCGGCCTCGATTACGTCGGCGTCTCCCCCATTCTCACCGATCTCTGGCAGAAGGGCCGGGTGCGCTTTGGAGCGGCGACCGACGCCGAGGTCATGGCCGCCCTTGATCTCACCATCAAAAAGGAAGGGATCATCCCGGCCCTGGAATCAAGCCACGCCTTTGTCCAGGCCTTCAAGGAGGCGGGCGATATGGGGAGCAATGATGCCATCATCATCAACATGTCCGGCCGGGGCGACAAGGACATCTTCACCATTGCCCACGCCTTTGACGATCCGTCCTGGAAAGAATTCATCAGAAAGAAAGGAATTGAATATGGAGCTTAACAGTCAGATCAAGACAGCGCTGGCTGGTGCGGATAAAAAGATCCTGCTCATGACGCATATCGTCCTGGGCTACCCGTCGCTTGACATCAACCGTCAGGTCATCGCCCAGATGGCGGCTAACGGGGTGGATCTGATCGAGATGCAGATCCCCTTCTCCGAGCCCATGGCGGACGGCCCGGTGATCGTCAAGGCCAACCAGCAGGCCATCGAAAACGGCATCACGGTGCGCGGCTGCCTTGACTTTGCCAGGGAGATGACGACGACCCACGCCATCCCCTTTCTCTTCATGACCTACTACAACATCCTCTTCAAATTCGGGGTGGAAAAGTTTCTCAGGGAGGCGAAGGAGATCAACATCAAGGGCTTTATCATTCCGGACCTGCCGCCGGAAGAGGGCGAGGAGTTTTTCGTGCTGGCCGATAAATACGGGATTGCGCCCATCATGATCTTTGCCCCGACCTCAACCGCGGCACGGATGCAAGAGCTGAGCCGTTTCGGCCGGGGCTTCATCTACTGCGCGGCCCGCAAGGGCGTCACCGGCAAGCAGACTGATTTTGACGGGGAGTTCAACGACTACCTGGGCCGCTGCCGGGCAAACACCGGTCTGCCCCTGGCCGTGGGTTTCGGCATCAGCCGCAAGGAGGATGTGGATTATCTGACCGGCAAGGCGGACATTGCCGTCATCGGCACCAAAACCATCAACCTTGTCGAAGAAAAAGGGATTGCGGCAGTGGGGCCATTTATTGCCGGTTTGCGGTGAAACAGGGGGCGATTCGCGAACCCGCCCCTGCAACGCCGGGCATAAACCAGAAACAGGGCGGGCATGAAACCCGCCCCTACAACGCCATCCGGGCATGAAACCCGCCCACCGTCACACGTCAACAACCCCGACTGACTCGCCGGTCTTAATTTCCAGGGAAGGATAATCCTCCGCCCGGGCCAGGGGGGCGATGATGCAGTTGCGGCCGATAACCGCCCGGGCCGGCACTTCGGCCTCCTTGCCCACCAGGGTAATGCCGGTGTACAGATGCTTGGGAAAGCTTTTGTTCGGGGTGGACTTGTCCTCCCCCCGGCCAATCACGGCCCCTGCCCCCACCCTCGCCCTCTTGTCCAGGATGGCCAGATCAATCTCGGCCCCGGCGGCCACGATACAATCGTGAAACAGGATGGAGTCACGCACGCAGGCCCCGGCCGCCACCCGCACCCCGGGACTGAGCACGGACTTAACCACCTCGCCCTCGATCACGCAGCCTGCGGAAATCATTGAATTTTTCACCTTTGACCCGGCTGCGAACCGGGTGGGCGGCCGATCGGCAATATCCGCCACCCCAGCCTCGATATTGGGCCGGATGCCCCACTCCTCCGGGGAGATGCCGGAATCCTCGCTGATGATGTCCATGTTGGTCTGCCAGTAGGCCTGGATGGTCCCCACATCCCGCCAGTAGCCGTGGAACGGATAGGCAAAGACGTTGTCCTGCTCAATGGCGCGGGGGATGAGGTGCATGCCGAAATCGATCTCCTCGCGGTTTTCCGTCAGCATGCGCAGCAGGTAATCGGTGTCAAAGACATAGATGCCCATGGAGGCCAGGTTGGTGCGCGGCTCCTTCGGCTTCTCCTCCCAGTCGACGATGCGGCCCTCGTCATTGGTGATGCCGGCCCCGAATTGATGGATCTCGCTTTTCGGTACCACCATCATGCCGATGGTGACATCCGCCTGCTTGGTGCGATGGAAATTGATCATGTCATCAAAATCCATGTAATAGATGTGGTCGCCGGACAGGAGCAGAATCTCCCTGGAGGGGTGAGCCTGGAGGAAGTCAATGTTCTGCCGCACCGCATCCGCCGTGCCCTTGTACCAGTCCGAGTCCTTGGCCCCGGTGCGCGGCGGCAGGATCTTCACCCCCCTGCTGCGGCCGGTGAAGTCCCAGGCCTCGCCCGTGCCCAGATGTTTCATGAGCGACAACGGCTTATACTGGGTCAGCACGCCCACCTGGGTCATGCCGGAATTCATGACATTGCTCAGGCTAAAATCGATGATGCGGTAAATGCCGCCGAAAGGCACCGCCGGTTTCGCCCTGGTCTGCACCAGGTTGTTCAAGCGGCTGCCCACGCCTCCGGCCAGAATCAGGACAAGGGTGTTTTCCTTTTTCATCGCACGATCTCCCCGGCCCGGATCTGCCGTAAAAATTTGTCCTGGCTCAAGTCCGGATACAGGGTGCAGTCGGAGCCAATGACTGTTTTATCCGGGATGCGGTTATTCCAGCCGAGCACCGTCACCTCCTTGTCCGGGGCAGGCCCCGCATCCCCGATGCGGGCCTCGTTGCCGATGGAGACGTTGACGTCAGAGATCACCTTTTCAAGCCTGGCGTCGCGGCCCACCACATTATCAAAAAAGAGGACCGAATCCCGGACCACCGCCCCTTTCTCCACCCGCACTCCCGGAAAAAGGATGGAGCGCTCCACGGTGCCGTCGACAATGCAACCGTTATAGACAAGACTGTCCTGGATAACCCCTTCACGGCCCACCTTCAGCGGCTGACAGTCGCGGATGTCGCGGTGATCCAGGTTGGTGCGCAGACCCCATTTTTCCATATCGATTCTGGGCGAGGGGCCGAGCAGATCCATATTGGTCTGCCAATATTCCTCAATGGTGCGGGAATACCCCCAGTAGCCTCTGAACTTGTAGCCATACACCCTCCGCCGCTCAAACATCATGCGCGGGATGATGTCGCGGCCGAACTCAAAGGATTCGTCATCCCTGGCATTGACCGCCAGCGCCTCCAGCAGGGCCTTGGGTTTGAAGCAGAATACCGTGAGCGAGGCCCAGTTGAATTTCGGCCGGTCCGGCTTTTCCTTGTACTGGAGAACTCGCCCGCCCCGGTCGCCATCCTCGTTATCGATATCCGCCAGGCCGAAACGGTGCGCCTTGTCCATGGGCACCTGCAGACAGGCGATGGTCAGATCGGCATCCTTTTCCCGGTGGTAATCGATGACCTCCTGGTAATCCATGTGATAGACATGGTCGCCGGAGAGGATGAGCACCTCCTCGGGACCATGATATTTAATGAAATCAGCGTTCTGGAAGACCGCGTCGGCGGACCCCTTGTACCAGGAGGTATTGCCGTAGCCGGTGGACGGCGGCAGGATGGAAACCCCCCGGTGTTTGCCGATCATGTCCCAGGCCGCGCCGATGCCGATATGGTTGATCAGCGAATAGCTGCGGTACTGACTGAGAATGGCCACCCGTTCCAGCCCGGCCTGCATGAGATTACTCAGGGAAAAATCAATGATCCGGGCAAAGCCGCCGAAAGGAACGGCGGATTTAGGCCGGTAGCAGGTCAGGACATTGAGCTCGTCAACCCTGCCCCCTGCCAGTATCATCGCCAGTGTTTTAGGTTTCAGTTTCATATTTTCCTGGTCTTATTAGTCTTATTGGTCCTATTAGTCCTATTGGTCCTATTGGTCCTATTGGTCCGATTAGTCAGACCAGTAGACCAGTCAAACCAGTAAGACCAGTCGGACCAGTCAGACTAATAAGACCAACCTATAAATGCCTTCCAGTCAATCTTCTTAAGGTCTTGGTGTTAAAATCCTGGTCATGCTTGGGAAGATTTTTCAAAGGCACCTCGGCCCGGGCCGACTCCCGGTGGCCGCCGGCCGCGCCGATCTGGCCGAAGGTCTTGGCGGCCAGGATGCCCGCATTCTTCTTGTAGCCGTCACAGCGAAAGATGACCACCAGCTTCTCGCCATGGATGCCCGAGACAAAAACCCAGGACACCTCATGGACCCGTTTGAAGAAATCCGCAATAATCACCAGCACGTCAGGGGTTCTCACCCGCCCCACGTGGGCATAAAGCCGGTTTTTACTTATTTTCATTTCCGAGAAGGCGGTTTTGAAATAGTTCAGCTCCGACTTGCGCAACTCACTCAACTCAATTTTACGCACCAGATTCTGGTTGGCGATATTAAAGAGATAACGGAAAGAGATGGCATCGGCCAGCTGGCATTTTTTTTCGAAATTCTGGGTATCTACCTTGATGGCGTAAAACAGGGCGGTGGCCAGGGCCACCGAAGGCTTTATCTCCGCGGCCCGCAGGTACTCAACCATCATGGAGGCGGTGGCGCCGTATTCCGGGCGGATGTCCACATATGTGGCCTGCCAGCCCTGGGTGACGGGATGGTGGTCAATGACGGCGCTGTAGCTGATCTCCTCAAAGCCCGGATTGTGCAGGGGCTGGGAGTCAACAATGAGGTATTTGTTAAACTTATCGGTCTTGAGCACTTTCATCCGCTCGGCGGGGATCTTCAACAGTTCCAACATGGACAGGTTGGAAAGCCTTCTGATCTCATTGAGATAGCCGATGGTGACACTTTTCACCCGGTAGCGGAGAAGACGCTTGACAGCCATGCCGCCGGCCAGGGAATCAGGGTCAGCGCTGATGACAATCAGCACCTCGTCGTCTTTATCAAATATATTCCAGAACTCTTGTAATCTTTCTTTTGCGGTCTTTTTTGGCAGGTTGCGTCTATTCCTGGGCGAAGCCACCGGAAGCTTGTCGTTCTTCAATATTCTCACCGTGCGGGATAAGCCCGCCATCGTTCTCGAATTCCCTTCGCAGCAAGTCTTTTTACCATATCACCTTTGCCGGTTGCAAGCAGATATGGCATTACGCAGCCCGGTAAAATGATGCGCGCTTCACGGTTTCCCTTTATTCCATGTAGACAAAAGCTGTTCCAGCACTTAAAATTTTTATAACTTTTCAGGCAGATATAGACTAAACGGGAAAAGCATGGGAAAAACAGCAGAGGGACGGGCATGGCGGGAAACAATACTTCCTTACAAGGCAAATTCGGCATCATTATCGGCGGTTCCGGCCTAGTGGGCGGCGCCATCGTTCACTATTTCAAAAAAAAATGGGGCTGTGAAATCCTGGCCCCGAACAGCAAGCAGCTCAGCATCCGGGACAGCGAAGACATCAGGGGATTTTTCCAGGAACTCCGCCCCGATTTCATTATCAACTCAGCCATTGCGGCCATAGACAGCAATCCGAAGATATCATTTGAAATAAACTATCTGGGCACCATCAACATCGCCAAGGTTGCCGCGGCCCTGGGCATCCCCTATATCTTTTTCAGTTCCGCCGCGGTGCTGCCCGAGGGAGAAAACCTGACAGAAGAAAATCACCGTCCGCTGCGGCCGGCAATGAGCAACTACGCCAAGTCAAAACTGATGAGCGAGCTGACCCTCGAACATCTGCGCAAGACCGAGGGGCTTGACCACACCGTTGTCCGCCTGGCCATTGTCTACGGCAAGCACGACCATAAGATCCAGGGCTTCCACCGCTTGCTCTTTTCCGTGGCCGACCAGTCCATGCCCATGCTCTTTACCGGCAGAAACGTCTGTCACTCCTACAGCAACGCCAAGAAAATACCCTATTTCCTCCGTCACATCCTGTTGAACCGGGAGGAATTCTCCGGACAGACCTTCCATTTCGTCGACCCGAACCCTGTCAGGCTGGCCCAGCTCATTCTCACCATCCGCAGCTATCTGGAGCTGAAAAGGCCACGGGAAATGTATCTGCCCTACCCCGTGGCCCGCTTCGGCGCAAACTTTCTGAAAAAGGCCATCAAACAGCTGATCCGCCTCGGCATTGATGCCCGCATGCCTCCGGAGCTGATGTTTCTGAAAAATTTTTACGAGACCCAGACCCTCTCCGCAAAAAAACTGAAAAGTTCGAGCTTTGTTGATTCATTCCCCAATGAAAGCGTTTTCACCCAGCTGCCGGAAGTTATTCAATACTATCTGACCCGCTGGGAACAGTTGAATCTCATTGCCGCCTATGACAAGGAGTTCTTTGATCCCCAGAGGTTGTCCGAGGAATTCCTCAACTCTCCCGAGACACTGCTGGCCGACATCCATGCCGACCGGGTCAGCCCTTTCAGTGCGTTCCGGACCGACAAGCAGTAGCAGTACGAGGCCGGTCCGCCCCCACACAAAAATAGGGCGGCATAATTCTACCGCCCAAACCTGCCAGGGGGACGTTTTATTCCAACAATCCGTTCCCCTTTTCCTTTTCGCGTCAGCAGCATTCCTCCATATGGTAATGTTCGCCATCGATCTTGACAAAACTGATGGTGGATGGATCGGGTAAGCCGGCTATCTTCCAGGCCGTCATGGGATTATCGAATGCCCCGCTTACACATTCACGCGGTTGATGGATATTTTTGCAAACGTAGTTCAAGATTGGAAATGCATGGAATTTTGCGTAATAGTTCCGCATAAAGCGAACGATTTCCATCTTTTCCTCGGTCAATTCCTTTATCCCCTCGCGTTCCGCCAGAATATGGGCCACATCCTCATTCCATTCCTCGGCGCGGGCGAGAAAGCCCTTTTCATCAACAAGTATTTTATTTCGAGCGGTATTCATTACTTCCATAGCAAAACCTCCTTGCCGGGGATCCATGCGGATCCCCGATCAGCTAGGCAATTGCCACCTTCAGACCGTGCAGGGATTCCTTGAATGGTACATGGATCCGCAACAGGCCGTTTTCGAATTTGGCGGTTGCCTTTGCATTGTCAACCTCATGCGCCAGTTGATAACAGCCGTCATATTTTATTTCATCCCGTTCTCCGGAAAGGCAGAAATGAGAATCACCGACGGTTAGAGAAATATCATCCTTGGCAACGCCAGGCAGGGCCGCTTCAATGAGCAGACCCTCATCTTCTTCGTCATGGTTGACGTAAATCTCAGGACATGTTGTTGTTTTATAGGTAGCTAACATGATGGCACCTCCTTTTTTTTTTACTTCCGCAATCCGTAGCAGAAGAAATAATGACCATCATCATTCTCTTACTAAACAATAATTATTATCACGACTATATCAACGATCAATCACCTATTTAAATCATGGCCACGCTGGACTTCCTTAACCCAAATTGATACATTGAGCCCAATAAGGAGGAGTTACACGATGAATAAATATCAAATGATCCGCACCCTGTTTCTGTTCATTTTCACCTTGGTTGCCCTCCCGGCCCACGGGGAACCAGTCAACATGCTCTCCCTGCAGGAAGGGGCGGTAGCGGTGGAAATTCCGCCCACCTATGGCGGCTGGAACGCCGAAAATCTGCTGGATGACAGCCCCAATTCGGGCTGGGCCTGCGAATCCGGCACTATCGCCGACAATGTCTTTGTCTTTGAACTGGTGGAAAAAACCACCCTTGACCGCTTCGAATTCGACAACACCTCGGTGGACGCCGAAGGCGCCGGCGCCAGGGATGTCCTGGTTGAGGTCTCCGCCACTACGGCAAGCAGCGGCTTTTCTCCAGTGTTGCAGGTTTCCCTGGCTGACAAAACGGACAAACAAAGCTTTCCCGCAACCGCCAGAACACCGGCACGCTGGGTGAGGCTCACCATCAAAACCAACCAGGGCAGCCCCGAATGGACGGAACTCTTCTCCTTCAGAGGCTTCGGGGAAAAACCCGCCATGACAACGCCGGTGAACATCTCCGGCACTTACGACACCAGCTACTCGCAATTTCATGTCCGCCAGCAGGGCACCGCCCTGAGCGGCTGTTACGAGTACGACGAAGGACTGCTGAACGGCGCCATTGAAGGCCGTGTCATGAAGATCGCCTGGCAGGAGGGGGGCGGTCCGAACGACCGCGGGCCGGCGGTGCTGGTCTTTTCACCCGACGGCAAATCGTTCCGGGGCTTCTGGTGGAACCAGGCCAACAGCCAGAACGCGCCGGACGGTAGCTGGGAAGGGCAGAAGATTTCCACCGAGGTGGGAAGCTGCCCCCACTGGTCCGGGTCCGTGGGCGGAGAGCTGAAAAAGAAACTCAGCTCGGAAAAACGGGCCAGGCTTTACGGTATTCTTTTTGATTTCAACTCCGCCGTCATCCGGCCCGAATCAAAACCCGTGCTGGACGAGGTGCTTAACCTGCTGGCTAGCGAAGCCGACTGGCAGCTGACCATTGAAGGGCATACCGATGCCCTCGGCGCCGACACCCGGAACCAGACGCTTTCCCAGCAGCGGGCCGAGGCGGTCAAAGCCTATCTGGTTGCAGGCGGGGTGGCCGCCACCCGGCTCAAGACCACGGGATTCGGCGAATCCAAACCCGTGGCCGACAACGGCACGGAACTGGGCCGGGCCCAGAACCGGCGGGTGGAACTGGTTCGTCAATAGCTGTTCGTCCGCGGACGCTGAGGGAGGCCTGACCTGTTGCCACAAGCGGGATAGTGATTATCTTTAATTTGAGATAATAATTACTACTATTTCACAAAAGGCTAGCATAGCCGCCCTCAAGACAGCTTCCTTTCTACAGGAGGGACAGACCATGATGACAAACAGCGAATTTGTAAAAGGCCAGAAACATTTTCTGCTTGGCGAGTACGGCAGAAGCATCAGTGATTTTGCCGAAGCCCTGGCGCTGGGCATGGAGCCGAAGCAGGTTCACCTTCCTCTCGGACTCGCCCATCTGAAAAACGGTGATTTCACTGAAGCAGTGAAAGATTTCAGCAATGCCCTTGACGTTGACGAAAAAAGCGGCCGCGCTTTCTTCCTGCGCGGCATTGCCTATTTTAATAACGGCGAGGTGGAAAGGGCGGCCGAGGATTTCAGCCGGTCAATCCGCCTAAACAAAGAACGGGGAGAAGCCTACGTTGCCAGAAGCCTCGCCATGAAGGGCTTAAACCGGATGGCCGAGGCGGAAAGCGACATGAAAACAGCCCTTTTCCTTGCCGGTGTCGAAGTGGAATCCTTTATCAGGGAATATTGTATTTCCCCGGCCATGTATAAACTGGCCATGTCGCTCTTTGATTTGACCAAAGAGCCATGGAGTACTGAACTGCGTGAAAAATGGCTGGCCCGCGAACATTGATGATCTTCTAAGGTAAATATGGGAAAGAAGGCTCCGAGCAGGGGCCTTTTTTTATGACAGGAAGCTTTACCCCAGCCCAGGCGGAAGAAATGAAACCGTTCGTCAACAATCCGGAGCGAGCTGTCTCTTGGCGGCAATCCTTACCGCTTGCCCCTGCGTCGTTGGGTGATATATACTGAAACAGGGATGTACGGTATCAGGCGAATCAGACAAAAAAGGAGTCTGCCCATGGTCAGGCACGCAAAAAAAACGGTGGCGATTGTGCTCTTTCTACTGCTTGCCTGTCTGCGGGCCCAGGCGGCGACCGTGGAATACGACTTGACCATCGCCTGGCAGGACATCAACATCAGCGGCAAACCGGCCCGCGGCATGACCATCAACAACGAAATCCCGGGCCCGACCCTGCGCTTTCAGGAAGGCGACACCGCCCTCATCCGGGTCCACAATGCCATGGACGAGGAAACATCCATTCACTGGCACGGCATTCTCGTGCCGCCGGACATGGATGGTGTCCCATTTATCAGCTTTCCCCCCATCGCTCCCGGCGCGACCTTCACCTATCGTTTTCCCATCCGCCAGAGCGGCACCTACTGGTACCACTCCCACACCGGACTGCAGGAACAAAACGGCCTTTACGGCTCCATAGTCATCGAACCAAAGGACAAAGCCCCGCGGACGGAGCGGGATTACGTGGTGCTGCTTTCCGACTGGACCGATGAAGATCCCCATGAGGTTCTCCGTACCCTCAAACGCGGCAGCGAGCGGTATGCCATCCAGAAAGGCAACGGCCGCAGCATCCTGGGGGCCGCCCGTCTCGATATGCTCGACGATTATTTCAAAGGCGAACTGCAGCGCATGCCGCCCATGGACATCGCCGATGTGGCCTACGACATGTTTCTGGCCAACGGCAGACCGGAGTCCTCCCTGCCTGCCGGACCGGAAGAAACCATCCGGCTGCGCGTCATAAACGGCTCGTCAACCACCTTCTTCTACCTGGAGTTTGCCGGCGGTCCGCTGCGCATCATCAGCGCCGACGGCCAGGACGTGGAAGAAATCGCCCAACAGCGCTTGCTGATCGGCGTGGCCGAAACCTATGATGTGCTCGTGCGGCTCCCCGCCGCCGGGGCCTGGGAACTGCGGGCCACGGCCCACGACGGGTCCGGCTGCGCCTCGGTCTGGCTCGGCGAGGGGTCACGGCGCCAGGCTGACGATGTGCCCAAACCCAACCTCTACCAGGGCATGGGGGAGCTCAACCTGCAAACCCTGCTGGCCCTGACCCAGGCCGGCGCCATGGGCATGCCGGACCGCGAGGTGCAAAACGGCGCCTTCGATCAACCCGGCATGATGGATATGGGCGCAATGGATATGGGCCACGGCCACGACATGGGGCGGATGCAAGGGATGGATATGTCCCACATGCAGCACATGCGGCACGGCGCGGATCAGGACGGCATGAACATGGCGGAGATGAAAGATGAGGACCACGCCATGCCGTCTCATCCCTGCTGTTCAGCCGGCGGCAAGCAATATGACGCGAACTTCCGTTTCCTCGCGGCTGACATTGCCGCGGCGGAAAGACTGGCGGCTGACGGCATGGAGCCGGACCGTCCCTGGCCGCCTTACGAGAGCTTGCGGGCCACGAAATCTACCGCCTTTGCCGCGGACAAGCCGGTGCGCGAAATTCGCCTCACCCTGGATGGCGACATGGAGCGTTATGTCTGGATGCTCAACAACAAGACCCTCGCCGAAAGCGACTCGATCCGCATCCGCGCCGGCGAAGTGGTGCGCTTTATCATGATCAACCGCACCATGATGCACCACCCGATGCATCTCCATGGTCATTTTTTCCGGGTTATCAACGGCCAGGGCGATCGCGCCCCGCTCAAACACACGGTTAATGTCGCCCCCATGTCCACCACGGTCATCGAATTCGCCGCCGATGAAAGCGGGGACTGGTTTTTTCACTGCCATCTGCTCTACCACATGGAAAGCGGCATGGCCCGGCTCGTGCACTACGAGGATTTTACCCCGCCGCCCGAGATCACCGCCATCCGCCGCCATCTTTACATGGACCCGTGGTTCTTCTGGGGCGAGGCGGACGCCATGAGCAACATGGGACAAGGCTCCCTGACCATGGCCGCCAGCCGCCATATCCTTGAGGCCGATTGGCAGTATGGCTGGGAAAAAGTTGACGATCCCGAATGGGAATTGACTCCCGCCTGGGCGTACTCCTGCGATGCTTTTACAAAAATATTCGCCGGCATCGATTTGGAGGGGGTGGAAAACGACATCGAAAAACACAGTGGGGTCCTGGGCTTCCACTACCTCTTGCCCCTGAATATCGAATTTATGACCTGGATCAATGTTGACGCGGACTTCCGGTTCACCGCGGACAAGTCCCTGCCGATCACCCCGCGTCTGAAGGTTTTCGGCGGTACCGAATATGACACCGACTCCGGCTGGGAAGGACGGGCGGGACTCGCCTTTCTGCTTAGCAAAAATATTTCCCTCATCGGCCAATGGCACTCGGATTATGGCGCGGGATGTGGTATGAGTATCGCTTTCTGAAAAAAAAGACCCTCATACCCTGCCGCAACAGGCTATGAGCATGCTTGACCGTTTGGTTATTCTACATCGACAAACAAAAATAGAGGTGTTTTTATGGCGGCGATTGAATGGGATGATTCCTTCAGTGTCAACAACGCGGAAATTGATGCCCAGCACAGAAAGTGGATCGGCATATACAATGAAATGGACGACAGGTTGCTGAACGGGGATCGGCAATCCCTCAAGACCCTGGGCGAAGAATCGTTACAGGCGATGGAAGACTATGCCAGGAGTCACTTCGGTTTTGAAGAAGAATTCATGCACAGGATCAATTACCCTGATATCGTGGCCCACAGAAGGCTGCATAAGGATTTTGAAAACCGGATCTATCAATACAACAGGGAGGTCCGGGAAGGAAAAACCATTTTCAACTCAACGATTATAGGTATTATACGAAACTGGCTTATTGACCATATCTTGAAAGAGGATAAAAAGTACTGTCAATATGCAACCCGTCTGGCGGAGAAACCCTGAGCACCGGTAAAGAGAGCGCTTCGATCAGGCCGGAATAACCATGCCGCTCAAACCTTCATGAACGGCTTCAGTTCGAAATGCTTTTTATGCGGGTCGATCTGCAGGTGATAATAGCGGTTCTGGGGCATGTAAATATAGGGCACCTCCTCCTTGGGCCGGAAGACAAAATCCGACAAAATCATGCGGTTAACCGCCCGATGCCCGACAATCATGATGTTTTCATTATAGTTGTTGAGATAAAAGACCTTCTTCAGCCCGCGGTGCACCCGTTTTTCCATGGTCACATAGCCCTCTCCCTCCGGATAGACGTAGCCGTACTTATTGCGGTTTCTGGCGTTGGCGATCTGGGGCATCTTCTCCCGGATCTCCTGATAGGTCATCCCTTCGCAGATGCCGGCGTGGATCTCGTTAAATTCCGGCAGGGCTATGATCGAGCACTCTTTCTGCCTGGCGGCGATGGGTGAGGCCGTCTGCATGGTTCTCTTGTGGTTGCTGGTAAAGATGATGGGAATGGAGACATCGGTAAAATAGTCGGCCAGGGCCTGGGCCTGGGCCAGCCCTTTTTCCGTGAGATCCGAATCTCCGCCGATCCGGTCTTCCAGGTTGAAATACGTCTCGCCGTGACGCACCAGATAGAGATTTTTGACGATACGGGTGGTGATGATATCACGAATCCGGTCATAATAGGGAACCACATCCGAAATCCTCTCCTGCAGGATGCAGCCTTCAAAGGAATCGACCAGGATGCGGTTGCGCTCATCATGCAGGGGCTCGTAGATACTTTCGTAATGGGCGATGCGCTTGAAAAAACTGTCAAAGGCCTCTGCCGGGGAAAGATGACTGAACTCCTTTAACGAAACCTTGTGCTCCATGCAGGCTTCGTTTGCCTCTTCATCCACATTGACGCACTCAATAAAAAAAATAGGAATGTTCGGAAAGGTCTCTTCAATCATCCTCCGCCGGTGCCTGGTGACGTTGCTGGCATCGATAATGGCTACCTGCCCGTCGTTCTCCAGGTAGGAATGGGCAAGCTCCCGATTGATCCGGGCGCATTTTTCCCTGAACTCCACCCCTGTCGGATTCCGGGGCGAGAAGAACTCCGGGGAGGAGGTGTTTTCGCGGGTAAGTTTGCGCCGCAGCTCTCCATTGTTGAAGATCCGCACCCTGACGTCGTCAAACTCAAGGGTCCGGGCGATTTTCCAGGCCATGGTGGATTTGCCCCGTGCGGGCAGACCCACCATGGCAATCACTAATTTATCGTCCATGGGCAGTAAATCCTTGGTTGCAGAGAACACGATGCCGCGCGGGGTTTCCAGGTGTCCCGGAAAATCCCTGTGGCGAATTTGTCTGAATTGTAGCATATTTTCCAGGAAACATTAAAATATATGCTTTCATGGTGCCGTTATTATGCCAATAGAAGAAAAGACAACAATTCACATTAGCCCCCAGGCCCTGCGGATGATTGCTGAAAACGGCGGACATGCCACCATCTTTCTGGAACCGCGGCCTCCGCTGACCGGCTGATGAGTAAAAGTCCCGACCCCTGCGGTACGCATGGGCAAACCGAGTGAAGACGCGCTGCGCAAATATCTGAAGATTCCTTGCGCCAAGGCCATCATCTGGAAAGAGCTTGAGGTGGAAGCGGAAGAGCAGGACGGCGCAATCGAGATAAGGCTGACCAAATTCCTTTGCTTCAAAAACCTGACTCTCAAGGGCGCCAGGGCGAAAACCTCCGCCGCCCCCTGACCGGAACGCCCGGCGCCCCGTCCCGCCGGACCATGCTTTCCTTTTTGGCGGGGCGGATGTTGCCCGGTTTCCCATGCTTAACTTATCCCCTTGACTCTGTAGTATGGTACAGGGTTTAATATACCATCTCCTTTGCCATGTTTCCCGAGGGACTTTCCCCACAAATTTTATAAGGAGATGATTTATGAAAATTATCAAGGTGATAGCCGCCGGCATGATCGGCGGAGCGGTAAACAGCCTCGGCATCTGGCTGTCCGGCGCCGTGGGCATCAATCAGGCCCTGGGCTTCAACATGGCCCCGGCCCTGACCGCATCCTGGCTCATGCCGCGTCTCATCAGCAGCGGTCTCTGGGGGTTGCTCTTTCTCCTGCCCTTCTGGAACTGCGCCTTAATCAAAAAAGGGGTTGTCCTCAGCCTCGGCCCCCTGGCCCTGATGCTGTTCATGGTCTTTCCCAAGATGGGGGCGGGCATGCTGGGGATGGGGCTCGGCACTACCGCGCCGCTCTTTGCCCTGGTTTTCTCCCTCATCTGGGGAGTGACCGCGGCCCTGTTTTTAAAGGTTATTGCTCATCAACCCACGGAGATAAAGACATGACAGGAGTGACAATCGGCAAGATCGCCAAGGAGGCGGGGGTTGGCATTGAAACGGTGCGGTTTTATGAGCGCCAGGGGCTTCTTGACCCGCCCCCCCGCACCGATTCAGGCTACCGGCTTTATCCGGCGGATACCGTGGCCAAGATCCGCTTTATCAGAAACGCCAAGCTGCTCGGCTTTTCCCTGAAAGAAATTGCCGAGCTGCTCACCCTGCATGATGCGCCAAACGCCACCAAGGCGGAGGTCAAGCAGCGGACCCAGGCTAAGATCCGGGAAATTGAGACAAAAATCATGGAGCTGACCAGGATGAAAAAGATATTAACTGACCTGGCCGCCTCGTGCTCGGGCCAGGGATCAATTGAAGGCTGCCCGATCATGCAGGCCATGGAAGGGCAAGGCAGCAAACGTTGCCATTCATGCTGATGGCATTTGCTGGCAATGAAGCATTGCCGATGTTTCCAGCCAATCAAACCGGCTGACAAGGCCTTTCCCCCACTCGCCAGAGCAACGATGGTTTCGTCGTTGCGGGCTTCCTTCTTTTCACTCCACCTATTATAATCTGGAAAGATCCGCGGTAAATTTGTATCCTGAAAACAGCATATGTCTTTTTTACCTTCTGCCGGCAAAGCCCCACCTTTGAAACAGGGAGGGCTTTTCCCCGGGGATTTTGCTGACAAGTCCCAGGTACTGCACTAATATAATGAAAGAAATCTGCCGGATATGCCATGGTTCAGGGCAGCTCGGCTCCTTCAAGGGGGTAAGCAGATTTCTGCTGTCCTGGGAAGAATGCCCCCTATGCCTTGGCCTTGGATGCATCCTGCCCGCTGACGGGGACGGCGAAGCAAGTCCGGCAACGGATGAACAAGCCCTGCTTCGGCAGGCGGAAGCCGGAGACAACCATCTACAGCAAACGGATATGACCAAAAAAAATGACAACACAAGCGGTCCCGTCTATTCAACCGAGCATGGCAGAATGTGTCCGGCCTGCGGCTATCCGGCCGCTGCCTGCTCATGCCGCCAGCGCCGCGCCCCGACCAAGGGGGACGGGATTGTGCGGATTTCCCTGGAAACCAAGGGCCGCAAGGGCAAAGGCATGACCTGCGTTACAGGCCTCCCCCTGGATGAAGATGAGCTGCGCCATCTCGCCAGCCAGCTTAAACAGAGATGCGGCAGCGGCGGCACGGTGAAAGAGGGAATCATAGAAATCCAGGGCGACCATCGGCACACCCTGGCGGAAGAGCTCACCAAAAAAGGCTACAGGGTCAAACAGGCGGGGGGGTAGTATCATGTCACTCTTGGTTTTTGGGTAGGGCGGGCAGGTCTTATTGCCCGCCAGTCCGCGTGCGTAAACGATGAAACCGTTTGCGCACTCTACAAAACCGTTGCACCCGGACGGATAACCTCCTCCGTTCCTTACAGATTCATTATTTGCACCAGCACCAGTCATGGAGAATACGCATGAAAAATAATCAATGTTCCAATCATACCAGCTATGGACTGGATAATCACGGACTGACCAATCTCAACGAGGTCTTCTGGAACCTGCCCTCCTCCAGACTCTACGAAAAAATTCTCACCCGGGGCGAGGGCCGGCTGTCCCACCTCGGGCCCATCGTCGTGCGGACCGGGCACCATACGGGCCGTTCAGCCCGGGACAAGTTTATTGTGGAAGAGTCTTCGACCAAAAAGGATATCTGGTGGGGGGCCAACAACCCCCCTATCTCCAAAGCCAGTTTCGAGCAGCTGCATAAACGCATGACCCTGCATCTGCAGACCCAGGATATCTATGTGCAGGACTGCTTTGCCGGGGCGGATCCGGATCACCGCATGCCGGTGCGGATCATTACCCAGTACGCCTGGCACAGCCTGTTTGCCCGCAATATGTTCATTCAACCCGATGAAGGGGCCCTGAAAAAACACATCCCGGCCTTCACCGTCATCGACGCCCCGCACTTCCACTCCTCCCCGGCCCTGGACGGTACAAATTCCGAGACCTTCGTCATCATCAACTTCAAACAGAAACTGATCCTCATCGGCGGCACCAGCTATGCCGGGGAAATCAAGAAATCCATTTTCACCGTCATGAATTATCTGATGCCCCACAAAGGCGTCCTGCCCATGCACTGCTCGGCCAATATCAGCCCGGCCGGGGAGACCGCCCTGTTCTTCGGACTCAGCGGCACCGGCAAAACAACCCTGTCGGCCGACGCCGCCCGCACCCTGATCGGCGATGACGAACACGGCTGGAGCGACAACGGCGTTTTCAACTTCGAGGGCGGCTGCTATGCCAAACTGATCCGTCTTTCCCCGGAGGCCGAGCCGGAAATCTATTCCACCACCAAACGCTTCGGCACCATCCTGGAGAACGTCAGCCTGGATTCCTGTACCCGCCGGGTGGATCTGGATGATGACACCTTCACGGAAAACACCCGCGGCTCCTACCACATCTCCGCCATTCCCAACGCCAGCACAAGCGGCATGGGAGGACATCCGAAAACGATCATTTTCCTGTCCGCCGATGCCTTCGGCGTCCTGCCGCCGATTGCCCGCCTCACCAGGGAACAGGCCATGTACCACTTCATCTCGGGCTACACCGCCCGGGTGGCGGGCACGGAACGCGGGGTCACCGAGCCCACCCCGGCATTCAGCGCCTGCTACGGGGCGCCCTTCATGCCCATGCACCCCATGCGCTATGCGGAGCTGCTGGGCCAAAAACTCGACCGGCATGGCGCCCGGGTCTGGCTCATCAATACCGGCTGGAGCGGCGGACCGGCCGGCATCGGCACCCGCATGAGCATCGCCCATACCCGGGCCATGGTCAACGCTGCCTTAAACGGCAAGCTTGACGACGTCGCCACGGAAACGGAACCTTTTTTCGGCCTGCAAATACCCCTGCATTGCCCGGATGTGCCGGATAAAGTTTTAAATCCCTGCAACACCTGGGCCAGCCCTGATGCCTACCGGGCTCAGGCTGAAAAACTGGCGGGCTTGTTCGCCAAAAATTTTCAGCAGTTTGCCGATCAGACCACCAGGGAAATCCGCCAGGCCGGGCCATCCCTGTGAGGAATGGCAGCAACGGCGCAACGCCGGGAGGAATATTATGAAGAGTCCGAACGATATCTGGGAGGATATCGGTTCCCTGGCTGATGATGATGTCCTGACTGTTTTGACAAAACTTTTCTCCATTTATGAGACGCAGTTACAAAAGGATGCGGGCAACAGGGAGGCGTTGAACTTCTTTCATCATCTGGACAACGCCATCAGCCAGGCCAGCCAGTGCAACAGCAACAGGAAACCGTTTTAGATAAAGCCGGGGGGACGATCAAATCCTTTCCGGTGGGCACGATGAGCCCGTGCACCACCATTATTGAGGGGGGACAAAGTTGAACGTATGATTTGGAATGGGAATAAGGATACAAAACCGGCACAGGCCAAGGGCTGACCCCCTTCAACCGGCGCCGTCGGCTGCCGGACGCCCTCCGCCTGGGACAAGGTCCCCTTTCCCACCCCTCCCGGCTCATCGGCCGCAAGCATCACGCCAACCGCCGGGCCAGGCGCCCAGACGGTTCATGACCCAGCAAAAATCCGAGAGGCGATCCGCGCCAGATATGATCAGGTCTCCCTT
Source organism: Deltaproteobacteria bacterium (assembly GCA_016219175.1). Taxonomy (GTDB): domain Bacteria; phylum Desulfobacterota; class Desulfobulbia; order Desulfobulbales; family SURF-16; genus SURF-16. The sequence goes on along the minus strand of JACRCD010000010.1, from coordinate 15,086 downwards.
TCGCCCGCCGGCGAATTTCTTTATCCCACCGGCCGGGAGGGCGCGGAGAAACTGGGCTATGCCGCGGCGGTCATTGCCAAAGCCCATCCCGCTCTGCTGGAAAGCTTCTGCGGGGTCGGCAACCCCTTCTCCTTGGGCGCTATCCGGGCCGGCTCCTTGGTGCTTGATTTCGGCTGCGGCGCAGGCTTTGACATGTATGTCGTGAGTCTGCTCACGGGTGAAAAGGCCATGACCTACGGCGTCGATCTGACGGAAAAAATGGTGCAACGGGCCAGGGTCAATCTCACCTGCGCGGGGCTGACAAATTTTGAGATCAGACGGGTGGATTCGGAAAACCTGCCTTATGCGGACAGCTTTTTTGATGTGGTTATCTCAAACGGGGTGATCAACCTTTCCCCCTGCAAGCAGCAATGCTTCCGGGAGATCTACCGCGTTTTAAAACCAGGCGGCGTATTGCGGTTTGCCGACGTGGTGCTGGAAACGGAACTGCCACCCCACATGACAGGCAGCCCGGAAGCCTGGTCCCACTGAGTCGGCGGCACGGTCCCGGTCGGGGATCAGCTCCAGCTCATGAAGGAGGCCGGTTTTATTGACGTTACCTGGGCCGGCCTGACGGGTTTTCGCACCTCGCCCTATACAGTCGGCGCCCTGTTCAAGGGTGGAAAACCGGCAGCCCTTTAAAAAGAGGATTCATGGACATTCGCGCGGAAAAGATTAACGCAATCAGAGCGGCCCACCGGGAGTTTACCAAGATCATGGGACTTGAGCGCTGCCGCACCTGCGCCTGTCTCCACCAGGATATGATGGCCGCCATTCTGGCCGGGATCAACGACATCGGCGGGTCCCACGGGACGCCCGAGCTTTCCGGCATAAGAAGCGATTTCGAGTCCTGGCTTGCCGGGGCGAACCCGCTCAATCTCCACCAATGACTGGGGTGCAGCCCCTGTTTGCCCGTGCCGGCCTTCAACGTTTTCAATGAAAAGATGGATCTCCTTACCAGCATGGAGCAGGAGGAGATTGAGCCGGCCTCCATCACCACCATCACCCCGGCGGATTTTGTTCCGGAGTCATGGCCGGTGCAGCCGGGCGACTACCTGGTCCTGCATCCCCGGGCGTGGATTGCCGTGCTGCTGCTGGGCCAGGCCCCTTACGAAGAGCTCGATTTTGCGGCCCGGTCAAACGCTATCTGCCTCATCGGCCGCATGACCACGGAAAACATCGGGGTTGAGCACGTGGTGAAAAACCTGATCAGCAACCCGTTTATCCGGCATCTCGTCATCACCGGGGATGAGATAGCCGGGCACCGGCCGGCTGACGCCCTAATCAAATTAAAGATGCATGGCATAAACGAAAGCCGCGGGATTATCGAGGCCGCCGGGGCCCGGCCCGTGCTGAAAAATATCCTGCCGGCCGAGGCAGAACATTTCCGGAAACAGATAACCGTGCATGATCTGACCGGCTGCGTAGACAAAAACGTGATCGAGAAGACGATTCTTTCCCTGGCCGAGCCCCGGCCGGAATTCTTTAGCCATGGCCTGCGCGTGCGCCTTGTCGATACCATCGAAGCAAGTCCGGCAAAACGGCTCCATCTTGATCCGGCCGGCTACTTTGTCATCCTGGCCGATCAGGGCAAAACCAACCCGCTGCACGTGGAGCATTACCGCAACAACGGGCAGCTGGCGCATATCGTCGCGGGCCAGGATGCGGCCACCATCTGCTCCACCCTCCTGGAGATGAAGCTGGTCTCCCGGCTGGATCATGCCGCCTACCTCGGACGGGAACTCGCCAAGGCGGAGCACTCCCTGGCGACAGGCACACCATACGTCCAGGACAGGGCCCAGGGAGAAACCTGCTGATGCATTTCGTTATCACCCTTCATTGCCGGACATCCACATGACGGCGGGAGGTATAAGGATGAGACACATTTTCTTTATCTTTGCGTTTATTGCCAGCCTGACTCTGGCCGGCTGCATGTCGGCCCAGCACCTGCGCGAACAACGGATTGCCGAAAACCAGGAACTGTTTGCCGACTTCAGCCCGGTCATTCAGGAGCAGATCAGCCTTGGCCAGATCGACATCGGTTTCAACGAGGAGATGGTCAACCTCTCCTGGGGCTCCCCGGACCAGACCTTCATCCGCACCACAGATAAAGGGGAAGCCACCGTCTGGACCTACACCAACCGCAGACTGCTCAGACAGACGGACCGCATGAGTCTCCCGGTCCGCGTGCACGACGACAGGGGCAGGAGCTCCATCGTCTACCGCAACGTCTGGGTGGACCGCAATACGGAAGAGATCTATCCCGTGGCCCGGGTGGAGTTCGTGCAGGGCATTGTCATTGCCATCGAAAGATTGACGCCATAACCCGCCCACGCACCTCTTCGAATTTCCGAATACATTCGTGCAGGTTCAACACTATCCGCCGCGCCTCTCTCCTCATTTCCCCAGCCTGGCAGCAACCGCTTTCATTTTTTTCGCTGATTCCTGTTTCAGTCGCAAAATGTCTCCGCCGATAGTCATAATTAAAAATATCTTGACATCAAAACTATTTTGATTTATGAATACTGAAAATCAAAACAAAAGGGGCGTCTGCCAATGGATAAAAATAAACTGAACCATCTGATTATCGAATTTTTTGAAAAGCTCTCCTCCTGGGAGCACGGCATTGTCAGAGAAAATGAATTAACGCTGTCCCAGATGCACATCATCGAGATCCTCGGCTGGCATAAGACGTTACGCATGAAGGAACTGTCCGAAAAAATGGGGGTTACCACCGGCAGCTTGACCGTCGTGGTCGATAAACTTGTCAAAAAGGAACTCATCGAGCGCAAACAGCACGAAAGCGACAGACGCTCCCTGGTTGTCGAATTAACCCCGAAAGGCAATACCTATTTTCTTGAACATAACCGCCTGCATTCCCAACTCACCGAGGAAATCATGCTCCATCTGACCGAAGAAGAGAACAGACAGCTTGAAGCGATACTGGAAAAAATAAATCAGGTTATCTGACCCCGCTTTCTCACTTTTTATAACGATACCATCGGACTTCCGGTCCTGGTTTTCAACCGCGTGCGCAACAAAACAACCGTTGCGCTCAGCACCTGACACAATCATTAGACCGCGCAAGGTGGGCGCGGGTTTATCGTGCCCACCGGTTATGCTAAAATTTCTAAGGAATTTTTTTTACCAAACCAGTTAGGGAACCCTTATACTTTTCGAAGCCTACTACACATCACCAGCAACAGGAGCCAAAAAAATGAGCCGCCAGACCCAAAACCAATCCGAAATGAATCGTAAAGCCAATTTGCCCGATTCCGGCGCGGGAGAAAAAAACACGCTCCGCACCATCGTATTGCGGCAGATGCAAAAGAATCAAACCGGCACAATAAAATCGATCAGCGCAACCGGTGATCTCGGCCGGCGTATCCGCGAGCTGGGTCTCATTCCGGGGACCGTGGTCACCATGCACGGCAAAGCCCCCTTAAAAGACCCTGTAGCCCTGCGGGTCATGGGAGGCACCCTGACCTTACGTAATAACGAGGCGGACACCATTTTCATGGAAGTTGATTAACGGATGACAAAGAGGATTCATTATGAAAGCACTGGCAGTAGAAGATAGAGCGCAGTTTTTCGGCAAGGTTGTCCCTGCGGCGCGAGGTCCTGCTTCGATAAACAAAAAGCAAGACATGCGCATCGCCCTGGCCGGCAACCCCAACTCGGGGAAAACCACCCTTTTTAACACCCTGACCGGAGCCCGGCAGCATGTCGGCAATTATCCGGGCGTTACTGTTGAAAAAAAAGAAGGATGGAGCCGGCATGGAGAGCGTGACATCAAGATTATCGACCTGCCCGGCGCCTATTCCCTCACCGCCTACTCGCAGGAAGAGATTGTGGCCCGTGACTATCTGGTCAATGAAAAGCCGCGGGTGGTTATCAATGTCACGGACGCCTCAAATCTGGAACGCAATCTCTACCTGACCTGTCAGTTTCTGGAAATGGGCATCCCGACCATTATCGCCCTGAATATGATGGATGTCGCCAGGCAGCGCGGCATTACCATTGATGCGGACAAACTTTCGCAACTGATCGGGGTGCCCGTGGTGCCTGTCATTGCCCGTTCCGGCAAGGGCAAGGACGCGCTCATGGCAGCAGTGGCGGAAGCGATTGACCGCGCGGGAGAGGTCCGGGAAACCTGGCGCATCTCCTATGGCGAGCACATCGACAGCATGCTGGCCGGCATGACGGAAAAAATTGAGCAAAACGGCTTCCTGAACGAAACCTGCCCGGCGCGTTGGCTTGCCCTCAAATATCTGGAAAACGATGCGCAAGTCATGGAAAAAGGAAGGCGGATCAACCCGCGGCTTGCCGAGGAACTGGAGAGGTCCGTTCGCGAGCTGACCGGCCATCTGCAACAAACGGTCGGCTCCTATCCGGAAGGGATCATTGCCGATCAACGATACGGCTACATCAAGTCCCTGCTGCGCCAGGGCGTGATGAACCGGCAACATGATACCGAGCGCCTGTATCTCTCGGACAAGATCGACCAGGTGCTGACCAATCGTCTTATCGGCCCTCTGCTGATGTTTGCCATCCTCTTCGGGCTCTATCAGTTTTCCTTTACCTTCAGCGAGATTCCGGTTTCATGGCTGGAATCTTTGTTCAGCTGGCTTGGCGGGATGGCCGACACCCTGTTAGCGGACGGATTGCTTAAATCGCTTGTTATCTCAGGGATCATCGACGGGGTCGGCGGCGTCATCGGCTTCGTGCCCATCATCATGTTCATGTTTCTCGGCATCGCGGTTCTTGAAGATTCAGGCTACCTGGCCAGGGTCGCCTTCATGATGGACAAGGTTTTCAGCACCTTTGGGCTGCACGGCAATTCCGTCATGTCCTACATCATATCCGGCGGTATTGCCGGCGGCTGCGCCGTGCCCGGCGTCATGGCCACTCGCACCCTGCGCTCCCCCCGGGAACGGCTGGCCACCATTCTTACCGCGCCTTTTATGAACTGCGGGGCAAAATTGCCGGTGCTGATCCTGTTGACCAGCGCCTTTTTTGCGGCAAATCAGGCGCAATTCCTGCTCGGTTTTACCCTGCTGGCCTGGGTTGTGGCGCTGCTGGTCGCCAAACTGCTGCGCTCCACCATCCTGCGCGGCGCATCAACCCCCTTTGTCATGGAGCTGCCGCCATATCGGCTGCCAACCTTAAGAGGGCTATTTATCCATACCTGGGAACGGACCTGGCAATACATCAGAAAAGCGGGCACCGTCATTCTCGCCATTTCCATACTGCTGTGGGCGATGATGACCTTTCCCGGCCTTTCCGCGACTGAGAAAGAAAAATTTATTGAACAAAGAGCCGCCACCCTGGGGATGTATGCCCCGGAGGTCATCGCGCTGGTTGCGGAAGCAGACGAGGTTACCGGCCCGGACGCCCTGCAACTCAAGGAAGAACTGGCCCGGATTGAAGCGGCCCAGGCCGGTCTGGCGCTGCGTCAATCGTTTGCCGGCCGTATCGGTACCGCCCTTGAAAAGATAAGCTGGCTGGCCGGTTTTGACTGGCGCACGAACATCGCCCTGGTGGGTGGATTTGCCGCCAAGGAGGTCGTGGTGTCAACCCTGGGGACGGCCTATTCACTGGGCGAGATCGATCCGGAAGAAACAACGTCCCTGGCGGACACCCTGGCCGCATCCCCTGACTGGAGCCCCTTGAAGGCCATGGCCCTCATCGTTTTCATCATGTTTTACGCGCCCTGCTTCGTGACCGTGGTCTGCATCGTGCGGGAGAGCGGTTCCTGGAAATGGGGATTGTTCTCCATGGCCTTCAATACCGTCTTCGCCTTCAGCCTGGCAACAGCCGTTTACCAGCTCGGCTCACTGGTCCTTGCCCGAGGCTGAAGGCGTTTCGATAAACTGCTAACCAGCATGGCTGGACCAGGCTGGCCAGACACAACGAACCATGAAAGTCCGGCGCTCCGGCTTGGGCAGTTTCGAGCACCGTCGACTTTCATATAAAAGAGGAAAAATAATGTCAATAGAATCATGGACACAAAAAGGGCTGCTGCTCATGGGCACAGCCGCGCTTCTGGCAACCGTCTCGCCGGTCAATGTCCGGGGAGCTGAGAATCGCCCCGGTACGGGGGAAATCGATAAACATAACTGGGGTCAAGTTGAAGAAGGGTCGCGGACTGGCGAGGAGCAGCTGGTGCGGCAAAACGCTCCGGCAAAACAGAGAGAGGGAAAAGACGGCTTGCTGGCCGGCATCCGTGATTATCTGAATTTCAGCGGTTTGATTGAGATCGAGGCCTTTAGACTCGACGGCTATGCAGGCGAAAAGGAAAGCGATCTCACCCTTTCCACGGTGGAGCTTGATCTGCACCTGCGCCCCCGGGACTGGCTGAATGGTCACCTGCTTTTGTTGTGGGAAGAAAACAATACCGAGCCTGTTGAGGTGGACGAGGCGGTCATCTCCCTCGGCAATCCGCTTAAAAATCCACTTTTCCTGAACATCGGCAAACTTTACGTGCCGTTCGGCCTGTATGCCACCAATATGATCCAGGATCCCCTTACCCTGGCGCTCGGCGAAAGCCGGGAGACAGCCGTGGTGGCCGGGATGGAATACGGTGGTTTCTCCTGGTCCATCTATGCCTTTAACGGGGATATGGACAAAACAGGGGAAAAAAGGGCTATTGACAATTTCGGCGCCAGCTTGGATTATCTTCTTGAAGGAGATATGATCAGCCTGGAAATGGGGATTGATTACATCAACAATCTGGCCGATTCCGACGGGTTAAGCGATGCCTTGGCAAGCCGGGGCAGCGATGGGATTTACGATTATGCGCCCGGCTTGGGCACCCATCTGCAACTCAGCCGCGGCCCGTTTGCCTTGTTTGCGGAATATATCGGCGTTCTTGATCGTTTTGCTGTACGCGAGCTACCCTACCAGGGCAAGGGCGCGAAACCGGAAGCCTGGCAGCTGGAAGCGTCATATACCGCCCAGATTATGGAACGGGAAACCGTTTTCGCCCTGGGCTACCAGAAAACCATGGAGGCCGCGAACATGGGATTACCGTCAGACCGTTATCTGACCTCAGCCACCATTGCCCTGACTTCGCATCTTTTCCTGGCGCTTGAGTATGTCTTTGATGAGGATTACAGGGAAAAAGAGGGCGGCAGCGGCGGGGAGGCGAATATGATCACCACGCAGCTTGCCCTGGAATTTTAACAAAAAGAAGGTACAACATGCATATCCAGACCCTGAAGGATTTACAGCACAGCCATGATTTCGCCGTCATCCATGAACATGGCGAAAAAAGGACCATCCAGGTGCTTGTTCTCACCGCCGTCACCATGGTGGTTGAGATTATCGCGGGCACGGCCTACGGCTCCATGGCCCTGCTGGCCGACGGCTGGCACATGGGCACCCATGTGGCCGCCTTCCTGATCACGATCTTTGCCTATCATTATGCCCGTAAAAATGCCGGCAGCCCTGATTTTGCCTTTGGCACCGGCAAGGTCAGCGTGCTGGGAGGCTTTGCCAGCGCCGTCGCCCTGGCGGTGGTGGCGCTGATCATGCTGGCGGAGTCCCTGCACCGCGTGTGGCGGCCGCAGCACATCTCCTTTAATGAGGCCATCTATGTTGCCGCCCTGGGACTCATCGTCAACATCGTCAGCGCCTTTTTGCTCGAAGGGCGCCACAGCCACGACCATGGCGACGAACACCACCATGATGATCACAACCTGAAGGCCGCCTATATGCATGTCCTGGCCGACGCCCTGACATCCCTGCTTGCCATCATCGCCCTGGTGGCGGGAAAATTCTTCGGCTGGAACTGGCTTGATCCGGTCATCGGCATGGTCGGCGCCCTGGTCATCACCCGCTGGGCCTATTCCCTGCTCAAGGAGACGAGCTCGATCCTGCTGGACGGCAGCATTGCCGGAGACTACAAGGAGGCCATCAGGGAAAAAATCGAGGCAGCGGACGACAACCGCATCGCCGATATCCATATCTGGAAGGTCGGCCCTGCCGATTATGCGGCGATAATCGCCATTGTCACCCACAACCCGCAACAGCCTGCTTATTACAAGAACCTGCTGGATGATTTCCATGAACTGACCCATCTCACCGTGGAAATCAACCAATGCACAAGCGAGAGCTGCCCCATCCCGGCAATCAGGACCGCCAGCGGCCTCCGCAGGGAGGGTGGCCGGTAGGGTGTGCAAACGGCTTCATCGTTTGCCCACGCGGTTACCGGGACGTTGTTATAAGACAACCGTATCCAGCGCCGCATCGCGTGCGCAACAAACAGCCGTTGCGCACCCTACGAAAAACGTTGCAATTTCATTATGTTATGTGATTTTGACCCGGCAGGCCGCGTAGGGTGGGCACGGCTTCATCGTGCCCACGGGGGATTGCTGCGTGCGCAACAAACAGCTGTTGCGCACCCCTTAAAACAAAAAACGGAGGCCAGGGTCGCTAGACCCCGCCTCCGTTACCTGTGGTTAAAGCAGAAGGTTTGTTATTTCACCGGCTGCTTAATACGTATGACACCTGTTGCAGGCGTAATTTTTACCTGTGACATGCTTGTTATGAATTGTCTGGGTAGATGCCGACTTGGTCCCATGGCAGTCATTGCACAGGTCGCTCTTCTCCTTTTTCAGCGGAGCGCCGGTGCCATGGCAGGAATTACAGGCAAAGCCCTCGGTACGGACATGTCTGTCATGCATGGCCACCCGGCTGGCTGTCTTGGCTGCGTGACAGAGGGCGCAGAGGTTCACGCTGCTGTTGCGGAAGTCATGGTAGCCAAGCTCCCCAAACGGCATCCTGGTAGTGGTGGTGAGACCGCTGCTGCCGTTGTGGCAGTCGCCGCAGGTAAGAGCGGCTGAGGAAGTCTCCACGCCGTGATTGAGCAACTGGTAGGTATCGGTGGTAACCCATTCATACGGCTCGCCGGCGGGATAACCCATGTTCACCAGGCCGGACTCGATGGCCTCGTCCACGTTGCCCGTGCCGCCGAGATAAACAAAGGTATCGAGGGCGATCAGCGCGTCACCCTGGACGGTTTTGGGCTGCACGGCGGTCTTGTACTTGAACGGATAGATCTTGGTGCTGGTATCGCTCAGATCAAAATCACCAAGCGGAATAGAGGTCGGATAGGTATCCAGCTCCGCATTATAGGTGCGGGATGCGTCATCCCCGAGCAGGGCGTTGTCGCTCAGCCTGTCCCACCATCGGTATTCGGGGGTCAGATTGGCAGCCTTCTCGATCAACGGATGGCCGGGACAGGGGTTGGTTGCATCACAGGTTGAGGCATCAACGCCGCCCTGATGCTGGCGCCAGTCACGGTTGATCTCGGTGGCCACCTTGGCATAGGTCGGGATGTGGCAGACCTGACAGGCGATCTTGCCCCGCGCCGCATGCCGGTCAATGGTGGCATCGGCATGACCCGTGGTTGCCATGGTGTCATGGCAGGTTGTGCAGGAGATTTCGGAGCCGCGGGCCACATCATCGGTAGCGCGCAGGTCGGAACCCTTGCCGATGACCCGGTGATTCTGGAACTCATGACAGGACTGGCAGGCCAGATCACTGCCGGTTGTATTCATATGGACATCAAAGTGGGGATCAGCATTGGTAATGGTGGCCATGGACAGATCGCCCCGCTTGACCCCATCCCCGCCGCCGGCATTGGCATGGCATTTCAGACAGATGGTCCGATTAGGTTTCTGGACACTACGCACCATGCTGTCCGCCGGACTGGCGACACCCATGGAACCATCGGCCAGCCTGACCCGCGCCTTGGCGTATTCCTCGCTGTGGCAGGCCAGACAGTCGATATTTTCCAGACCGGCAGCCGCATCATCCGGTCGCAGACCGCGGCCGACATGGCACTTGCCGCATAACTGCCAGTCCCCGGCGATATTAATGCAATAGCTGTTTACCGCGTTGGTGAGTTTGCCTTGCTTGATGTCAGTGCCGTTGACCATATCCGGAGCATCTCCCAGCCACTGATAATGGCTGGAACCGAACATTTCATTTGCTTCCGTGTCGTGGCAGCTCAGACAGTTGCCGGGATAATCCTGATAGCGCAGATTGGCATGGGGGCCGGTGCCGCAGGAGAGATCCGCGCCGGAACAGTCCTGGTCAATCCCATCACCACAGATCTCATTTGCCCCCGGATAGACGGCGGCGCTCGTATCGTCACAATCGCCCGTCGACACCAGGAATCCGTCGCCATCCGCGTCAACAGAGCAATCCGTCCTGCCCCAGTCGGCTAAAAACACGGAAAAATCCGAAATATTGACAATGGCATCCGCATTCAAATCGCCCAGGCAAGGGGTGGCGACGCTGCAATCCTTTCGGCCCCAATCGGCCAAGAAGACGGAAAAATCGTTTACGGTTACCGAGCCGTCATTGTTGAGATCCCCAGCGCAGCTCGATTGCCCGGCTGCCGCGGCCTGGCCCGGCAATGTCATCAGAAAAAGGGAAAAAACCACAGGAATAAACCGAGGTTTAACTGTTTGTCTTCCGGTCATGCTTTAGTTCTCCTGCATATCAAGAATAAAATTTGTAAAAGGCAACCACGCAGGTATTTACCCCGCAGACAAGGCTGCAGGGCTGACAGACAGGGCTGGGCAGCGACATAGGTCAAGCTGGCTGTTTCAGCCTCTAGCCATACCTCTTGCGTCGTTACGGCAAATAACCGGCAGAGATAACGCACAAAAAACGCGTCACTGCAGCATATGGCTCATTCGGCCGGTTACTCGAAATAAGAGACGGAACAACTTCATCATTTGGCAAATTAAGGGGCCGGGCATGAAAGACCGCAGGGCGAGCCCGCGGGGCTGGACAGCTCCTCAATGCGAAGGAAAGCGGGGAAACCACCTTATCAGCTGATTGGTGCTCAGCCCGCTCGCAAAAATGAACAATTGAACATTTTAATTTGCAACTGTCACATCAGCAAAAGATGTGCCACAAAATAGGATAACAGTTATCATGTTGAATTGTAATGACATTTAACCATAACTGCTGCTCCACCAAATTTCCCAACCTGTCTGCCAAACAAATATTTTTTATACGGCAACCGGGAACGATTTGAACAAAAATAGCAATTTATCGTTTAAAATAAACATGATAGTTCTTGTCTGCTTTTACAGACAGCGGAACAAAATTTTATACGGCCGCAGCTTGTCATTGATCAAACTTTTTTTTTGGCTTACCCTCTGGCAAGGCGAGTCAAACAAACGCAGGCTATTTTGCCGCAGGCGCAGCACCATTCAAGGGATCGAAACACCATGAACCGCGACTACCCCAGCAAGGTTACTCTTCTTTTTTTGGTTTTTCTCATTTCCGCTCTTTTCCTGGCCATGACCAGCCATTTTTTAATGCCGGTGTTTCTGGCCGGGATCTTCGCCGCCCTGGCCCAGCCGCTCTACCAGGGCTTGTCCCGCTTGTCGGGCGGCAGACGGAAACCCGCGGCGCTGATCACCATCCTGCTGATTATCTTCACCGTGCTGATTCCTTCCGGCATCCTGGTGGGACTCATCACCAGCCAGGCCATCAAGGTCGGAGAGTCGGTGACTCCATGGGTGCAGCAGAAACTTGCCGAACCCGATATGCTCTCGGAGCTGATGCGCCACATCCCCTTTTATGAGCGGATCGTGCCATACCGGGCTCTCATCCTGGAAAAAGCGGGCGAGATGGTGGGCATGGCCAGCAGCTATCTGATCGACAGCCTCTCTTCCATTACGGTGATGACCGTCAATTTTCTTTTTGCCGTCCTCATTCTCCTCTATTCCATGTTTTTTTTCCTGATGGACGGCGATAAACTGCTGGCCCGGCTCCTCTATTACCTGCCCCTGGAAAATAAAGACGAAAGCTTGCTGCTGGACAAATTCACCTCCGTGACCAGGGCGACGATGAAAGGCACCCTGGTGGTCGGCCTGGTGCAAGGCGTGCTGGCCGGGGTCGCCTTCTGGGTGGCGGGTATTTCCAGCCCCGCCTTCTGGGGGGCCATCATGGCGGTGCTGTCGATTATCCCCGGTATCGGTGCGGCCTTGATCTGGGTGCCGGCCTCGATCATCCTCATGGCCGGCGGCATGCTTGTGCAGGGGGTGGCGCTTGCCGTCTTCTGCGCCCTGGTGGTCGGCGGCATCGACAATTTCCTGCGGCCGGTCCTGGTCGGCAAGGACACCAAGATGCATGAATTAATGATCTTTTTCAGCACCCTGGGCGGGCTTGCCCTGTTCGGCTTTATCGGTATCATCATCGGGCCGCTCATAGCCGCCCTTTTCATCACCATCTGGGAGATTTACGGGGTAGCCTTTAAGGATGTGCTGCCCCAGCCGGGCGGCAGGTTCAAACATATTTTGAACGGCTACCACGACAGATGCGATCCACCTGACCAGACAGAGATAACCTCCCGCGCCGGGGAGAAGGAACGGGCCACGGATGCGGAGATACCACTGCCCCCAACCCGGAAGAAGAAATCGCCGGCCGGAAAGGGCGCAAAGCCGTGGAAAGCATGAGCGGTTGACACCACCAGAACAGACCGGGTTATGTAGCTGCGGATTTTTTCCCCTATCACCCTGTCATGGACAAACCGATCCAGGGTGTGCCCATCTTAGACTTACGTATGGCGGCGAACTACCGCGGCTAACCGGCTTTGCTCCACCGCGCCCATCCTCCTGTAAAAAAATACTAAACACCCTGTTATTTTCTTGACATTATTTGGTCTCGAGTTAGGATCTGGCAAACACATACAGGCAAGAAACCTTGGATTAACTGCTCATGACGGTCACAACCGAGCAAGAGGGCTTTGCACCCCTGAGAATGCTGCGGTGAGGTCAAATGACGTTCAAGTTTCAGAACGGGGGGCAAAAAGTCTGCGAAGCAAGGTTAAAAAAGATTTGGGGATACCGTGCAGGGAAGCAAGGTGGTCGGTGGAACTGAAGATTTTGTATTTAGCGAGCCTGGGTGCCGCGCGGCAGGACGGATACGTCCTTCAAATTATATTTTTTGTGCGATATTATCTTTACCCGATAATGGAATCATATAATCTGAAGTACCCCGTCCCTACACTTCTACCCTCCCCTAACGCCGGCTAGGCACCACGCCCTCATGCCCATTCACTACTTCCCATTAACCATTGCGTCGACAAAGAAATCGATCAGATTGGCGGATTCGATTTCCCGCCTGCGCGTTGATTCGGCTCGCGTGCGCAAGCTGATTGGAATTCGGGAAGTAACTCTTTCAGGAACTGGTCTTGTTTCCTCTATTTCCTACAAAAAAAATGCAGCGTGGAACACTTGGTGTATCTACCTCCGAGGAAATCTTCTATCACACAACATTCGCATTCAACAGACTAATTTCGTATTGGCCACATCCACCCAAGATGATGCCATTTTGGTTTCATTTGCTATAAAGCTAATGACCGGGACTCTATCTGGTCCATACATTGGCTTTTCCGAAGATCAAAATTCCATTCAGTTCTTGCATTTTCGCCCATACTGGGGTGGGCACTTTCTGAAATTAGAACAATCGGAGATCAATTGCCTCCGGAAACTGCTGGCTGCGCTGCTTAAGTTCAAGGAGAAGGCAATACTGACAACGATCATCGAGCTTTACCGCTACGCCGAGTCTGCCGATGTCTCTTCGCGGAGTCTGCGATTTCTTCAACTGGCCATCATTCTTGAAATGCTATTCTTGCCCTCCCAACAGGCCGAATTAAGTTATCGATTTCAACTTCGAGTTGCAAAATGGTTCAATCGCTTCTACAAAGATGATGTGCGCGTTATCGCCGACAAGGCCAAAAGCATTTATGACATGCGCTCCAAAATCGCCCATCATGGACAGGCGAGAATATCTGACAATGACATGAATTGTGTAAGGGACTTCACACGCCGAGCACTCCGAAAGTATGTCGTTGATCCCTCAACATTCTCCGATTCCTATCTCAATGATCTGTGCCTCCTACGCTAACGAGAGTTTTCCTGCCCGTGAGTGGGGACGGAAGAGACGTTCTTCAGATTTAGGGAAGAAGAGTAAAAAGAGGATCAGGGTCTGACCAAGCCAACAGCCTGACACCTTAGACAAAGCACTCTAAAAACTAAAAACAGCGGATTTTAGGGCTTTAATGAGTTTTTTGACAGGGAAATGCGCCTTATAGCAGGAAGTTTGGTTAGTTGAAATCTGACCTCCTCTCAAAAAAACAGGACAGGCCAGCATGGCTGATTTCTGCAAAAAGGCTTTTCCCGCGGGCCCGTTGGGCCGCTTATAAGCGTAAATGGAGGAGGAGGCGAGCCGCATGAACATTCTCACTGTCAATCTCCTGTTCAGCACCTTTGTTTTCTGGGTGGCCGCCCGCATCTACCTCTTCCCGAGACTACCGGGCCTGAAACCACAGACCGTTCTGCTGCCGATCCTTCTACTCCACTCGCTCCGGCACCTCGGTTTGATGTTCCTGGCGCCAGGGGCCACCTATGCGGGCATCTCTCCCCGATTCGCCTACCCGGCAGCGTTCGGAGACCTGCTTGCCGCCCTGCTGGCCATGTTCGCGATTCTGGCTGTTGTGCGAAAGGCACGAGTCGCCCGGCTGCTTGTCTGGATTTTCAACGTCGAGGGAACAGTAGACCTTATCTCGGCAATCATACTGGCTACTGTCCATGGGGCATCAGCGTATATGGGTCCGGCCTACTGGATACCCGCGTTCTGGGTTCCCGCGTTGCTGGTCACGCACTACGCCACCTTTATCATCCTTTGCAAGTATTGGACAAAAGCGTCCAAACCGGAATCAGAATCGTAGAAATAATCGGGGTCGGACCATGAGGCTATGAAACAAATCTGCGGGCTGTGTAAATCTGATTTAAACAAGAAACAAGCATCCGGACCCTGCATCACGGGCGGCATTTGTAGCGAATGCGCCCAGAAATTCAGGCTGGCAAGCGGTGCTGAAATTCTTAAAGAAATAATCGAGACGATTGACGCGCCAATACTTCTCATGCAAGCGGAACCAAGGCAAGTTTATACCGCCAACAGCAAGGCGCTTGGCTTATTTAACAAAGAATTAGCGCAAATTGCGGGGCACAGGG